>JANNVW010000067.1:0-102442 GCA_031408295.1 Ferruginibacter sp.
TTTGTCGCCGGTTGGGATGGCGGCTGTTTTGATTTAAAAAATAAAAGTACTGACTTAAAATAGATAAATGGAAGAGTGGCAGTCTTACAGGTTATGCTGGCTTTTTTGCAGCCACGCTGCGTAGCTAATTATAAATGCACCTGCCATATACTCATAAAACGTATGCTTTACTTTTTTTATTACTTTGCAAAGAATGACCTACACTTTTTCGAAAATAATAAAACCCACCGCAAAAGCCCAATATGGAAACTACGTAACAAATGAGTGTTATATAGTTAACGATAGTCATTCAGAAATTGGTCAATATTTTATTACTCCGCAAAAGGATTATTTTAATTTTTATAGCGAAGAACTAGAAATGTATTCTATTTCACATTTACCCATAAACAACAAAAAAGTATTTGTAAATGAAATGGATAATAATACAGTTGGGTATTACCAACCTAATGTTGTAAAAGAAAAAGGCATAACAAATTGTGGACTAATTGTGCTTGAGGACAATGCATACAATTGTAGTCAAGTGTCAATTGGGCATAATGCCAAAAGCAAGAATTTGATGATAATGAATAGTGAGGAGCAGTTGTTTATAACCTATACAGAAAATAGAAAAAAGAATGATGCAAATAATGTAGCTGTAGTGCAGGGTACAATGGAAATGCAGGGTAATAATTTACTGCTTTTATTTGCAAGTATTTATTATTTAGAAGAAATGCTTTTTATGGGCAATACAATTTAATTTTTAACAGCTGTATTTTTTCAAGTGAAAAAATTATATATCCATAAATGTTAGATCTGCAATATTTTAATATGTATGCTGACTCTAATTTGTGTTTTTAGTAATGGGTAATTTTTTATTACTGCTCTTATAATAACATTTCAATAATATCCGCCTACAAAAAAATCAATAGCTTCGCATTTTCATATTCCACCCTTTATGCTTAAAAATATATTTCAAGAAAAATTTTATATAAGTGCGCTTGTTTTGATTTTATTTTTGCCTAGTAAAAAAACATTTGCTTGGGGGGCAGAGGGGCATGCAATTGTGGGTAGGCTGGCTATGCAATTTGTAACTGATGATGTGCGAAAAAATGTATTGGCTGCACTTGGTACTATGTCTGTAGATACCGCAGCAAATTGGATGGATATTGTAAAATCTAATACAGACTATGATTTTATGCGAAGTTGGCATTATTTAGATTATGAAAAAGGAAAGACATATGAGCCTAATAACAGTGATAATATTGTAAACAGATTAATTATTACCTACAACGAATTAAGCCACAAAAATATACTCTGCTCAAATCAAATAAAAACAGATTTATGTATACTTATGCATTTAATGGGCGACTTGCATATGCCGCTTCACACTGGATATGACGAAGACCTTGGAGGTAATAAAGTTATAGTACAATTTGACAATATAAAAACACACAACCTTCATCGTTTTTGGGATGAAGATATAATTGCATTGGCAAAAATTACGGATAAAGATTGCTTGGATATTTATAAAAAAAGTCTACTGGATTATAAGAAAGAAATTGATTTTTTAAAATGGATGCTAGAAAGTAGAAGCTTATTGGATGGAGTATACGATTTTTCTGGTTTTATGCTAAGCAACACATATCTTCAAAAAAATAAGCTGGTAGTACAAAAACAATTATTATTAGCTGGTCTTAGGCTTGCTGAAGTGCTCAATAGACTATTTGCATCTACAGCCCCAAATGTGGATTTTAAAGCAATAGTAAGTAAATACAAAAACGGTATTGATGTAACCGAGGCAAAAAATAATATTGGTAAAAAAGTAACAGTATGTGCAGCCGTTTTTGGTATTAAAACTTTAGCTAATATTACTCAAATAAGTATTGGGGGCAAATATCCTAATACTCCGCTTACCATAGTAATTTTTGCAAAGAGTTACAAAAACTTTACAACCCCTGTAGAGGAGCTTTACAAGAATAAAAATATTTGTGTAAAAGGTATAGTTGAAGACTATAAAGGTAAGGCACAAATTATTATTGAAAATCCCGATGACATAATTGTCTTATAATTTTTATTGCAAAATTAATTTTTTTGTACTGTTATTTTCACGAATAAAATATACTCCTCTTTTTAATGTACTTACATCAATAGCCGTATTGTTTACTCCTTTATACAATTTAAGATGCTTCTTTAGTGTTACTTGTCCGAGGCAATCTATAATTTCTATTGTTGAAGCTTTAGTTTCTAAAGATGTTATATGTACTAATAAATTAGACTGAGCAGGATTTGGACTTATTTCTATTTCTGCATTATCCATTTTTACACTTCTAATTTTTATAATATTACTGTATGAATAACTACCATCAATATCTACCATTTTTAATCTGTAAAAATTAATTGGGTGAAAAATGCTACTATTTGTATAGTCATATTTTTTATTAGTGGCTGTGTTATTGCTAACAGAAACTATGCCGAGCGTTGTAAATTTATTTGCGTCAGCACTTAATTCCAATTCATAGTGTTTCATATTTATTTCTTCAGAAATATCCCAAGATAATATGTCGTTACCAACACTATTTTTATAGCCATGGAAGCTAATTAATTTTACGGGTAGTGCACAACCAAAATTCAAGTGTACGGTATCTTTAAAAATACCACAAGCGTTGGTCACAACCAATTCGTACACATAATTACCAATAGATAAACCACTAATATTTGTATTTTGATTATTGGGGTTTACAATATTACCTCCTACGCCGCTTATCTTATTCCATTGCACATTAAATGTAGGTGTAATTGCATTAGAGCGAAGTTCGTAAATACCGTTTGCAGCTAAGCAGCCCGAATAATCGGGTTGAGCAGATTGAGGAATGGAAGGAGGTACACCTGAAAATATAATTAAAACAGTATCTGGTTTTAGTGCACAATAGGTATTACTATTGCCACCAGTTACATTCCAACTAAAGTAGTAGCTTGATAAATTTGAAAAGCCTGAGACTAGCGTATTTCTATTTGTCGAATCTCCGATTACAACTGGGTTACCAACATTTGATGAAATTGCTGGAAGAAATTTCCAAAAACCTGCGTTTCCACCGGTGCTAGATGGAAGAGAGCCAGCTAGGCTCGTAGAATTTACATTACAAAGCAACATTTGATCTGTACCCGCATTAGAAACATACCCACTAGATATCAAGCTTACACGAAAAGTATCTCTTCGTCCATCACTGCAGCCATTATTAAATGGTAAAACAACAACATCATAATTGCCAGGAATTGTGGTATTAACCTGAACACTAATTGTACTATCATTAAGTATTGTAGGATAAAGGTAATTGATATTAATACCAGTAATTGAGTAAGCTGTGTATTGAAGATTTGGCAACCCAAATGAAGCAGCTTTGTACGGTATTGTAAAAGTACTACCAATGAGACTTGCAGGACAAATAGCTGTGTCTCTCAATGCAGGTAAAATTGCTTTTTTTGAAATAGTAAAGTAGGAGGTTATTGGCTTAGAGCATAATGTTATTGTATCTGTAATAAAAGTTTTAATAGTATAATTGCCCGCAATAATGTTCGAACCAACTATTTCTAGGCTATCCTTACTTGTTGAATTAGTGATAGAAAAAGAAGCCCCACTTGGTGCAATAATTGTACTGTTAAATGTATAATTGGGAGGTACAATGCCAGTTGTAACTAACGGAAACTTAAAGCTAGTTAAGGGAAAAGCTGATGGCTCTAAACAATACGATATACCACTGTTAAATGTAAAATTAGTTGGCGAAGGAGAGAACGATTTAAAAAACACTTTCACAGTATCTTTAAAAGAAGCATAACAGCCGTTGGAATTATAATTAAGTTCGTAAATATGCCATGTATTTGCTGTAACAGTATCCCACTGGTTTTGAATGATATTATAAATTGAAGTTGCGCCTAAAATTGTAGCAGAAATAATACCAGATCCAGATAAAGTTCTAGTAGTAAAATTACCGCTATACTCAGTCATATTATTTCTTCCGCCTACCAAACAAATATTATTGGCATAAGATAAAAAAGTACTGCCAATATTTATGCAAGCTATTGTATCTATATTTCTAGCTCCAGTCTTTCTTACGGCTACTTTTGAGTTGCCTAAAGGAGAATATATTCCATTTATGATAGCATCTTTAGTGAAGGAAATACAATACTGACCGCTACTAATTTTGTAGTTAAACAATGGATAATATTCGAATGTACAAGTGTTGTAATTTTTATTTGTAATAGTAAATCTAACAGAGTCTGCCGTAGGACCATAAATATCAGTGTATAGTAATGCATTAAAATTACTACTAGTTAATTCAATGCCTCTACCATTTAGCCTTAGTACTTCACCTGCTTTTAGTGGTCTTCCTACTAAATTTACAAAAGTTTGTACATTAGCACAGGGGTTCAATTGCTTATCTGCATATAAATCAAAATCGGCTATATTGTTAATGGTATAGCTAACGCTATCATAAACACGTTCGCCAGATAAACAATTCATACCTAGCCTAAAAATATAAATACCACTTGGGGCATCTACTGCATTTCCATTAACGTAAGTTGAATTATTGTTTGGAGTGCTTAGTGTAATATTTGAACCTGAAGGTGCAGATATTATTTCCCAAAGAAGGTTAGGGGTACTACTAATATTTCCTGCTGAGTTCCCATTCAATTGTAAAGAATTTGACAGAAACCCTGAACTGTACTGTATACATCTCTCCCCATCGATACCCGCATTAACGGTACAGTTTTGAGCTTTTACGATTCCGCAGTAAAGAATAGTTGTAGAAAAAACAAACAACCTTAAAACAAAATTAGCTACCTGATTACTTTTCATAAAAATCCTACTAGTTAAAATTCATTTTGGTAGGCTACTCATAAAATCTGATTAATTACAAAAGAGCAAAGTCTTTAACTAAGCGTAGTTTGTTGCATAAAATAAATTAATCACCTAACTGGTTTTAGGAGATATAAATTACAATATGGAATTGGGAATAACCAAAGATAGGGAAAACAAAGACATATCTACTAATTGTATTAAATATTTAAACTTTTTTATTGGTATTAAAAATTTTAAATATATTAATTATAATATGCTTTAAATATACTACTTAGCACTACATAATATTAGTTTTACACCATGCCTACCTACTGTAGTATTATAAGATTTACTAAATTCACCTTCCTCCAGTTGGCGCCAAACATCTCTTACAATTTGAATATTGAGCATGCCTAAAGTTGTCCAGTCAATTGAAATCGTTTTGGTTTCTTCTTCAAAATTAAATATACCAACGGCGTATTTATCTAAACCCATTTTTTTTACCCATACTTCATATTCATTGGTTTTTATAATCTGCTTTGCAGGTTCAGCGTATGTATTTTGATCTATACCAATTACTTCTTCATTCGTTAATAGGTTTAGTGTAAACTTATCTAGCTTACTCATGTCGCAACCTATTAGTAAGGGGTTATTTAGTAAACACCAAAGGCTCACATGTGTATATTGCTCATCTGGCGTAAGCCTACTTGGGCGTAGGTTTTCTCCCCATCCTAATTGTCCGATAATCATCATATCTACATCGTTCCATCCTCCAGGTTTTGCATATGCTTGTTGTTTTGTTTGGCTAAAACCAATACCTTTTAAACTTTCCCAGCTATCTTCTATATCGCCTGTGGTGCGCCATACATTTCCTCCAACGGAGGCGCCCCATTTCCATACCTCTTTCATACCATATTGACATAAACTGTATACAATATCTCTTGGTTGTTGTTGCAAAGCCTCGTTCATAAGTAGGTATGGCTTTTTGTACGATTCTATCGATGTGTCTTTCCCAGCATGTATATAATCGTAGCTACACCAATCATATTTTAAATAATCTATCCCCCAACTATTATAGGTTATAGCATCTTGCAATTCATGTGTATGACTTCCTAAATATCCACCACAAGTTAAAGGCCCAGGGGAAGAATAAATACCAAACTTTAAACCATTTTCATGAAGCCAATTTCCTAAACCTTTCATATTAGGAAATTTTTCATTACTTGTAATTTCTCCATTAGCGTTTCTTTGCTTTGCCTCCCAGCCATCATCAATATTAATGTAATTCCAACCGTAGTTTATTAAACCATTTTCTATCATAGCCTTTGCAGATGCCCTTACTTTAGCTTGGCTAACACTTGTGCCCCAGCAGTTCCAACTGTTCCAGCCCATAGGTGGGGTAAGTGCAATTCCTTCACCAACTTTTATTATAAATGGTTTAGATATATTTTCTGATTTATTTTTTATTGTTATTACAGTATTATAAATTCCTTCTGTAATAATGGTACCACTTATAATACCTGATGATTTGTTTATAAGCAAACCCTGAGGCATGCCTTTTATGCTGTAGTTAATTGGGCCATTGCCAGAAGCAGGTACTTTATACAAAAAACTTTTATTAGCACTAGCACCATATTCTAGCGGGGTATGTATTTTAAGTTTGCTACTTGGTTTTGGGGTAAGTATATAAGGAGTGTATACAATTTCAGCTTTAGATTTATTTGTATTGTATTCAATATACTGTCCTATTAATTTTTGAGAAAAGTTACTAGCTTTATATGTGTATTCTATTTCTTTTTGCTCATTTTTTTTGAGCGTAAATAGCTCTATCTTTTTTGATTCATCTCCATTAGTTATTTTGTACCTGCCTGCAATAGGCTTATCAAAAATATTTTTGATTGTAAACAAAATACTGTTTTCTTTATGGATACTTGTGGAAGTTTGTATACCATCAATTAAATCCAATATATTTATATAAGCTTCATTGCCAAACATACCACCACCGCCATTTCCGTCGTATACTTTTATGGCAATTGTATTTTCTGCATCCCACTTTATTAATGCGTTATTTGTAGCTAAATGTATTTCTTGCGTAGCATTCCAAGTGGTTACATAACCATCTTTGTCAGTTGGAAAACTACCAGATTTGCTTATTAAAATTCCATTCAAATACACTTCATCGCAGTCGTCAATTTTACCTAGGTTTATCCTAAGGCTATCTTTCCAATACGAGTTTGTTTTTAAGCTAGAAGGAAAAAGTGTTTTTATACGATACCACCCATAGCCATTGTATCCATCATAACCTTGAAGTTCCCAATTGAGTCCTGTTTTTATTACTGCCCATTGTGTGTCGTCATAATCTTTCAATTTAAAAGCATCGTTATTTTCTGTTGTAAATTTGGCTTTCGATAGTATTATATTCTGAGTTATTGCTTGTAAACTAAAAAGTAGAAAAGCAAATAAAAATATTATTCTAGAAATACTCATGGGGCTTTGTTTAAGATTATTGCAATAGCAATTTAGTTTATTTATTTTTACCAGTAACTACAAATTCAAAACCGTTTTAGCCATTTAATTTAAGGATGTGTAGTCTTGCAGAAATGAGACCATAATATTCTTGGCAGTATTGTGACAATTTTTTTAGCAGTGAATAATTACAAAAATAGCAGATAAGGGAGAAGCTATCAAAATTGGATGTAATACTTTTTATACCTAAGCAAAATGCTTGACCCTGTGTGTGCACAAAGACTCCACGCAATAACGTCGGCATATTCACACAAACAAAAAGATTCATTAGACTAATTTTTCTTGCACGTGTATGTAAAGGATAATAAAGTACAGAAGGGTAGCTCTTAAAAATCCGAAAGGTAAGTTTATACGATTGTACTTTAGTTAGTTTGTAATAAATGCTTCTTTTAATTTTTTAAATGTAGAATCAATATTTTTTAAGACTGCTATTTTCTCTATAACAGCCTCTACCATTGCATCTGGACAACTAGCGCCACTGCTTATTAAAATTCTTAATGGCTTTTTATTTATTAAAAAATCTACTGTAGCAAGTTCTTCTTGCGTATGTAAATTATAGTGAAATATTGTGTTATCAGAAGTAATTTTATCTGCCCCATTTATAAAATAAGTGGTTAGTTTTTCTTCGCATAGCTCTACTAAATGAGAGGTGTTACTACTATTGTAACCACCTACTACTATTGCAAAATCAGCATCTTGTTGGAGTAAACCATAAATAGAAGATTGGTTATCGTTAGTAGCATAACAAAGGGTATCTCTTGTATCTGCAAAGCGCTCAGCAATATTATTTTCAGTTAAGTTATATTTTTTTATCATTATTGATTTTAAGAAATCAGCAATAGCTTGTGTATCGCTGGCTAACATAGTGGTTTGGTTTATTACACCAATGCGTTGCAAATCTTTTTCTACATCGTAGCCTTCCGAAAATCTTCCAGCAAATTCCGTATAAAATTGGCTACTTTTCTTCTCGCCAGTTATATATTTACTTAGTTCTATAGCCTCTGCCATATCGTTCACAATCACTGTAGGGGTTACTTTTGCAGCATGCGAAAAAGTAGCACGAGTTTCTTCATGTGTTGGTTTTCCATGTACTACAATGGCATAATCTTTTTTGGCTATTTGGTCACCCCGATTCCATACTTTTTCTACAAAAGGGCATGTCGTATTATATTTTTTTGTAGATATGCCAATACTATTTATTTTATCTTCTATGAGTAAAGTAGTACCAAATGCAGGAATAATTACTACATCATCTGCTGTAAGTTCTTCAAAAGGAATGAGCATATTTCCTTTTGTATCTTGCAAAAAAAGTACACCCTTTGCTTGTAAATCAGCATTTACTTGAGGGTTATGAATCATTTCACTTAGTAAGAAAATTCGTTTGCCTGGGTTTTCATCAATTGTTTTAAAAGCAATTTCAATGGCGTTTTCTACACCATAACAAAACCCAAAGTGTCGTGCCAAATAAATTTGAACATCACCAAAATCTAAAAGGGTAGGCGTAAAATCTTTCTTCATTTTATCCTCTTCTCTACGTTTCTCTTTTATGGCGGTAATAAGTGGGCTGCGGTACGTAAATGGAATAGTAAATTGTTTCATTTATTTTTTCTAATTATTGTAGAAAAAAGCAAACTTTCAAACATGCTCTTTCAAAATATTTTTTATAATATATCTTTTCTTATTTAAATTGATTGCAAAGGTACGTTTTAACGTAAATTGCCGCAAGAGATTTTTATTATAAATTTAATAGTTTGTATGATGGAAAGTTATTTTTCGCCCGCTTCATTTCTGAATAATAGTAATATTTATGAGGTTAACATTAGGCAATATACAAACGAAGGTACTTTTAATGCCTTTGTTGAGCATTTGCCAAGGCTAAAAGATATGGGGGTAGAAATATTATGGATTATGCCCATGCATCCTATTGGTAAAGTAAACAGAAAGGGCACTCTTGGTAGTTATTATTCAATTTCTGATTTTAAAGCTGTTAATCCTGAGTTTGGTAGCGAAATAGATTTTAAAAACCTTATTGCAAAAGTGCATGAGCTAGGTATGAAATTAATTATTGACTGGGTGGCTAACCATGCAGCCTGGGATAACGTTTGGACAAAAACAAACCCTGATTTTTTTGTGCGAGATGAGAAAGGAAACTTTGAAGCTCCTTATGATTGGGAAGATGTAATTCAAATAGACCATGCTAATGTAAATGAACAATTAGCTATGATTGATGCTATGCAATACTGGGTTAGTGAGTTTAATATTGATGGCTTTAGGGCTGACCTTGCTCACCTTACGCCATTGCAATTTTGGATAGATGCTAGGACTACTTTGACGCCTTTAAAGAAAGATTTAATTTGGCTTGCAGAAACAGAAGAAATAAATTACCACCAAGCATTTGATATTTCTTTTACTTGGAAATGGATGCATATAACTGAACAATTTGCTAAAAGCAAGAGTAGTTTAGCTGACTGTTTAAAAGTATTGAATGAGTATAAAAATGATTTTGAAAAAGATAATTACCGCTTGTTTTTTACTAGCAATCATGATGAAAATTCATGGAATGGAACAGAATATGAAAAGTATGGTGAGTTTGCAAAAGCCTTAGCAGTTTTTGCTTGTATGTTTAATAGTGTTCCTCTAATTTATAGTGGACAAGAGCTTCCCAATAAAAAACGCCTTCAATTTTTTGATAAGGATGCAATACAATGGCAGCTCAATGATATAGAATTGCACAGCTTTTATAAATCATTGTATGATTTACGTAAAAGAAATAGCTGTTTTAATAAAAATACTACAATTCATTTTTATGATGATTTAATATCGAAAAATATTTTAGCTTATAAACTTTCAAATAACATCGATGAAGTGTTAGTTTTCTTGAATTTTAATATGGCTAGCATTGTTGAGCAAATAGGAGTAACTAATGCCAATTATATAAACATCTTTACAAACATGAAATTAGAAACGGGTCATGATTTTACATTAGCATTAAATCAAGGTGGATACTGTGTTTTAGAGAAAATTATTTAAGTAACATGGAGTCTTATAAATTCTTTTTCTTTTTGGTTGCTCTACCTAAAGAAGATAAATCAATTTCAATATTTTCTTCCACATTGGCATAACCTTGCTCTTTCATTGTGCCAGCAAGTGCAGTTATTTCTTTTACAAAATTTTCTACTTGCGTTTTTTTAAGTTCTTTCAATGTAAATGCCATATCATATTCGCCCTCTCTACCCATAGGTCCAATACTATCACAAACTATTTTTTTTATTTTATTTTTCTTTTTAAATGCAGCTACATAATCTAGCAATGGTTTATTACTAGGTACACCACAACACATACTGCCAAATTTTACAACCACCCTATAAGTAGTTTTTTGTGCAAATGTATTTATCGATAATAACAGAAGTGACAATGTGATTAGTTTTTTCATAACTCAAATGTATAGTAAAATGATTGTTTACTTTGCTCTTTTTTGCAAAATATCTTCCACATCTTCCAATTTCACATTTTTTGCTTTTAATAAGATTAACAAATGATACAACAAATCTGCTGCTTCATTTTTAAACAAATCATCGTTATTGTCTTTTGCCTCTATTACGAGTTCTACTGCTTCTTCGCCTACTTTTTGGGCTACTTTATTTATCCCAGCTTTGTATAATTTATTTGTGTAAGAATCTTCATCATTTTCATCTACTCTTTTATGAATGGTTTCTTCAAGTTTATATAAAAAACCTTTAGCAGTTTCTTCATTAAAACAATTATTTGCTCCTGTATGGCATACAGCGCCTGTTGGTATTGCTTTTATGAGAATCGTATCGTTATCACAATCTATTTTTATTTCTTTTACCATTAAAAAATTACCACTCGTTTCACCCTTAGTCCAAAGCCTATTTTTACTTCTACTAAAAAAAGTTACTCTGTCTTCTGATTGTGTTTTGGTAAATGCTTCTTCATTCATATACCCAAGCATGAGTACTTGTAAGTTTGTGTAATCTTGCACAATTACAGGGACTAGCCCATCTCCTTTTTTAAAATCTATATTCATTTTATCATTTTTCTATGTGAAACTATGAGCCTATGCTCCTATCCACGCAGTTGCCGGACAAGTTGTGTTTAAAATGTATTTTACCTAATAGCAATGTTTTCTTGCTTTAAATATTCTTTCAACACAGGTATCGGTATTTCACCAAAATGAAAAATACTTGCAGCTAATGCTCCCGTTGCTTTTGTTTGCTTAAATACATTTTTAAAATGTTCTTTTGTACCAGCCCCACCAGATGCAATGATGGGTACATTGACCGCTTCGCTCACTGCATTTGTAATATCAATAGCAAAGCCACTTTTTGTGCCATCATTGTTCATTGATGTTAATAGTATTTCCCCTGCACCCAAAGCTACGGCTTGTTTTGCCCAATCTATTGTTTTTAATCCTGTTGGTATTTTACCACCGCTCACATACACATACCATTCATCGTTTTCATATTTTGTATCTATGGCAACTACTACTGCTTGGCTACCAAATTGGTTTGCAATATCTGTTATCAATTGAGGATTTTTAACAGCACTGCTATTTATACTCACTTTATCAGCACCTGCTTTTATGATGGCAATGGCATCTTCTACTGAATTTATACCACCGCCCACTGTAAACGGAATATTTATTTCTTTGGCAATTTTTTCTACTAAACTAGCTAACGTTTTTCTTTTTTCTTGGGTAGCAGTAATATCTAAAAATGCCAATTCATCTGCACCTTCTTGCACATATTTTTTTGCCAATTCTATTGGGTCGCCCGCATCACGAATGTCCACAAAGTTTATGCCCTTTACAGTACGACCATCTTTTATATCCAAACAAGGAATGATTCTTTTCTTTAACATAGCGTGCTCAATTCTTTTAAACTAATTCTATTTTCATAAATAGCTTTTCCAATAATTACGCCTTCGCATCCAATTTTTTTTACAGCTTCAATATCTGCCATGCAAGATATACCGCCACTTGCTATTAAATTTATTTTTGTTTTTTGTAAAATTTCAGCATACAAATCATTTGATGCACCTTGCAACATGCCGTCTTTACTGATGTCTGTGCATACTACATGTCTTATGCTTTTCTTTTCAAAGTTGCTAATAAAATCAATAATATCTAGTTCAGAGCTTTCTTGCCAGCCTTGTGTGGCTATTTTTCTGTTTAAACAATCGGCTCCTAAAATTATTTTTCCTGCACCAAATCGTTCAAGCCATTTTAAAAATAGGGTAGGGTTCTTTGCAGCAATACTACCTCCTGTTATTTGTGCTGCGCCACAATCAAAAGCTACTTCCACATCTTCATTTGTTTTTAAACCACCACCAAAATCTATTTTTAAATTTGTTTTGGTGGCAATATCGTATAGCACTTTGCTATTTACAATATGCTGCGATTTTGCACCATCTAAATCCACCAAATGCAAATATTGTATGCCACTTGCTTCAAATGCTTTAGCCACTTCAAGTGGACTTTCATTATATACTTTTTCTGTACTGTAATCACCTTTGGTAAGCCTTACTGCTTTTCCGTTTATGATATCTATGGCGGGTATTATTCTCATTTTTTTTGAACCACTAAGGCACTAAGTTTAACACTAAGTACACTAAGTTTTATTTTTAAATTTTAGGTAATTTTAATTGATTTAATGTCTAATTTTTTTTGAACAATTTTTATTTAAGTTCCTTCTAATTTCTATTTGAATATTTTTATTCTTTTCCATAATAAACCTTAGTGAAACTTCTTTACTTGGCGTCTTAGTGTTTCAAAATCTTAGTGGTTCAACAATAAAAAATTCCTCAAAACCCTTTCCCCCACATCAGCCGATTTTTCTGGATGAAATTGCGTTGCATAAAAATTATCTTTTTGCATAGCCGCACTAAACGGTAAAATATAATTGCATGTGGCAATTGTATTTTCAGAAATAGTTGCATAATAACTATGTACAAAATAAAAATTATCGTCTAAAGTTATTTCTTCAAAAAGCTCACTATTACTAGCTTCTACATTATTCCATCCCATATGCGGCACCAGTTCTGTTGCTGGAAATAATTTTACGGCCGCATCAAAAACTCCCAAGCAATCCGTATCGTTTTCTTCACTAAAACTACACATCAATTGCTGACCAAGGCAAATGCCCAACACAGGTTGTGTAAGGGATTTTATTAAAACATCCAGTTTTCTTTCTCGCAAATATTCCATAGCAGTACTCGCTTCTCCCACTCCAGGAAAAATAACTTTATCTGCATTGCGTATTTCTGTTTCATCATCGGTTATAATAGATTCATAACCCAATCTATTCAATGCATTTTGCACAGAAGTAATATTGCCTGCATTGTATTTTATAATAGCTATCATAAAGTTCCTTTTGTACTTGGTATGCTAAAATTATTTGTTTTGCTCACGGCCATTTTTATAGCTTTTGCAAATGCTTTAAAAATAGCTTCTATTTTGTGATGTTCGTTTTCACCCTCTGCTTTTATATTCAAATTACATTTTGCATTATCGCTTAAAGATTTAAAGAAATGCATAAACATTTCAGTAGGCATTTCGCCAATTTTTTCTCTTGTAAATGTTGCATCCCACACCAACCATGGTCTTCCCCCAAAGTCAATACCTACTTGCGCTAAGCAATCATCCATGGGTAATAAAAAACCATATCTTTCTATTCCTTTTTTACTACCAAGTGCTTGCAAAAATGTTTCACCTAATGTTATCGCTACATCTTCTATAGTATGATGTTCATCAATATGCAAATCACCTTTTACACTTACAAATAAATCCATATTACCGTGCTTGGCTATTTGTTCTAGCATGTGGTCAAAAAAACCAAGTCCAGTATTTAAATTGGTTTTGCCTGTACCATCTAAGTTTACGGTTACTTCTATATTTGTTTCATTTGTTTTTCTAATTACGGTTGCCTTTCTTGGTTCGGCTTTTAAGAAAGAATAAATATCCGCCCAGCTTGTAGTACATAAAACAGCCTCATCCGTTTTTTCTGTTGAAATGTAAATAGCTTTAGAACCTAAGTTCTTTGCCAATTGCACATCCGTCATTCTATCACCAATTACATAAGAGTTTGCAAGGTCATAGTTGCCCTTTATGTAATGTGTGAGCATGCCTGTAGCAGGTTTGCGTGTAGGAGCATTATCCGCAGGAAAAGATTTATCTATTAGAATTTCTTTAAAAACAATGCCTTCATTTTTAAATGCTTCTATAATTTTATTTTGTACAGGCCAAAATGTTTCTTCAGGAAATGATGCTGTACCCAATCCGTCCTGATTGGTTACCATCACCAATTCATAATCCATTTCTTTTGCAATACGGCTTAGCCATTGAAACACGGCAGGGTAGTACTCCAGTTTTTCTAAACTGTCTAGTTGAAAATCTATTGGTGGTTCTATTACCAATGTGCCATCTCTGTCTATGAATAATACTTTTTTCATTGTTGAGTTTCAAATTTAAAATTGTCAGGCTGAGCTTGTCGAAGCCGTTGCTATTTAATATATTTTTTTTGCTTCGCATTTTTTTGCCGAAAAGACGGGAAGGCGTTTTTTTGAATTAAGGCGGGAAGTTAAAAGCTTCGCTTTTTTCTACGCTTCAATCTTCGCCGCAGCTTGGTCTTTTCCCTGCTGCGAACATTTTACTACATTAGTTCTTCAAATACTTGAAGTAGTCTCTCATTTTCCTCCTTACTCCCAACCGTTATCCTCAAACAATTTTTCACCACACTATTTCTATTTCTAGTAATCACTTTTGCTTCTACCAAAGTTTCATACAATTTATTTGCATCATCTACTTCTACTAAAATAAAATTTGTATCACTAGGGTATACCTTTTTTACAATTGGTAATAATGATAAACTAGCAATCAGTTTTTTTCTTTCTTGCAAAATTATTTCTTTATTTTGTTGAAATAATTCTGTTGCCAAAAGTGCTTCCAATGCTTCATCTTGATTAAGCTTGCTTACATTGTATGGTGGCTTTACTTTGTTGTACAATGCAATAATAGCCTCACTTGCATAAGCCGTGCCAACCCTTGCTGCTGCTAGTCCCCATGCCTTGCTAAATGTCTGCGAAATAATAATATTTGGATATTGTGCTATCTTTTTGATGAAAGATTCCGCTTCACTAAAATCAATATATGCTTCATCTATAAAAATAATACCATTATAGTTTGCTATTATTCTTGCAATATTATCAATATTATTTGCAGTAGGATTATTGGGCGAACATATAAAAATCAATTTCAAATTTTCATCTTTCAAATATTTTTCTGTGCTATCAAAATCTATTTGAAAATTGTCTGTAAGTGGAACTTTTATCAACTCTACATCGTTTATACCGGCACTTACATCATACATTCCGTATGTAGGTGTAAAGGTGAGCGCCTTGTTTTTGCCAGGTTCACAAAATATTCTATAAGCCAAATCAATTACTTCATCGCTGCCATTTCCTACAAAAATATTATCTGTAGCAATTCCTTTTATTTCACTCAATTTCTTTTTTAGCTCCAATTGCTTCGGGTCAGGGTACCGATTTAATGCTCCAAAAGGATTTTCATTGGCATCTAAAAAAATGGCATCTTTTCCTTTGTATTCATCTCTTGCGCTCGAGTATGGCTGCAAGGCAAGAATGTTTTTTCGTACTAATTTTTCTAAGTTGAACATGTTGTATTTTGTCTAATGTCTAATAATCTAAAATCTAGTTCTTCAATCTCACTGTCACTGCATTCTTATGCGCCCACAAATCCTCCGCTTCTGCCATCAACTCCACCGATGGGCCAATGTTTTGCAAACCAGCTTTACTCACTTCTTGTACCGTTATTTTCTTTACAAAACTATCCAACGATACACCACTATAATTTTTTGCATAACCATTAGTAGGTAAAGTATGGTTTGTGCCACTTGCATAATCACCTACTGATTCACAACTATAATTACCTAAAAATATGGAGCCCGCATTTGTAATTTGTGCAACCAAATTTTTCGCATTTTCTACTGCAATGATTAAATGCTCAGGCGCATACAAATTGCTAAGCGCAATACAATCGTCAATGTTATTTAGTAAAATGGCTCTACTGTTTTCCATTGCTTTTGCAGCTATGTCTTTTCTTGGTAATGCTTCCAACTGTTTTATAATCTCTACCAATGTTTCATCCATTACTTTTTCGTTGTTACTTAATAATATCACTTGGCTATCTACACCATGCTCTGCTTGCGATAATAAATCTGCGGCTACAAATACAGGATTGCAACTGTCATCTGCTATTAGCAATACCTCACTTGGCCCAGCAGGCATATCAATGGCTATGCCAAAATTTTGCGCCATTTGTTTTGCTGCGGTTACGTATTGGTTACCTGGTCCAAAAATTTTATTTACTTGTGCAATGGTTTCTGTGCCAAAAGTCATAGCGGCTATGGCTTGTATGCCACCAACACTGTAAATTTTTGTAATGCCCACCAATGCTGCGGTATAGAGTATGGCTGCATTTATTTTACCTTCATTATTTGGTGGTGTACACAAAATAATTTCTTTGCAACCTGCAATTACGGCGGGAACGCCTAGCATGAGCACTGTAGAAAACAGAGGAGCGCTTCCTCCAGGGATGTATATACCCACCTTTTCAATTGCTCTATTTTCTCTCCAACAAACCACGCCTTTCGTTGTTTCTATTTTTTCTACAGGTTGTTTTTGTGCTTCATGAAATTTGCTGATATTGTTTTTGGCCAGTTGTATCGCTGCTTTTAATTCATCCGATAATTGTAATGCTGCATTTCTAATATCATCTTCACTTACAGTTAAACTTGCCAATTCTACCTTGTCAAAAGTTTTGCAATATTGCAATACCGCTTTATCTCCATTTTGTTTTACCTCTTCAAAAACGGTATTTACCAGTTCGTTCAACGATGCTTTTTCTGCCGTTGGTCTAGTAGTTAAGCTTTTCCAGTCTTTCTTTTCGGGTAATATTATTTTTTGCATTTGTTATAATTTATTTTTATTCACTTCGTGAAAAATATTAGCCACGAATAACACTAATTATCACTAATAAAAACATTCGTGTTCATTCGTGCCATTTGTGGCTGCCCACTCACAAAATCATCTTCTCTATTGGCACCACCAAAATCCCCTCCGCACCCAGTCCTTTCAATTTATCTATCACTTCCCAAAACTCATCTTCTTTAACTACGGAATGTATGCTACTCCAGCCTGCTTCTGCCAATGGTAAAACAGTGGGTGATTTAGCACCGGGCAATAAGGCTGAAATAGCTGCTATAGCAGTGTTTGGCGCATTCAATAAAATGTATTTGTTTTCTGATGAGGCTTGTACCGCTTTTATTCTGAACAACAGTTTATCTAAAATGGCTTGCTTATCTGTATTTAAATTTTTATTGGCAATTAACACAGCCTTGCTTGTTTTTACCACTTCCACTTCCTTCAATCCATTCATCAAAAGTGTACTGCCTGTGCTCACAATATCAAAAATACCATCTGCCAAACCAATGCCAGGGGCTATTTCCACGCTACCACCAATTTCTTCTATCTCTACGGTTATATTATTTTCTGTAAAATATTTCTGCAAAATTTTAGGGTAACTCGTAGCCACTTTTTTGTTGTTAAAAAAAGACAATCCAGTGTAGTTTTCATCTTTAGGTATGGCAAGAGAAAGTTTGCAACCTGCAAAACCTAAGTTTTCTACAGTAAGCACATCCTTATCTTTTTCCCATACTTCATTTTCGCCAAGTATGCCTATATCTGCTACACCTTGTTCTACATATTGCGGTATATCATCGTCTCTCAAAAACAACACTTCTATCGGAAAATTAGCCGCAGCCGTTATCAATTTTCTATCGCCATTGGGCAATTTTATACCGCATTCTTTTAAAAGCTCCAACGATTTTTCTGATAGCCTACCAGCTTTTTGTATGGCAATTTTTAGTTTACTCATTTCTAATTTTTTTGCTGAGTAAGAGAGAAGGGCTGTAGTTAGTACAAACAAAAACCCCATCTGTTACTCAGACGGGGTTTTGAAATATTTTGTAGTTTACATATATCATTAACACCTAGCCTGAGGGCAAGTATGGCAATGATGGTGATGTAAAGTTATTGTGTACATGTTTGTTTGTTATAATGCAAATGTATTGGTAGAATTTTTGTGAGCCAAATTTATTTTACAATTATTTTGTCTCTCCATTTTAAAAATGGTTTCTCCACTATTTTATTTAAGGCTATTGCTCCTATAAAACAAGCCGCCATACTAAGTACTAACATCAAATTGCTTTTTTCATCTACTCCATGCTTTACAAATTCTACTTGAGCCACATGTATCATAATCTTGTGTGTAAGGTATAATGCATAGGATAGCATGGCAATCCAACTCATAAATTTCGATTTCCATTTATATAAAAAACAAGTTGGGCTTATGGCCGCCATTACCATACAGCCATAACCAATACTTACTAATGGAAAACCCCAAACAGAACCTTCAAAAGAACTTTCATCTTCGCATACAAAATAAGCAGCTGTTAATATTACTAAACTTGCTACAAAAATATAATTACTATTTTTTATTATCCAATTTTTAAGTAATGGTTTAAAACTAAAAATACCTGCAATGGCAACTCCTACCAACAATCCATCCAGCCTATTATAAGTTGGAAAATATATTCTTCTATACCAATAGTAAATAAAGTTTTTGCTATCCTCAAAAATGGTATCTAATTTATTCCACCAATATATTCTTATAAGCAAACCAACTATTGATAAAGTGATGAGCAAAATATACCCACGGTGAACTTGTTTAATTTTGATAAAGAATAATAGGAGTAGGGGGAAAAGTAAATAAAATTGCTCTTCAATACATAATGACCATACATGCGAAAATGTAAATTGTGAGTGTGTATTAAGGTTTAAGTTTTGCGTAAAGGTTAAAAATTTCCAAAGTGGCGGTAAAGATTCTCTTTCTCTTAGATATGGGAAAACAAAATAAAGCGTTAATACAACCAAATATGCAGGAATAATTCTAAAAAAACGTTTTGTATAAAATACTTTCAACGAAATATGTTGACCATCATTTATTTGTTGAAACAATTGTGATGCTATCAAAAAACCACTCAGTACAAAAAACAAATCTACACCTGTCCATCCAAATTTGCCAATATCATCCGCCCATTGAGGGTGTTTAAATATTTTGCCATAATGAAAGAGTAATACAAATAAAATGGCAAAAGCTCTCAAATGGTCTAATCCATGCAGTTTGGTTGCAGTAGCGTTTGGGGCTTTTTTAGTAGACAAAATAGTTTGTTATTAGCTTTTAGTTTTATTTGGCCGCAGGTACATCTCCCCAATTTTCGCCACTCTTTATTCTGTATATCTGCATATCCGATACTTTAAATTGTTTTACCAAAGATTTTACTGGTTTGCCTTCGTTCAGTAATTTTTTGAGCAGCATAACTTTCGTTACCGAAAGTTTACTAGTCTTACTTGTCCTTTCTCTCCTATTTTCCTTGTCGGCTATTACATATGGACTACTTCTTTGGTGTATTACATTTTCTTCGTGTGTCATCCATTTTAAATTGCTTACCCTATTATTAAGCTTGTCGTAGTCTAAGTGTGCTACTACTGATTGCTTTTCAGTTGGTTCTTTTAGAAAGTATTTTGCTACCAATCTATGTACCAATGTATGATAATAGATAGCTCTTTCTTTCCAGTCTGCTGCAAGCTTCTTTTTTTGATTAGTTCTAAGGCTATCTAGTAAAGTTGTAACTTCTTTTATAGACAATTTGCTCACTTTATCTTTTTTCATATGCCTTACCTTCATTGCTAACTTCGAAATTTGTTTATTGTGGTAAAGAAATTTTCGTTCAGAAGCCTCATCTCTGGCCGTAAAAAATTTAGTTCTAATAATCTTATAGCCGTTTACCATAGATCCTTCTAATATATTCCCATCTGATAATTGATTATATGTTCGAATTCTTCCAAAATTTGATACTTCCATTTTGTTTGTACTGTTACAAACAAAATCGAAAACTACTTCACGCCATCTTTCTCCAGGCATACTTTTTTCCATAGTTGAGTATTTATTGATTATAAATTATCTAAAAGCATAAAACACGTAATTAGGTATCATAAATGTAGTGAAAATACTACATTTTAAGATAATCTTGAGGCTAAAAATATCTATTCCCTAGTAGATATTTGATTGCATTTGGTAATGCAAGTTTAATTTTTATTGCGTCAACTTACTTTCTATTTTTTTTTGTTATCTATGTAGTAGCAAGTCCAACAAACAGATATGTCTGACAATTAAGCAAGCTCTTCTTCTAAAAAGCTATCTGATATATTATTGAACTATTTGTATAATTATGACATAAAAAAACCGCAAACTTAGTTGCGGTTTTTAATTTATTTATGCTAGTTTCTCTACCTGCATATAACTAAGTTCTACAGGAGTTGCTCTGCCAAATATCTTTACTTGTACCTTCAATTTTTTCTTCTCATCATTTACTTCTTCTATCACACCATTAAAGTCATTGAAAGGGCCGTCAATTATCTTAATGGTTTCACCAATAATAAATGGTTCATTCATCGTTACACCGCCGGCGTCTGTCATTTCATCTACCCTGCCTAGCATTTTGTTTACTTCCGATTTTCTAAGCGAAATAATATTTCCTTTAGAACCTTTGCCGTCTGTCAAAAAATGCATAACGTTGCTAATGCCGCTCACATGTTGTATGATATCATCTGTAAGTTTACCATCAGCTACCTCTATCATTATATAACCTGGATAGAAGTTACGTTCTCTCATTACTTTTTTACCATTTGCAACCTTGTATACTTTTTCTACAGGTAAAAATATTTGAGAAATAATTTTATCCCATCCATTGCGAATAATATCTTTGTCTAAATATTCTTTTATTTTTCGCTCTTTACCACTAACCACTCTAAGTACATACCATTTGTTGTCTTTAGCTGGTTTTTCAGTAGCTGCTGCTGCTGTTATTATTTCTTCCATGATTACTTAAATAGAGAGTAAATAAATTTCATTGATGTATTAGATACAAAATCCATTACACCTACTATTAGTGTAATGAAAACGGTAGCTCCTAGTACTATCATAGTAGATTGTGTAAGTTGCTCCCACTTAGGCCAACTAACTTTTTCTGTTAACTCTATGTAAGACTCTTTCAAAAAAACTGTAAACTTATTCATAATAAAAAAAATGTGCAGATATGCAAATATGCAAATATGCAGATAAAATAATGTTCAAATTAATTCCGAAAAAATCGGAGCAAACTTGTAAATAAAAACAACTAACCAATGAGATATTTGCACATCAGCATATTTTCTAATTGGCTAATTTTCTTTGCACGGGCACTAGGATTCGAACCCAGATCGAGGGTGTTGGAGACCCGCATGCTAGCCGTTGCACCATGCCCGCAAATAGAAGTCTCTTTAAATTTATTCCTAAGAAGAAACTTAAAAGACTTCAATATTTTAAAGATCTATTGTAAATTTTTCTTTTAAATGAAAATTCTCAAGTCCCCTTTCAGGGGATTTAGGGGGCTCTCTTTTAAAAAACAAAGTACCTAAGCTACTAGCCTAAGTACTTTGTAAAGATATGAAAAAGCTTCCACAAAGTCTTCGTTTGTACGAAGAATTAAGAGGCTAATATTATTTGATGATTTCAGTAACCTGACCAGCACCTACTGTACGACCACCTTCACGTATCGCAAACTTCAGACCTTTCTCCATAGCGATAGGTTGAATAAGTTTTACAGTAAAGTTAGTGTTATCACCAGGCATAATCATTTCAGTTCCTTCGTTCAGAGTATCTTCTCCAGTTACATCCGTAGTACGGATATAGAACTGAGGACGATATTTGTTAAAGAAAGGAGTATGACGTCCACCTTCTTCTTTAGAAAGAACATACACCTCACCTTTAAATTCAGTATGCGGAGTAATAGAACCTGGCTTACAAAGAACCATACCACGACGGATTTGAGTTTTCTCAATACCACGTAATAAAAGACCTGCGTTATCTCCAGCTTCACCTTCGTCAAGCAATTTTTTAAACATTTCCACACCTGTACAAGTAGATGCAAGTGATTTTTCCATCAAACCTACAACTTCAATTGCTTCACCTACTTTAATACGACCTCTCTCAATACGACCAGTAGCAACAGTACCACGACCAGTAATTGAGAATACGTCCTCTACAGACATCAAGAAAGGTAAGTCAACTAAACGTGGAGGAACTGGGATGTAACTATCTACAGCAGCCATCAATTCGTTTACTTTATCAACCCATTTAGCTTCACCAGCTAATGCGCCTGTTGCAGAACCTTGTATGATAGGTGTATTATCACCATCAAAACCATAAGAAGTAAGCAATTCACGTACTTCCATTTCTACTAATTCAAGTAATTCTGGATCGTCTACTAAATCAACTTTATTCATAAACACCACTAATTGAGGTACACCTACCTGACGTGCAAGTAAGATATGCTCTTTTGTTTGTGGCATTGGACCATCTGTAGCAGCTACTACTAATATAGCACCATCCATTTGAGCAGCACCAGTAATCATGTTCTTTACATAATCGGCGTGACCTGGACAATCTACGTGAGCGTAATGACGACCTTCAGTCTCATACTCTACGTGAGCAGTGTTAATTGTGATACCTCTTTCTTTTTCTTCAGGAGCACCATCAATATCATCGTAATTTTTCTTTTGCGCTAAACCTCTTTGTGACAAAACATCGGTTATAGCGGCTGTAAGCGTAGTTTTTCCGTGATCCACGTGACCGATGGTACCTACGTTAAGATGGGGTTTATCCCTCTTGAATGATTCTTTTGCCATTGTTTTTTATTTATTATTTGTTTTGAAATGTAGGTTTCAGTTAAAGTCTGTTAACCATAGACTATTATTTTTCTAATTAAATGTTGTATTGAATTAATAATTATTAATTAATAATTATTAATTTTTTAGAGCCATCAATGAGAATCGAACTCATGACCCTCCCGATTTCCATCGGGATGCTCTTTCAATTAATCTCTTGAGCCATCAATGAGAATCGAACTCATGACCCCTTCCCTACCAAGGAAGTGCTCTACCCCTGAGCTACGACGGCTAGTCAGTTTGCAGTGAGCAAAATAACAATTGGCAAAATCATTTAACAAAATGCGGCTGCAAATTGCCAACTGCTTTCTGCCAACTGAAAAAATGAGCGGAAGACCAGGCTCGAACTGGCCACCTGAAGCTTGGAAGGCTACCGCTCTACCAAATGAGCTACTTCCGCTGATTAATTAGTCAATTAGCTAATTAAGAAATATGCTAATTGAACTATCCTGTATTTAAAAGAACTATAATTGGCTAATTTGCGCATTGGCTAATTAACTAATTGTTTTTCCGTGGGCAGAGTAGGTTTCGAACCTACGTACTCCGAAGAGAACAGATTTACAGTCTGTCGCCTTTAACCACTCGGCCATCTGCCCAAAACTTGAGACTTTAAAAGCTGATATTTCTCAATTTTTAAAACGCTTGAGCCGAAAACTGGAGTCGAACCAGCGACCTACTGATTACAAATCAGTTGCTCTACCAACTGAGCTATTTCGGCATATTAATCTATTTCAAATTCATTTGGTAGAAAGTCTAACCATCGACCTTCCCGACATACGTGTCGGGATGCTCTACCAACTGAGCTATTTCGGCTTATTTTTATAAAGAACTTTGTGATAAAAAAAGAAAAATATAATACGTCTCCTTTTTTTTCGGAATGCAAATGTAAGAGAAAATAATTGATAGAAAAATTTTGCTAACTTATTTTTTATGTTTTTTTCTAAAAAATGCAAAATAAAAACCCGCCTTTTAAAAAAGCGGGTTTTTATTGATGCATAAAATTTATGCAGCAAGCTTTTCTTTCTTTCTTTTTATTTGAGTAATAACAGCGTCTAAAGCCGCATCAAAACTCTCTTCAAACGATTTTGAAGAATGTTTTACAAAAAACTCATGTCCGGGAATTAGTACTTTTATTTCAGCTACCTTATCTTTTATGTTGTGTACAATATTATCTAATTTTAAATAAACGTCCACTTTAGTTACCTTGTCATAAAACTGAGAAATTTTACTACTTTTTGTTTGTATGTGGTCTACTAATTTAGAATCTGCATCAAAATGCACTGTTTGAATGTTAATATTCATAACCTTGTTTTTGTTGGTGAAATAAAAAAATTAAGTAACATTTAGTTCATAGGCAAAATAATAATGAGATAGGATGGATTACTAAAACAAGTTAGTATTTTTATTTTATTAAATAAAACTTTTTTTATAAACGGCTTTAAGCCTTGGGGTGAGCCTTTTTATACACGTCTTTAAGTTTCTCTATAGTATTATGTGTATATATCTGTGTAGCAGCTAAACTGCTGTGGCCTAATAGCTCTTTTACAGCGTTAAGGTCAGCACCATTGTTCATTAAGTGGGTTGCAAAACTATGGCGTAATATATGAGGGCTTTTTTTATCTATTGTTGTTACCATAGATAAATATTTATTTGCAATGATATATACCTCTTTTGGGTTTAGCGGTTTTCCTTTAACTGTTACAAATATAATATTGTTTTCAGTAGAGCCTAGTATTCGCTTTTTTTCAATTAAATAAAAACTAATTTCATTAGAAAGTTCATTGCTTATTGGAATTACTCTCTCTTTATTTCCTTTACCCAAAACCTTTATATTGCTATTTGCTTTGTCAATATTGTATTCTTTAAGGTTTATTAACTCGGCTTTTCTAATGCCAGTGTAATAGAGCACTTTTAATATCAATTTCTCAGTTTGCCCCTTAAAACCATCTGAAAAAACAATATTAGTTAATAGATTGGATGTATCATTTTCTTCTACAAATTGGGGTAACCTTTTTGGCATTTTTGGAGATATTATTGCCGTTACTGGATTTGCTTTTACTATTTCATTTTTTAATAAATATTTGAAGAAGGAGCGGAGTGCTGATATTTTGCGGTTAATAGACCTAGATGTCATTTCAGCTTCCTTCAATTCAGCCAACCAAGTGCGAATAAAAGTCGTTTTAATGGAAGTTAGCTCCGTATCAGGATATTGGTCATCCATAAATTTTAAGAAAGCAGATAAATCATTTTCATAAGAAATGATAGTGTGTGGGCTATACCGTTTTTGAAAACGTAAATGACTTAAAAAATTATCTTGTTGTATTTGAAAAGGTATAGACATAAAAAAACTGATGATAAAGTTACTAATAACCTATCATCAGTTTTAAAAAATATTTTAAATAAAATACTAATCGAATTTTCCTTCGGAAAGTTGTTGCTTATAAACTGCTTTAAGTACCATCATACGATGACGGATAGAGGGCTTAATAAAAGCTTGTCTTTCTCTTAATTGTAAAAGCGTTTTGCTTTTTTCAAATTTCTTTTTGTACTTTTTTAGTGCTTTGTCTATGTTTTCGCAATCTTTAGAATCTATTATTAACATTGTGTATATACCCCCTTTTTGGTGATTTAGGAGTGCAAATGTAGAATAATTTATTTAAAAAAAGAAATTTCTATAAACATTTTCCGAAATTTGTATCATGTTTACAGGTATTATTGAACAACTTGGTGTAATAGAGAAGATAGAGCATTTTGGTACTAACACTACTTTTACTATAAATGCATCATTAGCACCCCAGCTTAAAATTGACCAAAGCCTTAGTCATAACGGAGTTTGCCTTACTGTAGAAGATATTGTAGGGGATTACTACAAAGTAACTGCAATAGAAGAAACACTCAAAAAAACAACCCTTGCCAATTGGCAAGAGGGTACAATTGTGAATTTGGAAAGCTGTCTTCGATTTGATGGAAGGCTTGATGGGCATATTGTACAAGGCCATGTAGATACTGTGGGAAAATGTATTGACTATAAAGAAAAAAACGGCAGTTGGGAATACACAATAGATTTTGATATAAAATTTGCACCACTAATAATAGAAAAAGGCTCTATATCGCTAAATGGAATAAGCCTCACTATTTTTAATATTACTGATAATACATTTACGGTAGCTATAATACCCTATACTTATAATAACACTAGTATGCAAAATCTAAAAGTTGGAGATTTTGTGAATATTGAATTTGATATGCTTGGCAAGTACATCAACAGAATGAATAATTTGGCTAATAAATAATTTGCCAATTATTTTTCATTTACTTCCATCCATGCTGCTTCTAAGGAACGATTAATACCATCTCCTTTCCATTCTGGAGAACCAGGTATTGATGTCGTTTTCAAATATTCCTCCTTTGTAATACCTTTTGATACACTCTCTTTTGTGAAAGTTAAAACATTATTTAAATAATCTTTAAACAATAAAATATCTGCTTTGCTGATAATGGTTTCAAAACCATCTGCCGCATGGCCACAAACATAAGTAGTGGTTTCGCTAAATTTATTTGTAGCTGTTTCTAGTACTTTTATCCACGATGCAATATTAGCACCTGAAGATTTATCTATGTAAGGATATCGCCTATTAAAAACCAAATCGCCTACGTGCACAATATTTGCTTTTTCAAAATGCACAAAAATATCTCCATTCGTATGACCACTACCAAAATAGTGAAGTGTAAGTTTTTCCTTTTTCAGCTTCTTGCTCCAAGTGTTATCAAATGTAGTATCTGGATAAAGTTGTTGCGCCTCTTTTTTGCTCTTTATAGCATTTGCCTCTTGGTTTTTTAATGAATTTTTATGTGCAACAACATTTGCTACCAATCCTTTAAAAGCTATATTGCCAGCGGTATGGTCGCCATGGTGGTGTGTGTTTATAAGATACGAAAAAGGTTTGTCTGACTTGGTTTTCAATTCGTCTATACAATGCTTTGCAGTATCAGGGAATTGAGCATCTACTACCACTATACCATCTTTTCCTAGTCTGAATAACATAGTGCCACCTTTTTCTATAAAAATGCCCATTGTATCTGAAATCATTTTTATTTTATAGGCGGGGTCATTAAGAAAAGAAGCAAAAGCACTTTTGCTTAGTAGCGCCAAAGCGCCTAAAGTAAGTGTTGTATTTTTTATAAACGAGCGACGTTGCATAATTTTGATAATTAAGATTAAAATAAATTCTAGTAAGAAAGGATGTTTAAAAATAACTCTTTTTTAGTAATTTATTTTTTTAAGATTAGGGAATTTTAGCCATGTACCTATTACAACCAATACTGACATAGCTCCACCAAAAATTAATGCAGGTAAAGTGCCCATTAATTTGGAGGTGACACCACTCTCAAACTGCCCAAGCTCATTTGAAGAGTTAATAAAAATCATATTTATAGATGATACCCTGCCACGCAACTCATCAGGGGTATATAGCTGAGCTATTGTTCCACGAATTACAACACTAATACCATCGCAAATACCCGCAGCAGCTAAGGCTAAAAAGCTTAACCAATAAACTTTAGAAAGACCAAAAACAATGATAAAAATACCAAAACCAGCTACAGCAATTAACATTTTTAGGCCTTGCTTTTTTCGCATAGGAAAAGCTAGTAGCATAAGTACACTAAGCAATGCACCAATATCCATTGCAGCGTTTAAAAACCCATAACCAATAGCATTTGTATGCAAAATATTTTCTGCTATTTCTGGTATAAAAGCTACAGCACCACCAAAGAGTACAGCAAATAAATCTAATGATATAACGCCGAGCAACGTTTTTTGATTCCACACAAAGCGAAAACCATGCTTTATAGATTCCAGCATTGGTTCTTTTTTTTGTAGCAGTACTGGCGGTTTTGGTTTTAGTAAAAATGAAAAAACTGTACCCAAAAACAATAGTACAGCACTCACAAAATAGGCATTAGAAATACCTGCAATTGCAATAAGCAAACCGCCAGAGGCATGCCCTGCAATAGATGAAATAAGGTATGTGGATGAGTTAAGTGATATTGCTTTTTGTAATAAGTTTCTGGGTACAATAGCTGCTATCATACTGCTAGATGCTGGCGAAGAAAAGGAACGAATAATACCCGTGCAAAAAACCACTGCAAAAACTACATATAATGTTGTGTGGCTACTAATATTAAATTGCGGTACACTTATTAGCGCAAGCGTAATAGCACATAAAACATAAAACGAAAATGAAAACGACAATATTTTTTTCTTGTCATGTGTGTCTATATAATGGCCAGCGTAGAGTGCAGATACAACTGCTGGTAAAAATTCGGTAAGACCAGCTAAGCCTACCATGTATGTATTTGCAAGATGAAAAACTTGGTAAATAACAATAGTAGAAATCATTCTTACGCCAAGTGTATAGAATAATTTTGCTCCCACAAAATGCCAAAATTCAGTAGGTAAATTATTATTTTTTAATGCAATCATATTTATGGTAAGGTAAGGTAATGTTGTCCATCTTCATACTCTTTATCTAGAGCATCAATTATTACTTTAAAATGCAATGGATTATCTATAAAATCAGCATTTGAAGCATCTACAAAAAGTGTTTTTATATTATGTTGTTTTATATATTGGGTGTATGTTTCTTGCAAATTAAAAAGATAATCATTTGGTATGTCTTGCTCATATTTACGATTCCTTTTTTTTATATTTTCTTGTAATTTATTTACAGGTGTGTGTAAATAAATTAAAATATCTGGCTGTACTATTTGAGGATTAATTATATCAAATAATTTTTGGTATAAACGAAATTCTTCATCTGGCAAATTTACTTTGGCAAATAATAAGCATTTTGTAAACAAATAATCTGATATGGTCGTGCTTTGAAACATATCTTTTGTATGTAACATATCTTTTAATTGCTTGTATCTTTCTGCCATAAAAAATAGCTCAAGCGGAAAAGCATAGTGCTGTGGGTTTTCGTAAAATTTAGGCAAGAAAGGGTTATCAGCAAACTCTTCTAAAATTAGTTTTGCATTAAAGTGATTGCTAAGTAAAGTGGAAAGCGTTGTTTTGCCAGCTCCAATATTGCCCTCTATTGTAATAAAATTATAATTCATCTAGCTGCAAAATAAAAGGAAACGATAAAACTCTTATCAAATCTTTTGCACATTTAAGTTGTCTTTAGTTGTTAAAAGCAATTCTGACATCGATTTTTTTATAAATGGATGCATATAAAAAGGAGATAGCTCTACTAAAGGAACCAATACGAACCTACGATTATGAATTTCTGGATGTGGCACAACGAGGTTTTGTGTATTTATAATTTCATTGTTGAAAAATAAAATATCTATATCAATGATGCGAGGAGCATTTTTGGTAGTTCTTTTTCTTCCCATGCCTTCTTCTATTGTTAAAACAATTTTTATAAGATTAGATGCTTCTACACTAGTTTTTACAATAAGCACCTGATTAATAAAGTTTGGCTGGTTCTTTTTACCCCAGGCCTCTGTAGTATAAAGGGATGAAGCCTTAATTATTTTCCCAATTTTTATTTCAATTTTTTCAGCAGCCAGCAATAATTGTGCTTTGCTGTTACCCATATTGCTTCCAAGTAAAATATATACGGTGTTCATCATTTTATAGAAAATAATCTTTTATCTGTGCGAAAGGAGCTGACGTCAATAATTTTTACTTTTTTCATATCTATGTGCAAAGGATTAATAAGGAAATTATGCTCCTCTTGTATTACAGCAGATGGTACTTTTAGTATCACACTTGAAGCTGATTTTATAAATTCGTCTCCAATAAATCTGGAGTAACTGATATCTTCTTCCCAAGCATTTTTTAATTTATTTATTTTTATTTCTTTAATGTCTATTGCATCTGGTATTGAAATACGCATCAAACCAAGTTCAATAGAAAAATCGTTGAGCTGGTTATGAACAAGCATTTCTAAAACGGCTAAGGAAATGTGTTCTGAAACATACAACATTGCAACACCCTTTGCATTCCACCTTCCGCCAAATAGCTTAGCTCCTGTGCCTGAAAGGTCGTTGGTATATTGATCATTGCAAATGCGATATACTATCATGCAAAAATACCGTGTTGAATTCTTCCCAATTGTGTTAATACATTTTGTATGCCTTCGTATGTTGAAAGGCTGTTTACAGATATATTCCCCTCAAGGCTAAATGGGTTTCTACTTATCCATTCATAAAATTTTTCTGTTTTACCAAAGGTTATTTTTGCCTCATCCAATACTTTTTCTATTAGAAATATACGCTCTGCATTTATTGGTGCAAAGTTGCTGTTGTTTTTTGCATAGCGCTGCAATGTACGCTCACTTACATGTAGTATAGTAGCCCATTCTGCCAATGTAAAAGGAACTTTATCTGCAATTTTTTTAAAATCTTCATAAGAAAATTCTTTAGGTGCTGTGGTCTTTTTTAGAGAACCATAAAAAACATTGGGCTCATTTACCATACTTTTTGGTTCATCTTCCTCATATTTTGTTGGTATATTTTTTTTTACTTTTTTCATTTTGCGCCATTTGTCACCAAATTTACGTCATTTGTCTTGATATTTCAAACTTTTTATCCTCTTTTTTTTCTAGCTTTACACACATTTAAGTATGCTTATGAAGTATAATCAGTTACAGGCTATGTTTGCAGTTACTAGAGCTAGCTTGAGGTCTATTTTAAGAAGCCCGTCTGCAGTGGTTTTTAGTTTTGTTTTTCCTTTTATTTTTATTATTGTTTTTGGGTTTATTGGCAATGGTAGTGGTATGCAAACTTTTAAAGTGGTAATGGCAAAAGGAGCAGACACAAACAATGAATTATATAAAACCCTCAAAAATATGAGTGGGGTTAAAATTTATCAAATAGATTCTGTAAAAAATTTGAAAGAACTACAGCAAAAAGGTGCTATTGCGGGCATACTTAATATTACTAAGCAAGATGGGGCAACAATTCCTTATTTGGTAGAATTGAAAAGCACAAACTCTAGCGATGATAAATGGCCTCAGCTTAAAACACTTATTGAAAGTACCATAAACAATATTAGCAATAAGGTATACAAAGAAAGGCCAACGTATGCAAACTTTGATTTTGATTACAAGAGAGATATTACAGAAATAAGACAGTATAAAACAATAGATTTTATTTTGCCAGGGCAATTGGGTTTTTCTTTATTAAGTGCAGGTGTTTTTGGAGTTGCATTTACATTTTTTAACCTAAGAAATACAATGGTATTGAAAAGGTTTTTTGCCACGCCTATAAAGAGAACGTTTATAATAATAGGAGAGGGAATAAGTCGTGTGATTTTTCAGATGATAACAGCAATAGTTATTATTGGAGCAGGATATTTCTTTTTTGGTTTTACACTTGTAAATGGCTGGATTACCGTTTTGCAAATGCTTTTTTTAAGTTTGATAGGGTTGATAATTTTTATGGGTTTTGGTTTTATAGTAAGTGGGTTGGCTAAAAGCGATAGTACTATTCCTCCGTTTGCAAATTTGATAACACTACCACAATTTTTGCTGAGTGGTACTTTCTTTTCAGTAGATGCTTTCCCTAGTTGGCTTCAACCTATATCTAAAGCACTGCCACTTACACATCTTAATACGGCTATGCGTAGCGTGGCTTTCGAAGGTCTAAACTTATGGGACATACGTGATGAAATTGGTATTTTATTTTTATGGGGGCTAGCTGTTTATGTAGTGGCTATAAAGGTTTTTAAATGGGAATAATATGGGTAAGATAAAAGCTGTTTTGTTTGTTTTTGTAGGATTGTTTATTTTGATGACACTTATGTCTTTGCTTATACCAAGCAGGATTGTGCTCGTAAGTGCAACAACGCTAAAAGCAGATTCAATGCAATTGTATGAAGAAGTAAGTGATTTGCAAAAATGGAAGCATTGGCATCCTGTTTTTAAAGCAGATAGTGCAAATATTAGTTTTAGTATGCCATCCAATAAGGTAAATTCTTATGCTGAGTGGACAACAAAAGGTAAGAAAAACAGAATGGTTATAATAAGTAAAGTATACCCAACAGTTGAGATAGCATTGCAAAGAGAAGGGGAGAATGATGTACGAAATATACTAACCACACTACCTGTATACGAGCAGGGAAATATGCAGGTACAGTGGCAATCTATTACTACCTTAAAGTGGTACCCTTGGGAAAAATTTAGTGGTATTTTTATTGAAAAGATGGCAGGTAATAGTAATGATTTAGCATTGGAGTCTTTAAAATCTTATTTTGAAAAACAATAAAATTTTACCCTATAAAATTTAGATTTCTTTTTATACCAGCAAACTTGCTTCGCTTTAATGGGGACTTACTAAAAACTATTTTAAATTTTTCTTCTGTCAACTCATCCCAATCATTTTTTGTAAAATTAAGAATAGATGATATTGGCGTAAAGGTCTTGTCGGTATTGGGTTTGGAAAAACTATTCCATGGGCATACATCTTGGCATACATCACATCCAAAAAGCCAATTATCAAATTTGCCTTTCATATTATCGGGTATAAGCGCATCTTTAAGCTCTATCGTAAAGTAAGAAATACATTTACTTCCGTCTACAATTTTTTCTGGTAAAATAGCTTCGGTAGGACATTCATCAATACATTTTGTGCAGGTGCCACAATAATCTTTTACAGATATTTCGTCTGCTATTAAATTTAAATCTGTAATTAGCGAGGCTATAAAGAAGAAAGATCCTTGTTTTTTATTTATTAAATTCCCATTTTTTCCTATCCAACCCAGCCCACTTTTAGTAGCCCAAGCCCGCTCCAATACTGGTGCACTATCCACAAAGCCTCTGCCATTTACATCTCCTATTTTTTCTTTAAGTAAAAAGAAAAAATGGTTCAATTTTTCTCTAATAATACTGTGATAATCTTCGCCATATGCATACTTAGAAATTTTTGGTGCATCTTGCCTTTGTTTAGTTTCTGGAAAGTAATTTATGAGTAGTGTAATAACAGATTTTGCACCAGGCACTAATTTTGTTGGGTCAGTACGCAAATCAAAATTCTTATTCATGTATTCCATGTTGCCCTGCATTCCCTTGTTAAGCCATGTTTCAAGCCGGCGAGCATCTTCATTAAGAAATGTAGCATTAGCAATACCACAAAAATCAAAACCAAGCAACGTTGCTGTTTCTTTTACAATGAGGGTATTTTTTGTAGCAATCAATGAATGGTGGAATGAAAATTTACTCTAAAATTTTATATCGTAGCCTATTAAGCCTATAAACTCAAAATAACCAAAGCCATGGCTCACTCTATTGCCTATTAGTTTGGTAGTATTTGCTAATGCATTTACATAGCGCACATAACCAGTTTTACCAGTTCCTTCTAAAAATAATTTTTTAAAAATATATAATCTTGCTCCAGCCTCGGCACTTACATTATAGCCAGATATGTGAAATTTATTATTAAACCTATCTCCTTTGTACGTAAAATCAGAACGAGGAATATTGATACCAGCACCTAGTTTCCAAATAAGATTTAAGAGCGGCCTTGTGTTGGCTCTGTTCTTGTACAAAGTTTTTTGTTGTACATAATTTATATGTAATAAATTACCTCCATCGGTATGTTCAAAGTGTAAAAAATTAGTTGGATTTAAAACACTATCTGCATTTACTTGCACACCGTTTATAATACCTTTTACCCTCACCTTTTGCCCGTCTGTTACTACGTATTTTATATGGTCAAAATTTAGCTCAATAGATTTTGTGCGTTTATTGTTTAGGTAAAAACCCAAACGATAGTTGTATTGTGGTATAGATATATCTCCTGGGTTTTTATAAACGGCCTCCAAGTCTGGTTTGTCTTTTGCTTTTGCATTTATAAGTTTAAAATTATCTCCATTTGCTAATCTAAAATGTATAGTACTTTTTGTATACCATTCCTTATTGTACCCCCATTGAATATACATGCCCTTTAATAATTTACCTTTTTGAGCAAAAGAAAATTGGACGAAGAAGGTTAGGATAAGAGAAATAATAACTTTTTTCATTAAATTAAATTGTGTGTAAAATTACTATAAATACCACATCTTAAGCATAATTCTTTAAGTAATAAATCAAAATGTCATTATCTGAAATATTTTCATAAATGAAAAAGCTGTTTCAACTTAATGAAACAGCTTTTATCATAAAATCATATTATAAAAATTACATTGGAGAAAGGTACTGCGCATACGCATAACCTTCTTCACCGTCTGCTGTTCTTACTCTCCACCAGCTATCGTTGGTTTTTTCTACTAAAGTAACGGTTTCACCATGTGCTGCTTTACCTACAATTTCACCTTCAGTACTTGCTGTACTTCTAATGTTAAGGTTTGTAGAGTCTGTAGTTACTTGTAATTGTGCACCAGCATCTGCTTTAATGTCGATGTTCATCATCAAATCGCCACTAGCCATATCTGGATCTATTTTACTATAGATAGCCCATAATGAATCGTATACTGCGGTTGATGGTGCTGTACCTGCTACATGTAGTACACCATTTTGTTCTGCTACAGAAAGATTTGCAACACCACTAGCTTGTGCTGCTTGTACTAATTCTGCATATTTATCTTGAACTGCCATTTTATTTGTTTTTATTTATTGAGGAAATTATTTTTTTGTAACCAATTTAGTTACATCAGGTACAATATTTGTAGAAGCCATCATTTGCATAATCTTCATTCTGTTTGCAGCAGAAACTTCTCCAGAAAATACAGGTTTGCCACTAGCAAAATCAACAGATACACCTTTAATGTCTTTTAAGCCATCTTTAATTGTTTGCATTATTGCTGCATCCAATGTAGTAGCTACAGATGCTGGCGCTACTACCGGAGGAGTAACTGTGCAATTATTTACTACTGATTTTACACCCTTAATAGCTGCTACTGTTTTTTCGCAACCTGCTTTGCATGCATCATCTTTGCAAACACCAGATATAGTAGCTACGCCATCTTTAACGTCAACCATAGTTCCAGCCATCATTTCATCAGCCTTTAATGCTGCTTCAATTTTTGCTTTAATGTCTGCATCTTTTGGTTTACAACTTGTAAATGCTACAGCTACAAAAAGGGCTGCAACTAATGTAATTTTTGAAATTTTCATTTTGTTTAAGTTTTAAGATTATTTATAATTGATTACAAACATAGTTAATACTATTCTTATTTTAAGGTAACCCTAATTTTTTTTAATAAAAATACAATGTTTTGCCAAAAGGCAAATGTTGTTTCTATTTAATAACTACTTCTGCTATTGCTTTTTCGCCCAAAGCTTCATTTACTAGCGCAATAATTTTTTCTTTTTGATATAATAACTCGTTTTTTAATGGTGCCACAGCAGTAGTTACAAATAGGGTAGTACCTATTATTTGTAGTTTATCGGTGTATTTAGCAACAGTTTTGCCCATTATTTTTGCCCATACCTCTTCTATTTGCACAGCTTGAATTCCTTTTTTAAGCTTACTTTTTTGTAAAAAAAGTTGTAGGGCATCGCCCAATGATAATTCTGACATCTTTTTTGTTTATAGTTCTATTAACTGTCCATCTATCGATAATTCTTCAAAAATATTTTCTAACCTTTTTTTATGTGTATCTGTAATAAAAACTTGCCCCTCGTTTTCTTTACAAACCCAGTTTAATAATCTTTGCATCCGCTTTTCGTCTAGTTTTTCAAACACATCATCTAATAATAAAATAGGGCTGAAAGATTTTGCATCTTTTAGTAATTGATATTGCCCCAGTTTTAATGCAAATAAAAGACTTTTTCTTTGCCCCTGCGAAGCTATGGTTTTAAATGCTTGGTCGTTCAACAAAAATTGAATATCATCTTTGTGTATACCAGCACTGGTGCGTTGCAATATACAATCTCTTGAGAATGTGCGTTGGAGAATGCTATCAAATTTTTCATTTTGTAAATGACTAGTGTAACTATATTTTATGGTTTCTTTATTATCAGATATTCTACTGTAAAAAGATTCAATAAGTGGAATGAGTTGTTGAGTGTACAAAGTACGTTTTTCAAAAATAATGTTAGCAGGTTCACAAAGCTGAATATCTAGTATTTCTAAGAGTACTTTATCTATTTTACCTTTATCAGCAAAGCTTTTCAATAAGCTATTTCTTTGTTGTAAAATTTTATTATACTTCATTAACTGTAATAGATAATCATTATCTATCTGGCAAATTACAGTGTCTAAATATCTTCTTCTTACCTCGCTACCAGCCGTTATAATTTCTACATCATCTGGTGCAATAATTACTGCTGGTAGTGTACCTATATGTTTAGATAGTTTCTCATATGCTACATCATTTACTGTAAATTCTTTTTTACTTGTACCTCTATTTATGCATATTATTTTTTGCAAGTTATCATTATTGTCAAAGTTTGCTTCTAATCGAAAGCCTTCTTTTTCAAAGTTTACATTTAGGTTATCCGAAATGGTAAAATAACTTTTGGTAAAACAGCAATAATATATCGCATCTAGTAGGTTTGTTTTACCAATTCCATTAAGTCCACAAATACCTATTACATTTTTGGAGAATGTAAAAGGGGAGTAATTGTAATTTTTGAAATGGGTAATAGCTATATTTTGTATTCGAAGCATTTGCGCAAAGATAGCAATGAGCGTGTTTCTTTTAATTTTAGATAAGCAGAATTATTGTGCAATATTCTTAATTAAATACCTATACTTTTGTATTTCACTAGCTTTTTTAAAATTATGCAATTATCTTCTTTATTGCAAAGGTTTAACGAACCTGAGACATTAAAAATGGCCAAACTTGGCAGGGCACTTAGAGCTCAGGGAATTGATATTACTGACCTTAGTTTGGGAGAGCCAGATTTTGATACGCCAGCACATATAAAGGAAGCAGCTAAGCAAGCTATTGACGATAATTTTAGCCATTACACTCCTGTGGCTGGTTATTTAGAACTAAGAGAGGCAGTTTGCAATAAATTGAAAAGAGATAATAATTTAGAATATACCCCCAATCAGATAATTGTGAGTACAGGTGCTAAGCAGAGTATTGCAAACACAGTACTTGCTTTGGTAGAAAGCGGTGACGAAGTCATAATTCCTACACCTTATTGGGTTACCTATAGCGAAATTGTGAGACTAGCTGGTGGAGCTGTTAAATTTGTAGATACTAAATTTGAGAATGGATATAAAATCACGCCAACAGAATTAGAAGATGCCATTACAGAAAATACAAAACTTTTCATGTTCTCATCTCCTTGTAATCCTACTGGAGCTATTTACAGTAAAGAAGAGCTTATTGGACTAGCAGATGTATTTAAAAAATATCCGCAGATTTTTATCATAAGCGACGAAATTTATGAATTCATAAACTATACGGGTAAGCATGAGAGTATAGCACAATTCGATTTTTTGAAAGAGAGGGTTATTCTTATAAATGGATTAAGCAAAGGTTATGCAATGACAGGCTGGCGTGTTGGTTATTTAGCTGCATCTATAGATATTGTAAAAGCTTGTGATAAATTACAAGGTCAGTTTACAAGTGCTACTTGCTCAATAGCACAGCGTGCTGGTATTGCAGCATTAAATGCTGACAATACTCCTACAAAAGAAATGGTAAGTAAGTTTAAGCTGCGAAGAGAAAGAGTTATGCAATTATTGGGAGATATTCCTAACATAACTTATGCAATTCCACCTGGGGCTTTTTATGTTTTTCCTGATGTAAGTGCATACTTTGGTAAAATAACGCCAGCAGGAGAAGTAATTGAAAATGCAGATGAAATGTGTATGTATTTTTTAAATATTGCTAATGTCTCTGTTGTTACTGGTAAAGCATTTGGTCAGCCAAAATGTATTAGAATGTCGTTTGCTACTAATACAGAAAATATAGAAATTGGATTTGAAAAAATAAAAAAAGCACTTGCATTATTACAGTAATTACAAACTATTTTTTTGTAAATACAAGTAGGTTGTCGTCAGATAAATAAAGATAAAGTTTACCTTCTTTAAAATAGTAATCTACTAGCATATTGTTTATTTGCTGTACAACTATAGTATTTATACTTTTTTTTGTGCATCCAGTATTTATCCCTTCAATGTTATAAAACTGAATTCTATTTCCTTGCACTTCAAATTTTCCCTTTATTGTATTGCATCCATCGTTTCCTAGTAGTATACTTTTTTCTATATTAATTTCAAATGTAGGGATACTACCATACTCACTTGTGTTGATTATAGTATTTCCAATTTTTTCCAAAATCCATTTTGACTGCAATTTATTATTGGTAAGAAACTTACCACAGCCGTTATACGTTATGCTATTAAATGTGAAAGATACTTGCCGACTTAATATCGTTTCTTTAGGTGATAGACTACAATCTGCTTCCATTACTAAAATAGAAACATTGCCTGCTTTTATTTTTGTAGTATAAATTATTCTCTCTTTATTACTATCTTTTGTTAGTTGGTTATAGGCAAATTTTATAGAAAGCCCATCTTCTGCCTCAAACCGAATGGTATCATCTATATTCATTTGTAATGTCCAATTGCTAGGGTTTTTTCCTTCAGCAAAAAAATCAACTCCTTTTTGCAACATTGCATCTTCTATTGATGTAGATGTAGTTTTTTTATTTTTTACTTGCTTTGAGGTAATTGTACGATTACTGTCACAACTAATTATTGATAAAAATAGCAGGACGGAGTAAAATATTTTTTTCATCGATACTATCTGTACTTTTAAAATATTTAGTGTATAAAATTTATTAATAATGATTGTATCAAATATAAATCCAATTTTTTGTAAAATATTTTTATCTTACTTTTTCTTTGGAGCAAAATTTCAAAGCTTCAAAATTAGTTTAACTTATATTTTGAGATTTTATTAAACAAGTCGATAGGGTTAAAGGGCTTGTGCAGGTAATCATTAAAACCTTTATTTTTTAGGTCAACAATCATATTGTCGTATAAAGCTGCTGTAAAAGCTATTACTGGTATGTGGTGGTCTTGTTTTCTTATTTCTTTAATAGCGGTATATCCATCCATTTCTGGCATCTCTAAATCCATTAAAATAAGGTCGTAATCTTGTTTTTTACTTTGGCTTAGTGCTTGAGCGCCGTTTACAACTTCTGTGTAGTCAACGTTCCATCTTTTTAAGAAAGTAAGAAGTACCATCATATTTACTTTGTTATCTTCTGCTACCAATACTTTAAGCCCGCTTAAATCTTTGGGCTTTTCCTCTAGCATTTCTTTTTGATTTGATTGTTTATTTATCTCCACATCTATTTCAAAAGAAAATGTACTACCTTTTTTGTACTCGCTTTTTAATTGCAAGCTGCTATCAAATAACGTTACCAATTGTTTACTTATCGATAAACCTAGGCCAGTACCTCCAAAATTTCTTGTTGTACTGGTATCTGCTTGTTCAAAGCTTTCAAATATTTTTTGCATTTCCTCTGGTTTTATTCCTACACCAGTATCTATTATATCAAATTTTACCTTGCATCTATCACTTGTGCTATCTGTTATAGTTGCCTTAAATAAAACAGAACCTTTCTTTGTAAATTTGAAAGCGTTTGATAACAAATTAAAAATAATTTGTTTTAATCTTAAGTCATCGCTTATTACATCGATATCTAAATTATCATCAATTTCATAATTAAAAATTACATGCTCTTGCGTATTTTGCGATTTGTAAACCCTACAAAGTTTGCTAAGCAAATGTTTTAGGTTAAAAATATTACGGTCTAAATTTATTTTCCCTTCATTTATTTTACTAAAATCTAAAATATGGTTTACCAAATGCAGCATATGGTCTGAAGTATGTTGGAGAACTTCGTAATATTTTTTTTGAGATTGTGTGGCTGTTTCGTGCATGAGTAAATTTGTAGCACCAATAATACCGTTTAGAGGGGTTCTTAGTTCATGACTCATATTGCTCAAAAATTCAGTTTTAGCCTTATTTGCTTTTTCTGCATTATCTAAGGCAGAAAGCATTTTTGCTTGGGTTTTTGCATGCGTTTTTATTATTACCAAAACAAAAGAAATTGAAATGAAAAGGGAAAAAATATAATTCAGTGTAATGCTTTGTACCATTAACTTATGTTCCATTTCATATTGATAAAATAAATATTTTGGTAAAACAAAACAACTAATTGTACATAAAATTGTGAAGCAAAAGGATGGAACAAAATACTTCAGTTCAACTTGCACATCAAAAAGCATTTCGTATGCAATAAAAAGAGGGAATAGAAAAGTAAGGACGGAATAATCAATATTTAAACAGTTATAGGTAATTGGAATGATTAAACTACAACTACAAAATAAAATATTCTTGGCAATACCATAATATCCTTTAAAATTTAGGTATAAGCCAATCATTGCAAACGCTGTAATCGTACTTCCTATATATACAGGGAAGTAATAGTTATTTGATACCCCCCATATTATAAAATAAACATAAGTAACTATTGGTATAGTCCCCAAAATGTTGGTAAGTTTTATACGCTGCATGTCCTCTAACCTTTGTCCATCTTTGACACCTGCATTTGTTATTTTGTTTATTAAATCTGTTATAAATTTCATTAGTAGGGATAAGTAAGATTTAAAACGAAAAATGCAGCCTTTTATTATGACACTATGCTATAAAAGAATACTATTTTTGGGTAGTAGAATAATTGCTAATATTTTTTTGTTGTCATATATTTCAATTTAATACTAATTTATACTTCTGTTTAGGCTTCAATGATATATTTGGGTAAAACATTTTTTGCCATTTAGAGAAATAAATGACTTTATTGTTACAATACACATTAATCTATTTTGATTTTTATCTGCTTTATTTCAATTGGTATACAGTATTGCTTTAATATGATTAGTTTTTTAACTTTTCAATCCTGGATTTATTAAGCAAGATTTAATTTTCCTTTCGTGCTTTATAGTAATCATTCCAACATTCTACAGCTTCAAAACTGTTATCTTTTTTAAAAATCGACAAAGAAACCATATTTAAAAAATCTTAGGCGATGTCCATCTCTTTCATCATCATTTTACCCCAGGTTTTAATAGCTTTTCTCTGCTATCGCCAAAATTTACTTGACCTACACTTTCAATGTTTACACCTACTTGGGGTATGAGTGTTATTTTATACATTCATTATTTTTTTATGAATATTCCATATAATTCTTGCCCCGCTCTTGGAGCAATAGAGTTGTAACAAGTTTCAAATATTTTTACATCAAAATGAGGATTTAAGTATTCGAGGTATTCTTCTTTGCTACCACCAAACGGTCGCTTATAAATATTGCCTTCTACCAATGGAATATCAAACCACATGCCAACTAATTTCCCATTGGTTTTTAGTAATGCGGCTATTTGCTTGGCATAATTATTTCTATTTTCTTTTGTAGGCTCAAAGGAACAAAAAAATGTTTGTTCTATTATCAAATCGTATTGGCCTATATGTTCAAAAAAGTTTGCTTCTATTAATTGCTCTTTAGGAAAATTTGGATTTCTATCAGCAAAATTTTGCAATGGAATTGTAGAGATGTCCATTACATAAACATTTGCAAAACCTTGCGCTATCAAATATTCCGCCTCATAAGCATTACATGCGCCGGGTATAAGTATGCGAATGTTTTTATCGGTCAATTGGTCTGTGTATTCTTTTAATGGTGTGGATGGATAACCAATATCCCAACCTGTGCTTTGGTCTTTGTAGCGGTTTGTCCAATAAGATTCTGTGGTATTATTTTCTGACATTGTTCAATAATTTATTTAATCTTTCTATCTCCGTAATCAATGCAGGGACATCTTGCCTAGCATTTGCAATAAAATCTAAATCGGTACTTGTTGCACCAATTATCTCTAAGTCTTCTCCACGCTTTATTTGCCAAATATCTTCGCCTTTAGGTATGCCTGTCATTATAAAGCTGCTACCACTTTCAAAATCTCTTCCTTCTATAAATAATACCCAGGGTGCAATACTTGTAGCATTGCACCTATCTTTTATTATTTGTAAATCTTGTTTGGTCATTTTTCTTTTTTTATTGCTCGTAGTAATTTCTTTGTGTGTAAAGTATCAGCATTTTTCTTTCGCTTCTTTTCTAATGCAGCTGCCTTTTCTTGCAAAGCTTGCTCTTTGTAAAACTTAGGAATTTGTTTTTTATATTCATTAACTAATTGTATAGCATCTTCCATTTTTGTGTGGTACAAAGCCTATACCTTGGCAACCGCAACTGTAAATATTGTATTTATTATCGTATAAATATTTTATGCATCGCCATTGTTCATCTTTTGTTTTTGTGGGTAAGCGTAAATCCCTGCCTAAATTGTACATTTCATTTCCACAGTTGGGGCATTTAGCGTCTTTTGCATTTGCTTGCATAGTTTTGCCTTCTAGTTTTGCTTTCTTCAGCATTGCATCTGCTAATTTAGGTTGAACATCAAATAAATTAGGGCGCTTAAAACCTACTTGGCATTTAAAGCAAGCATAAGTAAGTTTGTAATTTTTAAAAGTGTAGCGGCACATCTTTACACATTATTTTTATTTTGCTCCGTTAAAAAATTATTTAATTCTTCTAAATATTTCCCAATGCCTTCTATCACATGTTCACCAAGAAAATAACTAGCAAACTCCCAATAACGCCATGCTGCATGTTCGCCATAAGGTTGTATTAACAATACACTATGGCAATAATTTATTCCTGCATCATGATGCTATTTTTTAAATCATTCACATACGCTTCGCCCATTTCGGCATAGCATTCTATTAAGTAAGGGTCAACATTTTTTAGCCAATCTATTTGCTCTATTGGCATAAATGCACTTTTGGATTGATTCAAGATTACAGATGTACCATTGGATACTTTGTATAGTTCAATAACATCATTAGGTAATTTAATACCCAATTTGTTTTCTACTTCTGTAATAGTTTCAGTGGTAGCAGGGTTTCTGCCAATCCATTGTGTAGTTTTTTCTTCTTCGCTAAAAAAGCCAGGGTTTAAAGAAATAGCTTCTTTTGAGATTTTTTGCAATATTTCTTGCATGGTTATTTTATTGGTTTATAGTGTATGCATTATTAATGTATTATAAGTATAAAATTAACTATTTCCATACAACTTTTTTTAATTTTTCTAAGACGAAAAGCCATAATTTTCCAAAATAATACTTTAGAAGTTCTTTTTGGAAAATTATAAGCCTATAATTTTCCAAAAATGGTATAAAAAAGGTACTTTTGGAAAATTATAAACTTTTGCTATGATAGGAAGACAAGAAGAACAAACACAGTTAACTGAAATAATTAGTAGCAACAGCCCAAGTTTCGTGGCTTTATATGGGCGTCGTAGAGTAGGTAAAACGTATCTTGTAAAGGAATACTTTAATAACAAATTTACTTTTTATGCTACAGGATTAGCCAATAAAAGTATGGAGATACAGCTTTCTAATTTTCATACTTTTTTGCAAGAGTATTTTAAGATAACAGCCGAAGCTCCTACTAATTGGATGAATGCTTTTTTGCAACTTAAAAAGTGTTTAACAAAAGTAAAAAGTAAACGTATAATTTTTTTAGATGAGCTACCTTGGTTTGATACCGCTAAAAGTGATTTTATGACAGGGCTTGACTGGTTTTGGAACAGTTGGGCTAGTTCACAAAAAAATTTAAAACTAATAGTATGTGGCTCGGCTGCATCTTGGATGATAAATAAATTACTTAAAAATACAGGTGGGCTTCACAACAGGGTAACCCATCGTATGAAAATCCATCCATTTACATTAGCAGAAACAGAGCAATATTTGAAACAGAAAAATATTTTAATGAGTCGTTACCAAATTGTAAAACTATATATGGCAATAGGTGGCGTACCCTATTACTTAGAGCAAATAAGAAAAGGCGAAAGTGATGTACAAGCTATAGAACGCCTATGTTTTTCGCCTAGTGGCATTTTGAAAACAGAATTTAATTTTATTTTTGCTTCTTTATTTAAGGATGCTAGCAAGCATGAATTGATTATCAAAAAAATATATGAGTTAGGTAGGCAAGCTACTAGAGAAAATATTGTAAGAGCTACGAAAATTGAAAGCAGTGGCGACTTTAGCAAAAAGCTAATGGAATTAGAGGAGAGTGGGTTCATTAGTTCGTACGTGCCTTTTGGAATGAACAAGAGTAAGAAAATTTATATTCTTTCAGATTATTTTAGTTTATTTCATTTTAAATTTATTGCTGTTACCAATCAATATGATAAAGGAATGTGGGTTAATAGATTTCTTGATTCAAGTATAATGGCTTGGCAGGGGTTAACTTTTGAGCTTATTTGCTTTGAGCATATACAAGCCATTAAAAAAGGCTTAGGTATTGAAGGTGTTTATAGCACATCGTCACCTTGGTATTTTAAAGGCAATACTAAAAAAGATGGTGCACAAATAGATTTGATTATAGATAGAAAAGATGGGGTAATAAATTTGTGTGAAATAAAATTTTCTAATAAGGAATTTATTATTACAAAAAAATATGATTTGGAAATGAGAAAAAAATTGAGTGTTTTTGTTGAAGAAACAAATACAAAGAAAGCTATTTTTCCTACAATGATAACATCGTTTGGTTTACAAAAAAATACTTATACCAATAGTTTTATTCAATCTGAAATTATAATGAACCAACTTTTTGAGTGAAAATACAAAAAACTGTACTTTTCCAAAAGTGGGTTTCAAAAGTGCTTTTTGGAAAATTATAGGTTTTAATGCTTTAATAAAAAACTTTAGTATTTATTGTCACCAATAAGTATAATTTCTGTATGTACATTAAATATTATAGCATCTCCTAAATTATCTAAAATAGTTAATGACTCATTTTCTAGTTTAGATATTTCAATTGTAGTAAAAAGTTTTTTGTATAAACTTACTTTTTTTGTAACCGTATCATACTTTGCTACACATTGTTTTAGTCTTACAATTTCATTTGTAAACCAAACAGGAAAATAAACTGTTGTACTATCCTCATTCCATAATGGTTTATCGGCACACATTATATGCAGTGTTATTATATCTTCGTTTTGCTCGTGAAGGTATATAGGGCAGGCATTAGCACCACCCATACTGTATTCATCTACTCTGCCAAATAGTAATGTCTATTTTCCATTAGGCGAAATTATGTTGTGTTGTATTTCGTTTTTCATTTTTTTAATTATTCATCTTCCCAAATATATTGTAGCATAATTGTTCTAGTAAATGCTTCCATTTCATCCATACCTCTGCTATCATCAATTTTTATTTCGTGTTTATCAGAAATATTTTTTTTCCAAATAAATGATTTGCCCATAAAATTAACTTCTTTGGGCTTGCCCAATATTTTCGTTAATTCATCTACACTCATATTGTATTTAATAGCGTGTGGTATTTCACCTTTATAATCCTTTAAAATTTGAATCATTACAAATAAAGCTATAAAAGTACCAGCTGTTTTGGTGGGTTTTGGGTTTAAATATTTACCATTATCACAAACACCAAAATGCAATTCAATACCATCTTTCTTTACCTTGCATTTAAGCATACTTGTATCAGAATTACCTGTAATTTTTGTAGGATACTTTGCTCCAAACGCAGCATACAAATCTTTAATTTCTTGTGTATCTATACTAGTACCTAATAGGCTCAATAATTTTTCTAACATCATTTATTGTTTTATTGCGGTTACTTCTATTTCTATTTTTAATTTTTCTCCAGTAAGTTTGGCACATATTACAGTGCAAGCAGGGCGCACATCACCCAAGTATTTTTTAAATATGGGTCAACATCTTTCCCACTCATCTGTATCTTTTAAAATATAGTTGACTCTTACTATATCTTTAAAACTTGCACCAGCTTTTGTTAAAGCATTTTCTATGTTTTTAAATGTTTGTTCCGTTTGTGCCACAATATCATCATCAATAATATTAGTAGCATAGTCATAGCCAGTGCAGCCAGATACGAATACCATTTTATCTACTACAACTGCTCTTGAAAACGAAACTTGTTCTTCAAAAATAGAGCCTGAGTTTATGAGTTGTTTTTTCATTATTTTCTATTTTTAAATTATTTCGCTTGCATACATTATATACGTGCTCAAAGGAAGCTCGTCCACCTTACCCTTTATAGTTGCTACTATTTGTCCACGGTGATAACTGCTATGGTTTATAATATGAGTTAATGCATCTTCAATTGTCATTCTTCTTTTGCTAGGGTTTACTTCCCATGCACTCATAAATTCAATTGTTTCTTGCAAATCATTATCAGTTTTGTTTGCTAAATAATGTTGCCAACCTTTTAAGTTTTTTTTCATTAATGTTTCGCATTCTTCTAATGTTCTTTCTTGAAAAAGAGTTCAAGTAAACTCCGTTTTATTTACCCTGCAAAGCCACGTGCAATGGCTAGAGAGTAAGTGAGAAAATAGGGTAGTGGCTCTATCATCTTTTTCTTTTAATGTTTTTAAGGATGCAATAATCATGGAGTTACTCCAATGCTCAAATTCAAAATGTTTGATTAGTTTATGTGTCATAATTTTAATGGTGTAATGCTGTTGAAATAATTATAATGAATAGTATTATGCAAACCATAGGTATTGTTCCTGCAATAAAAGCTGCAATTCTTGTGCCTTTTGCTAGTGTTTTGTCAAATACTTTCCATGTTAAAAAAGCTCTTATAACAATTGAAGTGTACAACACAAATGATAGAAAATTCATATGAAGCCTCACTATCCAAAAATTATGCATGATGGATAATGAAGCCATTAGCACTTGAGCACCGAAAGCAATTTTAATTAGTTTGTTCATATTTTTACTTGTAAATAAAAAAAAATATTTCTTTAACCCACCTAATAATAATAGAAAATAATATAAGCCATTTTTCTCCTGCTTCATTTTATTTTAAACTTATTAAAATAAAGTGTTTATCAAATATAAAGTTTCTTTGTATTGGTACAAAATTCTACCCTGTATTAGGCTATTTTTGTAAAAATTATAAAACAATTTTCATGAAATATTTTTTTTCGCTTTCTGTACTCTTTTTAATGGCTTGCCATTCATATAAGCAAATAGCAAGTACACCTGCACAAAATTTGCCACAAAATGTATCTATGAATGGTAAGTTATTTACAGCCATGTTTCAACAGCGGGCTGCTGAGTACAGAGCATTGTGCTTGCAAGGTTACAATGCAGCACGTATGCGTATAGACGCCTACACAAAGCAAACAGATAAACCACTGGCTATTATTACAGATATTGACGAAACCATTTTAGATAATAGTCCTTATGCAGTGCACCAAGCATACAATGGCAAGGAGTACGAGCCTACAAGCTGGTATGAGTGGACAGACAAATCTGCCGCTGATACCATGCCTGGTGCAGCAGCTTTTTTAAAATATGTTGCTTCTAAAAACATACAAGTTTTTTATGTTACCAATAGAGAAGATAGAGAACGTACATCTACGCTTGCTAACCTAAAACGCTTTGGCTTGCCCAATGCAGATGAAATACATTTATATACCAGACAAAGCACATCCAGCAAAGAAGCTAGAAGAACACAAATTTTTGAAAGGTACGATGTGGTATTGCTAATGGGCGATAACCTTGCAGACCTTAGTGTATTGTTTGATAAAAAATCAGAAACAGAAAGAAGTAATAATGTAGATGTACTTGCAGCAGAATTTGGTAGAAAGTTAATCGTGTTTCCAAATCCAAATTATGGCGATTGGGAAAGTAGTTTGTATAAGTACAATTATAAATTATCGCAAGTACAAAAAGATTCTGTGTTAAAAAGTGTTTTACGGAATTATTAATACTCTGTAACCTTACTAGCATTACTTTAATGCTAGATTTTGATAACAAATTTTAAGAAATTATGTTTTATAGTTTTAAGTAAAGAAAATGCAAAAATTATCTTATAAAATAAAACCCTTAATGGTTGTTTGACAAATTTTCCTTTTTTGCTCTTTAGTCTAATTATTTGTTGATATTTTCTATATCAATTATTTGTAGTAATCCTGCTATAAACAATACATTTGTACTTCAAAATAAAAAATATGAAGAAAATTTACTTAGTGGCATTTGCAATGCTAATAAATGGTATGGCAATTGCGCAAAATTTTACAGCAGGAAATTTAGTTGTTTATAGAGTTGGAGATGGTTCAGCAGCTTTGACCACTGCTGCAACAGCATTATTTCTAGATGAATATCCAACAACACCAGGTACAGTAGTAAGTTCACTAGCAATGCCAACTGCTGTGGCTGGTATTAATAAAATTGTAACGTGCAACGGAAGTGCTTCTACTGAAGGGTTTTTAACATTAAGCGCTAATAAACAATATGTAGTTGTGCCAGGTTATGATGCCGCTGTAGGTACTGCAAGTATTGCAACTTCATCATCTGCTACTTTTGCAAGAGTAGTAGCCAGAGTAGATGCTGCCAAAGTTGTTAATTCTACCACAGCTTTAAATGTTTTTACAGGAACTCCATTTAGGGGTGTTTGTAGTACTAATGGTACAGATTTTTGGTTATCAAGTTCTATTACTGGCCCGGTATATGCTTCCTTAGGTGCAACTACTGGTACAGCAATTAATACAGTTGCTACTATTGTAACAAATTTAAGAAATATAGCTACTTACAATGGAGATTTATATGTTAGTAATGCATCTGGAACTAATACTAGAATAAAAAAAGTTGGAACAGGTACACCAACTACAGCTGGTCAATCAATGACGGATTTACCTGGGATACCTACATCTGGCGGAAGCCCAGAGGCTTTTTACTTTGCTGATATTAATACCTCAGTAGCAGGTTTGGATGTTTTATATGTAGCAAATGATGCAAGCCCAGGTTTACAGAAATTTATTTTTAATGGAACTACATGGGCAGCTGTAGCAGGTACTATTGCTGGAAACATAAGAGGTTTAACTGGAAGAGTTATAGGAACTAGTATTGAGCTTTATGCAACTACAGTAACATCTAATACAGGTGTAAACGATATAGTAAAATATGTTGATGCTAATGCATTAACAAGTACTTTGACTGGAGGTGTATACACCACTATTGCAAGCTCTGCTACCAACACTTGCTTCAGGGGTATTTGTTTCGCACCTGAAAACCCAACAACTCCAACATTAACAGTAAGCCCAAGTAGTTTTATTAATATTACAACTCCTACTGGTACTGCATCTACTACGCAAACATTCAATCTAAGCGGAATAAATCTTACCGGTTTCCCTAGCACCATCTCTGTTACACCAAGTGCTGGTGTAGAAGTTTCGCCTGACGGTACTACTTGGACCGCTAATCCAGCTACCATAAACATAAATTATACAACAGCCATACTAGGTAGTACTCCTTTATACACTCGTATAGCCGCTAATGCAATTGCTGGTGCTTTTACTGGTACGGTTATTTGTGCAGGTGGCGGAGGTTCGGCTACTGTAAATATAACAGGTGGCGTAGTTCAAAATTTTTATAGTCAACCAACTGGTAATTTAAGTACACTTGCTACATGGGGCATTGCAACAAATGGCACTGGTACTACACCAATAGATTTTACAAGCCCTTATCAAATATTTAATGTGGTAAATCGTGCAGCAGCAGTACCTGGTACACATTGGGAAGTAAGTGGTACAGGTAGTAAATTGGTAATTGGCGATGGCGCAGCCCCCACTACTGTTAGTACTTCTATTGCCGATACAATTTTAAGTACAACTATAATAGATATTAAAAACCTTGGTATATTAGAAATAGGTAGTAGAGTGGCGCCAACTTTTGGTAACCTTGCTACAGGTAGTACTGTAAATTATAATTTTAATGGCACCGGTACTACTGATACTGTAAAAATAAATACAGCCTCTTATCATCACCTAATATTAAAAAATGGTCTTAAATATTTAAAATCTGGAACAACACCAGTAAATGGTAACCTTGTATATGATGGTACAGTAAATTCAAATGGCGCTGCCTCTCCTTTTTCTACTATTTTATTAAAAGGAAATCTAACAATGCTGAATGCTGCAGTAACTGAAGATAGTACTACAGGCTCAACAAATAGATTTACATTAAGCATGGCGGGCACAGGCGCTCAGCTTATTTCAACGCAAGGAAGTGAATTGAATATTTTTAGACTAATTAGAGATACTACTGTTATAAGTAATGTAGATATTACAGTGGTCGCCAATTCAAAAATAACGCTTGGTAATAATACAAGTGGTGGTTTAAGTTTATTGCAAAAAGTATCTGCTACACCTACGATAACTAGATTGATATTAAATAGTAATGCGCAATTGGCTATTGTAAAAAATGGTATTGTATTTACAGATGCCACCAAAGCAGGAAAAATATCTTCTGTTAATGGTAAGATAATTATGAATAAATCAATCACTAGTACATCAAACCCTGGGACACTAGTATTTGAGCCAGGTAGTACTTTGAATGATTTAACGGTAAACATTACTACGCCTGCAAGAGATAGTGTAGTTATAAATGGCACAGTAGGAATTGCAGGAAATGTAAACTTAACAAAAGGCGTAATTGTATTAACGCCTGCCACCACAATAATAGTAGATGCTACAGCAACAATAACAGGTGGTAGTGCAGCTAGTTATATTGATGGAAAAATTCGTAAAGTAAATCCTACAGCATCTACATTTCTTTTTCCTACAGGGCAAGTAAAACAATATGCGCCTGTAGAAATGAGTGGCTTAACAGCATTAAGCGATTTTACAGTACAATATTTCAAACAGGCTTATAGCAATTTATCAGTAAACCCTGCTACTTCTACAGCTATACCTGGTTACTCAGTTAGCACAAAAGAGTATTGGAATATTGATAGAACAGGAACAGATAACCCCAATATTAAATTCTATTATAACTCAGGCAGTCTTGTTGATGGATCTCAGGCTAAAATAGCACATTTTAATGGGGTAGATTGGGATGATATAGGAAGAGATTCTTACGGGGCTGATGTAAACGGAAACTTTATTGCACAAAATACCATTTCAACTTTTAGTCCTTTTACATTTGGCGGTGCAGCTGGTGTATTGCCAATTCTATTGCAGTCATTTAATGGTACTTTACAAAATAACACAAGCACACTTCAGTGGAAAACAAGTTGTGAATTTGCCGGCGATAAATTTGAATTACAGTACAGCACAGATGGAATAAATTTCGTAGGGATATATACCGAAGATGCAATAGGAACATGTGTAGGTAATCTTTATAGCTATATGCATACAGATGCAAAGGCATTAGTAAACTATTACCGTTTAGTATTAAAAACAATTGATGGTAGTGCGAAATTTAGTAATATCATAGCCCTTAAGTCTCTAAAAAAAGCTTTTGATATTAAACTTGTTTCCACTAACACAAATGAGCAATTGTGTTATAGTATAAGTGCAGTATCAACAGGAAACGCTATGATTCGAATTGCAAATATGCAAGGTCAATTATTGTTAAAAGAAAATGTAAACTATAATGCAGGTACACAAATAAACTATATAAACACAAATAAATTAAGTAAAGGAATGTATTTAATTTCTATTGTTACAAACGGTGGAGAAGTATTTACAGAAAAATTTATTAGATAAAAGATACCAAATAGTAAAAAATGCTGCTTCATTTTGGAGCAGCATTTTTTATTATTCTACACTTTTACAATTCAATGTTGCCGTGCCTTATAATTGTATAACATAAAATTCTCTACATGCTAAATTTTCTGCTAAGTATTAGTAACGCAAATTACCCCAGCTTTATTCTGTCCATAACCTTGGCGTGGCAAAAGATTACAACGCTGTTCGGTTTGAGGTTTTTGCTGTTATTTATCTAAACTTAATATTGTCTTGCTTTAATATTTCGTTGGCGAAAATGTCTATTTTCTCACTCAAATATTTGTAAAAGATGAATCCTACAATCTAATCTCTAAATTCATCAGCATTCATTTTGCCTCGTAGAGTATTGGCAATGTTCTAAAGCTGTTGTTCTAAAACTCTTTTACAGTCCTCACATATAGTAATGCAGTTATTAATTTAGTTGCGCATTTACAATTTTCAAACGGGTTGATTCATATTCTGTCGTCTCAAAATGCTATTTCTTGCTTTGTGGGGTGGTGGGTGGGCTTGCTGTGTAATGTGAGAAAAACTTGAATAGTGTAGGATTTCAAACGGCGGGGCTTCTTCGCCAGCATACCTTACAAGGAAGCACATAACTGCTAAAAACAATTAAACAATATAACCATTTAACAATTTAGCAATGTATAGTTACCTTTGCGCACGCAAAAACAACCAATGAAGTATTCAGCAGAAATAAATAGAAGAAAAACGTTCGCCATCATATCTCACCCCGATGCAGGAAAGACAACACTTACGGAGAAGTTTCTGTTGTTTGGCGGCGCCATACAAACCGCAGGTGCTGTAAAAAGCAATAAGATAAAAAAGCATGCTACATCCGATTTTATGGAGATAGAGCGCCAGCGTGGTATATCGGTGGCTACATCGGTAATGACATTTGAATACGATGGGCATTTAATAAACCTCTTAGATACACCTGGGCATAGAGATTTTGCAGAAGATACTTATCGTACACTTACTGCGGTGGATAGTGTGGTACTAGTAATAGATTCGGTAAATGGAGTAGAGCCGCAAACTAGACGATTGATGGAAGTAATAGCCATGCGCAAAACGCCAGTAATTGTTTTCATCAATAAAATGGATAGAGATGGTAAAAATCGTTTTGATTTGTTAGAAGAAATAGAGAACGAATTGAAAATACAATTACACCCCATGACGGTGCCGATAAACAGCGGTAAAGATTTTAAAGGTGTATATGATTTACATAAAAAAAGTTTGGTATTGTTTACCGCAGGTACAAAAGCAAACGATGAAGCGGTATTAGAAATCACTGACCTTTCTGATAAAATATTAGATGCTAAAATTGGAGTGAATGATGCCAATACTTTAAGGGAAGATGTGGAATTGATAGATGGTGTGTACGGAGAATTGAGTAATAAAGATTATTTAAGTGGCAATATAGCACCTGTATTTTTTGGCAGTGCAGTAAATAATTTTGGTGTAAAAGAAATGTTGGATACTTTCGTACGTATAGCGCCTACGCCACGTCCACGCCATACCACCACAAGAGATATTCTGCCAGAAGAAGAAAAGTTTAGTGGATTTATTTTTAAGATACATGCCAATTTAGACCCGAAGCATAGAGATAGAATTGCTTTCTTGCGTGTGTGTAGTGGTAGGTTTGCCCGCCATACCTATTATAACCATGTGCGGTTAGAAAAAGATATGCGTTTTACAAATCCTTACAGTTTTTTAGCACGCCAAAAAGATGTAATTGAAGAAGCATATCCAGGCGATGTAGTAGGTTTGTTTGATACTGGAAATTTTAAAATAGGAGATACCCTTACCGAAGGAGAAAATTTTTATTTTACTGGCATACCAAGTTTTTCGCCTGAAATATTTAAAGAAGTGGTAAACAAAGATCCAATGAAGACAAAGCAATTGGAAAAAGGGCTTAACCAGCTGACAGATGAGGGTGTAGCACAATTGTTCACGCAATTTGGAGGCAATAAAAAAATAATTGGTTGTGTAGGCGAATTGCAATTTGAAGTAATACAATACCGCTTGCTACAGGAGTATGGTGCATCTGTTCAAATGAATTCATTGCCATTTTTTAAAGCATGTTGGCTTACTTCAAAAGACCCTAAAAAATTAGAGGACTTTACAAAATACAAGCAAGCTAATATTGCAGAAGATAAAGATGGCAATGTGGTTTACCTTGCCCAAAGTGAGTGGTTTTTAAATACCGAAATTTCTAATAACCCTGATATTATTTTTCATTTTACGAGTGAGATGAATAAGGTTTGATTCGGTAATTTGTATGCCTAACCTATATTGTTTTCTGTAAACGAATTTATATGAAAATACAATACTGTTCAGATTTGCATTTAGAGTTTGTAGAAAATAAACAGTACCTCAAAGTCAATCCTATATTGCCTGTAGGCGATATTTTATTACTAGCAGGTGATATTGCATTGCTTCGCACAAAAGAAAGCCACAATGACTTTTTTAAATATTTATCAAAGAAGTTTAAAGCAGTTTATTGGATACCTGGCAATCACGAATATTATCATAGTGATTTAGCAACAATAGATTTACCACTTTACGAAAAAATATTCGACAATATTTTTTTGCTGAACAACAAAACGATTGTGTATGATAATGTAGAAATTATTTTTAGCACGCTTTGGAGTCATATACCTGCACGACAAGAGTGGACAATTCAAAAAGGAGTGAGTGATTTTTTCTATATAAAAAATGATGGGAAAACTATCGTACCAAAAGATTTTAATAAACTGCACGAAACAGACCTCGAATTTATTAAAACAGAAATAGCAAAATCGACTAATAAAAAAAGAGTCGTTGTAACCCATCATGTACCTACGTTTCAGCATTATCCACCACAGTATAAAAACAGCGAAATTAGCGGAGCTTTTGCTACAGAATTGTATGATGTAATTGAAAGTAGTGATGTTGATTACTGGATTTATGGTCACCACCATTACAATACACCCGATTTTAAAATTGGGAACACAACAATGCTTACCAACCAACTTGGTTATGTAAGGCAAAGGGAAAATTTACTTTTTGATACTGGGAGGGTGATAGAGATTTGAAGTTGATGTTTATATTACATAGGTATCAATGTCCCCCCAATAGTATCCCTCAATTTCGCAGGCACTTTTTGCTCATCTGCATAATCTTCCCAGCGGCTAACAGTTTCGCTTACTTGTGCAAATATTTTTGCGGCTTTTTTTATATTTAATGATTTTGCTACTGCTAGCAAATCATCTTTATTAATGTTGTTTCTTTTGCCATTTACGTTGAGTGATTGTTGGCTTACCCATGGGCTTGCAGGCCTGTAGGCATGGCATACATCATATGCAGGGGAGAGTTTCCATTCACCATCTTCGCTCATCACGAAAGCAAAGTTTTTGGTATGGTCATCGCAATTGCGACCCATTACATTTAACAACATGCGGCGATATAGTTGTTCATGCTGTTGGTAAGGCAGGTTCAAAATGCGCATAGTTTCAAAAAGCTGTTCGTAGCTGTATAACCCCACATCATTAAAGTCGTAATGCTGCATAGCGCAAAATGTTTGTACATGCAGTTTGGTGTTTTCCGTTGGTCTATCAAAACGGCGAGTCATAAAATGAGCCCTATCATTTTCTTCAAAAAGTTTACATTCCATCATTTCTATGCCGCAGTCTATTGCCATTTTGTGGTAAGCCATTTCCACCCTTCCATATCCATTGCTTGCGCCAAATTGTTCATCGTCCACGCCATCAAATTTTATTAGCCAATGGCCAAATCCTGTAGGGGCATCTGTCTGCCCACTTTTTACTTCTTTGGTAAGTGGGTTGTATGCAATAATAGCTTTGGCTCTTGCACCACCAGCACTAGTGCCTATTTTTAAAATATCTGCCATGGCTTTTTCTTCTTCGGCAGATAAATTGCTGGAGAATGATTTTCGCTCACTTAAAATATCTTGCGCTATTTGCACCATGCTCCCAATTTCTACTTTTGTGCTATTGTTGGCAGTTGGTGGGTTTACGGGGTTAAATTCCAATGCTCCCATGCCTCGTTTGCCAATAAAACAAAGTGTTTCCACAGGGTCTAAACTGCCAGTAGGTCTGCCGTTTTTTATAAGCCAATTATTTATTAATGCATTGCCATATTTGTCAGGTAGTACATCAGCTAGCAAACCAGGCATTCCTTTAAAAGTATTGCTCCTGCTTAGTTCTGCAAAAGAAAATATTTTTCCCCTTGCATTTTTAATGGGCATTTTTATGGGAGATAAATCTAAGCCTATTTTTAAAAATGAATCTTCAAATTCAAACAAGGCTGTACCTTTTTCATTGTCATAAGCTACGGCGCCTACCTTTTTGTTAAATATTTTTATTTGTGCTACGTTATTCATGTCACAAATTATTTAAGATTGCTTTTACTTGCCCGCTGCCTTTTAGTTTGTTGTGCTTTGGCAAGCGCTATGGGGCTTATGGGTATGTGCCATTCAAAGTTTTTTAAGAGATATAAGGCATTTAATGCTCTTAACACTTTTATAAAATGAAGCATACTTGAGCCTTTGCCGTTTTCTATATGCGTGTAGGTAGATCTATTAATGCCAGCGGCATCAGCTATTTGTTGCTGTGTTTTATTTTCACTTATGCGCATTTCTTTTATGAAATTACCTATTTGCGCAAGCAATGCATTGTCTGTATTTGGAATAGATTCGTTGTTCATTTTCCTATATCTTACAACAAATGTACAGCTTTATTTTTGATATTACAAAAAAATGTTTATATTTTACATCATTGATGTCATTTTTTATTACTAATGTTGTTTATTTTGTACAAATTTTACTTATTTAAATGATGATTATTTACATCATTGAGTACTTATTTTCTAATCAATGTTGATTATTTACAACATTTTAAAATTAAATTCCTGTGTAATTATGTGGGCTAATGGCTTTCAATTCCTTTTTCAAGCCAGCAGAAATTTTTAGTCCATTTATAAAATCATGTACCAATACTTTATTGATTTCTTTACCCCTTGTCAATTCCTTCAATGCCTCATATGGTGCAGGATAATTTTCTCTGCGCAAAATAGTTTGTATGGCTTCTGCTACCACTGCCCAGTTGTTTTCTAAATCGGCTTTCAATTTAGCTTCATTTAAAATTAATTTACCCAATCCTTTTTCTACAGATTTTATAGAAATGATGGTATGAGCAATGGGCACACCAATATTTCTAAGTACCGTACTATCTGTTAAATCTCTTTGCAAACGACTGATGGGTAATTTTGCTGAAAGATGCTCTAATATGGCGTTTGCTATCCCGAAATTCCCTTCTGCATTTTCAAAATCTATTGGGTTTACTTTGTGAGGCATAGCGCTGCTGCCTATTTCGCCTTTTTTTGTTTGTTGCTTAAAATAATCTGTACTTATATAACTCCACATATCTCTGCATAAGTCTATCAATATTGTGTTGATGCGTTTAATGGCATCAAAATGTGCTGCAAGCGTATCATAGTGTTCTATTTGGGTAGTATATTGTTGGCGTTGTAGCCCAAGTTTATTTTCTAAAAATTCATTTGCAAATTTTACCCAATTGTATTTTGGATAAGCCACATGGTGTGCATTGAAATTTCCCGTAGCACCACCAAATTTTCCACTAAATGGAATATAGCTAAACAATTGTATTTGGTTTTCTAAGCGCTCTACAAATACCATTATTTCTTTACCTAAAATAGTAGGACTTGCTGCTTGCCCATGTGTACGAGCTAGTATGGGTATGGCTTTCCACTGTTGTGCAAGGTTGTATAAATGGTGTTGTAGGTTTATAACAGCAGGCAAATATTCAAACTCTACTGCGTCTTTCCACAACATAGGTACAGCCGTATTATTGATGTCTTGTGATGTTAAACCAAAATGTATCCATTCTTTTAAATCACTTACAGCAAGCGTATCTAATTTTTCTTTTAAAAAATATTCTACTGCTTTTACATCATGGTTGGTGATGGCTTCTGTATTTTTTATGTGTTGTGCATCTGCCTCACTAAAATCTTCTACAATTTTGCGTAAACCATTTTTAAGTTTTGCATCTATTTTAAAAAACTTTTTTTCCCCTAAAGCAATAAAATATTCTACCTCTACTTTTACACGGTATTTTATCAAAGCATATTCAGAAAAATATTCAGCTAATTGTGCCGTGGCTTTATTGTAACGGCCATCAATAGGCGAAACAGCAGTAAGTGGAGAAAGTTGCATAAATGAGCGTTGATTGAAGTAATTTTGCACGAAATTAAATGAAAGAAGTTGGAAAGAAAAATAAGGGTTGCGGCAGTAAGTTATTTGAACACTAAACCACTCATTTACGGGTTTGAACAAGGAATGATGAAAGATGAAGTAGAATTGATAACAGATTTTCCTGCAAGCATTGCCAAAATGCTTTTAAACGATGAAGTGGACATTGCTTTGGTGCCTGTGGCTACTATTCCCTTGCTTAGAGAGCATCATATTATTACTGATTATTGCATAGGTACAAATGGAGAAGTAGCAAGTGTATGCTTGTTCAGTGATGTGCCTTTGCAAGAAATAAACACTATTTTGCTAGATTACCAAAGTAAAAGTTCTGTTGGGTTATTAAAAATATTGTTGAAAGAATATTGGAAAATAAATCCACAGCTTGAAATTGCTGAAACAGGGTATGAAAATAAAATAACGGCTAATACAGCAGGGCTTGTAATAGGCGATAGGGCATTTATACAAAGAAATAATAACAGGTATATCTATGACCTTGGCTACGCTTGGAAACAAATGACAGGTATGCCATTTGTATTTGCTGCATGGATAGCAAATAAAACATTACCTCCAATTTTTTTAGAAAAATTTAACGAAACAGTAGGCGAGGGATTAAAAAATTTCCCCGAAATTATTGCTGCAAACCCATATGATTACTACGATTTAGAAAAATACTATACACAAAATATTAGTTTTACTTTGGATCATAAAAAACATGCAGGGCTGCAATTGTATTTAGAAAAACTAACTGGCTGATGTTTTTTTAGTAAACCTATTTTTGAGGGTTTCCAAAACCTGCTTTACATCTGGCGAAATATTTCTTATGTATGTTGGTACAATAAAGAGTATAGAAAATAATATGGAACGTAATAGGATAAACCAAATACCTTCTTTGTGTAGAAAAGTAAAATGAACTGCTATAAAGCTGATAGATGCAATTAAAATAAGCTCAATTGTTTTTGAAGAAAAAGGGTGCATATTGAATTTCTTTTGCAAAAAGAAAATACGAATTGTGTTGTAAACTGTAAACGAAACCAAATTAGCAATTGCAGGGCCAAGCAAGCCATATTTTATGGTTAAAAAATAACTAAGTGGAATAATCATTGCGGTAAGCAAAATACTAGTCCAGAGCTCGAACCTAAAAAAGCTAGAAGTGCCAATTATTTGACCATTAAGGCCAGTGCCAAGCTCTACAATCATTACCAAACCTACAATTACAAATACAATTTCACCTTCTAAATATTCAGGGTTTATATGGAAAGTATGTATAGCATGTGTGAAATTGAGTAATACAAAGAAAAAAACGAATAGCGAAAAAGCCAATAAATTAATAGAAGAGCGTTTGTAAATTCTAGCAATTTCTGCAATATTTTTTTCTTTCCAAAACCTAGATAAATGTGGGATAGTAACAGCAGCCATGCTTCTTACAGGAGCATGCATAGGCATTGCTAGGTAAGTAACAAAACCAAATACAGCAACTTTACTAAGGCCTTTATCTAGCTTTGCAGCCAGTACAAGACTGTCTATACTGCCTCTTAGTGTGTTTACAATAACGGTAAGAAATGTGAGTGCAACGATGTTAATAATATTTTTCTTAAATTTTTTTGTTACCCTACTTGTTTTAAAAGTTATCCAAAGGTTGCCTTCTTTATACAATACATAAGCCAATAAAAAAGCAATAACTAAAAACTGCAAACTAAAAAGTAGCATGAATGTTTTTAAATTTATAACATTTACTATTTTTAATACTACTAATATTAACACAAAAAGACGAAGTGCTGTTTCTTTTAAAAAATTAGTAGTTACACCCTTGGAAAACCCATAAGAGTAGGCCTCAAATAAACTGTACATCAAATAAAAAAATCCAATTGGAATAATTAAATAAAAATACTCAACTAATAAAGTAGCGTTTGTTCCAAATTTTCTGACCACAATGGGTTCTAATAAAACCAACATGAGTACAGTAAATGCAAAACCAATTGCAGCAATTTTTATAGCCTGCCCCAGTAAGTCGTTATCTTTATTATCTAAATTATCTTTGTAATAAGGAAAAAATTTATACAAGTAAAAATTTGTACCAATAGAGGAAAATGCGTACACCAGTATGCCTATTTCCAACAATGATCTGGTTAAACCATATTCTTCTGTTTTAAACCAAAGGTTATTGGTAAATAAGTAAGTGATTAAAGCGCCAATAGCAAAGCCTACATAGACCCAGAAAGCCCCTTTAATACTTTGTTTTCTTATATCTGCCATTGGTTTAGATGAAGATTATTACTGTTTCTAAATTGTTGCACGAAAATATACTATTCAGTTTATAAATTGTTTTATAAATGGAATTGTATCAATTGGTCATTTTTTGAATTATGTTTACCTGTGCTAAAGTATCGTTTGGTATCGTTATTTTTGCGAAATCTAAAATTAACGATAAAAGAAATATGGCAGAAACATTAGGTATGCTTTGTGATAAACTTACAATAGTTAAGTTAAAGCAATTTCATACGGAAGATAAGGCAAGGCTGGAAAGTTTAGCTAATCAGTCCACTCAGCTGCAAGCGGAGATAGATGAATATATCTTTGATGCAATAGAAGGAAAGATAGCGCCCGAAAGAATGACATTTGCCGCTAATAAAGTTTTTAAGCAAGAAGGTAATACTGTAAAAGAAGTACAAGGTAATTTTGGAGAAGTATTTTATCAATTAGCAGATGTAAACTGTAAACTTTGGCATGAACAAGAAAAAGTATATGAATTTGAAAAAGTAGCTGCTGAAGAAAAAGATATAGTTGTAAAACAATTGGCATTGCTTAATTTAGAACGTAACAAATGTATTGATGCCATTAACGAACAATTTATACAATTAATAAAGATGAATGCTTAATTACTAATTTTATAAAGTTTGAGTGATATTCAACAAAACACAATTTATAACGAAGCTCGCAAATCCCCTTTGGAGGATTTGGGGGCTAACTCAATAACAAAACATGCACATTCGTAAAAGAAATACCTGCCGTGTATGCGGCTCAACATCATTAAAAAAGGTAATCGATTTGGGGTCACAGTATTTACAAGGTAGTTTTATTAAGCCTGGTAAAGAAATGCCTAGTCTGCGCAAAATAGACTGTACGCTTGTAAGGTGTAACCCTGAGGAAGACGAAAATGCATGCGGTTTGTTACAAATGGAGCACTCAGTTCCTCCAGAAATTTTATATGCAGCATACTGGTATAGGAGTGGTACAAACAATACGATGCGTAACCACTTAAAAGATATTGTAGCTAGTGTTGTAGATACTGTAAGTGATACAAAATTTCCTAATGTATTAGATATCGGTTGCAATGATGGTACATTATTAGGCTATTATCCAGATAATTTTATTAAATACGGATGCGATCCAAGCGATGTAGCACAAGAAGTAAAAGAAGCAACTGTAGTGCAGGATATTTTTCCTTCAGAAGAATTGTTTAAAGTTTTAGAAGGTAAAAAACTAGATGTGATTACGTCTATTGCTATGTTTTACGATTTAGAAAATCCAGTAGAATTTGTAAGAGGAATTAAACGCTTTTTATCGTCTACAGGTGTGTGGGTTTTTGAAATGAGTTATATGCCTCGCATGCTTGAGTTGGACAGTTATGATACCATCTGCCATGAGCATTTAGAATTTTATAGCCTTGCTGTATTAGAAAAAATTCTTGCACTAGGAGGAATGAAGATTTTTAAGATTTCTTTTAATGAAATTAATGGAGGTAGCATTAGATGCTATGCCACACACAAAGAAAATAGTAAGTATGACAGCATAGAAAATTATGCGCTTATTAATGAAACTAGACATAAGGAATTTGATTTGGAACTTGATACAGATAAACCTTATATAGCATTTCAGGCAAGAATAGAAGTACTAAAACATGAGTTATACGATTTACTTGTAAAACTTAAAAGCGAAGGCAAAAAAGTGCATGTATATGGTGCATCTACAAAAGGAAATACCATTTTGCAATGGTGCAATATAGACTACACATTGGTAGAGTACGCAGCAGAACGAAATGAGGATAAATATGGGGCATTTACGTTAGGTACTAATATTCCTATTATAAGTGAAGCAGAAAGTAGGGCTATGAATCCTGATTATTATTTAGTGTTGCCTTGGCATTTTAAAGATGAATTTGTTATAAGAGAAAAAGAAGCTTTGGAAAAAGGTACTGCTTTTATTTTTCCTGTACCAAAGATTGAAATATTAAAAAAGTAATTACTACTTAAAAAATATCATTTGGAACAATTAAAGCCTAAACATATAGCTGTCTATTTTCCTAATCTCGATGGCTTTCGTACTATATCTTTTTTAATTGTTTTTTTTGGACATTGTTATATTTTGTTCGATTTTGGTAATACTACCATAATACTTAAATATGTAAATAAGATATTTGGAAGACCTAGTATTGGAGTACATTTTTTCTTTGTATTAAGTGGCTTTTTAATAAGCTATTTACTTTTGGTAGAACAGAACAGCTACAAAAAAATAAATATTGGTGCTTTTTACATGAGGCGAATATTGCGTATTTGGCCAGTATATTTTATGGTTGTTTTAATTGCCTTGCTTTTATCATTTATAGAAAAACCTTTTTATAGTTTACATGATAGCTATTGGTTACAAATCGGGTTTTTTTTAACCAATTTTAATCTTGCAGGTATAGGTATTAGCTCATTGCCTATAACTGTATTATGGAGTGTAGCAGTAGAAGAACAATTTTATTTAATGCTTCCCTTGTTGTTAATAATATTTTCGAAGAGAGTCTTCTATATCTTCCCAGTTTTTATTTTTCTTGCTTTTATTTTTAGGGTAAATAATGTAGATAATTATATGGTTACTGAGTTCCATACTTTTAGTGTGTGTAGTAGTCTTTTTATTGGTTGCATACTCGCATATCTGGTATTGTATCATAATTTATCTAAGCTTTTTGAAACAATGAACAAGTATCTTATTATGGCTATTTATTTAATTTTCTTTATTTTTCATATTTACCGAGACAAACTGTTTAGCAGTACTACAGCCAGTATTTGGGTGAATTTTATATATGCTTTATTCTTTGCTTTTATAATTATGGAGCAGAATTATGCAAAGTTTTCGTTTTATAAAATGCAACATTTCAAGTTGCTTTCAGCAATAGGTAAATATACATATGGGCTGTATGCTTATCATATGATATTTATTTCTTTGCTTTTAGTATTTATACCAAATTATATAAATCCGAAAGACAATTACTTTGTTTATTTTTCATTATGGATTTTAGCATTGGTTTTATCTTTTGGCTTTGCTAAACTTAGTTATGTTTTTATGGAGAAACCTTTTTTATCATTAAAGAAAAAATTTTCAAGATAATGAAAGCAATTATTTTTGGTGCAAATGGGCAAGATGGCTTTTACCTCACACAACTTTTAAAGAAAGAGGCTGTCGACGTAATTGCTGTAAGCAGGGGCGGAGATTTTTTAAAAACGGACATTGCAAATTTTGAAGAAGTAAGTGTTTTGATAAAAAATGAACAGCCCGATTTTATTTTTCATTTAGCTGCCAATTCTACCACAAGTCACCTTGCACTTTTCGAAAACCATCAAACGATTGCCACTGGTACACTTAATATTTTGGAAGCTGTAAAGTTATTCTCTGTTCACACAAAAGTTTTTATATCGGGCAGTGGTTTGCAGTTTGTAAATGAAGGCAAACCAATAAAAGAAACAGATGCGTTTGCAGCTAACGATGCTTATTCAATAAGTAGAATACAAAGTGTGTATGCTGCTAGATATTTTAGGAGTATTGGTGTAAAAACCTATGTTGGTTATTTCTTTAACCACGACAGCCCTTTGCGAAGCGAAAGACATGTTACAAAAAAGATAAGTGAAACAGCAATACGTATAGGTGCAGGTAGCAATGAAAAATTAGAAATAGGAGATATGTCGGTTGTAAAAGAATGGTCTTTTGCTGGAGATATTGTAAAGGGGATTTGGTTACTTGTTAATCAGGATAAAATTTTTGAAGCAAATATTAGCAGCGGGGTGGGGTATTCAATAGAAGAATGGATAAAGGAGTGTTTTACATTGATTGGGAAAGATTATAAAAAACATGTAGTTATCAATAGTAATTTTGTGTCTGCATATAAGACTTTGGTGTCTGACAATACGCTCATTAAATCATTAGGATATAAAGCTGAAATTGATTTTGCAAAGCTTTCTAGAATGATGATGAATGTATAAATAACCATGTAGGAAATAATACTCGATTTAGCAAGTTTAGTAGCAAAGGCTTGCTTGGTAATATGTTGCCACAATCTAAAATTCGTACTAATTCTATCAAAATTTTCTTTTTTCATTTTTTTACAATAGCTTCGCTCCTTAATGCAACTATCCAGCAAACATTTAATAGGCATTAAAGAACTTTCTACGGAGGACATATCCCTTATTTTACAAACTGCCACTCAATTTAAAGAAATATTACAGCGACCTGTAAAGAAAGTACCATCACTTAGAGATGTTACAATCGTTAATTTATTTTACGAAAATAGTACCCGTACCCGTATATCTTTTGAGCTTGCAGAAAAGCGGTTGGGAGCAGATACAATAAATTTTGCAGCATCTTCATCCTCTGCATCAAAGGGTGAAACTTTGTTAGATACTGTAAATAATATTTTGAGCATGAAAGTAGATATGGTGGTAATGCGCCATGCTGCTAGCGGCGCTGCACATTTTTTATCTAAGCATTTGCCCAATACAGCTATCGTAAATGCTGGAGATGGTACAAACGAACATCCTACTCAAGCTTTGCTAGATGCTTATTCAATAAAAGAAAAGCTTGGCACAATAGAGGGTAAAAAAATTGTATTGATTGGTGACATTATGCATAGCCGTGTGGCACTAAGTAATATTTATTTGCTGAAGAAAATGGGCGCAGAGGTAATGGTAGCAGGCCCGCCCACACTTATACCTAAGCATATTGAAGAAGCACTTGGGGTAAAAGTTGAATACAATTTGAAAAAAGCATTAGCTTGGTGCGACGTAGCAAATGTGCTTAGAATACAGTTGGAAAGACAAAAAAAAGTTTTATTCTCTACATTGAGAGAATATAATTTGGCTTACGGTATAAACAAAAATTTATTGGACAGCATTGGCAAAGAAATAGTTATAATGCACCCAGGGCCAATAAACAGAGGGGTGGAAATAGATAGTGATGTAGTAGACGGTAGCAGTTCTATAATTCTGCAACAAGTAGAAAACGGGGTAGCAGTGAGGATGGCTGTGTTATATTTGTTGGCCGAACGAAAGGGCTAGTATCTTATTTACTATTTATAATTTACCATTTTCAATTAACTTTTAAATTCTCTTTATGCGCATCTGCCTTTTTCCTGGAACTTTTGACCCTGTTACACTTGGTCATACAGATATTATAGACCGTGCGCTACCATTATTTGATAAAGTGGTAATAGGTATTGGTAGAAATATAAATAAACAACCTATGTTTAGCGAACAGCAAAGGATAGATTGGTTAAATGAAATATATGCTGATAACGACAAGGTAGAAGCGGTATTGTATGATGGGTTAACCGTAAATTGTTGTAAAGAAATTGGAGCAGAATTTATATTGCGTGGTATACGCTATGTAAATGATTTTGAGTACGAGAAAGCCATAGCCGATATGAACCGTAGCATTGCAGAAAATATCGAAACTGTTTTTTTTACTTGTTTACCACAATTTACTTCTGTGGCTTCTACACTTGTGAGAGATGTACTTCGTAATGGGGGAGATGTGTCTAAATTTTTACCAAAAGCGGTAAACAAAACAATCAAAAAAAACTTTAAACTTGTTAAGTAATTCAATTTGGTTTAATAAAAACCTTACGCTAAAAGATGTTACCCTTGGAGGCGATACCATGGGTACACATTTAGGTATGCAGTATGTAGAACTAGGCAGTGATTTTTTAAAAATGAGTATGCCAGTAGATGACCGTACCAAACAGCCTTACGGATTATTGCATGGTGGCGCAAGTTGTGCATTAGCTGAAACTGTTGGCAGTGTTGCATCAGCATTGGTTATAGATACTACAAAACAAATTTGTGTAGGGCTAGAAATAAATGCAAATCATCTACGTGCTGTGAAGAGTGGCTTGGTAATAGCAACTGCTACTCGCCTGCACTTAGGTAGTAGTACCCATGTATGGGATATAAAAATACACGATGAAAATAATAAATTAGTTTGTGTAAGCAGGCTTACTGTTGCAATTCTTACTCGTAAATAAAAGCTGCTATTTTTTCTTAATCATAAATATTGCAGGCAGTGCACGCTGGCCTGTTTTGTCGCTTACTGCTATAGTTTCTTTACCATTTATAAGCATACAACTACTGCCTCCACCATCTAAATTTAAAGCTTCAATACAGCCAATATCTTTTAACATCTGAGCTTCTTGTAAAAGTGTAGCACCTTCAGCAAGTTTTTCAAATCTTCCTTGTATAACCAAAATAATCAGCTTGTTTTCTGATGTATAACCCATAGCCGTTCGTGGATGTTTATCATGTATACCCCTGCCAGTAAACATCCGCTCTTCGTTATTACTGATTGCAATTTGTCCAGCTTGTAAAAGCACTGGGCCTCCACCAATAGCAGTTTGCATATCCCATTTTTTAAATACAGTTTTTTTTAGTTTTTTGATTATGCGCAATTCCTTTTTTGTAGTTGTGTTTTTATTTGGTTTTGTATAGGGAGTAATTGGGTGTTGGCTGGCCAACATTTTTCCGAAAGTAGTATCACTATTTATCCAAGCTACATCTGCATTTCTGCTACTAGTAATTCCAATAGCGCTTCTAAATATAGCTAACTGTTTAAGAGAATCTTTCCCCGAATCTTTTACCGATGCTATATTAAAAGAAACAGGTTGCCCATTTTTTATCACAGTATTCAAATTTTGATTTGTCTTAGCAGAAAAAAAAGTGCCGTTTACAACTACAAGCGGGCTATTGTTTTTTGAATAAAACTGAGAAGGTGTTAAACGACGATTTAGCGTGGTGTCTACATCAAAAATAAGATGCTCTGCTTTTAAATCAGCTTCAATGTAATAGGCAATATTTGGCTTGCCATCTAAGCTGTCATTTGTGTAGTAAAGTTTTACGCCATTTGGTAACTGGTTATTTACACTATCTACAGCAAGCCACTTTAACTGGCAATGGGCTGTAAAAAAATGGGTAAGAAAAAGGATTACTATAAAAAAAATGCGCATATTTATTTAAGAAAATAGCTTAGTTATTTCTTAAAGTAAAAATATACATTATCTACAGTATTATACACATTGTATGCATTTAAAATTGTCGCAAGGGATGGCAACCTTTTAATGAATAATAATAATTCGATAGCACGATTTTGAAGGTTGGCATCCCTAAAAGAAAACAACAATTTTAAATGCACCCTACACATTTATATTTAAAATTACCAATTATTAGCGGGGCATTTTGTTTGTTTAGAACGCATGCTTTCGCCTTCCCATAAATCCATAAAAGATAAAGTTATTTCAAAACCACCTCGGTAATTTGATGCTGTTTTTAGCCCACTTACATTAGCATCGTAGCTAAAGCCTACACCCAGTTTATCGCTATTAATTTTTAGAATAGGAATAAGTGCATCGTTCAGCCTATATACTAAGCCTCCAGATATTGAAATTTGTTTATCATTTTCTGTAGGTACTAAATTGTGTGTGTATAAAAAACCTCCTTGTGTTAGCCTATTACCACCTTGTATAAAATGATCTACATACACTACAAGTTTATTATTGGTATTTGTATAAGTGGTAAGCCCAGCGTTTATTACCCATTTTTTATTTAGTCTTACGTTATTATCATTCATAAAAGTTAATCTAGGACTATTAAAATGAAACAATCCTCCACCAAAATATATTTTAGTTTTATTATTGCTGTTTATATCTGTACTAAAACTTAACCCCGTAGAAATATCATAATAATTAAATCCAGTTTTAGAAAACTGTTGGCTAGTAGGGTTAGATGCACTGTAAGATCCATTTACAAATTGGTCATCAAATTTTAATTTAGAAGCATCAAAACTTTGTGTTACCATTCCGCCCATAAATGCTAAAGAAATCATGGTATTGTATGTTTCATTTAATAATTTATGGTAATTGAGTACTGGTAAAAATTGTGTTCTCTTAAGTTTTGAATCGCCTGCTTCGTCATTAGTTATTTGTATTCCTATGGTCATAAAATCTCCTTCGGCAAGTCCTTTAAAATATTTCATTTCGGCACCCAGTGCCATTGTGCGATAGGGCACAGTTACACTTTGCCATTGATTTCTATAAGCAGCTGTTAAACGTACATTGCCATTAAAGATGCCTGCTAATGCTGGATTTCGGAGCAGTGGTAGTTCATAAAACTGTGAGAAATTAATATCCTGTTGTGCTTCAGATTTTGTATTAGAAAAAATAAGTAGCAGGCTAAAATATATTGCTAACGTAGATTTCATTTTTTTTATTTTAGTATTGTAATATTTCCTTTTATGATAAAATCTTTTACATTGTCGCATGTTACTTGTGCTACATACACATATACTTCTGCACTACCTACTACGCCTTTTATTTTTCCATCCCATCCATATGCAGGGTTATTTGGAGGAAAATTATTTTGCTCAAATATTAACTCTCCCCAACGAGAATATATTTTAAAAGAACGAACCGCCTCAATACCTTTTGAACGCAGCATTAAAATATCATTTTTTCCATCTCCGTCTGGCGTAAATGCGTTGGGTACAAATACCTGCGAGCCTTCGCATGTTGTGTTAAAGCGAATATCATCTGTAGCAATACACCCATAAATATTTTTTACAGTAGCGGTATAAGTAATGTCTTTTTTTATAGTAGCTATTGGTCGTGGGCAATTGTTACAACTTAGGTCTGTAGCTGGTGTCCACAACCAAGATATAATTGGCCCATTTGTTGTTGTGCCCGTAAGTGGTACCACTGTACCAGTAGAAACTGTTTGGTCTGCACCAAGCCGTAAGGTTGGTTTTGGAAAAACCGTTATTCTTACATAGCCTGTATCTTTAAAACAATTGTGGTTATCAAAACCTACAACCATATATTGTATTGTTGAAGTAGTAGTTGTTGTAGGGTTTGCACTTGTTGTGCTATTTAAACCCTGCGCTGGTGACCATAAATAAGTGCTTGCTCCATTTGCAGAAAGCTTAAAAGATTCGTTTGTACAAATTTGTTTGTTAGGCGATACGTTTATATCAATCGGTTGATGTACGGTTACCTTTACGGTATCCGAGCCAGGGCAACCTCCATTGGTTAATGCTGTTACGGTATACGTGGTGGTTGTAGCGGGCGTTGCTATTGGGTTTGCACAGGTATCACAACTTAAGCCTAGTGATGGTGTCCATTGATACGATTGTGCCCCTTGTATAGAAAGAGATGTGTTACTTCCTTTGCAAATAGCAGCATCGTTACCCATTATTAAATTTGCACCTGCGTTTACACGTACAATATTGCTTATGGTATCCCAACAGCCACTATTATTTGTTACAATTAATTTTACCGTGTAGGTATTAGCGTTGCTATAGCTATGTGTAGGGTTTTGTAAAGTAGAACTTGTACCATCACCAAAATGCCACAAGTATGTAGCACCTCCAGTACTAGTGTTGGTAAAAATAAAATTGTTATTTAAAACACATTGTGCTGCAGGCGCAATAAATGATGGTGTAGGCACTGCTAATACATTTGTTACATCGCTTGTACTATCTGCACAGCCATTGCTATTTGTTACCTTTAATTTTGTTGTATAGTTTCCCGCTGTTGCGTAAGTATGTGTGGGTACTTGATTTGTAGAAGTATTTCCATCACCAAAATTCCACAAATAAGCACTAGCACCTATGGAGTTATTGTTAAATGTAAAATTATTATTCGAAAAACATTGTGGTGCGGGGGTTGTAAAAGCTGGAACAGGTTTTGCGTACACATTCACAACACTCGTCATAGAATCTTTGCAGCCATTTGTATTGGTTATAACCAATTTTACAGTAAAAGCATTTGCAGTGGTATAGCTATGTGTAGGGTTTTGTAATGTTGAAGTTGTACCATCACCAAAATACCATAAGTAACTTGCAGCACCAATAGAATTGTTTACAAAAGAAAAATTGTTATTAGAAAAACATTGTGATGCTGGGCTGATAAAAGTTGCTACAGGATTTGCAAATACATTTATAGCCCTAACAATGGAGTCCTTACAGCCATTTACAGAAGTGACTACAAGCTTTACTGTATATGCATTTGCGGCAGTATAGCTATGTGTAGGATTTATAGCAGTAGAGGTTGTACCATCACCAAAATACCATAAATATGTTGCACCGCCAGTAGATGCGTTGGTAAAAGTAAAATTATTTGTAGAAAAACATTGTGGTGTAGCAGTTGTAAATGCAGGTATTGGTTTTGGATATGCATTTATAATTCTACTTAAAGAGTCCTTACAGCCATTGATAGTTGTTACAACTAATTTTACTGTAAATGCATTTGCCGTGGCATAAATATGTGTAGGGCTTGTAGCAGTAGAAGTTGTACCGTCGCCAAAATACCATAAGTAAGTAGCGCCACCCATAGAATTATTTACAAAAGAAAAATTATTATTTGAAAAACATTGCGGAGCAGGTGCGGTAAATGCCGCCGTTGGTTTTGGATACACATTTATAATTCTACTTACAGAATCTTTACAACCATTAGCAGAAGTAACCACAAGTTTTACGGTAAATGCATTTGCATTTGCATAAACATGGGTAGGGTTTTGCAAAGTAGAATTAGTACCATCACCAAAATACCAAACATATGTAGAACCGCCAATAGATGTATTTACAAAAGAAAAATTATTATTAAATATACATTGTGGTGCAGGTGTTGTAAATGTGGCTGTAGGTTTTGGATACACATTTATAATTCTGCTTACAGAGTCTTTACAGCCATTTGCAGAAGTAACCACAAGTTTTACGGTGAATACATTTGCCGTTGAATAAATATGCGTAGGGCTTGTAGCCGTAGAAGTTGTACCATCTCCAAAATACCAAAAGTATGTTGCAGCACCTGTAGAATTATTTACAAAAGAAAAATTGTTATTAAAAATACATTGTGGAGCTGGAGTAGTAAATGCAGCTGTTGGCTTAGCATATACATTTACATTTCTGCTCACAGAATCTTTACAACCATTGGCAGATGTTACCACAAGTTTTACGGTAAATGCATTTGCAGTTGCATAAACATGGGTAGGGTTTTGCAAAGTAGAATTAGTACCATCACCAAAATACCAAACATATGTAGAACCGCCAATAGATGTATTTACAAAAGAAAAATTATTATTAAAAATACATTGTGGTGCAGGTGTTGTAAATGCGGCTGTAGGCTTGGGATATACATTTATAATTCTGCTTACAGAGTCTTTACAGCCATTTGCAGAAGTAACCACAAGTTTTACTGTGAATACATTTGCCGTTGCATAAATATGCGTAGGGCTTGTAGCCGTAGAAGTTGTACCATCACCAAAATACCACAAGTAACTTGCAGCACCAATAGAATTATTTACAAAAGAAAAATTGTTATTAAAGATACATTGTGGAGCTGGAGCAGTAAATACCGCTGTTGGTTTTGGATATACATTTATAATTCTACTTACAGAATCTTTACAGCCATTAGCAGAAGTAACCACAAGTTTTACAGTGAACGCATTTGCCGTAGCATAAATATGTGAGGGACTAATAACTGTAGAAGTTGTACCATCACCAAAATACCATAAGTATGTTGCGCCGCCAGTGGAGGTATTTACAAAAGAAAAATTATTATTGAAAATACATTGTGGAGCAGGTGTGGTAAATGCAGGTATTGGTTTTGTATAAACATTCACCACTACACTATCTACAGCAGGACAGTTGCTGCTTGGATTATTTACAGTAACATAATATGTTGTGGTAACCAGTGGCGATGCAAGAGGGGTTGCAATATTCGGATTTGATAAACCAGTAGTAGGGGACCAAGAATAAGTATTTCCTACAACCGCAGCTGTACCAATAGTTGTAGAACCTAATGGACAAATAAATTTATCTGCGCCAGCATTTGCAACTGCATTATTATTATTTATTAAAACATGCAAAGTATCTTGGCATCCAAATCCATTAAACGGAATTACTTCTACGTGTAGTGTTGTATTATTTGCTGGAATGGGTGATATAGTTGCATTTTGACCAGTTGCTACAATGGCTGTATAATTGTTATTCCACCAATTGTAAATCTGAAAACCTGCAGGCGCTATTAAATTTGCAGCACTTGGGTTACAAGTATAATTGGCACTTGCAGTTATATTGCAATCGCCAACATCTACATAGGCATAGCCCCAATGTAAACCTCTTGTACAATCGGCCGTTGTAAATTCTAGTCGCATCGTTTTACCTGCGTATGCACTCAGGTTTACAAATACAGATGCCCATGATTTACATTTTACAGTTGCATCTATTGGCGAATCAAAAAAACCAGGTAAACCAGCATCAGCAATATATTCATAAGATGCACATGGTACGTAAGTATTGGTAGCTACATCTAACAATTTTGTAATAAAACGTGGTTGTTCATGGTACAGGTGCCCTGGGTCTTCAAATACTACTGCATACCTGTATGTAATAGATGCATCTGTAGAACCTGCTGGAACCACAATGTTGTAGCTTACTCTTTCTGCTCCCTTGCCATTTATATTGTTGCCAAGTTTTAAAGCATAATTGCTGCCATCAGGCGCATTTGTTGGAAATAAACCATACGGATCCAAGGCTGATGGATTGGCTGTAGGAATAATAACATGTCTATTAGCTGTAGGAGGGGATACTGCCAGCGTTATTACGTTTGATGTGCCTACACCTGCAACCCTTCCTGTATCGCATAACCAATTTGTAAAATTGCCATATTCAAATCCAATATTTTCGGGGCATGGCACAGATAATTCACTGTTGGGTCTTGCAGAAAAGTTATTGACTGTTGCTGTAGTAGCTGGCTCTAAAGCAATAATATCGCCTTGTATATTTATGAAACCGTTTTTTCCTTGTTTTGTAATACGTGCTTTGCCATTTTTAAATCCATAGCATACATTAATATTAAGCGGCTTAATAATGGTAGCTTGCCTATTTATTAAAAACCATGCATTATTTTTAAATACTGCAGTTACTGCCTCATTAAAATCATATACAATATCATATTCAAAAGGAATGATAACCTTTCCTTGCTCATCTATAAATCCCCATTTGTTGTTATTGTTAGCTGCGGCAAGCTGGTTCACATAATTTCTTACATCTGCATAAAAAGAATTTTTAACGGGGTTGCCATTTTTATCTACAAATCCCCATTTATTATTTGCAGCTACTTTTGCAAACCCGTTTACAAATGGTTCTGTTTCTTCCCATATTACATTATTTATTTTTTGTTTCGTAACCTTATCTATAAATGTAAAGCGGTTATCTGCATAAGCTACAACCTCCACAGTTACTTGGCTGTAAGCACATTTACATAAAAGCACAATAGAAAGTAATAAGTATAGTTTTTTCATAGCATGAAATAGAAACTAATGGATATTGTATATTGAAATGCTTTCTATTGTTTATTTATTACGAATAAACATGTAGGTAACATTTGGTTTTTCTTATTGTCTATCTAAAAAGTTTAGGGCTTTTAGCATAGAAAAAAAATCAGGTGAGGTAGAAGCAATAAAGCAGAAATAAATTTTTTAGAATTTAACTCTTTACATTTTTGAAAATGTTCCAGCAAGAAATTTTAAATTACTCAAGTCTATCTTTTACTACTTTGTTATTACATTAACTTATTCTTAACTCAATTATTGTGTAAAAGATTAATTATTTTCTACAAAGAGTAGTAATACATAAATATCGAGTAGAAGTACGCTTTTTTACGAAAAATTACTATCTAAAAATCTTCTGTGACCCTTTATTGATAATACTTTGCAGAGAATCAGCTTTTTATGCTATGTAATAAAATTGAGCTACTTGTCAATGCGTTTTTTAGGACAATTTTGTATACTATCGTAAAAATATTTTTGTAGTATTATTTGCTATTAACTTGTAGTATGAATTATTACAGCGAATATTTGCCTATAAATAATTCAATGTGAAATCTAGAAAATATCACAACCTACGAAAGTAAATTGATTGGCTTTATTTTGTCTCCAACGCTCTTTTTATAATGGCTTTGTGGTGAGCCACATGATAAGCAGTAAAATACAACATTTCTCTAATTGTTATTTTACCAAGCAAAGGGTGGGGCAGTATCAAATTATCTAACTCTGTTTCGCTAAATTTTTCTAAGCGTTTGCATAATTTATTTACGGAAGCTAGAACCAATTTTATTAATCCATCTTTTTGGTTTGCAGAAATTGCAGCTGGTACAAACCTTCCACTTGCTCTACCACCTAATGATAATTTTTCGTTGTATCTATTTATCAATTCTTCATAAGTTTTGCTTGGTCTATTGGCTTTGCCAAACAAAAGCCTTGGTACAAATTTTGGATAACCCATTGCTTGTGTAAGCGGCTTTACCGATTTGTGTATATGGTCTAGCTGTTGTGCAGCCGTCCATTTATCAGCGGGTGCGTATAATAATTCTTCAGCACTTAATGTTACAATGTATGCAATAAATGCATTGTGGTTTTCTTGAAGTAGTTGTATGATTTGAGGTTTAGTCATTTTGCTTGTATTAAAAATCTTTTTTGCATCTGTTGCAATGTTTGGTTGGGTTACAATAAGCGTCCATAATACATCCTCCTAAATGATATTTTTTACCAAACTTTATATTGCCGTCTTTATCAAATACTGGTAAGCCAAACATTATTGGTAATACCTTATCCTTTCGTTTGCAAATTGGACAATGCTTTAAGTTTTTTGTTTTATCAAATTCACAAAAAACATCTAAAATAAATTTTGAGAAATAATCTTTATTTGATTCTACTTCTATTTCTTTATCAATTGCAGTTTTATCAATAAATCCCTCAGCTGCAAAATGGGGTTCTAGTATTTTTATGGTATAACAAGCAACTATGTTGTAAATGCCCTTTTGTATGGAATCAAAAAAGAATTTCCCAAATGAATCCGTTTTAGTTTCTAAAATAATTTTTAGTTTATAGATTCTATAAGGGTCGATATTGTAATGATAACAAATACCGACTGTATCATTTGTTTCATTTTTGTCAGTTAAATATATTTTTGTATTAGCAAGCGGCTTATCAGTTTCCCTATCCAACACAATCCCACTAATCGTTTGGCAAAAACAATTAGCAGAAAAAAATACTAATAAAATAAATATTGCTTTTGTGAAAAAGTAGTTTCTAATAAACATAAAGTAATAATACAAATAGTTTTCTTCAATTAAAGATAAGCTCTGTTAAAATACAAGCTGCATCTTGACTGTGCTTATCTGTGCCTCTGTGGCAATCATCTTTTCATTGCTAAGCAAAAAATTAAAAATTTAAAAAAGTAAACCAACCTCCCAACCTCACAAAATGCATTTCACTTGAACATTGAACATTGAAAATTGAACACTATCATTCATAAACTTCGAAACAACAAAAGAAACACAAAGCCTTTCAAACTTCCCCATCAACAATTAAACAATTAAACAATTCAACTATTCAACAATCTTCAACAACCTTCAACCTCACAAAGTCTCCCTCAGCCACTTATAAAACTCCCCCTGCCACACTTGTGCATTTTGTGCACGCAGCACCCAGTGGTTTTCCTCTGGCATAATTACAATCTTACTTTTTATTTTACGCAGCTGCAATGCTTGAAACGCCTGTAGCCCTTGCTCCAGCGGCACTCTATAATCTTTAGCCCCATGAAAAATAAGCATGGGGGTATTCCACTTACCCACAAAATTGCTTGGATTAAATTGTGAATATGATTTTTGCGCAGCCGCATTTTTTGTATCCCAATACGCACCACCATAATCCCAATCTACAAACCACAGCTCTTCTGTAGTACCATACATACTTCTAAAATCGAAAATACCATCATGCGCTATAAAAGTTTTAAAGCGGTTGTTGTGCATGCCCGCCAGCATAAACACGCTGTACCCACCATAGCTTGCACCTACACAACCTAATCTTTTTTTATCTACAAAATTTTCTTTGCTCACTGCATCAATTGCGCTTAGGTAATCTTGCATTACAATACCACCATGGTCTTTACTTATTTGCTCATTCCATTTTGTACCATGCCCAGGCATACCACGGCGGTTAGGCGCTACCACTATGTATCCATTAGCTGCCATTAAAGATAGGTTCCATCTAAAACTATAAAACTGTGTAAGCGGACTCTGCGGCCCACCTTGGCAATAGAGTAGGGTAGGGTACTTTTTTGTCTTATCAAAATTTGGCGGATACACAACCCATACCAACATATCTTTTCCATCCACCGTTTTTACAAAACGACGTTCTGTTTTTGCAGGCGTAAGGTTTGCGTACGCCTCATCATTCACATGCGTAAGCTGTATCATGTTGCCTGTGTTCAAATCCACCGTGTATAATTCCGCAGCACGAGTCATATCTGTACGGCTTACTACCAGTGTGTTTCCGCTTTGGCCTACAATACCGTTTACATCAAAATCGCCTTTGGTAATTTGTGTAATAGGAAAATGTATAATCGCATCTTGAAATCTCAACTGCACTTTAAATAATTGCAATGTGCCATTTATAGGTGCATAAAAGAAAATCGATTTCCCATCTTCGCTCCACTTGTATCCTTCCACATGCAAGTCATCTCTTTTAACAGTAAGATTATATTTTTCAGAGCCAACCATTACCATCAAATCTTGCTTATCCGCTTCGTATCCATCACGCTTCATACTTAGCCAAGCCATTTGCCCCACAGCATTAAACGAAGGTTGTAAATCGTACCCTTTATTATCTGCCGTAAGATTAGTTGTAACACCACTAGCCACATCATACGCATACAAATCTGTATTCGTACTCACTGCATACGCCGTACCAAATTTTTTCTTAGTAGCATACACTATTTTTTTACCATCATGGCTCCACACAAAATCTTCATCGCCACCATCGGGCTTTAGCGGACAGTCGTAAGGCTCACTCGCCATAATATCTTTAGCCGCACCACCACCCACAGGCGTAAGCATCACATGCCCAAACTTTCCATCCTCATATTCGTCCCAATGCCTATAATTCAGTTGGTCAAAAATCATCACATTGCTCTTCGTAAGCTCAGGGTAAAAATCACTCCCCGCAACTTTATTCACCTTCACATCCTCACTGCTTATTTTATATTTTCCATCAGGCGAAAGCTTACTATCCACCAACAAACTATCTGCATTGCCCACCGCCACTGCATTACCGCCGCCCACAGGTATCACATAAGTTTTGCGGCTACTCTTATTATCCGCCACACTCGGCGTACTCACGCTATACACTACATACTTGCCATCCTTACTTATACCCGTGCCACTCACCCTGCCAAATTTCCAAAGTTGCTCAGGGGTGAGTACATTTTGTGCTTGGGTGGTTGTTGCAATAATAAGTAGGAGGAGGGTGGTTATTTTGTGCATGGTTTTGTTTTTTGTGAAAGTAGTGATTTTTTTTATTGGTTACGGGTTTTGGGTTACGAGTTACGGGTTGGGAAGTCCGTGGTCTGTCGTCTGTTGTTCGTGGTCTTTATCTTGTGTCTAATGTCTAACAATCTTTTGTCTTTCTTTTGGTGCTGTGGGCGGAGAAGCTTTGTTGGTCATTTGCTCGGGCTATCCGTTGCAATCTTTTTGTTCGTACCTCACAAAAAGGATTTCCACTTCTATCCCGCAGCTTTTCATCGGTGATTCTTTTTTCAGCTTTTCTTGTGGAGGAGATTGAAGCGGATGGTGCGTGGGCGTTTAAGAAAACAAGCATTCGAGTTTAGGTAGATATTATTTTTTTTTGTTTACAGGTTCACCAAATAAGTCAAGTTGTATTTTTCCGAAATCAACTTTCTCTAAATGTCCAATATTTCCTGCAAAATATTCTTTCTCATGTGATGAATCAATTCTGATCTTAGCTGTATGCATACCAAGTAATGATGATTCACCATATTTATTTTTGGAAGTGGTATAGATTTGATCTCGTCTAAGAATTTTTTCTTTTAATAATTGAGTACTGTGTGTAGTAAAAATTAATTGTGCACCTCTGTGATTAAATTTATTAGAATTAAAAAATTTAATTATAGTTTCAAAAAGAAATGGATGAAATTTTGAATCTAACTCATCAACCCATAAAATTTGCTTGTTTTTTATTGCAGTCAATAAAGCTCCAGCCAATGCAAAAAACTTTTGAGTTCCTTCGGATTCATTTTTTTTCAAATCAAACATAACTTTTTTGATAAGCTTGTTTTCTGCATTATAAACATCATGCTTTGTTTCAATCAAATATTCATCCAAATCATCAGTTAGTGCAAATTCTAAAAAGTCTTGTCCAAATTTTTCGTTTTGCCTATATCTCCCAATTGATGTTGTGTTAACCGATTCAAAACCTAATGAAGCTCCATTAATCAATTCATGAATAGCTAAATAATATTCATCATCTGAGAGTAAACTTGCTGTTTTATTTATATGATAATCGCTATTATAATCGAATCCTAATAAATTTTTATTAAACCAATCTATTATTTTTATACCTATTGGAATATTAAATTGTGCTAAAACAGATGCAAATAAAACTCTAGGTCTGACATAAGAAATAATTGGGTCAATTTTTGTACTCATCGATTTCTTCCATGCATTATTATATTTAATTCCCTGTTCTGTCCTAAAGAAAAAATTTTGTTCTCTTTTTTTATGTTCAGAGTAATACAACCATTCATTTTCAATTTTATCAGAAGTTAATTCAAAACCATATCGATACTTAACGTTTTCTGCAAAAAAGATAACTTCGAAATAAGTTGGCTTATCAATATACCCCTCTCTTAATAAAAAAGGAGTTACAGGTATTTCTACAACTCTGTTTGATTCTAGAAATGAATTCAAAACCCAATGTTTCATGAAAGAAAAAGCCTTTAGAAAATTTGTTTTTCCACTAGCATTACTGCCATAAATGGATATACTTTTTAAGAGTTTAATATCTGATTCTATGGAGGGGTCTATATATACATTTTCTTCAGCACCCTTAATTCCTGATATATCAAATGAGATACTATTTTTTTCTTTAAAAGATAAAAAATTACCAGAAGTAAACTCTAAAATCATCTAGCTAGGTTATTTTTTTTGTAGTAAAATCGAAAATGTTACTAACCTGTTAGTAAATATTTTTGTGCTGCCTATTAAATTATACGTAATTTTGGAAATCGAGGCACTTGCATAAAAATGTATGTAAAGTTAGTCATTAATAATATTATTAAAAAAATAAAAAATAAAAATAAAATGGGATCAGGAAATTCTAATAGAAAAGATTCAGACACTATAGTTATGAGAGCCCCAAAGCAATTTTCTGAATTAGGCTTAGGTGCTAATTTTCAAGGAAATAAATCAATAGATGCATGTATTCCTTCTTTCGAAAGTATTGTGAATAATACAAACCTTTCATATGAAGGGGCAAAGGTTTACTTGGATAAAATGGGTTCTAAATTTTCAATAACACTTGGAGGAACTACAATCGGTACTTTAAATTTAAAACTTTCGACAATGATTATGAAATGTCAAGAAATGGGTATTAGATATTCAGGTGAAATAATTATTCATAAAAATAATACATATGCAAGATTTACCCGAATATTATAAACAGTCATTATTTTCTTCGATATGCGAAGTAAGTAGGGGATTGTATTCTCCTTATATTGATAGTAATGAAGCAAACGGGGTAATAAGTTCATGTATTAATCCTAATAATAAAAACATAATCACTTGCAGAAGTGATTTAAAGGAAGCTTTTCTAAAAGAAATTGATGGATTAGAACTCAATTCAAATCTTTTCTCTACTTTCCCTATTCTACCTTCTTATATCCCAATAGTTGATAAACGAAAATTGAAAGTAAATGAAACTTATATTGGTATTACTCTGAGTGATATTTTAAAAAAGGGAGTAGTACTCAAAGCAGGGTCATTTCATGAACAAGATATTTTACTTGACGAAGAAATACTATTTCAAGAAAGATTTAAAAATAAAAAAGTAATATTATTTAATTCAGGTTCTGATACATTGATTGAATGGGTTTGGCATAATAGAAAGGAGTGTGATTTTTTTAGTAAAATAAAAAGGATGGGATTTTGGGCTGTTAGTGGATTTAACTTTTCAGTTATTGGAGGTGAATGCGCTTTCGCTCATGCTTTAAATCAAAAAAGAAGTCTTTATTCTGCTTTTTTGGCTGAACGAAATGGTTTGATTTCAATTCCACATGTTTATGCATTAACAAAGTACCATGTAGATAGATGGTCTAAATGGTTTGCTTTAAACCAAAATATAAATTTGTTCGTTATAAATTGCCAGTTACAAAAATCTAATTTTGACATAAATCAAGTTGCAGCGGTTACAAATCATTTCCTTATAAAATTCCCTCACTTAAATGTTATACTGCAAGGTTACCCTTTAAATAAAATTGATAAATTTAAATATTCGCTAGATAGGATACACTTCGCAGATAAGGGTGTAATAAAATATGCACAGCTTCACACTCAGTTAACTCATGATTTGCAGAAAAATAAAATAATAGCAGCTTATTCCAAAGAATCAATTCAAAAATTAGTGTATGATAATTTAACTGCGAAGCAATATTTTTTAGAATACAATAAGCAGATGTATAGAAAAGAAATTGCTGCGTAATTATTATTACTTTGATTTTAGCAATACATAAACCACATTTAGTTAAATAAACGAAAATGTGCCGAAATGTATTTTCAAGAAAATTAATAGTATCAAAAAACGTCTAAGTCTTTCAGTTGTAAAGTGAAAAAAATAATTAATCACTAAATATCTAATTAATAGAGCAACAACTCTAATATAAAAAAGTAAAATCAGTTAAAGGGCAATTGCCTAAGTTATTAATTAAAAAAAACAAAAAATGATCAATCCGAAATTTCAGGTGTTTAAAAGTACACTAAACAATCAATTTTATTTCCGCCTAAAGGCAGGAAACGGTGAAACAGTATTAAGTGGTGAGGGTTATACTACTAAGCAATCTTGCTTAAATGGTATAGCATCTGTAAAAGAAAATGCACCATATGATGTTCGTTATGATAGAAAAGATGGCTATTTAAGCTACACCTTCAATCTAAAAGCTGGTAATTCAGAAATTATAGGGCGTAGTGAGAATTATACTACATCTACTGGTCGTGAAAACGGTATCTCAGTAGTAAAATCTGTAGCTCCACTTGCTCCAATTGAAGATTTATCTTAGTGTATTATTTAAGTATGTTTTATTAAACGCATGACATTTCTTGTTGTGCGTTTTTTTATCATCTTTTCATAGCGTATACCTACATTGGTGTCTGAAGAATGCAATGAATAAATTTTTTGATGATATGCGAAAGTTAGCAATAAAAATATGTTGCCACCTTCCCTCGACTAAAAAGAAGGTAAATTATTTATAACTCAATCGATATAAAATAAAATTGATTAAATTATTTTAGTTAATTTAATAGCTGACAAATTAAAAATTAATATGAAAAAAATATTATCGAGTACTAAATTCTTAACAATTTTTGGGCTATTGGTTTTTGCAGCTGGATTTTTGCAAAGTTTAATTTTAAAGGATTTTATTTGGCTTCAAAGAGCTGGGTCATTAATTGTTGGAATAGGGTTGATTTTCCTATCCAGAACATCAATTATCAATATTGATTTACATTCCCCAATATTAAGTGCGGATACTCAAAAAAATCTTTTTGGAAAAGAACATTACTTGCAGATAAATGAATCAATACCAGATTTTGTTAAAGTGGATATAGAATCAAGAAAAGCTACTGGAATTTATGGTCCAATAATCACTTTGATAGGAACCATAATTTGGGGTTATGCAGATCTTCTTAATATTTTTGTAGGATACACTTAGTTGTTGGTAAGCAGCGCTGGTGCGTAGCCTAGCATACCAACAATTATAGTAATGCCCAATTTTTTTATTTTTTTAACCCTGCTCATAGTTGTTGGTAGGCTTGCACCACAAAGCTATGCTTCATACCAACAAGGGCAGCGTCTCAATACTTTAAAGGCAAAGTGCTAGTAGCTCAAAATAAATATAAAGTATAAATAAACCAAACCATGTAGCTTGTTTGTGTTGTATGATTTGAATAACACTTCATAATTTGCCTTGGTTTTATCTATTGCCTCAGTCTTCATGAATTGCCTCGGGCTTCAGCCCGAGGAGAAAATTGTCAATCACATTTGGGCTTTAGCCCATTTTAGTTTTCGGCTTTAGCCATTTTTTTGTTCCAGCTTTACTCATTACATTTTTATGTAGAGTAAAATTAAAGCTCCACTGTTTTTTTATTGTTGTATTCAATAATGGCTAAAGCCGAAATACATTTGGGGCTAAAGCCCATTTTACATTTTTTATATCTCTCCTTCCTAAAGGACGGAGCAATTCAAAAGGAAGTATGTTTTGAATAGAATTTTATAAATTTCCTCAGTCTTCATGAATTGCCTCGGGCTTCAGCCCGAGGAGAAAATTGTCTATCACATTTGGGCTTCAGTCCATTTTGTTTTTTGGCTTTAGCCACTTTTCGTTCAAGCTATACTCATTGCATTTTTATGTAGAGTAAAATTAAAGCTCTACTGTTTTTTCATTGTTGTATGCAATAATGGCTAAAGCCGAAATACATTTAGGGCTAAAGCCCATTTTACATTTTTTATATCTCTCCGTCCTAAAGGACGGAGCAATTCAAAAGTCAAAAATAATAATTGGAAAAACGGTGCAGCGCACCCCAACCTTTGTAGCTGCCATGCAGCAAAAAGTTTCACAAGTGCAACGCACCGCAACCTTCGTTTGTAGTTTTATAATAATAGTAAAAAATATTTCGGTGCGCTGCACCTAAGTGTATGCGTATGTATGAAGGTTACAAATATTACGGTGCGCTGCACCTGTATAAGGCAAGTCTAAGTATTTGTAATTTTTCTATATTAATTGTTATTATTTCTTTTAGTAATACTCTTATTCTCTTTTGAACTTTCAATTTTTTTTATACTATTAGCCACGGGCAAATCCTCAGGCATCGTTCCCCCAAGTTCTTCTATGGTTTTTCTAACTTTTTTACCAACTTCATAATGCGTTTTATTAGCATTCGCTTTTCCTTTAATGTTATCTCTTTTTAATTTTTCTTCTGTTTGTGTAGCTCGAAATAAATTTGCTGCCAATTCTGTGCTTCCCATGTGGTCTAAAATATTTTGAGTTTTCTTTAAACCTTTTTTTGAGTGTATTTCTTTTGCTCCTAATCCTGCATACAAACCCATGTAATCATGATTTTGAAAAATGGCATATTCAAATGGTTCTATCACACCCGATTCTTTGGCAGCATCAGCTAAAAGTTTATTATGTTCAGCCATTTCTCTTCTTAAAAACATACGTTTATCTTCTTCACTTCCTATTTTATTAAATTCGTCTTCTATTAGTTCTTGCTTTCTCGTTTGGATGGCAAAGTAGGTTTGTCCAAGTGCAACTATTTCCTTTCGTGGGTCAGCATTTTGTACAATTAAATAGCAAGCATATCTTGTGAGGTGTAAATCACCTACATTTTTCATAGCACCAGAGCCAATTTCTACCATTTTCTCCACTCGGGGAAAATGGTCTAAAATATCAAACCCACTATTTTTACAAGCTTCTTTGGCTTTATCAATTACATTTAAAAATTTATCCCATTTTAGGTATTCCAATGAAGTAAATAACTCTCTTGCGCTCCAAAATTCTTGCCCAATATTGTTTGTATGTTTGATATTTTCAAAAAGAGATTTGTTTGCCATAATGATAAAAATAAAATTTATATTTCAAAAATATATAAGACTTTGCAAATTTATATCGTTATTAGCTTGTTAGGCTTTTACAAAAAGCATCTTCCCTTTTCTTTTATCCTAACTAAAGTCTTATTTTTATTAGATGTAACTTCAATCTCACATTTGCTATGCCATACAACCATCAACCATGAAAAAAACACTAACCACCCTCTTCTTATTTTTCTCCATAACCAGCTTCTCCCAAAAAATAGAAAACATCATCATCATTACAACCGATGGTTTTAGGTGGCAAGAAGTTTTTACGGGCATGGACAGCAGTATTGCAAATAATGCAAAGTATAATCAAGAAGATAGTGTAAACATTTTTAAAAAATATTGGGCAGCAACTGAAACGGAAAGAAGAAAAAAACTCATGCCTTTTTTATGGAGTACAATTGCACACCAAGGGCAAATTTATGGCAATAGAAAATATGACAATAAAGTAGATGTTGCTAACAGGTATTGGTTTTCTTACCCAGGCTATAACGAAATATTTACTGGCTATCCCGATACATTGGTAAATAGCAATGATTATAAACCTAATCCAAATACAACCATTTTAGATTTTGTAAACAAACAACCTGTATATAAAAATAAGGTAGCCGTCTTTGGCGCATGGAATGTTTTTCAGAATATTTTTAATAGAGAAAAAACGGGTTTGCCAATTGTAAATGCATTTGATATTATAGCAGATAAAAAAGCTACAGCAAATGAAAAATTATTAAACAAGATGCTGCAAGATTCGTACAAACCTTTTGGCGAAGCAGAATGCTTAGATGTCTTTACACACTTTGCAGCCAAAGAATATTTGCAACAAAAAAAGCCAAAGGTCTTATACATTGCTTACGGCGAAACCGATGAATGGGCGCATGAAGGGCGTTATAGAGATTATTTAAACGCAGCGCACCAAGTAGATAAATGGATAAACGAATTATGGAATTTTATACAAAACAATTCAACTTATAAAAATAAAACAGCCATATTTATAACTACAGACCATGGTAGGGGAGATGTAATAAAACAAGAATGGACGAGCCACAATAATAAAATTGTGGGCGCAAATGAAATTTGGTTTGCTGTTATAGCCCCAAGCATTGTAGCAAAAGGAGAAGTAAAAACAAAACAACAATTATATCAAAAACAATTTGCACAAACAATCACACAATTGCTAAACATAAATTTTACATGCGAACATTCTGTTGCAGAAAAAATAAATTTGAATGAGAAATAGTTTTTTTACATCGTAGTTGTTTGTCTATTAGTTGTTCCTTGTCTCGTTTCTACTCTCACGAAACGTTCACTAAAATTTAGTACACAATAAAAGCTTAAAAAAGATATGCTGCTCAGCCTAGCCCGCATGGAAGCGGCACCGAGGCCCGTGTTAGCAAACAAGGCGAGGTACGAGCCGTAGTTTTGCGTTACACGGGATGAAGGTATAGCGCACAGGCGGAAACCAATGTTCATCAGAAAATAAAAGTTCATGCTCCTCCTTCTGCCATTGTCGTCAAGCGAGCTTCTAAATAAATCTCATCAGAGTCAATAAGAGCGGGTCTTTTCACAACCGCTGACGGGGCTAAAAAGCCGCCGTCAGGGCTTGACGGCCTTTCTTTAAATTATAAAAGTATTTGTAGTAACCCCAACAGCGGCTTTTTAGCCCTGTTGGCGATTGTGTTGAGAGTAAAATCTTCTTTTATAAATAGTATTACAAATTTTATAGGTCTTAGCTTGACGCTAATGCCCCTCAGTGGACAAATCTAAAAAAACATTCTTGCTATGCCCTCACATTTTCGTAATCTACCTTTTCAAAAAATGCTAGCAATGAAATTTATTATTACTCCAGTTGTTATATTACTAACCTTTACTCTTAATACCATAGGTAAATAGCCTAGCTGATTTTAAATAAAGTCTCCTAAAAATTGTAACAAACCCATTTTTTATTGGTTGCACAAACCTTTTACCTCATTTTCTTACAAATATTGATTATTTTACATGCAGTTTAATTTTGAAAATAATAAAACACTATTTATGAACCAATTTTTTACCAAAGTAAAAAAAATATTTCTACTATTTTTATTGCCTACAATTGTATTAGCGCAACAAACGCCTGATTACAATGTTGTATTACAGTCTGGTAAATTTGTACCAGTGGAAAATGTAAATACAGTTTCCAAAAAAGCACAAGCATTTTCTAAAAGCTTATTTAAAGGAACGCATTATGTAGTATTACAATTTAATGCACTGCCCAATGAAAAGCAAAAAGCTGCATTAAAATCTGCCAATATTAATCTGATAGATTATTTGCCAAACTTAGCTTACACCGCTACCATACCTGCTTCTGCTGATGTAGCAGCACTTAAAGATTTTAATATTCGCAGTGTTTTTCAACTTGCAAGTTTACAAAAAACTACACAAGATGTGTGGAGCAAAAAAGTACCTCTATATGCTGTAAAACAAAAAGGGTATGCTGATGTTTCCATTTTGTTGTATGAAAATTTATCTGCTGACAAAATAATGGCTTCACTAAAAAATTTGAATGCAACTATTTTATCTAATGTAGCAGTATTTAAAATGTATGATATTAGAATTCCACAAAGCAATTTAAAAAAATTAGTAGAGCTGCCTTATGTACAATGGGTAGAGTACATAGCTGCTCCCAACAGACCAGAAAATTTGCCTGGTAGAACATTGCATAGGGTAAATGTGATTGGAGATGGGGTACGCAACTTAAAAGGCGATGGGATGAAAATAGGCGTGTTTGATGAAATAGCAAGCCAGCATATAGATTTTTCACCAGCTGGTAGACTTATTAATGTAGATGCAGGAGCAGCGGGTAGCCATGGTACGCATGTGTCTGGTACCATTGGCGGTAGGGGTATAATAAATCCTGCTGCAAGAGGCATGGCACCTAATGCACAAATATTTTCTTACTATGGTTTTGCAGGAGATGTACAGGCTATTATGGCTGCTGAAATACCTGCAAAAACATTAATAAGTAGCAATCACTCTTATCATGATGGGCTAGGGGTGCAGTGTGGTGTTTCAGGTAATTCTGTTAGTTATTCATTAAGGGCTAGAAATACAGACATAAATTTAAACAACAACCTCTACCATTTACATTGCCACTCGGCAGGTAATGCACAAGGCTCTTGTGCTAGTGGATGGGGAACAATAACTGGAACTGGTAAAGCAGCAAAAAATAATTTGGTGGTAGCAAACATAACTACCACTGAGGGTATATCTGGTTCAAGTAGTTTTGGACCAGTACACGATGGTAGGGTAAAACCTGAAATAAGTGCAATGGGAACCAATGTGCTTTCTACATATACACCATTAAATACTTACGGTACAATATCTGGTACTTCTATGTCCACCCCAGGTATTACAGGTACTGTGGCACTTTTGGCACAGCGCTACAAACAACTAAATGCAAATGTGCTTCCTCCTTCTATGCTTATAAAAAATATAGCTTGCAATACAGCTATAGATCTTGGCAATGTAGGCCCAGATTACCGTTTTGGATTTGGACGTATAAATGCACTTGCCGCAGTAAAAATTTTAGAAACCAATAGATATGTTTTAAGTAATGTAGCTACCGGTGCTACAAATGATGTAAGCTTAACAGTGCCTGCTGGCGCAGCTCGTTTAAATGTAATGCTTACATGGAACGATCCTGCTGCCACATCTAATTCGGCTTTGGCGCTGGTAAACAATTTGGACTTAACAGTAATAAATGGTGCTACAACTTCATTGCCATGGATATTAAATCCAAATACTCCTTCGGCACCTGCTACAAAAGCTGTAGATAATATTAGCAATATTGAACAAGTTACAATAGATAATCCCACAGCAGGTACATACACATTAAGGGTGAACGGTGTATCTATTACAACTGGTTCTAACCAACCGTATGCACTTACTTGGAATGTAGATATGCCGTATATAGAAGTTACATATCCTAATGGCAACGAATCTTTCAGCCCTTCTTCATCAGAAACAATTACTTGGGATAATGCCGGTGTTACAAGCAGTCAAACGGTAGAATATTCTTTAAATAATGGAGCTAATTGGACGGTTCTTTCTTCTGCTGTACCTGCTGCAACTACTCGTTTTACTTGGGCAGTACCTGCTGCAAATACTGCTACCGCCTTGGTAAGAGTAAGTAGTGGAAGTATAACAGATATTAGCGATGTAAATTTTAAAATATTAGGCTCTGTAACTGGTTTTACTGCCTTGGCAGCGGGTGGTTGTGGCTCTGGCCAAGTTAGTTTTACATGGTCGGCAGTTGCCAATGCTACTGCATATGATATTTACAGACTGGATCCTGCAACAGGTGACTTTGTGTTACAGTCTGCAAATATTACTGGTACTACACATACCGCCACAGGTATGACAGCTGGTGCAAGCTTATGGTTTTATATTGTAGCAAAAAATGCAACATCTGGAGCAACTAGTGAGCGGTCTGTTGCAATAAATGCAACAGTATCTAGCGGCGGTGGTGGGCTAGGTGTTATTGGTAGTGTAACTGGCCTTACAGCAGTATGTGGTGCACCTACAAATGTACAATATACAATAGCTGCTGTAACGGGTGCTACTACTTACACTTGGTCAGTTCCAAGTGGTGTAACAATAGTGTCTGGTCAGGGTACTACTACCTTAGTTGTAAATTTCTCAGCTGCTAGTACTTCTGGTAATATTTCTGTATTTGCTGGTAATGGCGGTTGTCAAACGGGTACATCAAATTTACCAATTACCATTGGTAGCACTGCAGTACCTCAGCCAATAAGTGGAGGAAATCAATCCCAAACAATCTGCCCTGGTAATGCAATGCCAAACCTTGTAGCCTCTGCAACTGTTGTTGCTGGTAATACACTGGTATGGTATAATGCTGCTGCTGGGGGCTCGGTTGTTGCTTTGCCAAATTTGAATACAAATGGTACAATTTCTTATTATGCCGCTAGCAGAAATACTGCAACTGGTTGCGAAAGTGTTAGCAGAACGCAGGTTACATTATCTATTACACAAGTAGCTGCTTCTACAATAACTGCAGGCAGTACTACAACTTTCTGCCAAGGGGGCTCAGTAATATTAACGGCCAACAATGCAGCATCTTATTTGTGGAGCAATGGTGCTACCACAGCTTCTATTACTGTAAATAGTAGTGGCTCATATAGTGTTGCAGGTACAACGGGTGCTTGTGTAAGCAATCCTACTCCAGTAACTGTTACGGTAAATCCTCTACCAATTGCAAACATATCAGCAGGTGGTGCAACTACTTTTTGCCAAGGTTTAAATGTTGTCCTTACTGCATCAGCAGGAAACAGTTGGTTGTGGAGCAATGGTGCTACCACACAATCAATAACGGTACCTACTTCTGGTAATTATACAGTCACAGTAAGTACTGCTGCGGGTTGTAGCAATACATCTGCTTCTAGTGCTGTTACGGTAAATCCAAACCCTGCTGCTATAATTACTGCAAATGGACCAACTACTTTCTGCCAAGGTGGAAATGTAACATTAATGGCTAATACTGGTACATCATATTTATGGAGTAATGGAGCTACTACGCAATCAATATCTGTACCTACTAGTGCTATAATAAATGTGGCTGTTTCACAAGCTGGTGGTTGTGTTAGTAATTCTACAAATACTAGTGTTACCGTAAATCCATTGCCAGTAGCAACTATTACTGCAGCTGGTGCTACTAACTTTTGTGATGGTAGTAACGTAATGTTAACTGCAAGTGCTGGTAGCAGCTGGTTGTGGAGCAATGGTGCTACTACACAATCTATAAGCCCAAATACAGCTGGTAATTATGCCGTTACAGTAAGAAGTGCTGCTGGTTGTTCTGCTGCATCTACTTCCACAGCTGTTTCTGTAAGCCCTAATCCTGTTGTAACCTTAACATCTTCTCCATACACGAGTTTATTCCCTGGCTTAACTACTACGCTTACTGCTAGCGTAACCCCATCGGGAAATTATATTTACACTTGGTTTAAAAATGGCATACTGGTAAACGGTGCTTCTGCACCTATACTTACTGGTATTAATTTAGATAAGCTTGGCAGTTACACAGTAAATGTAACGAACGCTGCTGGTTTGCCGTGTAGCAAAACATCAACTTTAGTGGCCATTACAGATTCTATAACTACTAAATTATTTATTTATCCAAGTCCTAATAATGGTCAGTTTAAAGTAAGCTATTATACTGCATCTACAAATCCTAAAAACACATTGGCTATTTATGATGCTAAAGGAGCTAGGGTTTATCTTAAACAATATGCAATTACAAACCCATATCAAATAATGGATGTAGATATGCGCAAGAATGGAAAAGGCGTTTATCGTGTGGTATTACTAGATATAGGCAATAAGGTTGTAGCCACTGGTGCTGTTACCATTTTGTAAGAAAATAAATTTAATTTTTGATAGTCGCTTCAAAGTGAAATTTGGGGCGACTTTTTTTGTGGTAAACTCAAAGGCAGTTTGCCTTAATTATTTTCTTTCATTCACTGCAAGAGAATTAGCGTATTATACCATCTATAAAATATAATTAGCCCAAAAAATCTGTGTAAATCTGCTTAATCTGCGAGCAAAAGTGTTGGACTAATTTTAAAATATATTTAGTATTAAAAGGTTTCGCAGAAAGAAACTTTTATCTGAGCTACAAACTAGCTAGTCAAAAAAAGGTTTTGTAGAAATCTTTTAAATCTGGGAGCAAAATAATTTTTACTGCAACCTTTTAACTCAAGTTAAGTATTGTAATTTATTACCCTCAGCATGTATAGAGCGAAAAGGTTTTCTCAGCGAACACTGTGGTTCTCTGGGTGCTTTGCGATATATTAGATATTTCAAAAAAACTATTACGTAATTTGTGTTTAACAAAAATTAAAAAATATTCACTTGTATTTTCAAAGTTTGTGGAATATGATAACAAAAACCCAGAATCAATAAACCAATCCTTTATAATTTTTTTCATTTAGAAAATGTAATTTGCAACATGATTATTTTATCAGATAAAAATTTTAGGGAAAACCTTTTTCCATTTACACATACAAGGCATACAGCAGATATACGTGTAGGTATACTTACAATAAGAGAAAAATGGGAATTGCTTACGGGTAAAAAAGTTAGTGTTGATGAAAATGCTAACGGCATTCATATTCCCGCAAATATTATTCCTACAAAAGAAAATTTTGAAATTATACTAGATGCAGCCAATAAGAATGTATCACTAATAGAAACGGATATTATAAAAATTATTTCTTTCCCTTGGCATATTTTTCAGTTAAACGATTATGCATTGCGAAAAGATTACGACTTACTTTGTACAGGTAAAACGAGCAGTATTTTAGATGATAGTAATAAAGCTATTTCGCAAGAAAATATTTTTGTAGAAGAAGGTACAAAAATTGCACATTGTAGTTTAAATGCATCTACAGGACCTATTTACATTGCCAAAAATGCTGAAATAATGGAAGGTAGTATGATACGAGGGCCATTTTATTTAGGTAATAATAGTGTAGTAAAAATGGGTAGTAAAATATATGGGGGAACAACAATAGGTCCAAACTGTGTGGTAGGTGGAGAAATAAAAAATAGTGTTTTATTTGCCAATAGCAATAAAGCGCACGATGGCTATTTGGGCGATAGTGTACTAGGAGAGTGGTGCAACCTTGGTGCGGGCACTAGCAATAGTAATGTAAAAAATAATGGAAGTACTGTTGGTTATACACTACAAGAAAATTCGCAAGAGATTTTTGCAGGAAATAAAGCAGGGTTGCTTATGGGAGATTATAGCAGGGTAGCTATAAATACTTCATTTAATACTGGCTCTGTAGTGGGTGTTTGCTGTAACGTTTTTGGGGAAGTGATGCCGGCAAAATTTATACCCAACTTTACTTGGGGTAAGGAAAAATATATTTTTGACAAAGCCATACAAGATATTATTAATTGGAAGGTTATGAAAGGGCAAGACATTACTAAAAAAGAAATTACTAATTTAGAAAAATTATATACTCAACAATAAAAGTACAATACAACATGAGAAAACAAATAGCTGCTGCCAATTGGAAAATGAATTTAACAATGGTACAAGGGCAACAATTAATGGATGGAATTTTAGCAGCAAACATTGCACTAACCGAAAATCAAGCAGCTGTTTTTGCAGTGCCATTCCCTTATTTGCTTAATATAAAAAGTAAAACGGATAGCCACACTAATTTTTATACCGCAGCACAAAACTGTGCAGCAGAAAAGGCTGGTGCTTACACGGGCGAGGTAAGTTGTGAAATGATAAACAGCATAGGCATTTCTTATGTAGTTATTGGCCATAGCGAACGCAGAGAATATTATAATGAAACAAACGAAGTACTTACAAAAAAGGTAAACCTTGCTTTAGAAAATAATTTGAAACCCATATTTTGTTGTGGAGAGCCATTGCATATTAGAGAAGCAGAAACCCAAAATGCATATATAGAAATGCAATTAAAAGAAAGTATTTTTCATTTGACTGCTTCACAAATTACAGGTTTTGTAATAGCATACGAACCAATATGGGCTATTGGTACAGGGCGAACGGCAAGTAGTGAGCAAGCGCAAGAAATGCATGCACATATACGCAAAGTACTTGCCGATAAGTATGGTGATGAAACGGCCAATACCATTTCTATTTTATACGGAGGTAGTGTAAAAGCTGCCAATGCAAATGAAATATTTTCTCAGCCAGATGTAGATGGTGGGCTAGTAGGCGGGGCAAGCCTTGTAGCAGCAGAATTTGTTACGATTATTAATAGTTTGAAAAAGTAAAATTATTTTATTAAAAACTTCAAAAAGCATTTCGAATAACTCCAAAATACAAAGCCTTCAATCTCTTGAAGGCTTTGTATTTAAATTATATACATCAGAAATTTTAAATATCTTATACATCCGTAGCTTCTCCATAAGCCACTGCCACCGCTTCTTTCAAGCCTTCGCTCATGGTAGGGTGAGGGTGTATTGCGTTTAATAATTCGTGTGCAGTAGTTTCAAGCTTACGAGCTACCACAGCTTCTGCTATCAATTCTGTAACACCACTACCTATCATATGGCAACCTAAAAATTCGCCATACTTAGCATCAAAAATTACTTTTATAAAACCATCCGTATTACCACCCGCAGTAGCTTTGCCACTAGCTGCAAAAGGAAATTTACCAACCTTTACTTCGTAACCTGCATCTTTAGCAGCCTTCTCGGTATAGCCTACGCTTGATATTTCTGGTGTGCAATAAGTACAACCAGGAATGTTGTTGTAATCTATAGGCGTTACTTTATGACCTGCAATATGCTCAGCCGCATTTATACCTTCTTTACCTGCTACGTGTGCAAGCGCTTGCCCAGGCGTACAATCACCTATTGCATACAAGCTAGGTACATTTGTTTGACCATATGCATCTACTATTATCTTTCCTTTCTCGGTTTTTACACCAAGTTCTTCCAGCCCTATATTTTCAATATTAGCAACAACACCTACGGCACTTAGTAAAATATCGGCTTCCAATACTACTTCGCCATTGGGTGTTTTTACTGTTGCTTTTACACCATCGCCTGTAGTATCCACCGATAATACTTCGCTATTGGTCATGATTGTAATTCCTTGTTTTTTAAATTGCTTTTCAAGCTCTTTAGAAATATCTTCATCTTCTACTGGTACAAGGCGAGGCATAAACTCTACCATCGTCACTTTCGTGTTCATGCTATTATAAAAATATGCAAACTCACTACCTATAGCGCCACTACCACATACTATCATGCTTGTAGGTTGTGTAGGCAATACCATTGCTTTCCTATATTCTACAATTTTTACACCGTCTATTGGTAATGTAGGTAATTGACGAGCACGACCACCGGTAGCTAAAATAATATTTGTAGCTTCCAATACTTGTTTACTGCCATCAGCTGCTGTTACTTCTAATTTATTTGCAGCTACCAATTTGCCATTCCCCATTATCACTTCTATCTTATTCTTCTTCATTAAAAAAGCAATACCCTTGCTCATTTTTTCTGCTACACCACGGCTACGCTTTATTACTGCATCAAACTCATGCATAGGATTTTCTACTTTTATACCATAGTCTGCTGCATGCTTTGCATAATCGTATACTTGAGCACTTTTAAGCAACGCTTTTGTAGGTATACAACCCCAGTTTAAACAAATGCCACCAAGACTCTCACGCTCTACAATAGCTACTTTTTTGCCCAATTGGCTTGCACGAATTGCCGCTGGATATCCACCAGGGCCACTTCCTAAAACGATTACATCATATGCCATAAAAATAAGTTTGTTTCTATTTTTTAATAATTGCCGCAAAGGTAAATTAATAATTAATAACTACTAATTTATAACTAAGAATTATTGGTATGTAAAATTTTAAGCAAATGGCAAGATTAGTTCGTTCAAAATAGCTGTTTCGGATATATTTGTAAGCATTTTTTCACAAATACTTAGCATTTATTACAAAATACATTTTTTTCTATAGTTTCTGAAATTGATATGCTACATTGGCAAGGAGAATGTAAAAACGTTATTTGTAAGTACAAATAAAAATCACATTAATTGCAGCAATATAGACCGTATTGGGATAAATTTATTTTAATTGAAACCCCGTTTTACTAGAATATTCTGCATATTTTTTTTATTCTCCAGAGTAACAAATTAGGTTTTGATTCACCAATTTCTGGAACAAGCATCAAATTTTCTCTTAATTGAGTAACAATATGATCAAAAAAGTTGGCTTCTGAAAAAAACGCATTAAATACAGCGCTGCATGCTTTTTGCATTTCCAAATATTTCTCTGTTCTATGTATTTCAATTGTTTTAGCTAAACATGATTTGGCATCTTTTTCTATAATTATACAATCTGACCAATTTATTTTCTCTTTGAAAGGAAGACTAATATCTGTATTTATTAAAATGGGTATTCTGCCAGCAGCCAATGCTTGATAAAACCTCATGGAATAATTACCAGCTCCACGATTGGCAAGTACATATTGATTGTCTTTTAAATTATTATAAAAATCATTAACAACGCTAGTGTCATTTGGCGCTCCTCCCCAAAACTTTTTTCTTAAAATAAAATTACAGTTTACCAGATTACTTTTACTAAATACACTTACTAATTTTTTACGTTGCTTAGATATTAAGCCGCAAAAGCCCACCTCGGGTTTAGCTGTGTAATTTGATAATGGAAATGGTTCAGCCATACACTCCCATATATAGGGCATTACAATTTCATTATGTTGTATGGTACTTGCTCTTAAACTAGTTCTAATTAAAATAATATTACTGAACTTAGGATATTTAAACTCAAAATCATGAATTACAAAAATTATAATCTTCTTATCTGTTTTGTATGTAGCTTTTAAATCTTTTATCAACTGAAAAGTCTTAATAGGTTTATAAGAAATTTCATGATGAATAATTAAATCACAGCTACCTAAATCACAATACTGATAAGATTTGCTAATGGATACGAAGTTTAATTGTTTATCGAAAGCTGCAGCATGAAAAACCTTTAGCGGTAGAGTGGACATATGTTTAATATAAATAAATTAGCTGAGTTATTTTAGATGTTTGGTTGTATTGGATTTTTTTTGAATGTTATTATCAAAATTCGATTTGTTGGAATTGTGTGGTTACAAATGACATGTTATCAAATGTACAATTTTTATTGAGATGTTCAAGGGGTTTAAAATTAATCTTTGAATACCTTACTAGCGTGTATAAAATTAGTTACTGAAAGGGCAAAGCTGTGGAGTTTTTTATATACAAGAATGTCGAAAATTTAGAAAAAACTAAACTTTCGACATTTTTATAACATCCTACACTTAAATTCTATCAGTGCTAATAACGCAAGTGTTATTGTTTTGTGATTTGTCCTCTAATTTCTCCAGCTGGAAACGCAGAAGAATGAATATTTATATAATATAAATTTGTCATTAAACTATCTTCCTGCCCTGTAGACAACGCTGGAGAGGTATATGTAATTGGAGAAGTAAAAGGACTAGTACCTAAAGGAAATTGTACGCCGCCTGATACTCCTGCAGGCCCTTTGTGTATATGCATATTTGTTGCAGTTAAGCCAGAATAGGTAAGCGTGAAGCTTAATATTTTGCTCACTTTATCAAAAGAGCCTATCATACTACCTGTAGCTGATGAAGCATTTGTGGGAACTTCACTAGCACCATTTACTGTGGCTGCAAAGTTTACTGTTGTTACAATTGGGGGTATTACAATATTGTCTTTCTTTTTACAAGAAAGAACAAAAATTACTAATGCTACCAATAGCATAACTCGGATTGGGAAAATTTTCATGATAATTAAGTTTTGTAAGTAATAATGTTTAAACGCTAAAGTCAACATCGTAGAAAAATAAAAAAGAGTTGCTTTTTACTTTTTTTTATTTGAGTATAAATAAAATTTTATGAAACATTTGCTACAACTTCTGTTGAAATAAACATTTAGCTTGACACATTAGTAAAAAAACATCATCGAAATGCTGATAGAAAAAAAGTATAGCCTCGAAGGCTGACCAATCTTGGTAAGGAATTGGTATGCTAGATAATTAGATATTAAAAATAGCTACAACAAATCTTATGTAGAGTTAATTTGTGCATAGCCCCAAATTGAAAGTCACAAAATTCTATCTTGCAAATTAAAGATTGAAAAAAAATATATCTGATTATGCTCTATTTCCAACAAAACCCTTACTTTTGCAGCCCCAAATAGTTCTTTTGAATAATGCCTGTGTAATTATAGGCATTGGGAGTATCTTCATAAGGAGGTACGTTATCACCAAAAAAAATAAAATATGGCTAAAGAAATTACTGGCTATGTAAAACTCCAATGTAAAGGAGGACAAGCCAACCCTGCACCGCCAATTGGGCCTGCATTGGGTTCTAAGGGTATCAACATCATGGAATTCTGTAAGCAATTCAATGCTCGTACCCAAGACAAACCTGGTAAAGTATTACCAGTTCTCATTACTGTTTATGCAGATAAATCTTTTGAATTTATCATTAAAACGCCTCCTGCTCCAGTACAATTATTGGAAGCTGCTAAAATTACATCTGGTTCTAAAGAGCCTAACCGTGTAAAAGTGGGTAAAGTTACTTGGGCGCAAGTTGAAGAAATTGCAAAAGATAAAATGCCCGACCTTAACGCATTTACGCTTAATAGCGCAATGAGTATGGTAGCAGGTACTGCTCGCAGTATGGGTCTTACAGTAGAAGGTAAAGCACCTTGGGAAAATTAATCGTCAACCACAAAACTTTTTAAAAAATGATTACTAAAAAAAGAAAATTAGCAAATGCTAAGGTTGACGCTAACAAAGCTTATACCCTTAAAGAAGCATCTGCTCTAGTTAAAGATTTAAACACTACAAAATTTGATAGCTCTGTAGATTTACACGTTCGTTTAGGTGTAGATCCTAAAAAAGCAGATCAAGCCATTCGTGGTACGGTTTCATTGCCACACGGTACTGGTAAAACAAAATCTGTATTGGTACTTTGTACACCCGATAAAGAAGCAGAAGCTACAGCAGCTGGTGCTGATTTCGTTGGGTTAGATGAATACATTGCAAAAATTGAAGGCGGTTGGACAGATGTAGATGTAATAGTAGCTACACCTTCGGTAATGCCTAAAATGGGTAAACTAGGTAAAGTACTTGGCCCACGTAACCTTATGCCAAATCCTAAAACAGGTACTGTTACAAATGATGTAGCTGGTGCGGTAAAAGATTTGAAAGGTGGTAAAATTGCTTTTAAAGTAGATAAAGCTGGTATCATTCACGCTTCTATTGGTCGTGTGAGTTTTGCACCAGAAAAATTGGTAGAAAATTGTATGGAGCTTATAAATGCGCTAATGAAATTGAAACCAGCTACTAGCAAAGGTACTTACCTTAAAGGTGTAAACATGGCTAGCTCTATGAGCCCAGGCATTTTGGTTGATACTAAATCTGTTCAAAACTAATTATTGTTGTCCTCCTGAGCTTGTCGAAGGAAACAATAATAATTTCAAAAATAATTGAAATGACAAAACAAGAAAAAAATGATGTGATAGAAGTGCTGAAAGGCAAATTCTCTCAGTATAACAACTTCTACATTACAGATACAGAAAGCCTTTCTGTAGCACAAATAAGTACTTTGCGTAGCCATTGCTTTGATAAGCAAGTAGAAATGAAAGTTGCAAAAAATAGCCTTATTAAAAAAGCATTGGAAAGTATTGATGCTGAAAAATATGCAGGTGTTTTTGATTCGTTACACCAAGTAACAGCATTGATGTTTAGCGAAAATCCAAAAGAACCAGCTTTGATTCTTGCAGGTTTCCGTAAGGCTAACAATAACGAAAGACCTACATTAAAAGCAGCATTCATAAATGGTGATGTATTCATTGGTGATAACCAATTGAAGGCATTGACTATGATTAAAACTAAGAACGAACTTATTGGTGAAGTTATTGGTTTATTACAAGCACCTATACAACGTGTATTAGGCGCATTGCAAAATAAAGATGCAGCTAAAGAAGCAGTTGTAGAAGCGGCTCCAGTGGTAGCTGAAGCAGCGCCAATAGCAGTTGAAGCAGTTGCAGAAGCGGCACCAGCAGTGGAAGCAGCACCAGCTACAGAAGCACCAGCCACTGAAGCGCCAGCGGAAGAAACACCTGCTGCTCCTGAAGCATAAATTAAAAGGTTGCTAATTTTAAATTAGTTAATTAAATAAACATTTTTTTAATAACACATCCGCTGGAGTGCATAACAATGAAGGCGGAAAAAAACAAACAACATGGCAGATATTAAAGTATTAGCTGAAAGCCTAGTAGGTTTAACAGTTAAAGAAGTACAAGAATTAGCTGAATTCTTAAAATCAGAATACGGCATTGAACCAGCTGCAGCAGCTGTGGTAATGAGCGCAGGCGATGGTCCAGCAGCAGTAGAAGAGAAAACATCTTTTGATGTTATCTTGAAAGCAGCAGGTCCAAACAAACTTGCAATCGTTAAAATTGTTAAAGACCTTACTGGTCTTGGATTGAAAGAAGCAAAAGATCTAGTTGATGGTGCTCCAAAAGCTATCAAAGAAGGTGTTGATAAAGCAACAGCTGAAGATCTTAAAGCTAAATTGACTGAGGCAGGTGCTGAAGTTGAAATTGCTTAATTTCTTTTTCAATATTATTAGAGCCTCGAAGTTTACTTCGGGGCTTTTTTGTGTTATTCTCCTCCTTGGAGGGGTGGACGCCGAAGGCGGACGGGGTGGGTTTGACTTCTGAACACCGCAGGCGGACAGGGTAGATTATACTTGCTGGATGCCAAAGGCAGAAGGATGAGCCATATACCCTCATCCTTTACTTCCCCCACTCATATATTTTATTTCATTTCCCCCTTTTTTTTGTTGATATTTACAACCTTATAAAATAAATTTATTTTTATGAAATTAGGTTCAGTTATAATTTGTGCTACTGCTGTGTTGTTTACAGCATGTAATGGCAATAAAGCTTCTACTACGGACTTACCAAAACGTACATCATTCTTTGATACAAAAGGAATGGATTCGCTTACAAAACCTGGCGACAATTTTTTTACTTACGCTAATGGTGGATGGATGAAAACCACCAGCATACCCGACGATCAAAGTGGATGGGGAAGTTTTTATACTTTGTATGAGGACAATCAGAAAAACCTAAAAGGCATTATTGAAGATGCTGCAAAAAGCAATGGAGCTTTAGGAAGTTTAGAGCAAAAAGTAGGCGATTTTTATACCTCTGGTATGGATACAGTAGCTATAGAAAAGAAAGGCATGGAGCCATTGAAACCATTGCTAACTAGAATAGATGCTGTAAAAGATTACAAAGAATTAATTGGCTTGTTGGCTAAATTAAATGCAGAGGGGCAAGACCATAAATTACTAGGCTTTTATGTAGGTGCAGATGAAAAAAATAGTGCTAAAAATATTCCTGTATTTTATCAATCAGGACTTACACTTCCTGAAAAAGAGTATTACACAAAACAAGATAGTGCAAGCAAAGCTGCAAGAAAGGGTATGGTAGATTATGCCATTAAAATGTTTGCATACACAGGAGCAGATTCTGCCACAGCTATAAAAAATGCAGCGGCAATACTTGCCTTAGAAACAGATATGGCAGTGAGCCATCGCACACCTGCAGAAACCCGTGACCCACAAAAAAACTACAACAAAATGGCTGTGGCTGATTTGCAAAAAGCGCAACCAAATATTGATTGGATGTTGTTCTTTTCTGCATTAGGGGTAAAAGTAGATAGTGTAAATATTTCTCAGCCTGGGTATTATACTGCACTAAATACCTTGCTAGCTACCAAGCCTATTGATGCTTGGAAAAGCAAAATGAAGTTTGGGTACATAGCTAGCAATGCATCTAGCTTAAGTAAAAATTTTAGAGATGCTGCTTTTGATTTTAGCAAAATATTTAGTGGCCAAAAAGTGGAGAGTGTACGTTGGAAAAAAATGGTACAAAAAGTAGATGGCGGGCTTGGTGACCTTGCGGGACAATTGTATGTAAAAAAATATTTTACAGAAGATGCTAAAAAAAGAATGAATGAATTGATAGAGAATTTGAGCAAAGCTTTTTCTGCAAGAATTCTAAAAAATGAATGGATGAGCGATACTACAAAAAAACGTGCTACTGTGAAACTAAATGCATTCATGAAAAAAATTGGTTACACTTCTAAATGGAAAAATTTTGATGATGTAACAATTGATAAAGCAGATTTTTTCGCTAATGTGCAAAGTATAAGAAAACACGACATAAAAGAAAGCATAGACAAAATTGGGAAAGATGTGGATAGAGCAGAGTGGGGGATGACAGCACCAACAGTAAATGCATATTATAATCCTACGAATAACGAAATTGTTTTTCCTGCTGGTATTTTGCAGTTTCCTTTCTTTGACGCCAATGCAGATGATGCTATAAATTATGGTGGAATAGGAATGGTAATTGGCCACGAAATGACACATGGTTTTGATGACCAAGGTAGCCAATACGACGAAAAAGGAAATATGAATAACTGGTGGAGCAAAGATGATAATGCAAAGTTTAAAATGAAAACAAATGGCGTAGTTAAACAATATAGTGCTTATACCATGTTTGATAATATACATCTAAACGGAGAATTAACACAGGGCGAAAACATTGCGGATATTGGAGGTTTGGCTATTTCATATGATGCATTTAAAATGACAAAGCAAGGGCAGGATACTACCAAGATAGATGACTTTACACCCGACCAACGTTTCTTTTTAGGCTTTGCACAAATTTGGAGAATTGTAAACAAAGAAGAAACGATGCGTAGTCGTTTAAATACCGATCCCCATTCACCAGAAATGTTTCGTATAAATGGACCATTGGTAAACTTTGATCCGTTTTATGCAGCATTCAATATTAAAGAAGGGGATGCTATGTACTTAAAGCCAGAGCAAAGAGCAAGAATTTGGTAGTTGTCAGTTGGTAAAGGGCAGTAGGCAAAGGGCAAAAGGCAGTTTGCAAAAAGTAAAGAGCAGTTAGTAAAAAGTAAAAAACAATTAATAAACAACAATTAATAACTAACAATTAAACAATTAAAACATGAGCGAAGAAATTGTAAAAGAAGAAGAAGGCTTTTTCGACAAACTTAAAAACAAAGCGGAAGAACTTGCAGACAAAGCAGGCGATGTATGGGAAGATGTAAAAGACAAAGCTGAAGATGCTTGGGAAGCTGCTAAAGACAAAGCAGAAGACTTAAAAGACAAAGCAGAAGATAAGTTTGAAGAACTTACTGGAAAAGCTGATGACGCTGCTGAAGTTGCAAAAGACGAAGTCGTAAAAGCTGCGGATGATGCTGCAAAACAGTAGTCAGAAAAATAATGATTAAATGAAAAGGGTTGCAATTTTGCAATCCTTTTTTTTGATACTATACCATAAATTGCATAAGTTAAAAATAGATATAAAGGAAAGTGAAATTTATTTTCATTTTTAGATGACTAGATAAAAGGTAAGCTATCGGGAAACAATTAGGATTGCTTAAAAGTGACAATGTTGCCCGTCAAGGTAATAAGAGCCCAAGTGGTTAGTTCAAAGCTGATAGAACATTATCATTCCTACATTGTGTAACAGTATTTTTGGCTCATGTAAATTTATTGGGGACTAAGCAAAAAGTTTATGTAATCTAAAAAGAAAAAACACTGTATCAGTTACGCCTCTTTGATTAGCCCTAAAGAGTTTAATCTTAGAGTTAAAAGATTCCGCATTTGCGTTTGTATTC
>JANNVW010000068.1:0-10928 GCA_031408295.1 Ferruginibacter sp.
ACATGCAAAACTACCTAAACGAGTTTTGCTATAAGTTTAACAGAAGATATTTTGGAGAAAAGTTATTTGATAGATTACTTGATGCTACTCTTTCTAATGCATGGTATAAACCTTTTCCAAATAGCGTATAGTCATTAAAAATTACTTATGCGTTGCACATTTAATAAAAAATGTAACCCTTCTTTTTCTGTCATTTTTTTCTTCTTAGTATTCCAAAACGCTTTATTTGCGCAACAAAAAAATCTTTTAATTAATAGTGGTGAGCTTATTAAAAAAGGCAATGAACTACATGATAAAAAATTATACAAACAAGCTATTGAAACCTACAAGCAGATAAGTAGAAGTGATACAAGTTATGCTGATGCACTGTATGAACTAAGTATGAGTTGCTATTCAGATAGCCAATTGGTAGAAGCACATAAATATGCTATGCTGGGTTTAAAATTATTTCCTGAACAATTTCCAAGGTATAGTATGCAAGCTGCAAATGCGTTAGATGATATGGGAAAAACAGAAGAAGCTATTAAAATGTACGATGAAGCATTGGCTAAAGATCCTCAATCGTATATATTGTATTTTAATAAAGCAATTACGCTTATGAATGCAGAAAATGATATAGACGCAAAAACAAATTTTGAGAAATGTTTACTCATAAATCCTTACTACGCTTCAGCACATTATTTTATAGGAACCATTTATATGCGCCAGGGCAATTTAGTTCCCGCCATGCTTGCGTTTAAATCGTATCTTTTATTTGCTCCATCGGGTAAATATTTGAAGACAACAATTACAAAGCTTAGCGCTATTTCTAATGCTACTGATGAAATTTTAAATTCTGTAAAAACAAAAAAAACTTCTAGCGAAGATAATTTTGAGATGTTACAGCAAATTGTACTTTCTAAAATTGCACTAGATAAACAGTATGAATTAAAAGCAAAGCTAGAAGACCCTATTGTAAGGCAATTGCAAGTTATAGATGAAAAATTAATATACAAAGGAGGCGATAAAGGATTTGCCATGCAATTTTATGTACCAATTTATTCAAAATTTTTTAAAGAAGATGATTTTGAACCTTTGATATTTAGTATTTTTTCTGGTACCGAAATTAAAACGGTAGATACATGGGTAAAGAAAAATAAAAAACCTATTGAAATTTTTGCCGCAAAGGCTGTTACTTATTTTAACGAAATAAGAACTACTCGTATATTACAAGAAACGGATAGAAAAAATACTGTTGTTAAATATTATTTTGAAAATGGTGAATACCAAGGAAAAGGAAATTACACATCCGATGAAAAGAGTGTGAAGATGACAAAAGAATGGGAATTTTATTACCCAACCAACGGTTTATTAAAAGCCAAAGGTAGTTTTGGTGCACCCGACGAAAAAATAGGCGAATGGAAATACTACTATAACACAGGCATTTTAAAACAAACAGCAAATTTTAAAAATGGCAAACTGAACGGATTATTAGAAAATTGGTTTACAAATGGGGTAAAATCGAGCACTACAAATTATCTAGATGATAAAATAAATGGGGTAGAGACAAATTATTACTATAATGGATTATTACTAAGAACAACAAATTATAAAGAAGATAAAAAAAATGGTATTGAAAAAGAATACAATAGCAAAGGGCAACTTTTATTTACTGCAAACTATGTAGATGATGAAAAAAATGGACTAGTTACTTATTACTATTATAATGGTAAAAAGCAGGATGAACTTTTATATACAAAAGGGAAAGCTGAAGGGCTTTACAAAAGCTACTATAAAGATGGAAAAAAGATGACAGAGGGAGCGTATATAAACGATAAAAAAGAAGGGCTTTGGACAACTTATTACAACAATGGAAATATAAAAGAAAAAACCACTTACAAAGAAGATGAAATTACGGGAGAATTTACTGAATATTTCGAAGATGGAAAACTAGAAACTAAAGGAAACTACTTTAAGAAAAAAATAGATGGCAAAATAGAAAATTACTCCGAAGGAGGAAAAATATGTAATGATATTACTTATGAAAAAGGACGTTTAAAAGAAATAAATTTTTATGACTCAAAAGGCAATATAATTTCTAGCACATCTACACGCAAAGGTGCTGCAGATATTACTTTTTATTCGAGTGAAGGCATTAAGATATCGAGCGGTATTTTCAATAAAGAAGGGAGTAAAGATGGCGTGTACACTGAGTTTTATGCTTCTGGAAAGGTAAGTTCAAAAACTAATTATAAAGATGGCTTAAGAGAAGGTGAGCAAATACTATATTATGCAAATGGAAAAAAGAGTGCAGAAAATATGTACAAAGATGACTTAGAAAATGGGAACACTTTTAGCTATTATTATGATGGTAAAAAGAAATACGATGGGTGGGTTATTGACAATGATAAGCAACAAGACTTTATTTTTTATACAGCTAAGGGAGATTTAAAAAACAAAGATTATTATAATGATAACGAATTAAGTGGCTACTCAGAATATTTTTACCCAGGCAATATTAAAGACTGCGATTACAAATATAATAATGGATGGTTAGAAGAAGTGCTGCAATACGATACAACTGGCAAGGAATTATCAAAAAGTGTTTTTGAAAAAGGTAAAGGCCCTATTGTATTTAAACATTATAATGGAAAAAAATATGCTGAAGGAAATTATGATCATTATATGCTAAATGGCATATACAAGGCATATTATTTTGATGGTAGCTCACAATCGGTAGCTTACTACAAAAATGGTGAATTAGATAGTGTTTATAAAAGTTACTACTACGGTGGTCAACTACAAATGCAAGGCAAATATGTAGATGGGGATAAAGAAGGCGTTTGGACATATTATTACGAAAATGGAAAAGTAAGTGAAGAAGAAATTTTTAAAGAAGGGCAACTTACTGGGCAAAACAAAACATACAAGAGAAATGGTAATATAGAAAATATTGGAAATTATTTGGAAAATCAGTTAGATGGAGAATACCAATATTTTGGAGAAAATAATGAATTAGCGCTTGTTTTAAATTATAAAAAGGGAGAAGTAAAAAGTTATACTTATGAAGATAAAACTGGCAATAGAGTGACTCCTATAATTTTAAAAGGATCTAGCGGTGCTATAATTTCTTTTTATAAAAATGGCAGCTCAAGCGCTAGTTTTAATTTTGTAAATAATGACATTGAAGGTGCTCGAAAATTATTTTATACAAATGGCAAAACTTTCGTAGAAGGATACAGAGAATTTGGATACGATAATGGTATAAGGAAAGTTTATCACCCTAATGGAACTTTATGGAAGGAGGAGCAATACGAATTAGGCAATAAAAATGGCTTGTGTAAAACATATTACTCAAATGGAAAAATTGAAATAGAAGAAAATTATTACAACAACGACTTGCACGGCACATGCAAATACTACGATGAATTAGGGAAACTAAAACAAACCCGTACATATTTTTACGACATTTTACAAACAGCCAAATAAATGACAAATAAAAAAACTTATATAATATTCTTGTGCCTCATTATTCTACTAAACAATTGTTTTGCCCAAACTCCAGCGGAAGTAAAAGCTGCTTTTCCAAATCAAGAGATTATTTTTTTGACCTACAATATAGAACTAACATTGATGATAAAAAATGGTGTTGTAGTTGCAGAAAGCAATCACAATAGAGAACTTATGATATTAAGTGAACAAAACGCAGCAATATATAGCCGCTCTAAAATTTTCCATAGTACTTATAGCGAATTAAAAGATATGGATGTATATTCAAAAATACCTGATGGTGAAAAGTATAAAAAAATAAAAATAGGTGAACAAAAAACTTCTAGTAGCACCAGCAATATGGTTTTTTACGACGACTCTAAAGAAACAAGTTTTGATTTTCCTGGCATGGTTACTAATGCCGTACAGCATTTACAATACACCCTATTTAATAAAGATGCACACTTACTAAGCCCATATTACTTGCCTAGTAGTGTACCAGTAATGTCTGCTACTTATACTGTAATTGTACCAAATGGTATCTCCATAAAATATTTAGTAAAAAATGATAGCAAAGGGCAGTTTAAATTTTCGGAAGAAAAGCGCAAAAAAGAAACGGTATATAAATGGAGTGTAAATAAATATAAAGCTGATGAAAGTTTTGATGATGCTCCAGATGATTCTTATTATGAACCACATGTAGTTGTACATGTTACCGAGTATGAAATGGATAACAATAAAATTTCCTTTTTAAAAAATGTAGACGATTTGTTTAAGTGGAATATTTCTTTTACAAAAGACCTTAATACAAAACCAGATGCCTCTTTGCAAAAAATTGTTGATTCATTAATTCTTGGAAAAAAGAATGAAACAGAAAAAGCAGCATCTATTTATAAGTGGGTACAACAGCATATAAAATACATTGCATTTGAAGCAGGTTTGCAAGGCTTTACTCCACGCCAAGCAGCGGATATATGCAACAAAAGGTATGGCGACTGTAAAGACATGAGTAGCATAATTACACAAATGTTAAAGCTGGCAAATATAAAAGGATACTATACTTGGATTGGTACAAGACATCTTCCATATAAATATACTGAAATCCCAACACCCATTGTAGACAACCACATGATTTCAGTAGCCAATATAAATAATGAGTGGATTTTTTTAGATGGTACAAATCCACATTCAATGTATAACATGCCTTCCTATAGTATTCAAGACAAAGAAGCATTGATTGCAATATCAGAAAAAGAATACAAAATTTTAAAGGTGCCTATTACAGCTTCTAATAAAAGTGGCATGATAGATAGCACTTTTGTTAGTTTTACAAAAGATGGAATAAAAGGCAAAGAAAAGGTAGATTATTTTGGATATTTGGGAGAAGAAAATTATATATCCCTTTTATACAAAAACGAAACGGAGAGAAAGGTTTTTGTAAAAACTAAAATGGAAAAGGCGAGTAATAAATTTATTTTAGGCGATTATAAAATCACAGAAGTAAATCCTAGCGACAACAACTTAAACATTACTGTAGATTTTGAAATACCTGGCTACGGTAAAAAAATTGCTAACGAATATTATATAAATCTTAACCTAGAAAAGTTATTTGAAAACAAAGTAATAGATACAGAAAAACGCAAAATACCCATTGAAGAAGATTTTAAGTTTATAATGAAGCAATACCACATTTTACAAATACCAGATGGTTTTACTGTAACGTATAAACCACAAAATTTTAATTTTGAAAATGAACTTGTTTCCTTAAAAATAACTTACGAAATAAAAAATGGAACTGTAATAGCTTATCAAGAATATGAAAATAAATGCTTGCTAATAGAACCAGTCAAATTTGAAGAATGGAACAAAGCTGCAAAAGCAATTACAACGCAATATAAAGAGCAAGTTGTACTCGAAAAAAAATAAAAAAAATCTTAATCAAAAAAATAAACCATGACTAGAAGGCTAAAATTCAGTTTCACATTTCTTTTGTTTGTAATTCAAATGCATGCAAATGCCCAAAATATAGATTGGGAAAAGACGCCAAAGCTTCATAAGGTGAAACCTACATTTATAAGAGAAAGCGCAGTAATACTATCGGATATGCGAACCCAAGAATTTGTTTCAGAAGAAAAAAAAGGATTGATGGTTATTATAACTGTAAAAAAACTCATAAAAGTTATAGACGATAAAGGAGTAGAAATGTATAACAAAATATATGTGCCTGTATATGGTGGGGCGCAAATATTAGAACTTAAAGCAAGAACAATTTTGCCAAACGGGAGAGTTTTAGATCTGCCAAACGATAAAATTTTGGATGCAGAAGAAGAGGGTAGGATGTATAAAAAGTTTGCACTAGAAGGTGTAGATAAAGATAGCGAAATTGAATATATATATAAAGTAAAAAAAGAAGCCTCCTACTTTGGATTAGAAGTTTTTCAATCTGGCTCCACGCCATACGAGCAAGCAAACTTTACACTCATTACGCCTGATTATTTATCCTTTACCATAAAAGGATACAATGGCTTTGTTGTAGGTAAGGATTCTACAGCTGATAATAAAAGATTTACTACTACTAGTTGCTCAAATATTTTAGCAATAGCCGATGAAAAATACGGCAATAAAGATGCTCACGTAAAAAATGTACAATTCAAATTGTCTTACAATTTAAGTAAAGATAAAAATACAAGAATGTTCACTTGGAACAACTTGGCTAAAAATGTCTACAACAACTATTCTACCTACACTGATAAAGAAGGCAAAGCAATAGATAATTTTTTGAAAGCTATAAGCATTAAGGAAACAGCCTCCGAAGAAGATAAAATTATTGCTTTAGAAGATTATATAAAAAACAATATAAATACCGATAAAAATGGTATTGGAGAAGACGCAGACAAAATCGAAAAAATAGTAAAAACTAAAGTCTCAAGCAACTTCGGACTTAATAGGCTTTTTGTAATCTGCATGGAAAAATTAAAGATAAATTGGCAAATTGTTTTTCCTAGTAAGAGAGATGAAATACCACTCGATGAAGAATTGGAAAATTATAGATTAGCAGATGAAATTGTTTTTTATTTTCCATCATCTGACCGTTATCTTGAACCAGCAAATGCATCATTTCGCTATCCCTATATTACGCCGTATTGGGCAGGGGGGAAAGGCCTTTTTTTACAAAGCACAGCAATTGGTAATTTTAAAACAGCCGTTGCAAGTTTTGGTAATATTTATATGCACCCTATGAATGAAAGTGCACATAACATGGAAATAGTTATGAAATTTAATAAAGAAATGGATTCATTACAAATTCACAGCAAACAAATACTTGTTGGGTATGGCGCAGCAGTTTATCGCCCTGCTTATAATTTTACGCCAAAAGACAAACTGGAAGAACTTAGTAAAGACATTATAAAATCTGTAGCAAACAGTGATAACGTAAAAAATATAAAAGTACAAAATACTGCATTTACCGATGGCTACTTAAAGAAACCACTTGTAATAGAAGGTGATATTACCAGTGCAGAAATGACTGAAATAGCAGGTAAAAAAATATTATTGAAAATAGGAATTGCCATCGGTCCACAAGTAGAAATGTATCAAGAAAAAGAAAGGCAATTACCAATTAGTATTCAATACCCGCATGTATTAGATAGAAATATTAGCTTCACAATACCCGACGGCTATCAAATAAAGAATCTTACTGACCTAAACATGAATATTACCGATAAAGACACAGGCAAAGAAACAATGGGTTTTATATCAACATATAAATTAAAAGGAAACGAGCTTGATGTTTTAGTTCACGAATTTTATGGCGTTACAGATTATCCTGTTACGAACATCACTTCATTTATGAATGTAATAAATGCTGCTGCTGACTTCAACAAAATTGTACTTATATTGGAGAAGAAATAATTTTAATTTTTTATTTATGAAAATGACTCCAATTTATTTGGGGTCATTTTTTTGTTTGCAAAAAAATAAAATCATCATCAACTATATAGTCATATAGTTACCATTTATACTTATACCAATTGTAGTTTATCGTATTTTCGCAATTAGTGCTTCTCCGCCTTAGTGCTTGTCCCCACGCACCATTCGCTAAAATCAGCCCGTATACACAAAGCTTTTCTAGTATTACAGGCATAAACATAATTACCTTTTGCTATTTAATATTTTTGATGGTTGGCGCAATTTTACTCCCAATAATTTAACTGGTAAATTTCATTATCTATTATCTAACGTAATATCCCAAGCTATAAAACCAAGCCTTTCTTTTATCAATCTCAATGTTTCTAATACGGCTGTATCTTTTGGAAAATTACCATATACCAGGTTTTTAAATGCGCCATTATATATTGGTGCCAATGCTTTCCATACATTTTCTACCTCCTTAAAAACCAACGCTTCTTTTGGATGATACACTAACCATTTATTATTGTTTCTAAAACTTACCACATCATCTTTTCCAACTTTCAATAGCATCTCATTAAAAGCTATTGAATTAAAAAAATCTAAAAATTCTTCTTGTTGCAATAGCTGGTGTAAATCGTATGTGTGTCGTATTTTATTTTGTAAATCTTTTAATGGTTCTTCACTATAAGAAAATCTTACTAGGCTCATTATTTTTTCGCAGAGTGTTCTTATGGGTTCTAACACCAACAGTTCAAAAGGCATTAAACCATATTCATTAACCATATCTTCTTGCCCATTGTCAAGCATCATCTTACCAACAAAAGAACTGATTGTTTTTGTAGTATATGGTTCAAAATAGCCAAGCCATGTGGCTTCCACTACAATTACATCTCTCACCTGCCCGTAATTGCCCTCAAACTCTTTGGTATATTGGTGAGCCGTTTTGCGGTTCATACCCATTTTTTGTGTTAGTTCAGGTATGTCCACCTCGGCCATTACATTGGCCACTACTTTGCTTATCGTTTTTATTTTATTGGTGAGCTGGTTATTGGTTTCTCCTTCACGCCTCAATACCACAAGGTCTATATCTTCCGAAAACCTTTCTATCATTGTATAACACTTCGATAATGCCGTACCACCTTTAAACACGGTGTCTTTGCCAATGTCATTATTAAAAATAGTGTACAAGGCATAGGTAACCCAATAGTCTTTTTCAACATAAATATTTTCTATGCCCATCCTATCGGCAGTTAATTTAATTGCCTGTACAAAGTTTTCTTTATTTAAATGCAACTTCATTTTATATTCCAATTTTTTATGGTAGGCAAATCGGCGATTTTAATAGATAACTTAAAGCTTGTAGATGGATTTATACTCTTTTTCAGCGTTGTTAAATTGTATTCATTGCCAAACATATTTTCTACCATTGCACCTAGCAATGCCCTTACCCTTGGTGGATATTGTAATGCATATTTTAATAAGCTTTCAATATCTTTTTTTGGAAAAGCCTTTATTTTATCCATCAACATTTTTGCAGCTTTACTTGCAGGTGTGTCTAAAATTAATTTTATATCTTTTACAGCATCCAATATTCCTAATAATTGAAAGTTTTCTTCGCTAACATTTGCATAGGCTTTTACACTATTTGTTTTTAACCAGCTTATTTCAATTTTCTTCCTATTTCTATTGGTAGCTATTTTGTTTCTAAAAGCCATTTGGGTGGTCAGATTTAGCTGGTTGTATAGCCCCATACCTGTTATATAACCTACCCGTTTGCCATTTTTGTACAAATAGTTTTTTAATATAGCATCATAATTAGGCGGCAATGCGCCAAATATAGATATCTCAGGTTTGTAAAAAACACCTTTTGATACTTTTTTAAGGGTACCTTTTTTTTGCAAACGTTCCAGTGCCTTTGCTGCTGTAAAAAAATCACTGGGAGCAATACCTAAATCGGCATAACCAAAGGGTTCACTCTCTGGTATATTTTTTATTTTTTTTCGTATTAGCTCCGCTACTTTCATATGGCAAATATAGCTAATTTTCTTAAAATGTCAAGTTTTTAGCAGCAAAAACTTGACATTTTAGTTGCTAATCATGCTATATTGTCTACAGCCTCGTTGCTTGTCCCCACGAAACATTCGCTAAAATCTCCGCTTCAATCTCCTACACAATAAAAGTCTAATGACTACGCAAGCATAGGGACAAGAATGTTTCTCTGCAGAACCTAGCCCTGATAGAAATGGATCCCGACAGTTGTGTCGGGAGGAATGAATAGCGGGAAACAGAAGTTCATTAATGCTTCGCTGCTCATGCTCCTCATTTCTTCAGCTAGCAGACACTTTGGTAAACAAGTCCTCTCAAGTAAAATATAATACAAAAAAAGTTGCACTTTTTTCGTTCCCAGTTGCTTTCACTAACCGATAAGAAAGAACACTACCCAAAACAAATTTCTTCCAAAAAATTAATGTTACTTTGCCTTAAAATACCACTACAAAATTCTTTTCTCCATTGAAACAAACCTGGCAAAAGAAATTTACATATTCTAATACCCTTTTATGAAATTAACATACCTACGTTTATACAAAATCTTAACGATAGCGTTAACCATTTTTACCATTTTTGCAACTAGTAAAACAATTGCGCAAGATACCGTTGCCCTTACCAGCCATTGTAGATTCAACGGTGTTGCAGAAAACCTAACCCAACCAGATGAAACAAATTCTACTGGTACAAGTGGTACAGGTGCAAACATTGATGTAATCTATCATAAAATTTACTGGCGTATCAATCCTGATAGTGCTGTAAAATATATCAAGGGTTCTGTGCAAACCAATTTTAAAACCATTCAAAATAATGTGTCATCCATAAGTTTTGATTTGCGTAGTGGCTTAACCATTGATTCCATTAAATTTCGGAATCTACTTTTACCTACTATAAACATTAATCATGTAAGCAATATCGTTACCATCAATCTTGGTGTTACGCTTACGAATAATTTTATTGATTCGCTTATCATTTTTTACCAAGGCACGCCACCAGCGGTTTCAGGTGCTGCACAAGGTTATCAAAAAGCTACTAGCTCTACTGCGGGCAATTACATTACTACCCTGTCCGAATCTTATGAAGACAGAGATTGGTGGCCATGCAAACATGATATGCAAGACAAAATAGATTCGATGGATATTACCGTAAATGTGCCTTGGGCTGCTACCACACCTGCCGATACTTTTTGGGTGGCTTGCAATGGAAAAATGATTGATTCTACCATCAACGGAACCAATCGCAGCTTCACATTTAAAAATCGTTATCCCATTGCATCATACTTGGTTTTTGTTTCTGTTGCAAAGTTTGATAGATTTTATCGTTCCGTAAATATTAGCGGTACTGACGTACAAGTGGTGTATAATTTGCTTAAAGGAAAAACTGCTACAACTATTACCAATGCTCTTTTTTCAATGGATAGAATGAATTTGGTATTACCAGCTTTCAGTAGCAAAATAGGCGACTATCCTTTTAAAAATGAAAAGCATGGCTACTACGATGGC
>JANNVW010000069.1:0-165793 GCA_031408295.1 Ferruginibacter sp.
ACATGCAAAACTACCTAAACGAGTTTTGCTATAAGTTTAACAGAAGATATTTTGGAGAAAAGTTATTTGATAGATTACTTGATGCTACTCTTTCTAATGCATGGTATAAACCTTTTCCAAATAGCGTATAGTCATTAAAAAAGTGTTATTTAAAAGAGTAATTATAATACAAATATACTCGTACCATTTAAATAAGTTTTTTTTGGCTTGTGTACTTTTATTATTTAAACTAAAATGTGTATACAAATAAATTAGTGCTAAAATCTTTTATAATACAGGTAAATATCTTTACTTTTGCCGCCCAATTATGAATGTCGGGGTAGCTCAGCTGGTTAGAGCATCGGATTCATATCCGCCTTTTCGGCGGACGGGCAGTTCAAGTCTGCTTCCTGATACAAAGGAAAAAACTTGTAGGTCTTAATAAATTATTGTTTAAATGCTTTATGATGTCGGGGTAGCTCAGCTGGTTAGAGCATCGGATTCATAACCCGAAGGTCGGCAGTTCAAGTCTGCTTCCCGATACAAAGCCCATTTCTTTTGTTAGATTTGGGCTTTTTTATTTTTATGATTTATACTGTTTACATATTATTCTCTATAAATTTTCAAAAACATTACACAGGTTTTACATCAAATCTTGAACAAAGAATTCTATCACATAATGAACTTGGTAAAGATTGGACTGCTAAATACCGACCTTGGAAAATTATTTATACTAAAGAATTTGAAAGTAAAAAGGAAGCAATGGAATATGAAAAATGGCTAAAATCAGGTATAGGTAGAGCATTTATTAAAACAATTGAACATTGAGCATATGATTCGTATCCGCCAAAAGGCGGACGGCAGTTCAAGTCTGCTTCCCGATACAAAAAAACTCCTGCAAATACAAGAGTTTTTTTAAGTAAATTATTTTATTCTCTACCCCTCCGTAAAAAATTTATGAAAATAAGGTATCGTTTCTATACCCTTATAAAAATTCTCAATATTAAATTTTTCATTGGGGCTGTGCAAGTTATCGCTATCTAAACCAAAGCCCATAAAAATTATTTTAATACCCAATTCTTTTTCAAATAATGAGCAAATAGGAATACTACCACCACCACGCACAGGTATAGGTTGTTTGCCAAATGTAGCTTCAATGGCTTTTGCCGCAGCTATATAACCCTTGCTATCTATAGGTGTCATATAGGGCTCTCCTCCATGATGCAGTGTGGCTTTTACCGTTACATTTGGTGGTGCTATCTTTTCTAAATGATTTATGATAAGGGCTGTAATTTTTTCAGAACCTTGGTTTGGTACTAGCCTTGCAGAAATTTTTGCAAATGCTTTGCTTGGTAAAACTGTTTTAGCGCCTTCGCCAATATAACCGCCCCATATACCATTTAGCTCCATGGTAGGGCGAATGCCAGTTCTTTCTCCTGTGGTAAATCCTTTTTCTCCCCACAATTCTTTTACGCCAAGTTCTTTTTTATATGCTGCTTCATCATAAGGAGCCTTTGCCATTAGGGCTCTTTCTGCATCTGTAGATACTACTACATCATCATAAAAACCGGGTATGGTTATATGGTTATTTTCATCATGTAAAGAAGCAATCATTTTTGCAAGAATCGTAATTGGATTTGCCACTGCACCGCCATACACACCACTATGCAAATCTCTGTTAGGGCCTGTTACTTCTACTTCTATATAGCTTAAACCACGCACGCCCACATCCATACTAGGTGTATCTAAACTTAACATTGCTGTATCGCTTATTAATACACAATCTGCTTTTAATAGTTCTTTATTAGCGGCCACAAATTTGCCAAGGTTTGGCGAGCCAATTTCTTCTTCTCCTTCAATACAGAATTTAATATTATTTGTAAGTGTATTTGTCTTCACTAACGTTTCTAATGCTTTTACATGCATGTAAAATTGGCCTTTATCATCGCAGCTACCTCTGGCAAATATTTTACCATCAATAATGGTTGGTTCAAATGCTGGGCTGTTCCAAAGTTCTAGTGGTTCTGCTGGCTGTACATCATAATGCCCATATACCAATACAGTAGGTTTGCTAGGGTCAATCATTTTTTCGCCATATACAATAGGGTGACCAGCTGTTTCGTAAATAGTAACCGTATCTGCGCCAGCTTCTAACAATCTTGCTTTTACCGCATCTGCACATCTTAGCATGTCTGGCTTGTGCTCGCTCTTAGCGCTCACGCTAGGTATGCGCAAGAGGTCGAGTAATTCTTCTAAAAAACGTTCTTTATGTTGCTCTTGGTAAGCTGCCCATGCATTCATGTGTATATTTTTAGTTATGATAAATAGACAACGAATGTATATTTTTTTAAGGAATAATGCTGAACTGATTTAAAAAGAATTTTCACAATACTTTAAGAGATTCTTTTTACTATTTGGGTTACCTCCTGTTACTTTTGCTGCACGATTATGATTAGTAATAATCCATCAGCCTTTGTTTAGCGTCTTTCCATATTGTTGAGGAAAGTTGTTTCGCAAAGGCTGAGTCAATTATAACAATACCGATGTTGTTTTTTTTACAAATAGGAACCCCCCAATAAGCACATATAATAGAGCTGCAATAAGCAATATAAATTTTAGAGCGGCAAAAAAAGTAGTAAAAATTGCAACTGCACCATAAACGTTACCAGATAAACTAATAAGCATACCAATGTTTTCTAGAATATCTAAAACCCCTGCAACCAAAGCCCCTTTTGCTATCAATAACCCAATGTTACTTTTATTAGTTTCTGAAATTTTTTTGCACAAAAAAAATAAAAATAAAGCATAAAAGGTTAGGAAAATAAAATCTAAGTATGTGTTTATTTTAGCTTTACTAATATTATCTACAACAGCATTTGGGCGCCAAGCATTAAGGGTACTCCAAACTTTTGTTTTATTATAAGCAAATTCTAAATCTAAGATAGCTATTGATGTTGCTGTAGTTTTTAATGTAGCGCCTGTTTTACTCATTACAAAAATCATGCGCATTGTTACAACAAATAAAAATGGTAACAGAAGTTTTTTCATTTATTGAAGATAAAACTTCTTTAAAGAAACACATAAAAAAGCCAAACTAATCTCCATTAGCTCGGCTTTTTTGTAATCCTCCGATTTATAATAAATACTGCCCAGTAAAATTGTTATCCTTATAATAGTAGCCTCACGTGTATAATAAAAGCTAAAAATTTTCTAATCAAGGTTCTCAAAACTTAAAGGACAGTATCGTATGTTTTTTTGAAGGATTTATGGTGTTTGTTGAAATTTGAAGCTTAAGTCTCCATAATAATATCTAGTTGAAACATTAGTAGGGAAAACCTGACCTGACGCAACTGATTTAGACAAATAACCCAAAATAGAAATATTACCAGACACAATCGGATATGCAGCTGCTGCGTTGTCGGTCCTGCTTCTTTGGAAGTCATCGCTAGTCCACATGCTTATGAAATATTCTTTATCTTTTACAATATCAAAAGTAGCAATGCTAATAGTAGCCTCTGTATTTGCAGTAGGCACATTTATATTTTCAGTTCTTAAAACAGCTTTACTTACATTGTCCCAAATAGTAATTCTTAAACTACTATTTGCTACTGGCAATTTCATAACCATTGCGTTTATTTTACCTTTTACATTTGCCTTAAAACTAAACCCTTCTTCATACTTAGTAACACCATAATTACTTACAGTAGAAAGCTGATTAAACCCTGTAGCGGACAAAAAGCCAGGTAATGGATTTTCTTCTACATACACTACTGGTGGTATAACTACTGGCGCTGAATCTTTTTTACAACTTGCAAAAATTGCAGTAAATAATACAGCTACTAAAATTAATTTTTTCATGATTTTTATTTTTGATTAATGAAACACAAAAATAAACTAAGGGAAAATTTTGTACAATACCACATTAGGGTTATGGCAGTAAGTTTGATATTAAAAAATAACTTTTGCAAATTAAACTAGACAAGATGAGGCAATAATACTTACTTAATATTATTCTTTAATGCCTTTGCCACAGCCTCTGTGCCGCTGTTTACATGCAACTTTGCATAAATATTATGCAAATGTTTTTTTACGGTATCATTGGCTATAAAACATTTTGCAGCTATCATTTTATAAGAATTTCCTTCTACCAATAATGCTAAAATTTCTTTTTCTCGGTCTGTTAAATCAAACACCTCATCATTTTTTACTGGCAGATTTCTAAAATATTGAAAAACTTTTTTAGCTACATGTGGGCTCATTGGAGAGCCTCCTACCATCACATCTTCCAACGATGTTAGTAATAATGAAGGAGAAATATTTTTGAGTAAATAACCATCTGCACCAGCACAAATAGATTCAAAAATCCTATTGTCATCATCAAATGCGGTATGCATTACAATTTTCACAGTGGGAAAGTAACTTTTAATTTGCCGTACACCTTCTATGCCACCTATGCCAGGCATATCTATATCCATTATTACCAAGTCAGCTTTATATTTTTCTACTTCATAGAGTGCATCATCGCAGTTAGCAAAGCTGCCAACCACATTAAAAATAGCCTCATCATTAAGCAGTAATTCTAGCGAATGGCGCAATCTTTTATTATCTTCAAAAACAATTAAGTTGTAAACCATAGGTAAAGTTACAATTTGCTTTACTTACGAAAAATAACACAAATGGGTACTAGTTTAGTTCCATTTCTAAAAAAACGGTGGTTCCTTTACTTTCTTCACTATCAATGTTAAGTGTTGCACCCCATGCATTAGCCCTATGTGCCATATTATCGAGCCCATTACCTTTTGCTATTTTTTCTTTTGAAAATCCCTTGCCATTATCTTTTATAACTAGTTTTAGTATTTTTTTTTCAATAGTTATGGAAACCTCTACATATAATGCTCCAGAATATTTTACCAAATTATTTATAGCTTCTTTAAAAATAAAATATAAATCCTTTCGCTTATCCATTCCTAATTTTAAATCGTCTAATTTATCTGGGAACTCGATTTTGTATGCAATATTTTTCCCATCTAGCACATCTCCAGCATACCTTTTCATTCTTATAAAAAGATTATCTAGGTCATCATACTTAGAGTTTATATTCCAAACAATATCATTTAAGCTTTCGCTCACATGTTGTATATCTTCCCCAGCTTTTAGCAAATATTCGTTTGCTTTAAGTGGATTGCTAGCATTGCGTTTAGCTAACTCATTTAAAATATTTATGTTACTCAATGAGGCACCTACATCATCATGTAAATCTCTAGATATTTCATCTCTTACCAACTGCAATTTATCTTTAGCAAATTGCTCTTCTCTTACTAATATTTTATTCCGATATGCAAAGCTGCTAAAGAAAATTATTACCTCTAGCACGCAACCTGACATGGTGTAAAAAAGCCAATTATTAAAAGGAAAAATATTTATTGGGTATTGCAAAATTTGAAAAGAAAATAAAAAGCCAAGTACAGATCCAATAAAAATCAAACTAGACCCAACACTTAAAATTAAACCAAAGGGATTTTTTGCTTTAGTAAAAATTAAGATAATGCCAATAATTCCTAATGGTATACAAGAGCTTAAAACTATTGTTCTTACTAAATCGCTAAAATAATTGCCAAATGGAATTAAGTAAGAAATACAAATAATAAAAAGTAAAAAAAGGTAAATTTTTAATAGAATCCTAAGGCCTTTATACAAAATATTATCCTTGTTTTTTAGATTCAAAAACATAATGGCAAATTGAGTATAAACTGCGTAAGCAGATACCAGCACTATAATAGACAACATAGGCCGTAGAAACACAAAATATGGAATAATTTCCTGTTCAGGTTTTATTGAAAAATAAGAAAATATTAGCGTAAAGTAACAAAGATGTAGTAGTAAGTACCACACATAATAATAGTATGTGGCTTCTCTAAAGAAAAAATATTGTACCAGTGTAATTACAGATAAGAAATACAATAAAATAGTTATACCAAGTTGCAAAAAAGTACTATGCGTATTGGCCGTAGAATTGTAAAACGATTGATAGGTAATAAAAATATTAAAAATAAAAAAAGCTATAAGAAATATGGAGGACATCCAAATTTTATAAACATTTTTTATTTGCATAAAAATTAATTTTCTTGATCATGATTCAAACCTCCATTGCACATAATCCCAATTTACAACATTCCACCAATTCTCAATATAATCTGCACGCTTATTTTGATACTTAAGATAGTAGGCATGCTCCCATACATCTAACCCTAAAAGTGGAAAGCCTTTTATATCAGCTAAATCCATTAGTGGGTTGTCTTGGTTTGGCGTGCTTCCAATTTTTAAATTTTTATCATTGTCCATATAAAGCCAAGCCCAGCCGCTACCAAAACGGGTTTTTGCAGCTTCACCATATTGTATTTTAAAATTGCTAAAAGAGCCAAATGCTTTATCAATGGCTACTTGCAAACTGCCTGTTGGCAAATTGCCAACTTTGCTAGGGCGCAAACATTTCCAAAACATTTCGTGGTTAAAATGCCCTCCAGCGTTGTTACGTATTTTGGTAGAATATTTAGAAATTTTAGCTAGTAACTCCTCCAAAGGTTTGGCACTGTCTACAGCTTCTACCTGTGCAGCTTCCAACAAATTTTTACTATATCCACTAGCATGTTTACTATAGTGTATCTCCATTGTTTTGGCATCTATTACACTCTCCAAAGCATCATAAGCATAAGGCAAAGGCTGTTGAGTAAATGGAGTTATAAACTTTGGAGAAACGGTGAAATTTTTTGCGGTAGCACAAGCTTGTAATAGCATACCATTCGCAGTAGTTGCCAATGATGCTACCACAATCCCTTTAGAAGAAGTTATCAAAAATTGACGCCTACTTTTATTTTTACTGTTGTCCATAATGAAAATTATATTTCGTTAGCAAATTTTATTTTTCTTTTAGCTATAATGCCTTTTAATTTACTACCCATTCTGGTATAAAATTCTTTATTAAAAAGTTGTGAATCATTCATGGCCTTGTAGGTAAGAAATACGCCTACTGGTGTAAGTACCATTACTGCAAGCCACATACCCATAAAAGGCGATAGTGTATGGTTCTTTACAAATTTTTCGCCAAACATATTTAGCAAATGAAAAATAAGAAAGAAAATAATGGCTACAACAAGTGGCATACCCATACCACCTTTTCTTATTATAGAACCCAGTGGAGCTCCTATAAAAAACAAAACCATACATGCTAAAGAAAATGAAAACTTACGCTGCCATTCTATTTTGTGATTTATTAAATCATCTTTTTTAAGCGTAATGTCAGAGCTGCTAAAAACTAGTAAATTTTTAATCTCATTTGCTTTGGCTAAAGCCCTATCATACAAAACTGCAACAGCACTATCTGGGAAAATGCTATCTTTTTTATTTATGTTTTGTACGTTTACCGAAGAAAATTTTATAGCACTATCAGTAAGATATGGCATGATATTCTTCAGGTTTTTTGTTTGTACCAAAAATACACTATCATTTTTTTTAGATATAGAATCTATATTCTTGCCTAATTGTTTTGCACTAAGCATTCTGTAATTATTTTTAAATACTTCTTCATCTCCTTTCTTATGCTGAAATGCACTTAAATCAAATAATTTTTTGAACGTTTTAAATTCTAGTTTTATATACTCTGTAGCGGTATCGCCAAAATTGCCTTTTTCTTGATATCTATTTCCATTTTGAAGATTAAAAGCCAAATAATTATTATCGGGCGTAACTTCCATTTTACCCGTTTTTGCTATTATAGTATTGTCTTGTAAAGGATTTGTTTGGTCATAGATAAGTACTTTCTCAATTTTGTTTCCGTCGGGTTCTTTCTTTCCTACTTTTATTGCATAGCTTTCTATACCTGTGTAAAATATGCCCTGTTTTAAGTCTAAGGCAGGTTTTTTTACCAATATATCTCTATAAAGTGTCACAAATTTTAATTGCGAATATGGTACCAGATAATTACTAAATAAAAAAGTGATTATACAAAGTAAAACAGTAAACAACATTAACGGCCTCATAAAACGCAATAAAGAAATACCTGCAGACTTTATGGCCACCAACTCAAAACTTTCGCCAAGGTTGCCAAAAGTCATAATAGAAGAAATGAGAATAGCTATGGGCATAGCAAGCATTAAAAGTGTAGCACTAGCATACCATACAAATTGTAGGATAGTAAGAATATCTAATCCTTTACCTACTAGGTCATCTATGTATTTCCAAAGCGTTTGCATAATTAATACAAAAAGCGCAATAAAAAAAGTTACTATAAATGGCCCTATAAAAGATTTAAATATGAGTTTGTCTAATTTCTTTATCATTACAAAAACGCTACTACTTTAAAATTTATTAATTACCTTTTCGCTATGGACTATACAGCAAAAGTAACACTTTCTAATGGCGAACTAAGCGTTGTATTAAATAAGGATATTATTTTAACTAAACGTGCAATAATAGAAACTGCATCCTTATTATTTAACAATTTTGTACCACAACTTGCATTCATTTTCAAAAGTACGCTTAGTCCTTTTGAAGAACTAGCCAAAGCCATGCCCAAAATAACAAAAGGAGAGAATTATAATGATTTACCGTACGTAATTTTAGATTACCCATCAGTATTTCAAAAAGAAAATATTTTTGCTATACGAACTATGTTTTGGTGGGGCAATTTTATTAGTGTTACGCTGCAGCTCTCTGGTAAATACAGATCATATTTCGAAGAAAATATTTTTAAAAATGTAAGCGCCGAATTTTATGTATGTGTAAATGAAACACAATGGCAGCATCATTTTAATGAAAATAATTATAAAAAATATTCAACACTTACAGAAGATGAAATAATAATAATAAAGCAAAAAAGTTTTATTAAAGTAGCTTTAAAATACGAACTGCATCATTGGAATATGATGCAGTCTTTGTTGCCAGATGGCTTTAAAAAATTAAATATGCTTTTAAGCAATTAGCTTCCTATACGATGGAATAATTCTTTTACTTGATACTCCCATAATTGGGTTTGATCTTTAATGTCTTTTTTTTCTGCAAAGTCAGAAATAATTAAAATTGTTTGGTTTGTTATTTCAGATTTATCTATTTTAAACTCAAAATATTCGTCTTTTGGACCTGCTACCCAACGAAACCGTATCAATTTATTTTCATCTCGTTCAAGAACTTCGGCTTTTTCTTCAGTCCCGTTCCATCCAAAGGTGTAAAAACCATCACGATCGTCTACTTTATCTGCAAACCATTCTTGCAAAGCTGATGCACTGCTCAAAAAATCGAACAATATTACTGGTGATGATCTAACGGGATATTCTAGCGTGTATAGTACTTTTTTGCTCATTTTTTGTTTTTATCTTCTTCTATCATGCAATTATAGATAAAAAAGGAATGTAAAAGTTTTTTTATTCAATTATTTTAACAAAGCTTGTTTATTTTACATGAAGGGTAAAATATTTGTTAACATAAGCTAACGAAAATTGAATGTGAAAGGATTGGTTTTTTTATCCGAAATTCGCAAAAATTAAAACATTTTTAATGGCAATCGAAATAAAAGTTCCTTCGGTAGGAGAAAGTATAAGTGAGGTAACACTTGTAAAATGGTTAAAGAAAGATGGTGAATACGCTCAAAGAGATGAAGTAATAGCAGAATTGGAGAGTGAGAAAGCTACTTTTGAGATAAATGCAGAGCAAGCTGGTGCTATAAAACAAATAGCTAAAGAAGGCGATACGCTTGCCATTGGCGATTTGGTTTGTAGTATAGATACAGATGCGCCAAAGCCTGAGGGTGTAGCGGAGGTTATTGCTCCAGTAGTAGAAGTGAAACAAGTGACTACTACGGCCATACCAGAAACACCTAAAACTGACCTAAAAACCACTCCCGTAGCGGCAGCTATAATTGCAGATACAAAAATTGATAGCAATAAAATAACAGCCACAGGCGATAATGGTAAAATTATAAAGCAGGATGTGCTTGAGGCACTAAAAAATCGTGGACGCAACCCAAGTGCTGTATCGTTTAGCAGAGCCGATAGACCAGAAAAAATGAGTAATCTGCGCAAAACCATTAGCAGAAGATTGGTGGAAGCTAAAAACACTACCGCCATGCTTACTACATTTAATGAGGTGGATATGGGCGCAATAATGGATATCAGAAAAAAATCTAAAGATAAATTTAAAGAAACCCATGGTGTAAACCTTGGCTTTATGAGTTTTTTTACAAAGGCATGTTGTTATGCATTGCAAAAATTCCCATCTGTAAATGCATATATAAATGGCGAAGAAATTATTTATCATGATTATTGTGATATATCTATTGCCGTAAGCGCACCCAAAGGTCTAGTAGTACCTGTTATTAGAAATGCTGAAAGCCTTAGTATGGCTGGCGTAGAAGCTGCAGTAGTGGACCTTGCTACAAAAGCAAAAAACAGCAAACTTACAATGGAAGAAATGAGTGGTGGAACTTTTACCATTACCAACGGTGGTATTTTTGGTTCTATGATGAGTACCCCAATTATTAATTTACCTCAAAGTGCCATTTTAGGCATGCATAATATTGTAGAGCGCCCAATGGCAATAAATGGCCAAGTAGTTATTCGTCCAATGATGTATGTAGCACTTAGTTATGACCATAGAATTATTGATGGACGTGAGTCTGTAGGTTTTTTAGTGTTGGTAAAACAATTGTTGGAAAATCCTGCGTTATTGCTTTTTGGAAAAGACCCAGTGGATGCATTATTAGAGTTGTAAAAAATATAAAAAGCCATTTCAAATTTAATGAAATGGCTTTTTACTTTTTCTTTTTGGCTGTCAACTAACATAATAATCAACATCTAATCGGGCTATCCGCTGCAATCTTTTTTTCTCCCGCCGAATGCGGGATCAAAAAAGGATTTCCGCTTCTATCCCGCAGCCTGTCAGCATTAGTTCATTGGTCAACAATAACACAAAGGCTACAATTTTTTCATATACATTATTTATTTGTACAGAAATTAGCCGTACATTTGTTTTTAAATTTCAAAAAATGATTTTTATGAAAACATTAGAAAAGTCTAGGTTTGATACAAGGTTGCCAAAAGAACAAAAAGAATATTTTGAATATGCTGCCTCATTGGGAGGATTTAGAACCCTCACAGATTTTGTAGTGCATTCAGCACAAGTGCATGCTAGTGCTATTGTAGAAAAACACAATACAATTTTGACTACAAAAAAAGATCAAGAAATATTTTTTAATGCCATTATGCAACCGCCTAAGCCAAATGCAAATCTAAAAAAAGCTAAACTACATTTTGATAAAATAACCGCTGCTAAATGAGTGACTTGACAGTAGCGTTACATGCTTTGCATAAAAAGGAAAATTTTGATTGTGGTATTTCGCTACTTAACCAATATTTGCATACACAAGCTAAGCAAGATGTAAAACGAAAATTGTCAGCCTGTTTTATTTTTGCAGATAAAGACAATAGCGTAAAGGGGTATTATACACTTTCTAGCACTTCTATAAAAAGAGAAATATTACCTGAACAAATTATTAAAAAACTTCCTCCATCTTATCATAATTTGCCCGCAACATTACTCGGCAGATTGGCTGTGGATAATATATTTAAAGGTCAAAAAATAGGCGGATTACTTTTAATAGATGCCCTAAAGAAATGTTATGAAAGTTCGTTAACAAGTATTGGTTCTATGTGTGTAATTGTAGACCCTATTGATGAAAACGCTGAGCTATTCTATAAAAAATATGGTTTTATTCTGTTGCCTGATAGCGGTAAAATGTTTATACCAATGCTAACATTGGGAGCGTTATTTAAATAAACTATATGCAAATTAGAAAAATAGAACAAAAAGATAACGAAGCCTTAGGTGCAATTGTACAAACTGTATTAATGGAAATGGGCGCACCAAAAGTGGGTACTGCTTATGCTGACCCACATCTTTTTTCCTTATTTGAAACATATGATAAACCAAAAACAACCTATTTTGTTTTAGAAAATGATGGTGAAATTGTCGGTGGCGCAGGAGTGGGTCAATTAGAAAACAGTGATGAAAATATTTGCGAATTGCAAAAAATGTATTTTTTGCCAGAAGCCCGTGGGCGAGGATTTGCCACCAAAATAATGGATTTGTGTTTACAAGCAGCTAAAGATTTTGGTTATGAAAAGTGCTATTTAGAAACCATGCCTTACATGAAAGATGCACAAAAATTATACAAAAAAGTTGGGTTTACATACTTAGATAAACCAATGGAAGATACAGGTCATAGTTCGTGCCCCGTTTGGATGATAAAGGAATTATAGAAATCATTTTATTATTAAATATTTTTGCAACTCACTACATTTACATAAAATATTAAATATTGAGCCGTCAGCATTCTCATCTTACTTCTGCTATAAAAATTATAGAAACTGCAAAACAAGGCGAACCGTTAGCCCATCATCTAAAAAAATATTTTGCTGCAAATAAAAAATTTGGCTCTAAGGATAGAAAAAGTATTGCATCGCTTTGTTATAATTTTTATCGGATTGGCAATGCTCTTAAAAATAAAACAATTGAAGAAAGAATACTAGCAGCTACTTTTTTATGCAATAATACCAATAACGATTTGTTGGCTGCCCTTGCACCAGATTTTAATGCTCAAATAAAATTATCAATAGAAAAAAAATGTACACTTTTAAACATTAGCACAAAACATATTTTTCCTTTTGAAAATGAGATTGGAGAGGGCATCGATAAGATAGCTTTTGCATATTCATTTTTAAGACAACCATTATTTTTTGTACGCCTACGCCCAAACAGTATGGTGGAGCTGTTGGAAAAATTGACAGAAGCGGAAGTGGCGTTTGAAGAAATAAATACCTCTTGCATAGCTTTGCCACAAGGCACCAAAGTAGAAGAGTTGTTTTTACTAAACAAAGAAGTGGTGGTGCAAGATAGAAACTCTCAGCAGGTGTTTAATTATTTACAAAAGCCAGAAGTTTTTTTGGGTAAAGATGCTGTAGTGTGGGATTGCTGTGCTGCAAGTGGGGGAAAATCCATTTTGCTATACGATATGCTGCATGGCCATGTGGACTTGCATGTATCTGATGTACGTGCACATATGCTAAATAATTTACGCACTCGTTTTAAAGAAGCAGGTATAAAAAAGTATCGTGCATTTACGGCAGATTTAATGAAGGATGCTAAAACAATTTCAGAAAAAAAGTATAATATCATAGTGTGTGATGCACCTTGCACAGGCAGTGGTACATGGGCTCGTACGCCAGAGCAATTGGCTTTTTTTGAACAAAAAAGTATTGCTTCATTTGTGCAAATGCAACAAAAAATTGCTTCTGCGGCCATTAAAAATTTAAAAGAAACGGGTTTGTTTTTTTATATTACTTGCTCAATTTTCAAAAAAGAAAATGAAGAAATAGTTATATACTTAAAAGAAAAATTCCATTTGCAAGTATTACAAATGGAATATCTGAAAGGTTATGAAGTACAAGCGGATACAATGTTTGTAGCAGTTTTTTCTTATTGATAGTTTAACGTTTTACTATTTTCTTTACCATTTCTACTTTACCATTCACAAATACAGATACGTAGTAAGCTCCAGCCGCTTTATTGCCAAAAGGTATATTATATATTTGCGGGGTAGCAGCTTGTTGGTTGCTCATACTGTATACTCTTTGTCCAAGCATATTTTGAATAACAATATCAATTTTGGAAGGGGCAGTTTTAAAAATTTCAATTTTTAAAATATCTACAACAGGGTTTGGTCCTATTGTTATTCCAGGTTTAACACAAAGTAATGGGTCGTTTACAACAGTAACCAAAGCAGTATCCGTGCATCCAAAACTATTTGAAACGGCTAATTGATAGACACCTGCGGTACTTATTGCATTTGGATTTGCTACAATATTTCCATTTATCTTCCAAGAAGTATTTAAACCAGTTGTAGTAAATTGTGTAGTTAAATTAATACTTGAATCTGTACATTTTGTAAGTGTTTTATCTGCTCCCAAATTGATACTAGAATTTGAATTGATAATAACCAAAGCCGTATCTGCACAGCCAGATGCATTGCTAGTCGTTAATTGATAAGTGCCTGAAGTAGTTACTGATGTTGGGTTTGAAACAGCAACAGCATTTAAAGTCCAGCTAATAGCAGATAAACCAGTTGTAGTAAATTGTGTGGTTAAATCTACTGGATTAGTGTTGCATCTGGTAATAACTTTATCGGCACCAAAATTTGGTTTTGCTACAAAATTTACTGTAATAGAATCTAAATAAAAACTGGTATCTGTAGCTATGTCCAGTCTAATTCTATAGTTTACAACAGTGCCTGCTATTATGCTAAAATCATCTGTAAAAGAAATGTTTTTATTTGTAAAATTGCCTGTACCTAAAATTGTTTTAAAAGAAGTGTAAGCCGTTTGAGCAGCTAATTTTCTTTCTACAATAATGTTCATTGTATTGTCATGTTTTACATTTAATAAAACATTAGCTGCACAGTTGGCTACATTAGCTTGCTGTGTATATGATTTTTTTAAAAGAATAGCAAACGATTTTTTCATATCGGGTATACCATAACCAACCCTATCATTTGGATTGGTAAATCTTGTTGCAGAGCGCTGCATGGCATCTAATATAGTCATGTTATTAAACTCTGGAAAAGCTTGCCACAAGCAAGTGGTAAGCCCAGCTATATTGGGTGTAGCAAATGATGTTCCATTGCCAAACACAGGTAGCCCTGTACTTGGGCTAGCTATTACAGCACTTAACCCTACTGCTGCTACATTTGGTTTTATACGATTATTGCTACTAGGGCCATAACTGCTAAAACTTGCTACATTACTAAGTGTATCCACAGCACCTACGGTCATCACACTATCTGCATCGCCAGGTGTGGATATAAAACGCCAACTACCGTTGCCATCATTACCCGCTGCAACAACGGGAAGCATTCCTTTTTTTGCAGCAATATCTGAGGCTATAGCACTTATGGTTGTATTGCCATCCATATTTGCATATGTGTAATTTTGTGAAGGCGCATCAAATGTTGTATAGCCTAAAGAAATAGAGCAAACATCTACTCCTACACTATCAGCCCTTTCGTAGCCTGCAGCCAAATTATGTTCTTCAATTTTTGTTTCGCTAACCACGTCTTCTGTACGATATAAACAAAAAGTAGCTTTAGGTGCAGTGCCTACAAAAACACCAGGCATATTTGCTGCAATGGTACTAAGGCAATTCATTCCATGTGAATTATCTTCATCTACACTTGCATTATTAGCTACAAAATCCCACACATTTAATATTTGGTTATTTGCTCTTATGCTATCAAAAGTTGGTAACGATAAATAATGAAAAAAACCTGCATCTAAAACAGCAAGTTGCATAGCCTCCCCTCTAAAACCATGGTTGTGCAAAAATTCGCCTTGGTGTATATGCACTTGTCCATTAGATCTACCATAATTAAAAACATTTGCAGTAGTAGTAGATTCCGTAAATGAATTTGAATTGGGTATTGGTGTATCAGAAACTGTTGCAAGTATTTTATTTACTGGTATATTCCAGTTGCCACTTTTATTTGCTACAGCAGTTGCACTAAGTACAAATGGTAAATTATTTATTCTCACAAGCGCTGCAGCATCTGTTGTTTGTATGGTTACTTCGTTTAACCATTTTGAGCTGTTTAAAATGATAACAGCACCTGCTTGTCTTACGCTATCAATATACCGAGGTGTAACGGGTAAGTCCAAACTATCTATTGCAATATTATACCTAGCTCTACGCTGCAATGCCCTAGGGCCAAGGTACGCAGATGGGTTGGCTATTGAAAAAGGGCTTGTGCCTTTGTTTTTAAATTTTACAATATAGCGGCTTTGGGCATTTGTATTTGTAAAAAATAAACAGCATACCAAAAATGTAATAATGGTTTTCATTCTAATTTTTTTATTGAATTGGTATTTCTTAAAATCTATTTTAATCGCAATGTTGTCAAAAATATTTTTTCAATTTAAACCAACTATCAAATGTGTCTGACACTTCTGGAAGTTGGTTTTAATTTTTATATTCTTTTATAGCTGTCTTACACATGTTGAATACTTCAAAAATTTGAACCTTCAACCCTTTCAACAACATTCAACGATTTTCAACTTCTCAATACGCCCACTTAACCCACGTGGCTCCCCAAGTAAAACCTCCACCAAAAGCTGCTAAAATAAGGTTATCTCCTTTTTTCAGTTTGCTTTCCCAATCCCATAAACAAAGTGGAATAGTGGCGGCAGTGGTATTGCCATATTTATCAATGTTAATCATTACTTTTTCTTTTGGAAGCCCCATTCTATTTGCGGTAGCATCAATAATACGCAAGTTTGCTTGGTGTGGCACTAGCCAAGCAATGTCATCGCCTGTCAAATTATTTCGCTCCATCAATTCATAGCTTACATCTGCCATACTTTTTACTGCTACTTTAAATACCGTTTGCCCCTCTTGAAAAATATAATGTTCTTTAGCAAGTACGGTTTCTACGGTAGATGGTTTTAATGAGCCCCCAGCTTTCATATGCAAAAACGGTTTTCCACTACCATCGGTTTTCAATAAACTATCAAGTATGCCATTGTCTTCCGTAGTAGGTTCTAGCAATATTGCTCCAGCACCATCACCAAATAAAATGCAAGTTGTTCTATCTGTGTAATCTACAATAGCACTCATTTTGTCTGCACCCACTATAATTATTTTTTTATACCTACCACTTTCTATAAGTGCGGTACCAGTGGTAAGCGCATATAAAAAACCAGAGCAAGCAGCATTTATATCGTAACTAAAGGCATTTTTAATACCAGCTTTATCGCAAATAATATTTGCTGTAGATGGAAAAAGCATATCTGGCGTAACTGTTGCACAAATAACACAGTCAATATCATCGGGAGATATGTTATTTTTCTTTAAAATTTCCTTTACTGCTTCTACCCCCATATCACTTGTGGCTAGCCCTTCACCCTTCAAAATTCTTCTCTCACTTACACCAGTCCGACTTTTAATCCATTCGTCGTTGGTGTCTATCATGGTTTCTAATATTTTATTTGTAAGCCTATATTCTGGTACATAGCCACCCACACAGGTAATAGCCGCTCTTATTTTTTCCATACAGGAAATTATTTTCTTTTGTTAATGGGGTTAATAATTTTGTAAATATAATTCAAATGCATGTCTTGAAAACTGTTGAACGGCATTTTTAGGTAAACATATTGATTATAAATAATTTGCAAAAAAAATAATCGCCCCAAAATTAATTTTGTATTATTTTTTGCTCTAAACAAGTATTCATGTAAGGCGTTTCTGTATTTCAGTATTTGTATGATAAAAAAATACCGTATTTTCGCTAATTAATATATTATTTGCATATGTATGCCTATTTGCGTGGAAAATTTAGTTATAAAAGTGCGGCACAAGTATATGTAGATGTAAACGGAATAGGCTTTGAAGTAAATATTACACTTAATACCTACACTGCTATTCAATCTTTAGAAGAAGGAAAATTGTTTACTTACCTTCAAATAAAAGAAGATGCACACACTTTGTACGGCTTTTTTGAAAAAGAAGAGAAAGAAATGTTTATCTTGCTTATAAGTATATCTGGTGTGGGTGCAGCTACTGCTCGTATGATGTTGTCTTCTTTGAGACCAGACGAAGTAGCAAATGCTGTAGCCACTAACAACGTACGCTTAATAGAAAGTGTAAAAGGAATAGGTAAAAAAACGGCTGAACGTCTGGTACTTGAGCTTAAAGACAAAGTGGGCGCAAAACCAGATGCAGGCAGCCAAAATTGGGGAAATGTAATCTATAGTTTGGAAAGAGATGCAATAAACGCTTTATTTGCACTAGGAATAGCACAAAAACAAGCAGAAATATCTGTTAAAAAAATATTAACCTCAGAACCCGACATTTCAAAACTAGAGGATCTGATTAAAAAAGCACTAAAAGCCATTTGAGACTAGATCTACGTTAACTTTATCTTAATGCTGCTTATCAAAAAATTATTTTTCGCACTGCTCATATTTTGCTTTGTTACTGGCTTGCTTGCCATGACTACAGCTGATAGTAGGCATGTTGTTTCAATAAACATACCAAAAAGTATTGTAGACACGCCTCCACCAGCGCTACCATACCCTATAAAAGATTCTAGGGCAGATGCAGTTTCTTCTGGCAATAGAGGTACTTTTTACTTACCTAACCCTGCCAATTATAATGATTCGGTGGTATACAATGCGGCAAGTAAAACATATACCGTTTACGAAAAAATAGGTACAAAATATTATCGCACACCTACAACTTACTCTTTTAATGAGTTTTGGGCTATGCGCAATAAGCAGGCTGAAACAGATTATTTTAAGAAAAGAGCCAATACCACCAATATTTTAAATAGAGGAAAATTATTAAAACCAAAGCTTTCTATTACCGATAATTTATTCAATAGGCTTTTTGGTAATGGTAAAATAGACATTACTCCGCAGGGAAGTGTGGATGTGATTTTAGGCTATCAAGGGCAAAAAATAGACAACCCAACATTACCTGAGGCTACAAGAAAAAATGGTGGACTTGATTTTAAATTAGACGCACAACTAAATGTAAACGCTAATATTGGCGATAAGCTAAAATTTCCTATAAACTACAATACGCTTGCCAATTTTAATTTAGATAACCAAATAAAACTAGATTATGTAGGAAAGGATGATGATATAGTAAAACGCTTTGAAGCAGGTACGGTAAACTTTGCCTCCAAGGGAACTTTAATACCTGGTGCACAACAATTGTTTGGTTTAAAAACGCAATTGCAATTTGGTAAATTATTTGTAACAGGAGTAGTAGCTAATCAAAAATCGCAACGCCAAAGTGTGAATTTACAAGGCGGTACCTCTGCACAAACATTTGAACTTAGAGGCGACGAATATGAAGAGAACAGGCACTTTTTATTGGGACAATATTTTAGGAACAACTATAATAAAACTATGAAAAATGCGCCAGCCATTACAACGGCTGTGCAAATTTTAAAATTGCAAGTGTGGGTTACTAATAGAAATGGTGTAACCACTGATACTAGAGATGTAGTTGGTTTGATGGATCTTGGGGAAACAAATCCTTTTTTGCCCTTTCCTATAATCAATGTGTTGAATACACAAGCTAACCCTGCAAATGGAAATAATGATTTATTAAATAGGGTAAGAAACCTTCCCGATGCACGTAACCCTGCATCTGTATTTACCAATTTAACTTCTATAGGTCTTAACCCAGTACAAGATTTTGAAAAAACATATGCTAGAAAATTAGATTATTCCTCTTATGTTTTCAATCCACAATTGGGAACAATATCTTTAAGCTCTCCACTACAAACCGATGAAGTATTGGGAGTAGCTTACCAATATTCTTTTAACGGAAGAATATTTCAAGTAGGTGAATTTTCTGAAGATTTACCACCAGATAGTAGTACCGCTGTACAAAAAGTATTGTACTTAAAATTATTAAAAGCCACGTCGCAAAGGGTAAATCTTCCTATTTGGCAATTGATGATGAAGAATGTATACTCTGTAGGCTATGGTACACTTACTAGAGATGATTTTAAACTGGACGTATTGTATGAGCAGCCAGGGCTTGGTGCAAAACGTTATGTATCTTTTGGTGACAAAAACAAGGGTGCACCAATTATATCTTTATTAAACTTAGATAGGCTTAATAGCCAAAATGATCCTCAACCAGATGGTGTGTTTGATTATATAGACAGTTTTACAGTAAACTCTCAATATAGCAGAATTATGTTTCCTGTATTAGAGCCATTTGGAAGAGATCTTGCATTTGCAACTTTTATTGATACCAATGTTGTACCAGGCAGGCGTTTGCCAGATACACTATTCTATGCCTTATATGATTCTATTAAAGCAGTAGCGCAGCAATATCCCAACCTCAATAGATTTTTACTAAAAGGCTCTGCAAAAACATCTGGTGGCTCAGGCGATATAAGTATAGGCTTCAATGTACCCAGAGGTTCTGTATCTGTAACCGCTGGTGGTAGATTATTGCAAGAAAGTATAGATTATGATGTAAACTACGACTTAGGTACAATAAAAATAATTAACCCTGCTATCATAAATGCTGGGTTGCCCATACAAGTAAATTCTGAAAACAATGCAGCCTTTGCTTTACAACAGCGATCTTACAAGGCCATAAGACTAGATTATTTAGCTAAAAATACAGCAAGGGAACAGCTCTCTATTGGAGCTACAGCGGTGAGATTGAGCGAAAGACCATTTTTTACAAAAGTAACACTTGGCGAAGATCCAATAAGAAACACGATGTATGGTGTAGATGTAAGCTATAAAAAGGATATTCCACGTCTTACAAAGATATTAGATAAACTTCCTTTTTATAATACTACAGCTCCATCTACAGTTAACGCATATTTAGAAGGCGCTTTGTTAAAACCTGGTCATGCTAAACAAATTGGAAAAGGTGATGCAGGCGTAATTTATATTGATGATTTTGAAGGCAGCAAATCTGGTATAGATCTTCGTTTTCCTGCTACGGCTTGGGGGCTTGCATCTACACCTAAGGGAGCAAAAGACGATTTTGGAAATATAAGATATCCTGAGGCAGACTCAAGCAAGGCGCTTATTTATGGGAAAAATAGGTCTAAAATAGCATGGTATCAAATAGAGCAGGCACTACAAATAACAGGAAATACAAATCCAATAACAAACCGTAATTTGTTAAGTGATCCAAGGGTAAGATTGGTTAAGCAAAAAGAAATATTCCCGCAACGTACAACTGGTTTGGGGGATAATCTCTTACAAACATTTGACCTTGCTTACTACCCTAAAGAAAAAGGGCCATACAATTATGACGATGTAAACGTTGATGCACAAGGGAATCTGCTAAACCCCGTTAAAAGATGGGGAGGTATACAAAGAAATATAGATCAAACAGATTTTGAAACAGCCAATATAGAATTTATAGAAACATGGATACAAGATCCATTTGTAAACAACCCTACATCTACTGAAAATGGTAAATTGTATTTTAACTTAGGTAATGTATCTGAAGATGTGTTGAGAGATGGTCTAAGGCAGTACGAAAATGGTCTTCCCACTCCAAATGCACCTGCGCCAATTGTAAGTACAATATGGGGTAAAGTACCACTTAATACAGCACAGGTTACCAATGCTTTTAGTAATAATCCTGCTGATAGAGTATTTCAAGATATTGGTTTTGATGGCTTGATTGATACTGCAGAAGCTAGGGTTAGAAATGCTTATTTGAATAAGCTAGCAACAGCTGTAGGAGGCACTTCATCTCCAGCTTATCAAAGAGCGCTAGCAGATCCTTCAAGCGACGATTTTAAGCATTACCGAGATGCTATTTTTACTCCAAATGATGGGCTACTTGCTCGGTACAAAAATTTTAATGGTACAGAGGGGAATTCTCCCATAAACTCCGGGTCAGTGTTTACTACTGCTGGTACATTTTATCCAGATGCAGAAGATTTTAATAGAGACAATACTTTAAGCGAAACAGAAGAATACTATCAATACAAAGTAGATTTAAGAAGGCCTTCTGACCCTTTGATGCAGATTGGTAGTAATTATATTGTAGACAAAAAAAATGTACCTATACTGCTAGAGAATGGGCAAACTAGAACAGAAATATGGTATCAGCTGAGAATTCCTGTAAATTCTTACGAACATAAACAAGGTAATATTCCCGATTTTAAATCTATACGTTTTATAAGAATGTATATGACAGATTTTACAGATACGGCTGTGGTTCGTTTTGGTACATTACAATTGGCCAGAAATATTTGGAGAACGTATAAATACAATATTGATAATACAGGTACAAATTCACCAGCTACTGGTAGCTCATTTAATGTAGGTGCAGTAAATATAGAAGAGAATGATACTAGAGCACCACTGCCTTATCGTACACCAAGAGACATACAAAGACAACAGAGCCTTAGCAATAATGGTGTAAATCTATTGGCAAATGAGCAAGCACTTTTATTACAATTTAGAAACCTAAAGCGAAACGATGCAAAGGGTGTTTTTCAAGCTTTTTCTAATAAAGATTTAAGGCAGTTTAAAAAAATGTCCATGTATTTACACGCCGAAGGGGTTGTGGGTACTACGCCAATACTTAAAGACAAAGACCTTACTGCTGTAATAAGAATAGGGTCAGACTTTATCAATAATTATTATGAGATAAAAATTCCACTAATAAATACCAAACTTGATGCAGCTCAAAAAAATGACCCCAATGGTCCAGCATACAACGACTCTTTGTGGAACCCCTTAAACTCTTTAGACCTAGATTTAACTGAGCTTACCAGAATAAAGCAAGAAAGAAATCTTTCTTCACTACCTCTAAATACCATTTATAAAATTCCACAAGCCAATGGCCAATCTTATGGGGTATTGGGCAATCCAAACTTAGGTGAGGTAAAAGGAATAATGATAGCTGTAGAAAATACAAATGGCAATCCATCTGCAAATGGAGAAATATGGGCAAATGAGTTACGCTTATCATCAATAGACGAAAAAGGAGGCTATGCCGCACTTGGAAGAATAGATTTCCAATTGGCAGATTTGGGTACGCTCTCACTTTCTGGTAATATGCATACACAGGGGTTTGGTACTTTAGAACAAAGAGCTAATGATAGGGCTAGAGATAATTTTTATCAATATGATGTGTCCACAACCCTTGCGCTTGGCAAATTGTTACCTAAAAAAGCTAGGGTAGACATTCCTGTTTTTGCAAGCTATTCTCAATCTGTAAGCACACCAGAATATGACCCTTACGATTTAGATATCAAATTAAAAGATAAATTAAAGGTTGTGCCAGCCAATCAGAAAGATTCTATTCGTAAAACAGCTGTAGATTATACGTCCATAAAAACAGTAAACTTTACCAATGTAAGAAGGATAAGAAAAGAAAATAAGAAACCTAAAATTTACGATATTGCCAATGTGGATGTGAGTTATTCTTACCTAAAAACAAGTAAGTATAGCCCACTTATTGAGTACAATGATGTAACAAGACAGCGTGGTTCTTTAGGCTATAATTTTACGCCACAACCAAAATTTATTACACCATTTAAAGGTTTGTTTAAGAAAAGTAAAACCAAATGGTTTGATTTAATAAAAGATTTTAATTTTAATTTAGTACCTTCTCAACTTACTTTTAGGGCAGATATACAAAGACAATTTGGTGTAATAAAACCACGTAGCCTTGGTGGTGAACAATATAAAACTCCTGAGACTTATGATAAATATTTAATTTTTCAGCGTGATTATATTTTAAATTGGAAATTTACAAGGTCACTTTCGCTAGACTTTACTGCCACCAACAACTCTAGGGTAGATGAGCCAGCAGGAAGACTTGATACAAAAGCTAAAAAAGATTCTGTATGGACGAATTTATTTAGAGGTGGTAGAAATACGTTGTATAATCAAACTGCATCTTTTTCTTATGTATTACCGATAAATAAAATTCCTTTATTGGATTTTACCACTGCCAATGTTAAATACCAAGCTAATTATAGATGGGTTGGTGCAAGCCGTTTGGCTACAAACTTGGGCAATATTTTAGAAAATGGCAATCAAGCGGAAGCAACTTTGCAAATGGACTTTACCAGGTTGTATCAAAAATCTAAATTCCTTCGCCAATTAGATGCGCCGTCTAATAAAGTAGATAGAGAAAAATGGAGAAATAGATGGACAAAAATAACAGATAGCGTTACCAACAAATACGGTAAAAGGGTATTGCGTACAAGAAAAATATTAGATAAGTCTGCGTTACCTTATGTGGGGCAGCCGTTAAAATTCTTAGGTAAACTAGTTACCAGTTTGAAGCAAGCTAATGTTACGCTTTCCGAATCTGGCAACACGAGACTACCTGGCTATACAGATAGTACAAGAGCCTTTGGACAAAACTTTAATAGCATGGCTCCAGGTTTTGATTTTATACTCGGAAAACAAATTGATAGTAATTGGTTAAATAAAAAAGCATCGCAAGGGCTCATTACAAAAGATGCAGAATTTAATTATTTATTTAGGCAAACATTTAATCAATCTTTTACAGCCAGTGCTACACTAGAGCCTATTAGAGATTTGAATATTACCATCAATTTTAAGAAAACATTTAATAAAGATTACTCAGAATCCTTTAGATTTACTGATACAGCAGTAGGTGGCACAAACCCAAAATTCTCTCACCTTACACCATATTCAAATGGTAGTTTTGATGTAAGTTTTATTGCCTTTAAAACGCTTTTTGGGAAATATGACCCCAATAGGGTTTCTGAAACTTTTAAAACTTTTCAAAACAATAGAATTGTTTTATCAAAAAGGTTAGGAGCACAAAATCCTTATAGCCAGGCTGGGGGCACTACACCCGATGGTTATGCCTACGGGTATGGTAAATATGCAGTAGATGTACTTATACCATCATTTATTGCTGCATACACTGGCAAAAGTCCAGAAACAGTTTCACTTATAAAACAAACTGATGGACGTACAAGGTCTAATCCTTTTAAAGCTATTATACCAAGACCAAACTGGACGCTTGACTACAATGGGCTTAGTAAAATAAAAGGGATAGAGAAAATTTTCACAAACATTAGTATTACCCACGGTTATAATGGTAGTTTGAGTATGAATAGTTTTTCTTCTGCATTACTTTACCAAGATGTATCTAGATTTGGTTATCCGTCATTTTTTGATACTGTTTCTAAAGCATTTGTGCCATTCTTTTTAGTGCCAAATGTGAGTATACAAGAGCAATTTGCACCATTGATAGGTGTAGATATGCAATTGACGAATCAGTTTCAAGCAAAATTTGAGTATGCAAAATCACGTACCTTAAGTTTGAGTTTATATGATTATCAGTTGAGCGAAACAAGAAGCACAGAATTTAAAATTGGCGCAGGATACCGTAAAAAAGGATTGAAAATACTGGGGGGATTAAGGCTTCCTAAATTTTTAGGAGGAGGTAAAAGCTTAGAAAATGAAATTGCCTTTAGGTTAGATTATGGGGTAAGGGATAATGTAAATGCCAATAGCAGACTAGACCAAGACAATAATTTTGCTACGGGCGGTAGTAAAGAAATAACCCTAAGGCCATCTATAGATTATACACTTAATAACCGTATAAATCTTAGGTTCTATTATGATCGTGTAAAAATAAAACCTTACATATCATCTAGCGCACCTACTACTAATGTGAGAGCAGGCTTGCAAGTACATATTTCTTTATCGCAATAAGAGTTCCGTTATAAATTAAAGAGGTCGACTTATGGTCGACCTCTTTAATTTATAATATCTTAGATTCCTTATAAATCTATTTGGTAATATTTTTTATTGTGGTGAAAATCAACTTGCCTTACCTTGAATTTTTTTAACTATAGAAAGTACGAGCTTACGAGGTGTAAATCTTATTGAAGTAGCCATAATAGTATTCATTAAGCCATGTATTACGGTCATTTTATTTTTTAATAGGGCGTTGTAACCAAACTCCGCTACTTCTTTGGAAGTAGGTAATTTTTTTCCTTTCACCAAGTTGCTATCTTCCATAGCTGCGGCTTTAAAAAAGCCACTCTGTGTAGCGCCTGGGCATAGGCAGGTTACATGTACACCTGTGCCTTGCAATTCTTTGTATATGGCTTCGCTAAAAAATAGCACATAGCTTTTTGTAGCATAATATACCGCCATAGTAGGCCCAGGCTGAAATGCAGCAGTAGATGCCACGTTTAATATTTTGCCAGATTTGCGAGCCAGCATATCAGGAATAAACAAACGACACATTTTTGTGAGCGATGTAATATTTAGGTTGATCATTTGTTCTGTTTTATCCCAATTGCCTTCTGCAAAATCACCAAACTCTCCAATGCCCGCATTGTTTACCAAATAATCTATGGCAATACTCTCCGCCTTGCAAGTATCATATACTTTTTGCACCTCCTCCATGTTGCTTAAATCTGCGGCTATTACTCTTACAGTAATGGAAAATGTTTTTTGCAATTCATCTGCCAATGCTTTCAATTTATTTTCATTTCTTGCAACTAGTACAAGGTTATTTTTTGCGGCTGCAAATATTTTTGCAAATTCTAAACCAATGCCTAATGATGCGCCTGTAATTAATGCTGTTGCCATAATATATTTTTTAAAGTGTAAAAGTAAATACATTTTGTATAAGAATAAACATAAGACTATACTCTATGGTTTGTATTTATTTTTTCACACTATATTTGTATTATGTTAATAAATGAACTTTCAAAAAATACAGGAATATCTGCTCATACGATTCGTTATTACGAAAAATTTGGATTAATAAAGGGTAAGCAAAACGATGCAGTAAAATCCAATAATTATTTTCACTATGATGATGAAACGATAGAAAAATTGGAGTTGATAAGAGACGCAAAATCTATTGGGTTTACCCTTAGTGAAATAAAAGTATTGTTAGACGCATGGTTTAGCAAGAAATTTACTGTAGCTAAAAAAATAACAATACTCAATGAGAAGATGATTTCGATTGATGAAAAAATAAAGCAGCTGAAGGGTATGAAAAAAATGATTGTTAGTTTTAAAAGGGAGGTGGAAGAAAATGATTGTTAGAGCAAGCACAATAAAAAAACGCCACGAAATTTTCATCTCATGGCGTTTCTATTTTATTAAAATCTGTTCTTATAATACTTCTACTTTTCCGTCTGCTAATTTTTTGCCAGTAGCATCTCTTAATTCTACAAAGTACATTCCTTTGCCTTTATTACTTATATCTACTTTCATAAAACTAAAAGGTACAGTATTATTATATGTTTGTGTAAATACTTTTGCGCCTTTGCTATCATAAATATTCAATGTGCGTGCAATTAAGTTGGCAGCACCATTGTTGTAGCTTACATTAAAAATTCCTCTATTTGGGTTAGCACTAATAAATAAGTTTGCAGATGCTGCCGAAGAAACAAATGCATTTACAGATGTAGCTGTACACCCACTCGGAGCAGTTACTTTTACTTTGTAATTACCAGCCTCATCTGCACTAACAATAATTCTATCTGCATTGGTAGATAAGCTTGTTGTGGTATTTTTTGTCCATAAATAATTATAAGTAGCAGATGGAGATACCGTAGCAATAATGGTTACAGGTGCTGCAGGTGTAACGCCTGTAGATGGAGCAATATTTATTTCTACCACAGGTTGTGGCGATACCACTACCGTTATACTTTGGCAAGTCGTGGTATTACATATCCCTTCTATTCTTACAAAATATGTGGTAGTTGTGTTTAATGAAACATTTGCAATACTAATACCAGTACCAACCACTGTGCCGCCGCATGTACCACTATACCACTTGTATGACGCACCTGTACCCAGTGTGCCACCATTTGCAGTAAGGCTTACTGTGCCATTATTGCCGCAAATAAGCGTACTGCTAGTAATAGCACTTGTAGGCGCTACAGAAACTGCATTAATGGTAATATTTGTTGTAGTTGTAAATATTGCACAACCTGCATTTGCAGCCAATGTGTAAGTGACCACATAAGTACCAGCTGTACTAGCTGCCACATCTACATCTCCCGTTGTTGCATTAATTGCAAGTCCTGTAGTAGATGAATAAACACCACCAGTATTTCCTGTTCTTGTAACAGTAGCTATTGTAGCAGCTTGGCAGTATGGACTACTTGCATAATTTATAGTAGCATTTGCAGCTGCTGTAATGGTTATAGGTGCAGTAGTGGTAAATGTTGCACAACCGCCTGCTGCTGCTATTGTATAAGTAACCGTGTATGTACCTGCGGTAGATGTAGCAAGTGTTACAGTACCTGTACTTGCATTTATAGAAAGACCGGTAGTAGGTGAATACACACCGCCCGTAGTACCAGTTCTTGTAACACTAGCTGTACCAGCATTGCTGCAATAAGGAGCAGCACCATACGTAATGGTAGCAGCAGGTGCTGTGGTAATAGTAATAGAAGTTGTAGTGGTAAACAGTGCACAACCACCCGCCGCAGCTACTGTGTAAGTAACTGTATAAGTGCCTGCGATACTTGTAGCAATATTTACATCGCCAGTTGTTGCATTTATTACAAGCCCAGTTGTAGATGAATAAACGCCACCCGTTGTTCCTGTTCTTGTAACCGTTGCTGCTGCTATATTACTACAATAAGGCGAACCTGCATAAGCAATCGTTGCAAGCGGTGCAGTTGTAACAGTAACATTTGCTGTAGTTGTAAATAATGGATTGCATGTGCCATTTGCTGCAAGTGTATAAGTAACTACATAATTTCCTGCAGTGCTGCTAGCCAAATTTATTGCACCTGTTGTAGCATTAATACTAAGTCCAGTTGTTGATGAATATACACCAGCAGTGGTTCCAGTAAATGTTGCATTAGCTGTGCCTGCATTACTACAATAAGGCGAACCAGCATAACTCAATGTAGCTGCTTGTGGTTGTACAAATAAATATCTTGTGAATACAGGATAATGGTCAGTGGTGGTGTTGCCATAGTTTGGTATAAGCCCTGCTACATCTGTAAGTATAGCTGCTGTACCGGGCATATATGAACACTGCATTTCGTTGGAAAGCATTACATGGTCTATTACATCATTATAACTTACGGTTGACTTTTTTCCAGCAAGGCTCAATGCCAATGTTGGGGAAGAAAAATTAATAGCATCGTCAGTAAATTGTTTGTACGATGATAATTTAGGGTTTATTCCTGCCGTAATAGTAGAATCTAAATCGTCATTAAAATCGCCTAAGAAAATAATATTATCATTAGGATAAAAAGTATTTAAATGAATACGCAAAGAATCATTTCCAGCTTTTCTTCGAGCATAAGATGTTAATGTAGGCGATGTATTTGCTTTTGCATGTACAATTACAAAACGAATTTGTTTGGTAACGCCATTTAATGTGGTAGTACCTGTAACCATAAAAGGGAAACGACCACTTGCATACCAATTGTACGCAGGGTTGGTTATATCTGCTGCAGTATTTATACCTGCAGATAATAATGCTTGTGTTGTTAAACCACCAGGGAATAAAGCAGTTTTATAAATCATTCCTAGTTTCTGTGCATCTGAGAGAGGGCTTGCTCCCGCTTGATTTGGATTTGTATAAGAACCATAGTTAGATAACACGTAAGAATAACCAGGCATTTGGCTCACAATATTGGCAAGGCGTGCCTCACTAACAACCTCTTCTAATGCATAAATGTCAGCACCTACATTTTGCAATACTGTTTTTATATTTTGCTCTTGCAAGTTTTTATTGCTTGGTCCTAATGTTGTGCTACCAAACCATTCAATATTCCAGTTTACTACTTCCAAAGTTGTAGCAGCATCTATGCTATTCCCTTTTAAAATTAAGATAGTGTCTGCAACTGTAGGCGTACTTATCGTTAAAGTACCTGTGTAGGACACCGTCGGCGCTGTCGGTGCAAATTGTATGAAAACGGTTTTGTTAATATTATTTGCTTCTGCTTGTGTGAATGAAATGCTCGGCGTAAAACTTCCGTTTGTTTTTGAAATTAAAAAATTACCAGTAGCGGTTAATATAACGCCGCCTGTAATATCATTTCCAGTAAAATTTATTGTTTTTACCAATGTACTTGCACTTGCTACATATCCAAAATTTACTTCGCCAGTGTTAGGCGTAAGTATAGCAGGTGGTGGCGTAAGAGAGTTGTCTATTTTTACATCATCTAGGGTCCACCTTGCACCATCATCTGCTGTTGAATTATATACAAATGCAATGTAAGTATTGGTAGTTTTAAATGCAGCAAGATTTATGTTTTGGCTAAGCTTCCACACATCTGTTGCAAGCAAAGGAAAGTTTCCAGTAAGGTCTGTCCACGTAGCCAGTGCTGGGTCGCCTGTGCCAATATAATTTGTAGATACTTTTAATTTTAACGGCGCACCATTAAATGCTGTTCTGCTATAAAAAGATAATAAAGGAAAAGTGGTAGAAACTAAATTTAACGATGGGGAAATTAACCAGTCTTCATTTATAACATTCGAGCCAGCAGCAAATCCATTTATTTGCACACCGTTTGGCGCACTGCCTGTAGGCGTAGTGCCATGGCCAAAAGTTGTACAAGCCCACACCTGCGCACCTGTTAGACTGTATTGTGTAAAGCCATTGGTAAGTGCAGCCGTACAAGTATTAAAATCTGCCGTGTAAATGGCAGTACCCGTTGCGAAATTCCAAGTAGTATTTCCTATTATTCCAGCATAATTATTATTGGCTAAATCTTTAAAAACAGTAGCATCTATTTCTACATAATAACTTGTACTTAATAGCAAAGGGTTGATGGTAATAGTTGCAGTATTTCCCGCTACAGAAACTGCGGCTGTTGTTATATCAATCGTTTGTACAAGACTATTGTCAGTCAATTTTTTTACAACAATATTGCCAGCTCCTTTCGCAATACCCTCACTAAAAATAATATTTAAAGAAGTGCCTATAGAAACATTCGTTGCATCATCAGCAGGTGTAAAAGTTGTAACTGTTGGAGGCGTTACATCTGCACCTCCACCACCTACACTAATATTATCTATGGCAAAACTTGGTCTTGCACCGGCACCAGTTACTTGTCTGCTAGCCCAACGAAGTTGCACCACTGCTTGGTTATCGCATGCAGCAGGTAGGGTAAGTGTTTTCGTAACCAAGTTTTGTGGGGTAGTAATTGCCGTTATTTGTGTTGTTGTATTATTTTGATATTCTATCCCGGTAATATTTGTAAAATTACCGGTAGTGCCCACCCTATATTGTAATGTAATTTCATTCACACGAGTGTTCGTAGTTCCATCATAAGGATTTCTAATATTCATCACATCATAACTCACTGGAATGTTACTTTGCCCAGTGGTTACCACTGCCAATACAAGACCAAGGTCAAGCGAACCAGTATTTAAAAATCCAAGTTTGCCTACATAGTTATTTATGTTGCCACTATTAGTAGCAGCTGTTGCACCAGTTACAAGTACTCTGTCTAAAGCAGCAGGTGCTACATTAAATCCACTACCTGGTATAATAGAAATTGTCCAGCCTTGCCAGCCAGCAGGGTAAGCAGCCGCTAAACTTACAAAATCTTGCGTATAAGGCAATGCTTGTGCCGTAGGGTTTGTTTGCGCATTTGTAAATAATGTTACAAGCAGCAAAAGGAATGAGTAAACAATTCTCATGGGAGTTTATTTTTAGGCGGCAAAAGTAGGGTAAAATACTGCTCCACAATCCCCATTTTGATAACAAAATAATTACTTAACCATTTCATTTTGCTCTGTAAAATTATTTTGTGGTTTACGGGCTGAAAAGCAATGATTTGGCTTCAGTGGCAAGTTTATCCTATGTTTATCGAAGGGCTCCGTTCGGCGATAAATCTTTTGGCATCATTTACCCAAATATAGATTGACCAGAAGATTGATAAGATTGCAAACCTATAAGGTCTTATCAGAGTCTTTGTACTTTAACAATTCCCAAAAAGACCTTATAGGTTTTTGCAAAGTCTTTACATGAATAAAAAACTTTGAATTATGATAATCCAAAACTGTGCATCTCCCGCATTGGGCGGGACAAGTTGTGGCAAAATTACACATGACAGTTTTTCCGTTCCCTCACACGTGGTACTTTATTTGTTACCATATAAACTCAATCTCAAAAAACACATTTTTATATGCAAAAAGGCAGTATTAGGGTACAAACGGAGAATATCTTCCCTATCATCAAGAAATTTCTTTACAGTGAGCATGACATTTTTATTCGTGAACTTGTCAGTAATGCAGTAGATGCTACACAAAAATTAAAAACGTTATCTTCTATTGGAGAGGCAAAAGGCGATATAGGTGAATTACGCATCGATATTACTCTTGATGCTACCAATAAAACCTTAACCATTAGTGACCGTGGCGTGGGTATGACAGAAGAAGAAGTAGATAAATACCTCAACCAAGTAGCATTTAGTGGGGCAGAAGAATTTTTAGAAAAATACAAAGGGCAAAATGAGAATAATATTATTGGGCATTTTGGGCTTGGGTTCTATTCATCATTTATGGTGAGCGAAAAAGTAGAAGTAGTTACCAAAAGTTTTAAAGAAGGCGCTACAGCTGTTCGTTGGGAATGTGATGGTAGTCCAGAGTTTTCTTTAACCCCTGCCGAAAAAGAGCACAGAGGTACAGATATAATTTTGCACATCAATGAAGAAAGTAAAGAGTTTTTAGATGTATATAAAGTAAAAGCTACTTTAGAGAAATTTTGTAAGTTTTTACCAGTGTCAATTTTCTTTAAAGATGTAAATGAAAAAGTAGAAGAAGTTAAGGAAGTTAAAGAAGGTGAAGAGCCAGCAGAACCAATTGTACCGAAAGCATTAAACAACACAACACCAGCATGGACAAAAAAACCTGCTGACCTTACCAAAGAAGATTACGAAAATTTTTATAGAGAATTATACCCGTATAATGAAACACCGTTATTTTGGATACACTTAAATGTGGATTATCCATTTAATCTTACAGGTGTATTGTATTTTCCTAAAATAAAAAATAGCTACGAAATACAAAAAGACAAAATACAATTATACAGTAACCAAGTTTTTGTAACCGACGAAGTAAAGGATATTGTACCAGAATTTTTAATGTTGTTGCAAGGTGTAATTGATAGTCCAGATATTCCGTTAAATGTGAGTCGTAGCTACCTGCAAGGCGACCCTAATGTGAAAAAAATAAATGCACATATCACTAAAAAAGTAGCAGATAAATTAGAAGAGTTATTTAAAGGTGAAAGAGCGGAGTACGAAAAGAAATGGGAAAGCCTTGGCTTATTTGTGAAGTATGGTATGATGACGGACGATAAGTTTTTAGAAAAAGCAAACAACTTTTTTGTAATGGAAGATACCACAGGTAAATTTCATACCAAAGAAGAATATGTAACAGCAACTGCATCTCAAAAAAACAAAGATGGCAAACAAGTGATTTTATACACAACAAATCCGGTACAGCAAGATGCGTACATACAACAAGCTATTGCTAAAGGCTATGTAGTGGTAAAGGCTGAAACGTTGGTGGATGCTGCATTCATCAATACGGTAGAAATGAAATGGAATGATTTTGTTTTTACCAGAGTAGATGCAGATATAGCAGATAATTTAATTGATAAAACAGAAGGTGCTGAAAGTGTATTGACAAAAGATGAATCCGAAAAATTAAAAACATTGTTTAGCCAACCACAAGAAGGATTAAATATTAATGTTGAAATAAAGGGTTTAAGTACAGATGCACCACCGGTAACAGCTACAAGACCTGAGCAAATGCGCCGTATGAAAGACATGGCTGCTACAGGTGGTGGCATGGCTGCTTTCTATGCGCAAATGCCAGATGAAGTCGCATTAACTGTAAATGGCAATCACCCAATATTTAAAAATATTTTAGCAGAAGCAGATGCACCACAACAAGAAAAATTAGTAAAAAATCTAGCTGATTTAGCATTGCTTTCTCAAGGATTGTTAATAGGAAAAAACCTAACACAATTTATTAGTAGGAGTGTGGAGTTGATGGAGAAGTAGTGTAAGGTTGAAGGTTCAAAGTTGAAGGTTCAAAGTTCATTTAAAGCAAACTTTACAATTTTGCTTCAAACTCAAAAATATATAAAACATAAACCTGCAAACCTAAAAAGCTTGCAGGTTTTTTCTTGTAACCCCGAAGGGGTTGACTTTGAGTAACCATGGGTGAAACCCATGGACTTCGTAAATAAGGCGCAGCATTATTTTACGAAGATACTGCCCTCTAAATAATGCATCTTCTTGCTATAAAAAACTTCTTCATAACCCCATTCTAATAAAACATGCTTCTCTAAAGGATTAATATAAATGATGGACATTACCCTAGGATTATTTTCCAAACTTGTTTCTATGTTTTCCATTACACCACACATAATCGTCTCGTCAAATGGATTAAACATAAAAATACAATCTACATCATCATCAATATCAAAATAAAAAGCATCGTTGTTGTAAATTTCAAAATTTGTAGATGAGTATTTTTCTTTTGTGATGGAAATATTTTCCTTTGCAGTAATAAATAATTCTTTTGATAATTCAATGCCACTTATTTTTTCTATTCCATAAGATGCCGCTACACACATTGCTCTAGCCTTACCACAACCAATATCTAAAAAATGATTAAAGCTTTCAATTTTTACTTCTTCAAAAAATTGTTCTAACACATCATACGACACAGGCATGTATATAGTTGCATGAGAAATATCTATTCCTTTTTTTTCTAAGCTTTTTAGATTATCCGCACCTGTAGTGTCTATGCCATATTTTTTTTCACCCCGTATTTCGTTGCATATAATATGCCATGCAATGGAGATGTTCCAATTAGTGGCTATGTAGAAAAAGTATTTTAAAAATTTCATTTATTACATTTAAGAAGTATTTCTTTCATTGTTCTGCAACAAAAATTTTTTTGCTTCGCAGAAGGTTATTTGCCGAGAAGGCGGTAAGACGTTTTAATTAATTTATTTTATCTCAAAAACTTTAAGTCGGGGGTTAAAAATGCTCCTCCTTTGGCGGACAGGTTCGCATTTTGGTGAGCCCTTAATCAACTAACACACCATTCAACTATTCAACCATCTTTAACAACTTTCAACTTGCCTCAAAACTTCTCACATCCACCACCATCAACTGCAAACTTTTATTTCCGTTCCACACATTTTCATCTATTTTAAAAACAATATCCACGGGTTTATTACTCATCAGCAACGGAAATTTATCTGCCATATTAAAACCAATTCCATTTAATACTGTTTCGTTTTGTTTTACCACAAATTTTAAATGCGCTTCTTTTACAATTTTACTGTATCCAAAATCTCTACAGTTTCTTGCTACAAAGGTTGGGCGCATATTCTCAGGCCCAAATGGCTCCATACGACAAATAATATTGTAAAAATTTTCAGTTATTTCATTAAAATTTATTTCTGCATCAATTACAATTTCGGGTATCAATAAATGCTCAGGAATGCTTGCTGCAACCACTTCTTCAAAACGTTTGGTAAATGCGTCTAAATTTTCAGGAAGCATCGTAAGACCCGCTGCTGCAAAGTGCCCGCCATAGGCCATCAATAAATCTTTGCATTCGTAGATGGCTTCGTATAAATTAAAGCCAGGTACACTTCGTGCGCTACCAGCAATGTAATCTCCACTTTTTGTAAGCACAATAGTTGGGCGATGATAATGCTCAATCAATCTGCTTGCTACAATACCTACTACACCTTTGTGCCAATGTTCACTATACACCACACAAGTTTTTTTATTTTGTAGCAAAACATCTTCACCAATTATTTGCAATGCATCTTCTGTAATGCTGCTATCCGCTTCTTTCCTTTCTTTATTATCTGTATGTAAAAGTTCTGCAAATGCTTTTGCTTTCTCTACATCTTTTTCTATAAATAATTGTACGGCTTTTTTTGCATCATCCATTCTTCCCGCTGCATTTACACGAGGAGCTATTACAAAAACTACATTGGTAATTGTCATTATTTTCGTAATGCCCCCAAGCTCCATCAATGCTTTTATGCCAGGTAAAGGATTGGTATTTATTTTGTGTAATCCAAAGAAAGCCAATATGCGATTTTCACCTGTCATGGGTACAATGTCTGCAGCAATTGCACATGCTACTAAATCTAAATAATTATATAATTTTTCTTCAGGTAAATTGTAATGCAGTGTAAGCGCTGTCATCAATTTAAAACCCACTCCACAGCCACACAATTCTTTGTAGGGGTAATTGCAATCTATTTGTTTTGGATTTAAAATAGCAACAGCATTTGGAATTATTTCCCCAGGTAAATGATGGTCACAAATAATAAAATCAATACCCAATGTATTTGCATAGTCAATTAGCTCAACAGATTTTATTCCACAGTCCAAACATACAATTAATGAAAAATTATTTGCCGCCGCAAAGTCAATACCCATCTTACTTACACCATATCCTTCTCTGTATCTATGTGGAATATAAAAGTCTAATTTTTCTGTATCATATATTTCGCACAAAAAACTATACATGCTTGCAACAGATGTTGTACCGTCCACATCATAATCACCAAATACTAATATTTTTTCTTCGGAAGAAATGGCCTTGTCAATTCTTGTAACAGCCTTGTCCATATCTTTCATTAGGTATGGGTCGTGCAAAGCTTTTAATGAAGGAAGAAAGTATTCTTTTGAGTTATCATAATTATCAAAATGCCTTTGCGTAAGAATTTTGCAAATGGTTTTGCTTACTTTTAATTGCTCATGCAGCGCATTTACTTTTTGCTCATCGTAGGTTAGTATGTTCCATCTTTTTTGCAAGGGCAGTTAATATTTTCTGTCGGTTGTATAACGTACAAGTGAAGCCAGTGCATCACTTACATCAGATGAAGGATATTGTTTTAAAATATTTAATGCCTCATCTCTATATTCAAACATTTTTTGCTCTGCATATTTTATACCGCCAGTTTTTACAACAGTATCTATCACCCACTTTACTTTTTCTTTATCCGTATTATTATTTTTTACGATGTAAATAATATTACGCATGGTTTTCTTATCTACATTATTAAGGGTATAAATAAGCGGCAGTGTCATTTTCTTTTCTTTAATATCATTGCCAGTTGGTTTACCAATATCATCTGTTCCATAATCAAACAAATCATCTTTTATTTGAAATGCAATACCCGTTTTTTCGCCAAACAATTTCATTTGTTCTGTAATGGCTAAATCTTTAGAAGTGCTGTATGCACCCACACCACATGCAGAAGAAAGTAGAGAAGCTGTTTTATTTTTAATTATTTCAAAATAAACAGTCTCATTAATATTTAATTTTCGAGTCTTTTCAATTTGTAATAGTTCACCTTCGCTCATTTGTCTAATAGCATCACTCATTATATGTAATTGCTCAAATTCATTGTTGCTTGTAGAGAGCAATAATCCTTTAGAAAGCAAGTAATCACCCACCAAAACGGCTATTTTATTTTTCCAAACGGCATTTATGGAGAAAAAGCCCCTTCTTTCCATAGATTCATCTACTACATCGTCGTGTACAAGCGTGGCAGTATGCAACATTTCTACCAAAGCAGCAGCTCTGTAAGTACTTTCATTAATTTCTCCGTGTAGTTTTGCACTTAAAAAAACGAACATAGGGCGAAGTTGTTTACCCTTTCGCTTAATTATATACTTCATAACAGTATCCAACAAAGCCGTATTGCTTTTTACGGCATCGGCAAATTTAGATTCGAAAACCTTTAACTCTTCCCCAATAATGTTGGTAACAAATTTCATTTACTTTATAAAAGAGCAATATAGCACAGCAAAACGTGAATTTGTAATTTAATTTCACTAAAAAAAATATTTTTTTTATAGCTTGCAACTTATTTAAAACCAGTAGAATCATATGTTATAGAAACTAAATTGCATGTGTTTTGTATTAAATTATAAATAAATCATAAATAAATCATAAAAAAAGTTTGTATATTTAACACAGTTATATACATTTGCATTAATCAATCAGAGTATTTTTGAACAATTAACAATCATTAAGTTATGGTAAGCAACAAATTAAAACTATTATTCACCCTATCTATGCTCGTTTCAGCATTTGCAATTGCACAATCTGGCGGCAACAATAGTGGTTACATGGGCGGTGGTTACAACGTCTATGATTCATCTGTAATCCCAACTAAGAGAATGGGACAACAGAACGAATTTTGGAACAATTCTACTTCGTTTCCTGCAAAACCACGTAATATGTGGGAAATTGGAATTTCTACAGGTATTGCCACAGTAAGTGGTGATGTGCCTTCAGTTGTTTTTACAGCACCTAACTTTGGTGTTCATGTAAGAAAATCTTTTGGATATATTTTCTCTTTGAGAGCACAATATGTAAATCTTGTTGCAAAAGGACTACAGTGGAAAGTTAGTGAGAATTTTGGGAAGAACCCAGCATGGTCTCAAGCTGGATATTATGCTCCTTACAGGACAAACGCAGGTCCTATTGTAAACAGATTTGTATCTGCTACGGGTACTGAAAACTTTGGACCAAGAAGAGATGTAGTATATTACAACTACAAAACTAAAATTCAAGATATTGGATTACAGGGTATCGTCACACTTAACAATATAAGATTCCACAAACAAAAAACTGGAATTGTAATATATGGCGGTGGTGGTATTGGTGCTACTTTGTTCCAAGCAAAAATAAATGCAATAAATGATGGAAACGGTGGTGGAACTTATGCTGGCGCAGGCGGTTTATTTAATACTGTTTTTACAGCTAATAATGCAGCTGGTCAAAGATTATATACAAAAAGAAAAGATATTCGCTCTGCTCTAAAAGCTGGTATGGACAATACATATGAAACTCCAGCTGAAAATGAGAACAATACTCGTCCACTTTCAGGTAAAAATACTGTAAAACCTTCTGGTACTGTACTTGCTGGTGTTGCATTTAAACTTGGTAAAAGAATTAATTTAGCTATAGAAGATCGTTGGACATTTGTAAAAACAGATTTACTTGATGGACAGAGATGGCAAGAGCAAGCTTGGGGTGATGCTGTACTCACTAGAGATTTTGATTCATACAACTACGCTTCTATCGGTCTTAATTTTAACCTTGGTGGTAAATCTACCGAGCCTTTATATTGGTTAAATCCATTGGATTATGCATATAGCGAGCTTAACACGCCTAAGCATATGAAATTACCAAAATCTGAGTGTGAAGACACAGATGGTGATGGTGTTTGCGATTTCTTAGATCGTGAAGTAACTCCAGCTGGTTGTCCTGTAGATACACATGGTGTGTCTAGAGATACTGATGGTGACGGTGTTCCAGATTGTAAGGATAAGCAATTGATTACTCCTACGGAGTGTCAACCAGTAGATGCTGATGGTGTAGGTAAATGCCCTGAGCCTGCTTGTTGCAAAAATCCTCCAGCTACCACTACAACCGCTAATTGCCCAAGTGACTACCCTAGCCTTTCTTTTAAAGGTAATGGTTGTACTTTGAGTGGTGATAACAAGGCAATGTTAGCTTCAGTAGCTTCTAAAATGAAAGCTAATCCTACTTGTAACATTACAATTAATGGATATCCTGAAGCTTCTAAAGCTGCACAAGCTACTTGTAACTGTAGAAACGAAGCAATTAAAAATTACCTAACTGAAAAAGAAGGTATAAGTGCTGATCGTATTTCTATCAATTGCGAAGTAAGTGATGGTGCTAATAAAAATACGGTAGATATTAAATCTAACTAAGAATACAAATTTGCTTAATGATAAAAGAACCTTCCAATTTTGGAAGGTTCTTTGTTTATAGTTATTCAATAGACTTATTTATAGAAGTATCGACATATTTATATTGGAATGCAGACTAATATATTTAATAGTATAACAATGATTTTTAGAATTATTTCCTAGATAAATTTGCTTAGGAACACTACTTATTAATGCTGTATAACAGCTTTTACAAAATGATTAACTTAATGTGTTAGGTATTTCAATATTAATGCTGCACTTTTGAAAAAAAAAGCTAATTTTGCAACTTATTATGAGGTTATTTCTTAAATTTTTTATTGCTTTCCTACTACTAGTAGGTCTATTTTCTTGTAGTAAATTCAATAAAGTAGAAAAAAGTAAAGATATAGATTACAAACTGCTTAAAGCAGACGAGTACTACGCTAAGAAAAGTTATAGAAATGCTAGAACGCTTTATGAGCAACTATTTCCTGCGATGAAAGGAAGTGCAAAATTTGAGGACTTATATTATAAGTATGCTTATTGCTACTTTTATGAAAAACAATATAGTGATGCCGAAAATTTATTTAAAGGATATTTAGAGGTTTTCCCTAATAGTGTACATGCTGAAGAAGTAGATTATATGAGGGCTTATAGTTTTTATAAGCAAAGTCCTAAGCTTGAGCTTGAGCAGGTGAATACACAAAAGTCTATGAATATGATGCAGACTTTTATAAACCAGCATATCGGCTCTCCAAGGGTAAAAGATGCCACAGCAATTATTGATGAGGGCAGAGCAAAATTGGAGTTGAAAGAAGCGAGAGAAGCGCAATTGTATTATAACCTAAGCCAATATAGAGCTGCTGGTATTGCGTATAATAATGTGCTTAATAATTATCCTGAGTCATTAAAAGGTGAGCAGTATAAATTAATGGTAGTTAAATCGTATTACAAATTTGCTAAGCTAAGTGTTTATGAAAAACAATTAGATAGATTTGAAAAAGTAACAATCGAGTATCAAGATTTTGCAGATCGTTTTCCAGATAGCAAATTGCTTAAAACTGCAGAAGGGTTTAGTATTTTAAGTATAAACAATATAAAAGAAATAACAAATGAGCAAACTTCGCCGTCAGCAAGGCTCTAATACGAGCAGTAGTGTGGAACCTAAGAAACTTTCTGATATGAAAGATAAAACTGGAAATTTATATGAGTCTATAGCAATAATGGCCAAAAGAGCCAACCAAATAAATATTGCTATAAAAGAAGAGTTACATAACAAACTAGAAGAGTTTGCAAGCCATACTGATAGCCTAGAAGAAATTCATGAAAATAAGGAGCAGATAGAAATATCTCGTGCTTATGAGCGTATGCCTAACTCAGCTTTATTGGCTACAGCTGAATTTTTAGAAGATAAAGTTTATTTCCGCAAAAATGATGAAGATCTTTTTAGTTAAGATTTTTATATAAATGATATTTATAAATATTTATTAATAATTTTAACGACGGTTTTACCGTCGTTTTTATTTATGCTACAAAACAAAAAAATTTTACTTGCTGTTACTGGAAGTATTGCTGCATACAAGGCTGCTACTTTGGTTAGGCTATTTGTAAAAAATGGAGCTGAAGTAAAAGTTATTATGACAAAAGCAGCTGAGGATTTTATTCCAGCACTTACATTATCTACTTTGTCCAAAAATAAAGCCCTTACTAATTTATTTGAAGCAGATACTTGGGCAAACCACGTAATGTTAGGTAGATGGGCAGATATAATGCTGATAGCACCTGCTAGTTGTAACACAATTGCAAAAATGACCACTGGGCTTTGCGACAATTTAGTGCAAGCTATTTATTTATCAGCTACCTGCCCAGTAATGCTTGCCCCAGCAATGGACGAAGATATGTGGAAACACCCTGCAACAAAAAGTAACATTGAAAAATTGAAGCAGTACGGTAATATTATTTTGCCAGTTGATAATGGAGAGCTAGCAAGCGGCCTTGTTGGAGAAGGTAGAATGGCGGAACCAGAAGATATAATAAATTTTATTTTTACATATTTTAAAAAAGGTAATGATCTTGAGGGCAAAAAAGTTTTAATAACTGCTGGGCCAACTTTTGAGCAATTAGACCCTGTTCGTTTTATAGGAAATAATAGTACTGGCAAAATGGGGATTGCAATAGCAAAAGAATGTGCAATACGAGGGGCGATTGTAACTTTAGTGCTTGGCCCAAGTGCTGAAAAAGTAGAAACCAACATTAATTTAATAAAAGTACGGAGTGCGGAAGAGATGTACAATGCGTGTATAGAAAGATTTAAAGATACCGATATAGCCATAATGAGTGCTGCAGTAGCAGATTATACGCCAGTAGTAAAAGCAACTGAGAAAATAAAAAAAACTGAAGACATTTTTAACCTAGCGTTAAAAAGAACCAACGATATTTTAAAAAAATTAGGAACTTTAAAAACTGGAAATCAAATACTGGTTGGTTTTGCATTGGAAACAGAAAATGAAAAAGAAAATGCATTAAAAAAACTAGATAGTAAAAATGCAGATTTTATTGTTCTCAATTCTTTGAAAGATGAGGGTGCTGGCTTTGGACATAACACTAATAAAATAACTATTTTTGATAAAGCTGGTAATGCAAATTTTTTTCCTGTAAAAAGAAAAGATGAAGTTGCAGCAGATATTATAGATACTATATTAAATAGAAAAAATGATTAAAATATTTCTTTCCATTTCTCTTTCGTTGGTAATACTTAGCGCACAAGCTCAAGAGATTAATGCTAGGGTAACGATATCTACAGGGCAAGTAAGTAACAATGTAAATAGAAGTACTTTTACGACCTTGCAGACTGCACTTAATAATTTTTTGAATACAAGAAAGTGGACATCAGAAACCTATGCGCTTAAAGAAAGAATAGACTGTAGCTTCTTTTTGAACCTAATATCTACCGAAGAGCCTAACGTATATAGTGGATCTTTAACAATACAAGCAGCTAGGCCTATTTTTAATTCTACCTACCTTTCTCCTTTAATAAATTATAAAGATGACAATATCCGCTTTAAATATGTAGAATATCAACAACTGGAATTTAATGAAAATAGGGTTTCAGGTTCTGATGCACAGGTGTCTAACCTTACTGCGATATTTGCTTATTATGCAAATATGATTATTGGGTTTGATAGCGAATCTTTTGCAATTAGGGGAGGAGAGCCTGCATTTTTAAAAGCTAGAAATATTGTTAACAATGCGCCAGAAGATGGTACTCGAATATTGGGCTGGAAATCTTATGATGGCAAAAGAAATAGGTATTGGTTGATTGATAATATGCTCAATACAAGGTTTGCAGTTCTCAATGATGTTTATTATAATTATTATAGACTTGCATTAGATAAATTTTATGAAGATGAAAATACTGCTAGGGCAGAAATGTTGAATGTTTTAAATCTAATGTCGGTTTTTAATAATGAAAACCCCAACACGATGATTAATCAGTTCTTTTTTCAAGGAAAGTCTAACGAAATAGCAAAAATATTTTCTAAAGCACTACCTCAAGATAAAGCAAAAGCTTTGGAACTGCTCTCCAGATTGGATGTTACCAATGCAAATGTTTACAGAGACGCTTTAAAATAATGAAAGCTATACTTATCATCTTAAGTTTTATTGTATTAATCTCTTGCGGAGATAATAATTTGCCACGCAATATTTTGCCAAAACAGAAGATGGAAATTTTACTTTGGGAGCAAATGAGAGCTGATGCATTTACTAAGGAGTTTATATCAAAAGATAGTTCCAAAAATCTCAACGAAGAAAATTATAAAATACAGCAAAAAATATTTGCCGCCTACAAAGTAGATGAAGAATCTTTTTACAAGAGTTATAATTATTATTTAGAACACAATGATTTGCTTGGTTCCATTTTAGATTCTATAATAGCAAAACAAACCAAGTTAAAGCAAATAGAATTTGAAAGAAAAGTAAGTAGCTACAAAACAATTAATTTTGTTGACCCTTTTAAATGGCAGGACATAATTCAACCTAATCCTGTTTATAATTTCCGCAAACTATTTAATATTCCCGAAAGTTTTGATACCTTGAATTTGTTAAAAAAGAGAGATTCAGTAAGCTTAATAAAAACAATTAGGCTTAGAAATAAAATTAAAGGTCTTCAAAATTTGAAAGCAACAGAAATGTAAAATCATAGTATGAATAAATTAGCTAAAAATGCAGATGAGGCAATTGCAGATATTCAAGATGGACAAGTGCTCATGCTTGGAGGTTTTGGGTTGTGTGGTATTCCAGAAAATTGCATTGCAGCATTGGTAAAAAAAGGTATAAAAAACCTTACTTGTATTTCTAACAATGCAGGTGTAGATGATTTTGGTATTGGCTTAATGTTGCAACAAAAGCAAGTAAAAAAAATGATAGCATCTTATGTAGGAGAGAATGCAGAGTTTGAAAGACAATTGTTATCAGGAGAGTTAGAAGTAGAGCTAATACCACAGGGAACACTTGCTACACGCTGCATGGCTGCGGGTTATGGCATGCCAGCTATATACACACCAGCGGGTGTAGGCACAGAAGTAGCTATAGGAAAAGAAGTAAGAAATTTTAATGGAAAAGATTATCTGTTGGAGCTTGCTTTTGAAGCAGATTTTGCTATTGTAAAAGCATGGAAAGGTGATAAGCAAGGAAATTTAATTTATAGAGACACAGCAAGAAATTTTAATCCATTAATGGCGATGGCTGCAAAAATTACAATTGCAGAAGTGGAAGAGTTGGTAGAAGATGGAGAACTAGATCCAAATTTTATACATACACCGGGTGTTTATGTGCATCGTATTTTTCAAGGAACAAATTATGAAAAAAGGATAGAGCAAAGGACGGTGAGGAAAGTTAGCAGTTAGCAGTTGGCAGTTGGCAGTTGGCAGTTGGCAGTTGGCAGTTGGCAGTTGGCAGTTGGCAGTTGGCAGTTGTATTGTTTGACCCTGCAAGATAAATTAATAAATTTCAAATAAAAGAATTGGCATATTAGCATATTATCACACTAGCAAATTATTTTCATGGCTTTAAATAAATATCAAATAGCACAACGTATTGCACAAGAATTGCAAGATGGTTTTTATGTAAACTTAGGTATTGGTATTCCAACACTAGTGGCAAATTATATTCCTGAAGGAATGGATGTTGTTCTCCAAAGCGAAAATGGATTGCTTGGTATGGGACCTTTTCCTTTAGAAGGAGAGGAAAGTGCGGATTTAATTAATGCTGGAAAACAAACGATAACAACATTGCCTGGGTCATCTATTTTTGATAGTGCTATGAGTTTTGGAATGATACGTTCCGGCAAAATAAATCTTACGGTATTAGGGGCAATGGAAGTAAGTGAGCAAGGGGATATTGCCAATTGGAAAATACCAGGTAAAATGGTAAAAGGAATGGGCGGCGCTATGGACTTAGTAGCAAGTGCAAAAAATATAATTGTAGCAATGATGCACACTAATCCTGCTGGGGAGAGTAAATTATTGAAAGATTGTACGTTACCACTTACAGGTACAAAATGTGTAAAAAAAATTGTAACAGACCTTGCCGTAATTGAAATTACTGAGAATGGATTTAAATTGCTAGAACGAGCGCCAAGCGTATCTGTAGAGGAAATTATTTCTAAAACTAATGCAGCACTTATTGTAGATGGTAATATACCTGAAATGAAATTTTAATGTTGGATTAAAGATATTTTTGTCTTGCACTTGGATTTGTTGTTTAATAAAAATTTTAATGACTGTACGCAATTTGAAATAAACTAATTTATTTAGTATGTTTGTCTAAAATAGTTAGTTATGAATATGTCATTTTTCTTTAGTAATTATGCAACGGAAGAAAGTTGTAAGCTTTTTTTCAAGGCTAGAAAAGAGTCTCTAGGTCTTGTATGTAAAACCTGTGGTTCACTAAAACATTATTGGATTGGGAAAGAAAATAGGTGGAAGTGTAAAGAATGTGGTTCATCGACGAGTTTAAAAACCGATACAGTTATGGAGCATTCTAATTTAGGTTATAAGCCATGGCTATGGGGTATTTATTTAATGAGTCTAACGAAAAAAGGGTTTTCTACTTTGGAAATACAGCGTCTTATTGGTCATAGTCGATATGAGTCAATTTGGTTAATGGTGCAAAAAGTAAGAATAAGTATGGGGAATAAGGATGCTAGTTATGTGCTAGATGGTTATGTTGAAATGGACGAAGGTTTTTTTGAAGGACATAGAAAGAAAGCAGACACAACAGGTATTATAGACAAACCTGCTAAAGAATTAGATAGACAAGTAAAGGCTATAGTGGCTGTATCAAGTAAGCCCATAGCTATTGAAGAGCAAAAAGAAAACAGACCAAATACCAAATGTGGATTTGTAAAAATGAATGTAGTACAAAGTATTTGCACCACAGAGGTAATTGAAGAAGCAAGAAAAATGGTACAAAAGTCTGCTACTGTTGTAACAGATGGAAAAAGATGTTATAATGGTTTAAAAGATATTTGTAAAGTGCATATAAAGACAATTGTAGAAGATAAAACACTGGTGGCAAAAATTTTTCCATGGGTACACACTGCTATTAGCAATGCAAAAAAGAAAATATTAGGATTACATCATCAAGTTAAAGATGCTTACATGCAAAACTACCTAAACGAGTTTTGCTATAAGTTTAACAGAAGATATTTTGGAGAAAAGTTATTTGATAGATTACTTGATGCTACTCTTTCTAATGCATGGTATAAACCTTTTCCAAATAGCGTATAGTCATTATACTTTTATAATATATTTTAAAAGCCGCAGCCATCATTGCATCCTATAAAATGAGGTAAATGGCTAAGCGTAGAAATAAAAAGGAGAAATCCCTTTTAAAGTATTACAATCGTTTAATAATCATTCTCCAGCTTTTTTGTATATGCTTTTAAGAAGATAGCACCTAAATTTTTATATGGCGGTACGTAGTTTTCCCAACTATCCCTAATAGCCTTATTCGGGTCGGAAGAAAAACTAGTGGTAAGTGTTTGCCACATTTTACGCCAAGATAAATCTGCCCCGCTTGTAAAAACCTGGTTCATATGGGTAAGAATTGGTCTATTAATATCTCCTGCGCCAATTTCTTTTGTAGAAATAATATGTGCATCAGGGTTAATTTCTAATATTTTATTTAGGTTTTGATATCCTCCACAAGAGCCAAGTAATACTATCTTAGCGTCACCTGGCATTCTATCCATTGTTCGAGGAAGCCAATAAGAATGTCCTCTGTGTACAATTAAAGAAGGATTAAGCCCTTTCTCTTTTAAATATTTACCTAGACGTATTTGTGCTGTATCATCTAGGTTAGCATCATTGTCTAATGGCTTGTTTGCAAATACCATTACATTTCCTTTTACCGATACTGCCTCCATCCACTCTTTTTTATCTGTTACTTTCCAGTCTGCTGCCGAAAAAGAATTTCTAAAGGCTGGGTAAAATGTTTTCCCATCCTTATCACCATAAAAAAATACTTGCTCTACAATATTGGTTTTATCATCCTGCATATATTTATTTGCCACTCCATAAATAGGAGGTATGCCTAGTTCTTTGGTTAAATCTATTTTCATAGAGTCATCTAACGAAAGAAAAATAATTTTGAGTAGCCCATAGATTGTTTTTGCTTTTTTATTGTCGGCTTCATTTGCTTTTCTTTCGTAGTTAACCACATTTTGCAACATACTTTTCTGCAATTTTTTATTTGTTATACTACTATAAGAATCGGCAACATCCACAGCCTCTTCGAGTTTTACCTTATCTAAATTAGAAACAAACGAATCCATTATCAATTCCGATCTTGTGGGGGGCATTGTTTTTAAAAAAGTATCTAGCTTATTATAGTTTGCTGCCATCTTTATAAACTTTCTAAAGTAATCAAAGTTTACTGCCAGCATAAGAGAATCGCCACGAGGCTTGGCCCCTAAAAGTTGCATTAGCCTAGTAAAACTATGTTTGTAACTACTTGTGTAAATATCGCTTTCGCAAGCCACCATCATATAATATAAGTCTATTGGAGAAAGTGGCTGTATAGCCTTCATTCTTATGGTAAGGTTACTTACATCGTGCAAATTATTTATGTGATTTACAAAGTGCTGCTTTGCTCTTTTGTGCAATGTTTCTAAAAGACCATTTGGCCCAGTATAACCAATGGCAGTATCAAATAAAGGGCGTCCCATTCTCTTAGAGTACGATATAGCTGTACGCACTAATAATTTGTAATAACCTACACTATCGTAACCTGCATCTCCATCACCAACATACCTTTTTATACTGTCCACAGTTTGTCTGCCATGTATTATATCATCTAAAAAAGGAAAATAAAACAAGGCGTTTTCAGTTTGACTAAGCGTAGCAATTTGCTTAACAGTCTGATCTTTATTTTTTTGAATTAATTTTCCTACTACCGAATTTTTAGATTGTGCAAAACTGTATAGTTTTACAGGATTTAATTTACATGCTAGCGTTACTAAACTATCTGCAAATGGCTGGTCTGCAAATGCCCCAATAGTTAGCAATATTTTATCAGGATAAAGGCTTGCATATTTTAGATATACTATCGCATCTCCCTCAGCTTTTTCCTTACCTTCTCCAAATATTTGGTTATTAATTTTTGCTATTGCGTATGTAGATTCTTGCAAAAAAGGTATAATGGATTGTTTGTTGGCTTTCGCTTTTATAACTTTTTCAAAAACGTCCATTAATGCAGGCAATTCTATCAACTTTAAATCTCTCTCTCTTATATATACCCTAAAATAAACCAATACATCTGCTACATATTTTAAATACCCAACCTTGTCGTTATTTGATGCTAATTGTGTATCGTTCTTTTCAATCCATTGTCTTAGTTCATTTGGCTTTCTAAATAAAGCATCCGTTATTTGGGCATTTATCTCATCATTTTTGCCCACACTAAGCATTCCATCTTCTTTACGATCCATTTTTTCGCAAGCCAATTGCTCTTTCTTAATATCATCATGTCGGCTTTGCCTGCTAATGGGAATATTTGTGGTATCGCCAAAGGCCGACACTAAAAAAAATAAGTGTAAAAAAGTAATAGTAAAAAATATATGCTTCATAATGTATTGTTCTATTGCAAATATGGTGCAAATTTTATTCTTAATTGCTATATAGACTGTTAAGTTGTGTCCTAAGTTTGCTGCGGCTTAACAATTTAATAATGCAATAACCTTACCATAACACTGATGTCACTCAAATAGATGCTTTACTTTTGCTCAACTTTATAATTATGAGCCTAGCTAAAAAAATTCTCATTGCCGACGATGAGCCAGATATTCTTGAAATACTTTCATTTAACCTAAAAGGAGAAGGATACGAGGTAGTGACTGCAAAAAATGGTGATGAGGCAATAGAAAAAGCTAAAGCTACAAAGCCAGACCTTATTATTTTAGATATGATGATGCCTGGCAAATCGGGAATGGAGGTATGTAATATTTTGCGGACACAATCTATGTTTGCAGGCACACTTATTGTTTTTCTTACCGCCATCAGCGACGAAAATACAGAAATAAAAAGCCTTGAAAATGGGGCAGACGATTACCTAACAAAACCCATAAGCCCAAAAGTTTTATTAAGCAAAGTAAGCTCACTTTTGCGCAGGGTAAAAAATGATGGACCAAGTATAGTAACTGCTGGAGATTTTGAAATAGACAGAGAAAGATTTATTGTGGTATTTAAAGGCACAGAAATAATATTGGCTAGAAAAGAATTTGAATTAGTTGCACTATTGGCATCAAAACCTGGCAAAGTATTTTTACGAAATGAAATATTAAGCAGAATTTGGGGCACGGAAGTAATTGTAGGCGACAGGACAATAGATGTACACATCAGGAAAATAAGACAAAAACTAGGAGAGGATTGTATTAGTACGGTAAAGGGTGTGGGGTATAAGTTTGAAATTTAAGCAATTTAGTAGTTTGCAAGTGGCAATTTGGAAATAACCATTGCCCAATAATTCATTTATAATATTTCATATATACCTTTTTCAAAAAGCTGGTCACCCTTTGGCACAATTTTATATTTACCCTTGCTAATTGTTCGCTGCAAACTGCCAACTGCTTTTACTATCTTGCAGCCAATATTTAATATCAAATGGCTTTTAAAAGAAATTTATCTCCCCAACAATTAGCTGCGTTTACTGCTGCAGTTTTATCAATTCCAATTTCTATTCTTATTTATTTTATCACTAAAATTTGGGTAGAAGCACTTATTTTTTTGATTGTAATTTTTATAGGTAGCTACGCACTCATACTATTCACACTTCAAAAATTTATTTATAAAAAAATAAAACTCATTTATAAACTTATATACCAAACAAAAGCCACCAAGCGTGAAGAGTTTTATTATGCTAATATTCTACCTCAAAAAGGGATTGATGAGGTGAGAGAAGATGTAGAAGAATGGGCAGAACAACGAAAAAAAGAGATAGAAATCTTACAAGCCAATGAGGCATTTAGGAAAGAGTTTTTACAAAATTTAAGTCATGAATTAAAAACACCCGTTTTTGCCATACAGGGATATGTAGATACTTTATTGGATGGTGCATTGCAAAATAACGAAGTAAATGAAAAGTTCCTCAAAAGTACATCAAGAAACGTTGCAAGATTAGTAGGACTATTAAATGATTTAGATGAGATAACTAAACTAGAAAGTGGAGAAATGATTTTGCTTTTTGAGCAATTTATTATTCAAGATTTAATTAAAGAAGTTTTTGAAAGTTTAGAATTTAAATCTAACAAAAAAAATATTAAATGCTATATAAAAAAGGAATGCGATTTTCCACTAACTGTATATGCAGACAAAGAAAAAATAAGGCAAGTGTTTGTTAACCTTTGTGAAAATGCAATTAAATACGGGAAAGAAAATGGTAGTGTAGAAGCAAGTGTTTATAATGTAGACGGTAAAAATGTATTAATAGAAATAAGCGATGATGGAGATGGGATTGCTGAAGAACACTTACCAAGGATTTTTGAAAGATTTTATAGAACAGACCTTGCTCGCAGCCGAAAAGTAGGAGGCAGTGGGCTAGGCCTAGCAATATGCAAACACATTATTGATGTGCATAGGCAAACTATACATGTACGTAGCAAGCTAGATGTAGGTTCAAGTTTTGGTTTTACATTGCCAGCAAAAAAAGAACTACACTCTTAGTAAACGTTGAAGAACAATTTTTCTTTCTTTTCTACTTTTATAAAAATAGGCTCTGTTGCTATGTATTTTTTTATGCTTGGCTTTTTGCACATAAGCCATAGCCACAATCGTAGGTATTAAGCCTAACGCTAAGGCCGTTAAAGTATCCCCAGCTAATGTTACTCTAGTAAGCGCTACAATAAGTGCCAATAAGACTAGACCCATTTTTAAAAATAGTTTTCTAGAATACATAAAAAAGAATGCTGCTATAGTAAATGTAATAGATGCATGTGAAGAAATTATATTTCTACTCATTAAAACTTCATTGGCATTTTGCATAACAGCTTCTTCAAAAAAAAGCTGCAAAGGCAATCCGCTAAAAATATTCTTAATAGCCTGAGTTAATGTTAACACTATTAGTATTGCAATTAAAAAATTTAAAGCAATGTATTTTTTGCTCAAAAAAAACAAAAGGAAAAACACAATACCAAAAGCAAAAAAAGCATCCCCCATAAAAGTTAAGTTTATGAGCAAAGTATTCCAATAAAAATTTGTAGGTGACTCAGAAAAACCAGATTCATTAAAAGATCCGACATAAAATGTAATAAGCACTGCAATAAAAATTGCAACTGCAAAAGACCAAGTAATTACTTTAATAGATAGCTCATTTTTCATTACCGCCAAATTTATTGCAATTACATAAACGATTATTAATAGAAAATAAAAAGAATATTATCTAAATATTATGCTTATAAATCAGCATTTATTTCTGTAAAATTCCTAATGTTTTCTTAACGATAACATCATTATTTGGTTATACAAATATTGAAACTTTGCTAAACTGTTTATTATGGAACGTAGATCGATAGACATAGTAGTTATCTCAGATGTACATTTAGGTACCTATGGTTGCCACGCTATAGAATTACTAACTTATTTACAAAGTATATCTCCCCAAATATTAATCTTAAATGGAGATATTATAGACGGTTGGCAGTTTAGTAAAAGATATTTTCCTGCTGCGCACATGGCAGTTATAAAAGAAATTTTAAACTTTATTACCAAAGGCACAAGGGTAATTTATATTACTGGTAACCATGATGAAATGCTACGCAGGTACTCGGACTTAAGCATGGGTAGTTTTATTTTAGCAGACAAATTTTTGTTAGAAATAGATGGAAAAACGATGTGGGTATTTCATGGCGATGTGTTTGATAATAGCACAAAAGGAAGTGCGAAGATACTAGCAAAGCTTGGTGGGCATGGGTATGATTTATTAATTCTACTTAATAGATTCGTCAATTATGTTTCTAAAACATTTGGTGGAGAAAAGATTTCTCTATCCAAAAAAGTAAAGAATAGTGTAAAAAAAGCCATTGCATTCATTAACAATTTTGAAAATATTGTAGCGGAGCTAGCTATAGAAAAAAAGTATGACTATGTAATTTGTGGCCATATACATCAGCCAGAAAAAAGAGTTATAGAAAATGAAAAAGGAAGCGTTACTTACCTCAATTCTGGCGATTGGATAGAAAACTTATCTGCATTAGAATATAACAATAAGCAATGGAATATTTATTACCACAGTGAAAAAACGCAAAAGGTAAATTTCATAAATAAGCAGATTCCTGAACTAAATGTATTAACGGAGGAAGTAAATTATTATGTAAACTCATTGATGATATATGAAGAAATGAGAAACTTTATATGAAACAATATCCAACAAAGGGCAGAATTAAACATAAAGAAAAAATACATTACTGTACACTTTTAGGGGAAATATCAATCCGCTTAGTACAGCTTTTTTGTACGCTGTAAAAAAAATTAAAAAACACCAATCATGAGAATATTTTATGCTGTACAAGCCACAGGAAATGGTCACATAAGCCGTGCAATAGAAATATTGCCTTACCTAGAGCAATATGGAAATGTAGATATTTTTTTAAGCGGCAGCAATAGTAATTTGCAAATGAACGCCAATGTGCAATACCGCAGTAAGGGTGTAAGCTTATTCTATTCTGGCAATGGTGGCCTAAGCTATTTTGATACTTTGAAGGCTCTACAACCAAAAAGGATTTTCTCCGAAGTAAAACAATTACCAGTAGAGAAATATGATTTAGTGATTAATGATTTTGAAAGCATCACCGCCATGGCATGTGCTTACAAAAAAGTAAAAAGTATAAATTTTGGACACCAAGCAAGTTTCATGAGCTGTAATACACCTAGGCCTGCTACTAGAGATTTTATTGGAGAATTAGTTTTGAAAAATTATGCAAGAGCTTCTAAATATGTGGGTTTACATTTTGAACAATATGATGATTTTATTTTGCCTCCAATTATCAAAAGTAATATATGGAATGCATCAGTAAAAAATGAAGAATATATTACAGTATATCTTTCTTCATATTCAGATAGTACCATTGCTAGCTACCTATCGCCGTTAAAAGATTTTAAATTTCAGGTATTTTCAAAAGAAGTAAAAACAAAAACACAAGTAGGTAATATTTTTTACATACCAATAGATAAAGATGCATTTAATAAAAGCCTTATTAACTGTTATGGTATTATTACAGGTGCAGGTTTTGAAACTCCCGCAGAAGCTTTGCATTTGGGAAAGAAAATTCTAGCATTGCCTATCAAGGGGCAATATGAGCAACTTTGCAATGCAGCTGCTTTAGAAACAGTAGGCGTAAAAATAATTAAATCTTTAGATAATAATTTCGCTGCCGCATTTTATAACTGGATAAATGATGCTAACCAAAAAACTATAACCTATACAAAAAATACAGAAATAATTGTAGACACAATGATGGGCTTTGCAAGCCAGTTAAGACAAATACCTAATTGCAATTTTGGCGAATTTGCTATTTAGATTTTAAAAAAATTAATAGTTAGGTAACGATTTCGTAATATGCTTTAGAGGCAACTTGTTTACTTTTGTTTTCCAATCTTATTTAAACCATTTACAAAATTCCAACTGCAAAATGGGTTTAGTTATCTAAGCTGTTTTAGATACAAAACAAATATTATTGTTATGAAAAAAATATTACTTTTTTTATTTATCGCCTCTCCATTTTTAGGCTTTTCCCAAGTTACTGCGGATCCATCTTTGGATCCAATGAAAATTACTACAACTGGCAATGGCACTATTTTGGTTACAGAATTACCTTTAAACGGAATTGTTAAACTAAAAGTTCCTATTCTAAATCGAAATACAAGTAATGCTTTGCCAATTGGCACATGCAAGGTAAAAGTTAACCTAGGCTCAAAACTTATTTTAGATCCACTATTTAATTTGAACACGGTAAATACTAGTAACTTTTTTAGTTGGACAGCTGTAGCATCAGGAGGAACAGTTCAAATTACTGGAGATTTGATTGCACAATTGCCTGCTAACTTTTCAGACACAGCATATTTTGATGTAAAAGGAATAATCCTGGGAATCTCCACTATAACAACCAATTTTTTGGTTACAAACCATAATACCAATACAACTTTGTCTGACGAAAATGGCAATAACAATACAGCATCAACTTTGTATGCAATAATAGCAGGGGTGGTACCAGTAACTTTTACAAATGTTTATACAGAAAAAAAAGATTGTGCCATAAAAGTAATTGTTGACACAGAAAATGAAATAAATGTAAATAGATATGAGGTAGAAATAAGTAAAGATTTTAATACTTTTGAAACAGTATCTAGTCTTAAAGCAGATAATCTTAAACGCTATATATTCAACTTTGAAACTCCTGGAATATACAAAGTTCCTGTGTTATTAGTCAGAGTAAAATCGATAGATATAGATGGTAAAATCCAATACAGCGAAATTAAAAAAGTATCTGGCGTATGCAATTCAAAAGAAGGCATATCGTTTTACCCTAACCCTGTTCCAAAAAACTCTACTACTTTTTATGTAAAAAAAGATAATGGTTTTTTCAACGGCACTTATTCCATTTCTGTAATAGAAATGTCTGGTAAATTAGTAAAAAACACAGAAATGAAACTTTACAACCAAGTTGGTTTTAATTACAATATGGAAGCTGTTTCGGCAGGTGTATATTTTATAAAAATATTTAACATCAGTAACAATAGTTTAGAAATTTTAAAAGTAATAAAACAATAAAAATACCTCTGGGCTATTATTTAATAGTCCAGTTATTTTTTAAAAAATAAAATAACTGTTTATAAAAAATAGGCTGGGGTAATCTAGTCCTCAAATCTTTAAATTAAATATGCAAGGGATTCTACGCTCTCACTATAAATTAGTAGAAGAATACTTAAATAAACTGCAACAAGAGAACTTGGTTAATCCATGCTACCCATCTTGTGAAATTATTTTGCAACATAAAGAAAAGCTTTCTGAAATTTATAAAAATTACAGAGAAGCCTTTGAGCAAATGGCTATTATAATAAACCAATTTGAGGAACATAAACAATCTGTTAGGCGTTTAATTACGCTGCAAAAAAAGAAAAAAAAGGAAGTACTTAAAACTATTAACGAGCATTCAAAAACCTTATTTGAAGCCAAAGAGGAATCTATTCTATCCTTATAATATTCCTCTGGTATAATGTTCATCTTTCCTACTCTTTTGGAGAGAAAATCAAATATTGAATTAAATTAAAAAAGAAAATTATACCTTTTATAGAAAATATAATTAGTCCAAAAAAACTTTATAAATATGCTTAATCTGCCAGCAAAAGTGTTGGACTAAGCTTAAAACATATTTGGTATTTATATAAGCTTATTCATTGGTCTTATGGTCGAAAGTTATCAAGCATTTTATTTTATCAGTCATTAAAAAAGCCGCCAAAAATTTGGCGGCTTTTTTAATAATCTAATTTATTATTACTTTAATGTCTAATAGAAACTTTAGTATTTTTATCGAACCCATTTGCATCTTTTACATTCACTATATAAATTCCCTCTGCAACATTTGCAACATTTAAATAATTAGTGCCATTACTCATCTTGCTTTTTAATATCACTTGTCCAGATGTAGATATTAAGCTTGCTTCTGTATTTCCAATTGTACCAGCTAGGCTTATATATAATTTACCATCTTGAACAGGATTAGGGTATACAGAAATGTTAGCCGTTTTACAATTACGTAAAACAGGAAGCGTTTTAGAATATGTAAAGCTGCCGTTTTTGTCAATCATTTTTAATCTATAAAATACTTTTTCTGAAGTTAGGTTAGCATCATCATCAGTAAAAGCATAATTTATTTTTGAACTGCTATTTCCATTAGCCGTTAGTGTTCCTATAGCTTTCCAATCTGTAGCATTACTACCGTTACTTCTTTCAATTTCAAAACGATCTGTATTTATCTCTGCTTCGGTTGTCCATTTTAAAACTGGTTTACAGTCTTTTAATGAAGCTGTAAAATCTGTGAGTGTTAAGGGTACTATAGTTATAACCTCTATCGTAGAGGTAGCATTATCATCTGCTGTTACATTACCAGTAGGAGCAGAGCCACCAGCAGCACAACTTGCACCACCAAAATTCAATTGACCTGAAAAAGTTGTTGGACCACCAATAGTTACACCTTGTACTTTAAGTATAATAGTACGGTTTCCACTTCCAGGAATAACATCTGTACCATTACAAATACGAAGTTGCGCTCCTGTATTAGAAACTATTGACCAGCCAGCAGGCAAACCTGCTGTTTGTTGAGCATCGGGTAAAAAGGTTACTATACCAGGTACAGTAATTACTGGTCTTAATTTAAATGCCACAATATTAGCAGTACCAGTATTGCCAATTGTTATTTGAAGGTCGAGAATGCCTCCTACACCTACTTGGCCAGAATTTGCTGGCAAAACTGCAATAGTGGGATTTGCCTGACCCATTGCGTTAGATGCAATAACAGCTACTATTAAGGTTAAGATTATTGATTTAAATTTTTTCATTTCGAATTTTTTATTAAGTTTAAAAAATGTTTAAGAAGTATTTTATTAATAAATGTTATGGCACTTTGTTTCAATAAATGAACTTATTTTATGTTAGCTTTTATAAATTTTATTTCTTTTCTTTCACTTCCACTTACATAAACTAACAAGTAAGTTCCACTTGCAAGTGTGGCAATATTAATAGGCGTTATAAATGCTTTTTGTGGAATAGATTTTGATAGAACCATAGCACCATTTATTCCAAATATTTGTATAGTAGATGTAGCTTCTGAAGCTGGATGATTTACTGTAATATTATTTTGTGCAGGATTAGGAAACACTTTTATATACACACAGCCTGGTGCTAATATAGTCTGCTGTGCTGTAGTGGTACATCCGTTGGCATCCGTTACTGTAAAACTCCAAGTACCTGGTCCTCTAGTAAAACTACCAGTACCAGTATAAGGTGCCTTACCACCCGTTGCTAATACTTTTACCTCGGTTGTTCCACCACATTGGTTTATTGCTAATGCTGATGCTGTTGCTTTTAAACTATCAGGTTGAAGTAATGTTATAGAAGCTGTAGTAGTAATACAAGCAGGATTAGCTATCGGTCTTACTTTAACAGAATAAGACCCTGCTACTACATTATTAAAAATATTACTTGGTTGAAAAATTCCAGTATTGTTTAAACTATATTCTAACGCTCCTGAACCACCAGTTGCTAAAACAGTAAGTGTTGTATTTCCGCCTCTACAAGCAATAGAGCCAGTAGAAATAGATGCTGCAATTACTGCTGGTTGAACAATGGCTAAACTATTTGTATTTCCAGTACAACCATTTGCATCTTTTACGGTAACGGTATAAGTTCCTGCACCTACGTTAAATGTATTTGCAGATTGAAATCCACTACTTAACCTGTATTCATAAGGCAAAACACCGCCAGTGGCAACAACTGATAAAGTACTGGTACCTCCAGAACAAGTAATAGTAGTTGCAGAAGCAATTCCGGTTGGAGATGCTGGTTGAACATTAACAATAATGTTGTTTGTAGTAGAAGGAATACAACCACTATTATTCTGTATACTTAAATTGTATGTTCCAGCTGGCACTACATATCCTCCTGTTGGATAAGCCGCAAAAAGAGATGTATTTAAACTAAATGTATTTCCTATTGTATCTGAAGTAACAGTAATAATACCTGTAGAAACTGTACAAGTGGGTTGAGTAACAACTACTATAGGAGCAGCGGGTGAAGCTGGCTGAGGATTAATAGTGATATTTGTGAAGGGTGATAGACAACCACTTGCGTTTTGGAGAATAAGTGTATGACTACCTGGCAGAATACCTGTAAATCCTCCAATAGGATATACTCCGTAAAGGCCAGAATCTAAACTAAAAGTTAGTCCTGCTGTAGGCGAGGTAACAGTTATCGTAGCTGTAGCAACTGTACATGTAGGTTGAGTTATAACTACAATAGGAGCAGCGGGTGCGCCCAATACTGCATTTAAAGTTACACTTGCAGATGGAATAGAGCTACATCCTACATTGTTTGTTACTGTATAATTATATGTACCCGCAGGTAAGTTATTTAAAGTGATACTAGCTGTGTTTCCTGTAATATTGCCTGGGTTAATTGTCCAATCTCCTAAAGGCAAGCCGCTTAAAACAACAGCACCAGTAGATACAATACAATTAGGTTGTGTAATTGTACCTATAGCAGGTGCAGCTGGTGTTACAGGCTGGGCGTTTATTGTGAAAGTCGTTATAGGTGAAAGACAAAGATTGCTATTTCTTGCTCTTATTGTATGTGATCCAGCTGGCAGTGGAATACCACCTGTGTATGTATCATAAGAAGCGCTTCCATCTATACTAAAAGTTAATCCCGTTGTAGCGGAAGTAATGGTAACAATACCTGTAGCTATAGAACAAGTAGGTTGAACAATACTCACTACTGGGGCTGAAATAGCCGCTACATCATCTATTATTACTGGTACTGATATAGCAACACAAGTTGATGGATTAGCTACTTCTCTAGCAGTTATTGTATATGTCCCAGCTGGCTCATTTAGGAATATGTTACTTGCTTGAAAAGCAGATGGTCCAGTACTTCTTGTAATGCTGTACTCTACTGCTCCTGTTGCATTTGTAACTGCTGCTGTTATATTGGCTGTTCCTCCATTACACAATATTGTTCCTGCGGTTGCTGTTACACCTAAACTACAACCAGCAACCACTTGTATAGTAGAGGTAGCATTATCATCTGCAGTAACATTACCGCTTGGAGCAGATCCAGCAACTGCGCAACTTGCTCCACCAAAATTCATTTGACCTGAAAAAGTTGAAGGGCCACCAATTGCTACTCCTTTTACTTTAAGTGTAATAATACGTGATGAGCTTCCAGCTATAACATCAGTACCATTACAAATACGGATTTGTGTTAGCGTACTTGATACAATAGACCATCCAGCAGGTAAGCCTGGTGTTTGATCAGCGTCTGGCAAAAAATTTACTATTGCAGGTATAGTAATTACTGGCCTTAGTTTGAAGGCGGGAATACTAGCAGTACCTGTATTACCTATAGTTATTTGAAGATTAAGTGTAGCATTTAAAGATACCAATCCAGAATTTGCTGGCAAAACCTGTATATAAGGATTTGCCTGACCAAAAGTTGCAGAAACAAGATAATTGGAGGCTAAAAGAAGTATAATTAATTTGAATAGTTTCATTATTTTGTTATAGTAAATAAAAATTTAAGAGTTTATTTTCGCAGCATTTATTTTCGTACCGTTACAGAAGACGTAGAGACATTGTCTGCTATATTATCTCCTATAGTGGGGCTACCGACCACGGAACCAGGGGCAATACCATTTGAAAAAGTTAGATTTCCAGAAATGGTAGAAGGACCTCCAGGTTCTTTACCCTTCATAGCAATAAGTATTGTACGAGTACCATTTTCTGGAATAATATCTGTGCCATTAGAAAGCCAAACTATACCTTTATCATTAGAAGTTAGTGACCAACCTTTAGGTAATACATGACCTGTTTCTGGTATGCTAACTAGTGCAGTGGGAAAGCTTATTTGTGGTCGAAGTTTATAAATAGGAACAGCTTTTATAGGACTAGTGTTGGATATCGTAACTTCAAAAAAAATAAGTTCATTTTTTTCTACTATACCTGTGTTTTGTGTGAGCACGTTTATCATTATATTTTGTGAAATGGCTTTATCAGACACATGTATTAATAGTAGTGCAAAAATAAAATGCTTAAATATTCTCATTTGAAAATGATATTAAGTTTTGTAAAAATGTTTGTTGTTGAATAGATAGAATAGGAAAATTGTTGACGTTAATTGCTCTTTCATACTATAATATTCTATTACGTCAAAAGTAGAATTATGTCTAAAAAGAATTGTGTTTATGATATTATATAATCATTATCTAAATGTTACTAAATGTTGTTTTCATTTTTATTTAAACTTAACTTATTGTACACACTTTTAAAATCACTTTTCGAATTCTATAAACTAATTATTTCTTTCAAAGAGAAAATAAAAATGACTGTTGATATTTGTTATTTTCCAAATAATATTTTTATAATTTCAAAAAATAGTCACTCAAAATCTCAAGTGTCATTTTTAGCATAAAAAAACATGCATGAAAATTCATGCATGTTTTTTTTACAATCATTCCTTTAAAAGTTTGATTGTTTTGTTTTATTTACTAAAACTTTTCAAATTGTAATAAAGTAGCTTGTGCTCCGTTGGTATTAACAATTTTAATTGAATACTTACCAGCAGCCGAGTTAGCTATTTTGTATTTGAAATTAAGAACATTGTTTAGTTCCATTTGTTTTACATCCACAATTCTACCAGCCATATCAACTAGTGTAAGTGTGTATTTTCCATCAAATGAACCTTCTACTGCTCTAATAACTACATCTTGGTTTCCTCTTACAGGGTTAGGAAACATATCTACCACCCATTTACCTTCGCAAATACCAGATACAGATTTTGTTTCGCTGTAAGAAACGCTACCATTGTTAAATGTAGATTTTACCCTTACATAAACAACAGGAGATTGTAGTTCTTTTGAAATAGCGATAGTGGCATTGTATGAAGCTAAACTAGCTGCATTTGTTTGATATACTTTTACGTAATCAACGCCATTTTTACTTACTTCTAATTGATAGTTGCTAATGTTTATTTCTTTATCAGTACTAAAGTTTACTTTTAAAGAACACTCGCTTTTAGTCAATTCGTCTACAGTAGTTACTGGCAAAGGAGCAGTAACATTTGTAACTCCATATTTTAAAAATGAAGCATTATTGTTACCATCATTGTCTGACAAAATAGTAACAGTATTGTGGTTTGTAATTAGAAAGTTAGCTGTTATTGTAGAATGACCAACTTGGTTTCCTACTACTTTAAAAGCTACTTCTACTTCTTGAAAACTTGCAGGTAATGCTGTATTCAACTCACCTGTAAGTTGAGACTGACCACCAGCGTTTGCTATAGACCATGTAAAATAATTGCTAGCGTTTACAGTTGCTAAATCCATAAAAGGGTCTAACGCTAACTTTGAACCCAAGCCTATTTTTATTTTGCAGCTCCCTTTTGGTACTGCTGCGTTGTGGTCTGTGTTAGCCACAGGTATTACCAATTTTACCAATTGTCCTGGTTGAATAAAATTTTCATTAACTGTGTTACCAGCTAAATCTGTCATTTTTATTGCTCCAAGTTTAGGATCAAGCGTTACCGCTCTTTGTTGTGCAACACTGCTTAGTGAAGCTGCTAGCAAACCGCTAAACAACAACCCTTTTAAGCTTAAGTGTGCACTTTTTTTGAAATTTCCTTTCATAAAAATGTTTTTAAAATATTTTAAATAACGGAGGAGAAATTTTCTCCTCCGTTTATATCACTTAACTTATTCGGCAGTCATGATGATTGAATTCAAGTTATTGTTCAATATCAGCTCTCCATTTGCTCTTCTCAACCTTGCACTTAATGTAAATGTTGAAATATCTGTTGTGTTACGAGTTAAAGTAACAGCAACATTTACTCTTTGGTTACAAAGTAAAGTACCAGGACCAGCTCCTAATGGATTGGTTAAAATGATAGAAACAAAAGAAGGATCTGAATTATCAATCTTCCATCTTGAGTTATCAAGCGTGTAAGTTGTTGCGCCAACTACAGTGCTAAATATAGCAGTGTTTAAGTTGATAGTGAAACCAGATACTCTTGTAATTCTGATAGTATCACCTACTGCTGGGTTACCAGCTATTTCAGCTACGTTATACACGATAGTTTGAGATACACCAGAAGTAGCAAAGAAGCTTGATGTAATATCAGAACCTAAAGAAATATTAGGTGCTGTACCTGTAGGTTGTGTAACTGATGCTGTAGTAGTGGCAGTACAACCATTAGCATCTGTAGATGTAATAGTGTAAGAACCAGCTGCAAGACCTGTAAATATACCAGAAGTAGCACCCGTAGTATTTACTGTAGGACCAGCAATTGTATATGTATAAGGAGCTGTACCACCTGCAGATGTAGCAGTAATAACACCATCTGTACCTGCATTACAAACGTTGTTAGCAGTAGTAGATGAAGCTGCTGTTAATACTAATGGTTGTACAATAGTAACATTTACAACATTTGAACAAGTGTTGCTCAATGGTGCATCACCTATAGCAGTAGCAGTTACTGAATAAACACCTGGCGCAAGACCTGTGTTAGTTACAATTACGTTAGATGAATTTCTAATTACAACTGTAGTACCAGGGCTAGATGTTACATTGATAATACCATTTGCTGCACCATTACAAGTTACGTTTACTTGTGTAGTAGATACTGTTACAGGCAATGTGTATTGAAGTCTAACTGCGTTGTTCTGTAAATCTTCATCTATTAATAATGCTGCAAGATTTACAATATTAATTCTAGTAGAAACATTAGCAGTACAAGATAATCTACCTCTTACATTAAATTCTAATGTAGAAGCGAAATCTTCAGGAATTGCTGCAATTTGAGTACCAGTAATAATCACACTGTCAGCTACTGTAGCAGAAGTAAATGTGAAGAAAGTGCTTAAAGGAGCTGTAGCTAAGTTGAAACCTGGAGCCAATGAAAGTTTTGAACCAAGGTTTATTCTAAGACTAATTGTTCCGTTTGGTACAGCATCAGTTTGACTTAAGTTATAGAAAGGAATTCTTAACTTATAGTCTTGTGTAAACAATAATGAGTTTGCACTTTGAGATGCATTAGCAATAGTTGTAAAGTTCATTTGTGTTACCGCTGGATCAGCAGTTACAGGAGTAGAGAAAGGATTGATTGTAACTGAAGTAGTACCTGTACAACCATTAGCATCTGTAACTGTAAATGTAAATGTGCCATCGCCACGTACAAAAGCACCAGTTCCTGTATAAGGAGCAGTACCGCCTGTAGCTGTTACGTTTACTGTAGTAGTACCACCAAATACTGTAATTGGAGCAAAAGTAGCTGATGCAACTACAAGAGATGGTTGAGCAATTGTACCAGTTACGGTATTTGTACAACCATTAGCATCAGTAACTGTAAATGTATATGCACCTGCAGTACGAGTAAATGTACCAGTACCAGTGTAAGGAGCTGTACCACCTGTAGCAGTTACAGTAACAGTAGAGTTACCACCATTACATAAAATAGCAGTAGGCGCAGCTGCTGCTACTAAAGCAGTAGGTTGGCCAATTACTACAGAAGAAGATGTAGCTGTACAAAGTGTATTAGCAACTTCTCTAGCTGTAACAGTATAAGATCCTGCTGCTACTGCTGTAAAGATATTACTTGCTTGGAATGCACCACCGTTAAGGCTATATTGAACCGCACCAGTTGCACCAGTTGCAGTTGCTGTAACTGTAGTTGTTCCACCATTACAAGCTATAGTACCTGCTGTAGCAGTTACTGCAATGTTACAAACCGCAACAGCAACTGTAGCAGAAGCTGAAGCTGTACATCCATTAGCATCAGTTACTGTAACTGTGTAAGAACCTGCACCTAAACCTGTAGCAGTTGCAGTAGTTTGACCACCTGGAGCCCATACATAGGAGTATGGTGCTGTACCGCCAGCAGCAACCGCTGTAGCAGTTCCGTTTGTGCTACCAATAGCACTGATTGGAGTTGCAGAAGCAGTAGCTGTTAAAAGAGTAGGCTGAGAAATAACAACTGGAGTTGCATTAGCTGTACACGTTGGTGTAGCTACTTCTCTAGCTGTTACAGTGTAAGTACCTGCTGGTACTGTAAATGCTGTACTTGTTTGGAAAGCACCACCAATGCTATATTCAACTGTTCCTACAGCACCTGCACTTGCAGCTGTAAGTGTAGTAGTACCACCATTACAAGCTATAGTACCCGCTGTAGCCGATGCTGTAATAGCACAAGCTGCTGCTGCTGTTACAGTTAATGTTGAAGTAGCATTATCATCTGCTGTTACATTACCACTAGGAGCAGCACCAGATGCTGCACAACTTGCACCACCGAAATTCAATTGACCTGAAAAAGTTGTTGGACCGCCAATAGTTACACCTTGTACTTTAAGTATAATAGTACGGTTCCCGCTTCCAGGAATAACATCAGAACCATTACAAATACGAAGTTGCGCTCCTGTATTAGAAACTATTGACCAGCCAGCTGGTAAACCTGTTTGTTGAGCATCTGGTAAAAAGGTTACAATAGCTGGTACAGTAATAATTGGTCTTAATTTAAACGCCACAATATTAGCAGTACCAGTATTACCAATTGTTATTTGAAGATCTAGAGGAGCGCCTACGGCTACTACACCAGAATTTGCAGGCAAAACTGCAATAGTTGGATTTGCCTGCCCTATTGCATTAGATGCTATAAAAAATGCACCTATACAAAAAAGCATTAATATTTTTATAATTTTCATTATTGTTTATTTATAAATGATTTAATTAATATATAATTTTATTTATTTTTATTGAATAGCACTTAAACCAGTAAGTGATCCATTATTAGCACCATCAATATCTGACCCACCACTAACAGTAACTGATAAACTTTGGTTTGTTCCATTAGGTGTACCTGCATTTCTTGTTGCAGTAAGACCTATAGATGCTGAACCACCTGAAGTAATAGTAAAACCAGCTTTAGATGTAGCTACTAAATTTCCACTAACTATACTAAATAGCCATTGTGTATTATCGAAAGCTGATCCGCCATTACCTGCAGAAGTACCATTAAGCGTACCCATAGTTGGTGTAGCTGTAAGAGCAGGCCCTCCTAATAAAGCAATAGTCCAACCAGATGGAACTGGTATAGTAATAGTAATTGTACCGTTAGAATTACCAATAGCATTTTCAAATAAATCTACTACAACTTCTGCTGGTTGGTTAGCTGTAAATAAACCAGTTGATATTTGAATACCAGGTGCTAAATCACAACCAGAAGATGCAGCTCCAGAACCTGCTCCATTTGGACGATAATCAGGATTTAAAAAATTCCAAGCATTCACCAATACATCGCAAGGAGTAGTTATAATATTGTTGGTATTTGCTGCTGCTGTTAAATAACCTATTGTTGCTGCATTTTCACCAGCTACTGCCACACCAGCATAAGGAGCTACCCACGCTGTAGTAAAATCCATTGCAATAATATTGTTTTTAAAAGCTGCACCACCAGTAGCACTGTTTGCAATTACATCAGCATCCATAATTAAACCTCTCCAATTGTTCATGAAAATACTGTTGAATATTTTTAACTCAGTATTTCTTCTCAAACGTACACCTCTTCTAAATCCATTTGCGCTAGGCTGAGTAATTCCACCAGCATTGCTGCCGCATCTAAATGCACCAATTTGTGTAATGTTATAAAAACTTGCACTTGTTTTAGGTGTTGGTGTAAAAGGAGCTGTAGCATTGTTATCAGATTCAAAACCTTCTGAAGTAGATATAGCAGGATCATCAGCTACAGTGGGGTCTTTAATTCCTATACCGAATTGAATAGTACCACTAAAACCAAAATCTGTATCAAAATCATCATCTAATGTTCTGTAAGCAACCAAATGCTTACAATTAACTGCACCACCAAACCACTCAAATGCATCATCATTACCAAAAGATGTTTGTACATAATCAACAGTTGTTCCACTACCTACTCCACCAAATGTAAGTGAGTTTAACTCTACACCAGGTGAAATAGCAAAACCTGCATACTCAATGCGAATATATTTTAAAGAACCTGAGTTATCTGCATTGTTGGTACCCCCAAAACGAGCCCTTGGTTCGCTTGCACCAATACCTTCAATTGGAACTTCAGTTCCTTGGTTAGTAAGTCCTCTTCCCAAAATGGTAAGACCACCCCAATCTCCTCTTACTCTTGAGCCTGCAGCTCTACTAGAAGTAAATACAATGGGTTTACAAGGTGTACCATTAGCTATAATTGTAGCACCTCTTTCAATTATTAGAGAGCTTATAATAAATGTTGCATCTCCACGAATTACGGTACCTGGTTCAATAGTTAAGGTAACTAAACTATCTACGTAAACCTGTCCAATTAATAAATAAACATTGTTACTTGTCCATGTTGTATTTGCTGTTATTACACCACTTACATTTACTGTAGGTGCTGCGTAAAAAGTATTTTGTGGGTCATAGTTTACCCAGTTTTCTGTCCAAGGCACTGTAGGTGCAGGTGCAAAAGCACCACGATAGGTAGTAGGTTCTACTTGCGCATTTACAACAATTGCTGTAAACAATAATAGATTTAAAATTGATAAAATTTTCTTTTTCATTTTAATTTTTTTTGTAAAGATTGATAATTGTGTTTTTGTTTAATTGATGTGAAAATGTTGTTTTCTTTCATTTCATTGGCGATAATTTTTGAAATTAAAAATTTGAAAATTGTTTGTTTTGTGTTTAAGAGTTATCATCTATAATTACTAGCCTTAAACAATAAACTTGAAGTGTTGGTTGTATTGTTGTACATCTGCAAAACATAGTAATTAATAATTTAAAAAATTGGAATATTATTTACAAAATACCTGTGAATACAGGTGTTTTTCTGTTGATATTGGAGGATTTGATATTAAAATATCAGGACGTAAAAGTATATTTTATGTTAAAATTTATTGGATTTTTACCATTACCAAAATGCAATGAAATTGTGTTTTTTATATGAAGAAATTGTTAATGTATTTTCTTGGAAAAATAAATATTTTAAAAGACGAATTTGAGTGTAATGAGGAGATTAAAAAAGCACAACTAAATATTTTATACCAATGCGGCCTTTGTAATACCTAACCTTTTCTTTGCTCAATTATGCTAAACAAATACTTCATTAGAATTTGCATCACTATTATTTCAAGTCCAATGTACTAAGTTGAAATAAGGATTCCGAATACTTATTTCTTTGAATGGTTAAACTAAAAAATGGAAGGAATTATAAAGTTGTACAATAAAAAAAGTGCCTAGCAAATGAAAACTGCCAAGCACTTTATTTATACTAATTACGTATGATATTATTGTAAAACTATTTTGTTCTAAAATTTAAATGTACCTGTAAAACTTATCACCCTCGGCATATTATTAGATGAAAAAATTCTATCCTGCTCTCCAAAAGACCTTGTTTTATCCATATCGAGGTAGACAACAAATTTTTGAGCAAGTAAATCTCTTATGTTAAATTTAAATTCTACTTTACTGTTAAAAAAAGTTTTTGCAATTTGAAAATCAATCACCGTTCTTTCTTTTTCATAAAAATCAGGTCTATCTTTACTGCCCGCAATTGCCAACCTTTCACCAATTCTGTTTAAAGAAAAAGTGGAAGATAAACCCGTATTTTCATTGCTATAATTTAATGACACATTAATTAAGTATGGTGATTGACCCTGTAATGGGCGACTAATCTCCGAAGAGTCCGCAGTTTTTCCAAGTGGCACTTTAGATTTTATATAAGCACCATTACCTGAAAAAGTAAATTTATTTAATATAGAATTCTCATTTTTATTACCGAATAGTGTTGATAAAAGCACCCTAAACTCAGCCTCTACACCATATACTGTAGCGGTTAAGTTGTTAGAGTAAGACGCCTCATTAATATTGATTGGTAGTGTAGCAAACTCAATAGGGTTTGTAAATTTTTTATAAAAGGCAGATACAGAAAGTAGCTGTGCTTGGCCAGGATAAATTTCGTACCTAAAATCGTAATTATTAATTTTAGCTCTTGTGTTTGTTGAATTTCCAAAAACAAATAAACCTGTTATGTACTCATAAAAGCCAAAAGATGCCAGTTCTCTAAATTCAGGACGATTAACAGTCTCGCTGTAAGAAGCTCTTATGTTTGTTTTAGGGGTGAGTGCATAAACGAGATTGGCAGAAGGTAAAAAATCTACTTTGTTATAATTTATGTCAATCGCACCAAATCCTCTTTGCGGCGCCAACAATTTTTGATTGAAACTTTCCATGCGTACACCATAAATAGCCCTTAGTTTTTTAAAAAATCGTTGGTCATTCATTATGTACAAATGCGTATTGGCAGACGATGCAAAATATTGTGAATTTGGTACTGTAGCATCTTGTATAGACACCCCTGCTTTGCCTGTAGCCATTACACCTAAGTATTGCCCTAAAAACCGCTGATCTTCTGGCAGGTTATATACATCATCGTCCGCCTGATATAAGGAACCACCATACTTAACTAACCCTAATGCCCTACTAGTGAAATCTCTTTTTCTAAACTGATAGCCTACACCAATTTTAACTAAGTTTTGACTATTCTTCATAAAAGTGTATGGCTGTGATATATCAATTTTCGCATTTTTTATATTTTCTTGTGAATTGGTAGAAATCATACCTCCATTACTACCATTAGCTGCTGTACCTGCCCCTGGTAAGCTACCATCACTTGAAATCATTTGGTTTGGTACCTCTCTATTTACGGTAGTATATGCGCCTAACCAATTTACTTTGGTTTTTATTTTACCAATTTGATGCTCACCTGCTAGTTGGCTTGTGTAAATTTTATTTGATGTAAATGATCTAAATGTTTCTTTTAATATTTGATTTGGCTCATCGTTAAAATCATAATTACCAACCCTTCTTGCAAGCCTATAGTCAGTATTAACACTAAAGTTATTTTTCCAACTAATATTATTTCGGTTGTTTATTTTTATAGAAATGTTACCCAATGATGCCCAAATTATCTCATCATTGTACACTGAGTCTATTACTTTTCTTCTTTGCACAGGGTAGTAACCAGGGTCAGTAGGATTACCTGTATAAGTTCCTGGCCCATCAAAACTATTCCTTTCGCCAGTTGTAAAAGTGAAACTGTTATTGTAAGTCATTGAAAAAATTGAAGATATAAACTCGTTGTCTTTTTTATTTATGTTAAAACTTTTTACGAGTTGGAAATTAAAATTGGGTCTGGTATTACTTCTTTTTACCCCCCATTTATATTTTTCAAAACCTTTCGCCAAATTTAATTTTTCGTCAGGCAACAAATTATTGAGGCTGTTAAAATCTGGAGGTATTCCATCAGGCAAAGCCCTGGTACCATCATCTAAACCAAGCCAATCTGTTGCACCTTTCATTTCAGAATACAACCTATTTTTACCTGTAATCAACGAATTATAACCTTGTCCAATTGTGATACTGCCGATAGGCTTAGATGAAGTTGATTTTGTAGTAATTTCAATAATACCTCCCCCAAACTCCGCACTTTTATCGGGCGTAGCAGTTTTATAAATTATTAGATTATCCAAAATAGCCGATGGGAAAATATCAAACGCAAACGCTTTTCTATCACTTTCGGTACTAGGTAGTGGAGCTCCATTTATAAAAGCTGCATTGTACCTATCGTTTAGCCCACGTATTACAGCAAACTTATCATCTTGTATGCTTGCGCCACTTACCCTCTTTATAACATCGCTACTGCTTCTATCAGGTGTCTTTTTTATAGTTTGTTCAGTAACACCATCACTTACACTAGCACTATTTTTTTGTGCTATCAATAATGATTCTACTGTAGCGCCCGCCGCTTTCAATCTTTTAGGTGCTGTTATAACCACCGCATCAGATGCCTTTACATCCAACGAAATATTAATGTCAGTATTGTCATTATCCTTTACAATTATTTCTTCAATAATTTTTGCATCATAACCTGCGTAGCTGCACTTTATAGAGTAAGTTCCAGCTTCTAATTTATTAAAATTAAAAGCACCGTTTTGGTCTGCTGCCTTTGTTCTTGCTTTTTCTACTAATGTAAGTGTAGCTCCTGCTAAAGGTTGTCCCGAGCTAGCACTAATTACTTTCCCTGTAATTTTTCCTGTTTGCGCAAATACAATATTTGATATGGTAATTAGTACAATTAGACAACATACTCTTTTCATTTGTGGCAATTTTTGCAAAGAAAATTTATTATTGTCTTATGGAGGTTAACAAAACGTTATGGAAATATTAACTCTTAGAGCTAGCTGTATTTAAAAAACTAATTCTTAAAACGAGTTTTTTGAAGGGATTTTGAATGCGTCCAACAACGTTAAAATCTAGTTCAAAGTGTTTACTATTTATTAAGAAAAAGTAATAAGGTATAAGACAATTATAAGATATTCTAGATACTGAGTTTATATTATCTACTGCATAGCATTTTTAAAATAATTAATAAAAAAGAAAAAGAGTGAATTGTAAAACATTCTTTTCTTTTTACCAAACAAATTTGCATTATGAGAGTGTGAAGTTGCAGGGAGAATGCTTCTTTACAATAATGTGCTTATGAATAAAATATTAATTTTTTGAATTTGCTGTTTATAATGCTAGATGTTTTATTTAGGTGGCTTTGTAATTTTGATTAAGAGTAAGTTACTGTTTTTGGGTTCTGCAAATAAAAATTCTGTCTGAAGCAAATTATAATTTTATAAATTTTTTATACCCCTTTACTTTCTATTATTAAGGAAAATATTCGAAAGCAATTTTATACGGTTTATTTGTATAGGCTGGCATTAGCTGACCCAACGGAAGATTAATAGCCTGCGGGGTTGGCTCGCAAAAGGTGAATGTTATATCTTTATATTGCAGCGTTGTACCTTTATTTTTTTGCAGGCTCACAGCAAGCACTACATGGTTTGGATACAAAATAACAAGCATGGGTATGTTGTATATTTCTTTTACCAAATAATACAATAAAGCCACTCTATCATCACAATCACTGTAACTATTCATAAGGGTTTGCTCAGGCGATAATCTTTTTTCTACTCCAAAGTTTTTTTGATCTGTTTCAAACAAAAATGCATTTCTGGTAAAATTCATCAAATAATCTATCCCTTTTTTCTGGCTCATTTTTTTTGTTTTCTTTCTTAGCTGGGGTATTATGGAGTTATAGGTTTTTAAACTCACCGGGATGTTAAAATAAATATCAAAATCTACAGATGGATAGTTGTTAAAAAGTATTTCCATTTGTTCATCTATTGTAATATTTATACAATTCATACGCTTATGATAACTAAAGAACAAGTCTTTTTGTTTTTCGTGTTTTTCCTTAAAATTTGGAATAGTGTTTATTTTGTAAGAAAAAGATTTTATGGCTTTGGGTACATTTATATTAATTCTTTTTAACTCGGTTTCTTTAAAATTTATTTTTGCGAAATCATGAATATTTAAGCATACGTATTGTTTTCCTTCAAGCTCAAAAAGCGGTATGTCGTATATGTTATCATTACTTTGTACATAAAGCAATAATTTTTCATTAACAAAAGCAAGTTGAGCATTATAGCCGCTTTGCAGCAATAAATACCATTTAAGAAAAGTATAATAATCAAAGTTTTTTTTCTTGGGGCAAATGGTTTCTGCGGTTCTTCTTATTAGTTGGTAGTACAACCAATCATCTAAACTGTACTTTTTTTTATAAGTTTCAATAACCTCCACTAAAGCACTATAGTTTGATGAATTATGGCTTTCATAAAATTGTATTATTTGCTGTTCTGTAAGTTTTGCTGAAGAAAAACTATCTAATAAAATAGGTTTACTAAATAGAACAGTATCTCCAAAAAAATATATTTCGCTATTAGTTTGGCAATTCCCTTTTAGGGAAATAATAAATAGACTTACACATATTGTTATAAATAACTTCAATTGTTTTTTGTTGAAGTTAATGAAAAAATAATTGGCTTTGTAAATGTGTTGGTTCGGGTGCGCTTAAAGTATAAAAACTACATTAAGGTGTAGTTGACAATTTTTTCAGTGATACCAACTTGTCTATAAACGTTTGAATAGGATTGGCGTAGTAAAAGCGCCCATTTTTTATGATATAAATATGGTTACATAAATCGTTATAGCTCGAAAAATAAATGGTTTGTAAAATATCTTTTTTGCTAAAACACCAAATTTTACCTTCACTCCTACATGGTTTTACTTTTTCTAAAACATTTGTAGGATTAGTTAATTCCGATTTAATAAAATTAATATCGTTTGTGTCACTAGTACTATACTGCTTAAAAAAACGAGTATACCTCAAAGAATCTTTACCAAGAGGATCGTTGTAAAAAACAAATACCATACTATCTACGCTTTGTAGTGTACTATCAATTTGCAATATTGAAAGAGAAGGATTTTCGTTAACAAGTAAAGGTTGTTTAGCCGCTTTTCTATGCTCATTACACGACATTAAACCTGATAAAATTATGATGAAAAAAAGAATATATTTATTCATATTGATTTACATAATTAAAATTGATGTACAATAAACTTATAAAAAAAGCTGCTTAAAAGTAAGCAGCTTTTTTGTAAATTATAAAACCTATTTTTTAGTATACATTTGTTTTTGGTGTAAAGCTAGTCCAACCCTGCAACCAGTTGTTAGTACCTACAGCACCTACATAAGAAGTAGTAGTAAACCCTGTAAGACCAAAAAAGCTAGATACATTTGCAGCTGTAGCTGGGCTACCTGTTTTTGGAGCAAAATTAGGTGCTGTAAGGTTAAACGGATTTTCTAACATTATATCAGCAGCTGTTGTGTATGTTTTACAGCTATCTACTCCTTCGGCTTTTGTTTTTACTGTAGCAGCTGTTATTAATGTAGTGCTTCCTACTTTAAATGGCTCTGCAATTGCATGTACCAAGTTATGACGGAATGTAGAAGCATTGTCAATATAAGATTGTGCAGTAGCATCACTTTCAAATTGGAAACCTGCTTTTTGATAACCCATTAAAATAGAGTTGCGCAACACAAATTGTGTAGAGCGTCTCCATCGAGTATTAAAGTTATGATTGCCTAAAACACCTGCTGCACCATTAGGTCCGCAAAAAGTAAAATTACTTATTTGTGGTCTTGTAAATGGTGTAGCCAACGTTCCAGTACCATCATTATCACACTCTATACCATTTCCAGCATCACCTCCATCTATAAATAAAGGATCACGTAAAGATATACCAAATTGTAGGCGACCTACAAATCCAAAATCAAAATCAAAATCATCGTCCGCAGTTGCAAATGCAATTAAATTTTTTGGGTTTACTGTACCACCAAAAAATTCATATGCATCATCATTACCATAAGATACTTGTATATTTTCTAAAATAGTACCACTACCTACACCACCGCAAGTAAGGCCATTTATTTCTGAGTTAGGATCGGCAGCTATACCTGCAAACTCTATTCTTACATAGCGTAAAATACCACTATTATCTGCCACTACTGAACCACCATATTTACTATTTATACCACCCTCAATAATTGGTTCAGTAGCTCTATTGGTAGGTGCATTACCCAATAAAACGATGCCACCCCAATCTCCAGGTGCTCTTGTAGCAGGAGACTTGCCAGATGTAAATACAATAGGCTCGCCTGCTGTACCATCAGCAAATAAACGGCTATTTCTTTCTATTATTAATGCACCTTTCTGTACACTATCACTTACAATTACTGATCCTGGAGCAAATTTTAATGTTCCTCTATTGGTTACAAACACATAACCTTTTAAAGTATATTTTCCTTTCGGCAATTCTATTGCATCTTCAATATTACCTGTAATTATTTTACTAGCAATAATTTGCTCTTGTTTTGTTCCCAATCCTGTATTACCGCCTCCACCATTATTTACTACAGAGTCATCTACATTTACTTTAACACAACCAGTTATTAAAATAGCTGATAACGAAAGCAAGCCAATTATTTTTTTCATCTTGTTTGTTTTTATTTTTACGTTTTGTTTTTTGTATTGTTTATTAAAATGTATAGTTAAAACCTATTGAAATAGTTGTACCAGGTTTGTATCTAGAAAAGTATCTATCATTACTACTAAAAGATGTTTTACTATCCCTGTCCTCGTAGCTAGCTATTTGTTGATTTAATAAATCACTAAATGTCAATTTTACTTCCCCTTTCTTTTTTAATATTTTTTGGCTTATTTGTAGATCTATCAGGTCTCTAGGTTTTTCAAAAATATTTCCAATCGTTGAATTTCCTACCAATGTTAATCTTTGACCAATTCTGTTGTACAATAAAGATAGGTTTGTACCTTTTGCTCCATCATATTGAAAACCTGCATTTATCAAGTAAGGTGATTGACCTTGTAGAGGACGATTTACTGGTGGATTTTTATCCCCTGTTGTTGGATTTGTTCCCCCTAATGTAACTTTAGAAATAATAAAAGATGCATTGGCATTAAAGTACAAATTATCTAACCACCCTTCTTTGCCTTCATTTAAAAAAGATAAACTTTTTCTGATTTCAGCTTCTACGCCGAAAAGAGAAGCCTTATCCGCATTAATAAATTCATACTGCCTATTGCTTGGAGGGCTTGCTTCGTTGAGCTTTAATTCAATTGGGTCAACAAAACTTTTGTAAAAAGCACCAAATGATATTACTTCGCCAGCTTTTGGATAAAACTCGTAACGAACATCATAATTATTTATACTACTACGTTTTAACTTATCATTTCCAGATGTAGAAGCCAATTGCTCAAAATCAAAAAAGGCAAAAGAAGCTATCTCCCTAAATTCTGGTCTTGCTACTGTTTTTGAGGCAGCTAACCTAATATTTGTTTTAGGAGTAACACTAAATGTTAGGTTTATTGAGGGTAAAATGTCTAGTTTTTTAGAGTTAACAATTTGTGCTTTCTCTGTAGCTATTTTTTTAGATACTAAAAATTGCTCAAAATATTCTGCTCTAGCACCCCATACTATTCTAATTTTTTCAGATACTTTATTATCAAACATTAAATAGCCTGCGCTAAGTGCGGACACACCATAATAACTGTTTTCGGGTCTTTGAAGATCAGTAGTAAACTTAAATCCATTATTCCTAAAGTTTGCAGTATCAAATATTGTATTAAATGGCAAAGTAAGTAAACTCATATCTGTAGGCTCCTTAAACCCTAAAATAGTAGCTTTAAAATCTCTAAGTCTTACAGTTGCTGCGCCACCTATTTTAAATGATTGCTTAAGTTTACCTATTTGGAAAGGCAATGATAAAGAGGCGGTATATCCAAAAGACTTATCAGACAAATCACTAAAGAACCTGTTGGTATTGTTTCCTCTTACGTTTAAACTAAATACATCATTAGTTCTTATTGGTCTAGTATATGTTTGTACCCTTAAATCAGGCTGCGATTTTTCATTTAGAGAAAAATTCAAATTCCAGTTTAACTTCACGTTTTTAAAATTCAAACCATGTGTACCTTCTAGCTGGGCTGCATACAAACTTCTTTGATTTAATACAGATGACTTTAACTTCACATCTTGATCTGTACCATTACTATTACCAATACGATTGTAATAATTGTCTTCTAATAGCTGATTAAACAAATTTTTAAACGCTATTTTACTTTTTTTATACGTCCAAGCAAAATTTGCAATAGCACCTACATTTACACTGTATTTATTTTGGTCATCTACATAATCAAAATCAGTTTGCCCAGTTGCACCAGCCTGATAGAATGTTTTGGTTGCATTAAAAAGCAATTTAGATTGCCTATATGTTAAACCTAATATTGAACCAAAAGCAGCTCCATTTTTGAACTTTTTTACATTAGCAAGTGTAAGGTTGTACTGTTGTATGGGTCCCGCAGTAGAATTTACCTCGTCATAAGCCCTATCATTAAACGACTTTGAAATATTTAACTGTTCAGCAGAAGAAAGTTTGTCGTATGCGAAAATTTTTGTTGGATAAGAACCCTGTAAATTTCTTCCTTTACTAAAACCAAATGCATCTGTACCTGCTCTTTTGTTACTAACAAAATCTTTAAAAACAGATTGCGTATTAAAACCTAAACTCACACCTACAATTATTTCATTTTTAGCAGGTATATCTTTTGTTTGTATTTGTACAAGCCCTCCTGCAAATTCACCAGTAATGTCTGGCGTAGCTGTTTTATTAATAATAATATTATCAATAAGTGTTGATGGTATTACATCAAAAGAAAATGCTTTTTTATCGGGCTCGCTACTTGGCAATGCTGCACCATTAATAAAGGCTGCATTATACCTATCACTTAGTCCTCTTACAATTACAAATTTATTGTCTTGTATAGATGTACCACTTACCCTGCGCAATACCTCTCCGGTATTTTTATCTGGTGTACGCTTTATAAAATCAGCAGCTAACCCGCTTGATAAGGCTGTATTGTTTTTTTGAAAAGTAAGCAACGAAGCTGCATTTGCTTTACGACTTGTACTTGCCGCTCTTACTACCACCGCATCTTCCGTTTTTTCTCTTTGTGTTAAGGATAAATCTTGAACAGTTACCACTCCATCCTTTATCTCAATATCATCAACTGGCTGTGTAACCCCATTGTATGAAAATACCAAAGAAACTTTTAAAGCTCCATCTATTACAATACTGTATCTCCCTTCAATATCAGTAGAAGTTCCTTTCCCATTTTGCTTATTAATTACAGTAACTCCGGTAAGCGGTTGCCCAGTTTTTGTATCTATTACCTTACCCTCAATTTTACCTTTTTGCCCAAAACCTAAAACCGAACTTAATAACAGTGTAAATGATAATAATAATGCTCTCATACCTTTCCTTATTTGAGTGCAAAGGGAAGGAAGTAATGTTAAGCTATGATGAACGAGATGTTACCAAATAGTTAACTACCTTGTTTTAAGCGTTTATTTTATATCAAAATTGCTATGTTAATAAATAGTTACCAATCGCAAACTACACCCAAAGAGGTGCTATAATCCTATTTTTGCTGCTAAAACGTAACTACTATGGCAGGTATAAACTCAATTCTAAAAATTTTCTTACCCAAAGACAGAATTTTTTATCAATTATTTGAAAATGTATCTGAGGTACTGGTAAAAATGGGTGAAAAACTAAAAGAAGTTGTGTATGAGCCAGATTTTGATACCCGAGGTAAACTAATAAAAGAAATAGAAGATATGGAGCATGTAAATGATGATCTTACACATCAAATATTTACGGAGCTTGGCAAAAATTTTATTACACCTTTTGATAGAGAAGATATTCATTATTTAGCATCTGCGCTAGATGATATTGCAGATTATATTTATGCATCTGCAAAAAAGATAAATTTTTATAGGGTAAACCCTGATGATATTGGAATTAAAAAATTTGCTGATGTTATTCCATTGGGATGTGTAGCAGTACACAATGCTGTTACAGAGCTTCGCAATATGAAAAATATGCGTAAAATTACCGATGCTTTAGTAGTAATAAATAGTATTGAAAACCAAGCAGACGATATTTTTGATATGAGCATTGAAAGATTATTTGCTACAGAGCCAGATGCAAAAGAGGTTATAAAGAAAAGAGAAATTTATCAAGTAATGGAAATCGTTACCGATAAATGTGAAGATGCTGCAAACGTAATTGAAAGCATTATTGTGAAGTACGCTTAAAACAATATGCAGATTTGCAAATATGAAAATTTGCAAATAGAAACGCAAGCTTCTTAACTGATTTGCACATCTGCACATTTGCTCATTTTCAAATTTTCCTTATGACTCTAGTAATCGTAATCATAGTTTTAGCATTAATATTTGACTACATCAATGGTTTTCATGATGCAGCAAACTCAATAGCTACAGTGGTTTCCACCAAAGTACTTACCCCTTTTCAGGCAGTGTTGTGGGCAGCTTTATTTAATGTGGTAGCATTTTTTATTTTTAAAGACCATGCTGTAGCCAATACCATAAGCAAAACGGTACACAAAGAGTTTATTACACTACCCGTAATTTTAGCAGGTTTAATTGCGGCTATTTTTTGGAATTTATTGACTTGGTGGTATGGTATTCCATCTTCCTCTTCACATACTTTAATTGGTGGTCTTGCAGGTGCTGCTATTGCACATGGTATGGCTACAAAAGGAATGGGTGTAAGCTGGAGCAGTGTTATTGAATCGAGCACTATAATTGAAATTGTATTATTTATTTTTCTTGCTCCGCTGGTCGGTATGCTCATTTCTATTTTTATAACCATTGTAACCATTATGCGAAACATATGGCTGCGCATTGGTATAATAGCGCTTGCTACTTTCATTACTTTTATAGCTTTTAATAAGTTTGAGGTTAGTAAAATGAATACGGGCGTACAAAAATTTTTAAAAATAGATAAATACAAAGCAGAGATAGAAGAAGGAAAAGAAAAATCAGCCGCCAATCCAAAAGATAGTGCAGCTATAAAATTTATAGCAACTGCTGAAGAAAAATTAGCCAAGGCTACACCTAACTACGAAAAACTAAAAGCAGAGCTTCTTACTTATGACAAGCAAGGTGCTGATGCCATTGCAAAAAAAGCAGAAGATGGAGGTTGGTTAAAAGACATAGAAGCAAGTAGATTGAAAGATGATGTACGCAATGCAAATGGATATTTAATTTTAGAGGCAAAATCTACAGATGATGCTGCAGCTAAAGAAGCATTTGCTGTAGCTAAAAAAGTAACCGAGGATTATAAAACACCTATAAAAAAATATTTTAACAAACAACTTTCATTGGATAGTACTATGATTGCTATAAACGCTATTTATCAAATAGACGGAAAGTTTAAAGAAAAAGTACAAGAAAAAATTGAACAATTTAGTATAGAAAAAGCACTAGCCAAAGACATAGAAAAATCAGATAACGGGATGATAGCTTGGGGTATCGTTTTTACCTCAATATTATTTTGTTTAATTTATTTGTATGTTGAAAAAATAAGAACACCCAATGCCTACAAAATGGCCAATATGTTTAAAAAACTACAGCTATTTAGTTCTGCAGCATTTAGTATTGGCCATGGTGGTAACGATGCACAAAAAGTAATGGGTATTATTGGTGTGGCACTTATAACAAGTGGACAAATACAAAATTTTTCTGACCTGCCAGGTTGGGTTCCAATTGCATGTTACCTTGCCATAGGCATTGGTACCATGAGTGGTGGTTGGAAAATTGTAAAAACCATGGGTACAAAAATTACAAAAGTTACACCGCTAGAAGGTGTAGCAGCAGAAACTGCAGGTGCGTTTACCTTATTTTTTACCGGGCAAATGGGTATTCCTGTTTCTACCACACACACCATCACAGGTAGTATTATAGGCGTGGGTGCTACCAAGCGTTTGAGTGCTGTACGCTGGGGTGTTACGGTAAATTTATTGTGGGCGTGGATATTGACTATACCAGTAAGTGGATTGCTTGCCGCATTGGTATATTTTATTGTTAAGTTCTTTTTAGGACACGGATAAAAATTATTAAAAAACATATAAAGGCTATTAACAATAAAAATGTTAGTAGCCTTTTTTATGCAATCGCTTGTTATTATACAAAATTGTATTTAAAGTAATAAAAACTTAAATTTGTACAAACAATAAAAATGGAAGCTATAAAGGCAATAGCCAAAAGAACAAAAACGGGGAAATATAAAATTGATTTGCCTGCTACTATTACGCAAGATGAGGTAGAGGTAATTGTACAAGTTTTAGAACCTATTTTGAAAATAAAAAAGTCAACGGCTGATTTTGCAGGTAAAATGAATAGTAATATTGATTGGATGGCCTACCAAAAAGAAATAAGAAATGAGTGGTAAAACTTTTTTGCTTGACACCAATGCAATTGGGCTTTATCTTGATATAAAAGATTTTGAAAAAAGATTTCTTCCAAAATCTGATAAAATTATTATTTCAATCATATCCAAGTTAGAATTCTTAAGTAATTCTTTACTTACTGTGAAAAATAAATTTGTTTTTGAATCTTTTTTAGATACGATAGAAATTTATCCGATATCAATACTTGATACAACTTTAGCAAGTCATGTAATTTCAATACGAAAAAAATATAAGTTAAAATTACCAGATGCTATTATTGCGGCTACAGCTATGTTGAATGATGCTACGTTAATAACTGGGGATAATGCCTTTTCAAAAATATACAACCTAAAATTTGTTTTAGCTACAATATGAATACAATACTCGTTACAGGCGGCTGCGGCTACATAGGTGCGCATACCATGGTTGATTTAATTGAAAATGGTTACCATGTTATTTCTATAGACAATAATAGTCGTAGCAATCCATCTATTTTAGATGGGGTGAAAAAAATTACAGGTATAGATGTAAAAAATTATAAAGTAAACCTTTGCAATTTTGATGAAACACATGCCATCTTTCAAGAAAACGATAACATAACTGGTATTATACATTTTGCCGCATACAAAGCGGTGGGTGAATCTGTAGAAAAACCATTGGAGTATTACGACAACAATTTAAATTCGCTTATAAATATTTTACGCTGCGCTGCAGAATTTAAAGTGCCACATTTTGTTTTTTCATCTTCATGCACTGTTTATGGAAATCCATTATCCATTCCTGTTACGGAAGATTCTCCTTTTCAACCAGCATCATCTCCGTATGGTGCTACCAAACAAATGGGAGAAGAAATTGTACAAAACACTTTGAAGGCGGTGCCAAATATGAAAGCCGTTTTGTTGCGTTATTTTAATCCTGTAGGAGCACATCCATCCATTGCCATTGGTGAGTTGCCATTAGGCAGACCACAAAACTTAGTGCCTGCCATTACACAAACTGCTATTGGCAAATTACCACAAATGAAAGTATATGGCAGCGATTACGATACCAAAGATGGTACATGTGTGCGTGACTACATTCACGTATGCGATATCGCACATGCACATACATTAGCACTTCAATTTTTAGAAAAAGAAAACAATAAAACGAACTGCGAAATTTTTAACCTTGGCACAGGCACAGGTTATACTGTTTTAGAAATGATAAAAACATTTGAAAAAATTAGCGATGTTTCGTTAAACTATCTAATAGCAGAAAGAAGAGAAGGAGATGTGGTAGCCATTTACGCCAACAACGACAAGGCAAAAAATGAATTACAATGGCATACAAAATATACTGTAGAAGATATGATGCATTCTGCTTGGGAGTGGGAGAAGAAAGTTCAGGGTTGAGAAGTTCAAGGTTGAAAGTTGAAGGTTCAAAGTTGTGCACTTTCAAACTCTCTACGAATGTATGTTTAAAATGTATTTATAAAAATGAGTAACATTTTCCTTCTCGCCTTACCTTCCCAAAAACGCCTTATCGACTTCTTGGCTAATACTCCTTTTGCGAAGCAAACTAAAAACGAAGTTTTTTCTTAGTGCCTTGGCAGCTTGGTGGCAAACACATTTTTGCGAAGCAAAAACAAAACCCCGCCTTCCCTTTTTTTAACGTCTCCCCGTCTTCTCGGCAATAAAAAAAATTATTTCATACGGCAAATACAATTATAACGTAACAAACTTAAATTGCACCCAAATTAATTACACTTATGCTAAGCGAAATAGAAGTAACAGGTAAAAAAGACACTAGAAGTGGTTTTGGAGATGGAATATTAGAAGCTGCCACAGAAAACGAAAATATCGTTGCACTTACAGCAGACCTTGCAGGTTCATTAAAATTAAACGGCTTCATAAAAGCTTTTCCCGAAAGATTTATACAATGCGGTATTGCAGAAGCCAATATGATAGGCATTGCAGCAGGGCTTACCATTGGCGGTAAAATACCTTACACAACTACGTTTGCAAATTTTAGTACTGGCCGTGTGTATGATCAAATAAGACAGAGTGTTGTTTACAGTGGTAAAAATGTAAAAATTTGTGCATCACATGCAGGGCTTACGCTTGGCGAAGATGGTGCTACCCACCAGATATTAGAAGATATTGGTATGATGAAAATGCTACCAGGCATGACGGTGATTGTACCATGCGACTATAACCAAACAAAAGCAGCTACAAAAGCCATTGCAAATTACGAAGGGCCAGTTTACTTACGTTTTGGTCGCCCAGTATGGCCAATTTTCACCAAAGAAGAAGATTTTGTAATAGGTAAAGCACAAATATTAAACGAAGGAAAAGATGTTTCTATTTTTGCCTGTGGACATATGGTTTGGCTTGCGGTAGAAGCTGCAAGAATTTTGGAAGCTAAAGGAATAATGGTGGATTTGATAAATATACACACCATAAAACCATTGGATGCAACAGCTGTTTTAGCTTCTATTAAAAAAACAAAATGTGCAGTAACTGCTGAGGAGCATAATATTATTGGTGGTTTGGGCGATAGTATTGCCCAAGTAGCCGCTAAAGATTTCCCCATACCGATTGAATATGTAGGCACTAAAGATACGTTTGGCGAAAGTGGTAAGCCTGAAGAGCTATTGGTAAAGTATGGTTTAGATGCAAACCACATAGTAGCCGCAGCTGAAAAAGCAATTGGTAGAAAGTAATTATTATCAAATATTCAAAAAAATGCTCTTCCGAAATGAAGAGCATTTTTTTTTGGAATATTTTTTTAAAATAAAAAACCTTTTATAACAATGAATCGTCTTTAAAATAGAAAATAAAAAACTAGCGAAATAACCCCCTATGATCACTCCCCAAAAGGGTAGTCAATTCTTTAGGTACACATAAACTACTTGAATAAAAGAATTGATTAAGATCTACAGCAATTGCAGTCGGCCTAAAAGCTTGGCTGCTTTGCTCGTTGTATTAAATCTAATGATTTTAATAGCTATTCCTTAGCACTATACCGCCTTATTTAACATACTAAAAAAAATAAGTATAAATAAAAAACCTTTTATAACAGTTATTCGTCTTAATAATAGAACACAACTACTAAAGATATACACCCCCTATGATTGCTACTTTGATTATTAGCTGGTAAAAAGTAAACAACGTTTACGTTGGTATTATAATAGCTATTGTTAAAGAATTTTCAGCCAGACTAAGTCTGGCTGTTTTATTTAGATACATTGCTACATAACTTTTACAATAATAGCTCAACAATAAACAACCGCTCTCTAAAAGCTGGTTAGAAAGCGTAGGGCAATGCCATCCGTGCATTACCAACACTCAGGGTGGTAGGTTTTTCAAGGAAAAATGAAATTTTACATAAAAGTTAAATAAGAACCCTTGTTAACCCTTCATTTTATTCACCTTACCCACTCTACCTCACCCACTTCAAATTTTCGTTCCATTACATCTTCTGTTAGCAATTGCCCATATTCATTTACACCCATAATTTTTGTTGCAAAAACAGCATTGCTTTTTTTTAAATACACTGTTTCATTTTTCTTGTACAAATATTCATTCAAATCTTTGAGGTATAACGCCAGATGTTTTAATTCAATATTATCAAACTCTTGAAGCAACATTTGCTGTATCTTTTTTGCAAGTAAAATAGGGTCGTGCTCCACATTAGTAATTAATTTTAATGAAGTTGCATTACCAATATCTTGGCTAAACAAGGTTTGGTTTACATTTATACCAATACCTATTATTACCCATTCCCAATCTTTTCCTTTAAAAACGTTTTCAATCAAAATTCCCCCTGCCTTTCTGTCACCCCAGTAAATATCATTTGGCCATTTAATTTTTGTGTCTTCCCCCGCTATTTCAGCAAAAAATTTTCTGCAAATGATAGCCACTAATGCACTTAATAAGAAAGGTTTTGCATTAAATACCTGATTTGGCTGTATAGCTACACTCAAAAGTACATTTTCACCTGCGGTAGTTTTCCATAGTTTTCCTCTTTGCCCTTTGCCGCCCCACTGGTTATGGGCATACCAAGCTTTGCCATGTTTCGCCAATCCAGCATGCACTTGTTGCATGGCATAGTTGTTGGTGCTTTCCACACTATCTAAAATGCTAAATAATTCGTTTTGGCTCATGATTATTACCTGTAGGTAAAAAAGAATTTGTAATTTTGACGATATATGCAATCTAGCATTTTTAACATTGTAACACATGGCAATAACCATGTTTTCATTTAAAAAAAGAAAATTTGACTAACAAATTAAGTGTATTAGAAACACGCAAAAAAAGTACCATTACTAGGCTTACTAAAAGTAGCAAAATCATAAAAACTATTATAGACGCTATTTACGAAAAAAAAGGAGAAAATGTAATTAGTTTAGATCTTCGTAAAATACCCGAAGCCGTAGCGGACTTTTTTATCGTATGTGAAGCCAATAACCCATCGTTGGTAAAAGCTGTAGCAGATGAAGTAGAATACCAAGTAAAAGAAAAATGTGGCGAAAATGCATACAAACATGAAGGTAGACAAGCACAACAATGGATTTTGATAGATTACGTAAACGTAGTAGTACACGTGATGCTGCCAGAAACAAGAAAATTTTATCAACTAGAAGAAATGTGGAGCGATGCCACTGCCGTAGAACATAAAGAAAAATAATTTAATAAGAAAGATAAGAGCGAAAAGAAAATGATACCACAAAATATGAAACCAACAGACGGCAAGAAAAAATTGATTCCCGACAATATTCCTGGCTTAAACAACGACCCAAATAAGAAAAAAAACAAGTTCAATATTTATTGGGTTTGGGGTATTGTACTAATAGCACTTATTGCGTACAACGTAAATAGAACGGTTACTACAGCAGGTATAGAAGTAAACCAAGTGCACCTTACCGAAATTATAAAAGCAGGAGATGTGTCTGTAGATTTAAAATTAGACAAAGAAAAAACAGGATTGGTTGTAATTAGAAATAGTGACATCGCTCGTCTTTTTTTAAATAAGGATAGTGTAAGGGCAAAAGCTGCTTATTACAAATCTTTAATGACCGAGCAAGATTTTATAAGGTTAGAAAAAAGCTTGGCCCCACAAATTTATTTTAATATACCAAAAGACGAAGCTTTTACAAAACAACTAGAAGATTTTTATAAAGAAAACCCTACGGTAAATAAAATACTTCCGAATTATGCTAATGAAGGAGAGTTTTTAGGTGAAACCATACGATTTCTTTTGCCGCTATTATTACTAGGCCTATTATTTGTAATGATGATGCGCAAAATGGGCGGTGGTGGACCAGGCGGTGGTGGGCCAGGCGGTATTTTTAGTATTGGAAAATCTAAAGCTACTTTGTTTGACAAGGGCACTAGAGTAAATATAAATTTTGGAGATGTAGCAGGGCTAGATGAGGCAAAAGTGGAGGTAATGGAAATTGTAGATTTCCTTAAAAATCCAAAAAAATATACGGCACTTGGAGGTAAAATACCAAAAGGTGCATTGCTAGTAGGGCCTCCAGGTACTGGTAAAACTTTGCTTGCAAAAGCGGTGGCTGGTGAGGCTCAAGTACCATTCTTTAGCCTTAGTGGTTCGGACTTTGTAGAAATGTTTGTAGGTGTAGGTGCAAGCCGTGTACGTGATTTATTTAAGCAAGCTAGAGAAAAAGCACCATGCATTATTTTTATAGATGAGATAGATGCTATCGGTCGTGCAAGAGGAAAAAATGCGATGATGAGTAATGATGAAAGAGAAAATACTTTAAATCAACTATTGGTAGAAATGGATGGTTTTGGTACAGACCTTGGCATAATTATACTTGCGGCCACTAATAGACCAGATGTTTTAGATGCGGCACTATTAAGACCAGGAAGATTTGATAGGCAAATATCTATTGACAGACCAGACATGGTGGGTAGAGAAGCTATTTTTAAAGTACACCTTGGTCCAATAAAAATTTCTGAAACATTAGATATACATAAACTTGCCGAACAAACACCAGGCTTTGCAGGTGCCGATATTGCCAATGTATGTAATGAAGCCGCACTAATAGCGGCAAGAAAAAATAAAGAATCGGTAGATATGAGCGATTTTCAAGATGCTATTGATAGAGTAATTGGAGGTCTTGAAAAGAGAAACAAATTAATATCTCCTGAAGAAAAAGAAATTATAGCATACCACGAGGCAGGACATGCCATATGTGGCTGGTATTTGGAACATGCATATCCTTTATTAAAAGTGACCATAGTACCAAGGGGTAGCGCTGCTTTAGGCTATGCACAATACACACCAAAAGAACAATACTTATATAACACTGATCAGCTTATAGATCAAATATGTATGACGCTTGGTGGCCGTGCAGCGGAAGATATTTTCTTTGGTAAAATAAGCACAGGGGCTAGTAATGACTTACAACAAATTTCTAAAATTGCCTACAGCATGGTAACAGTGTATGGTATGAATGAGAAACTTGGAAATATTAGCTACTATGACCCTGCACAAGAAAATATGTTTACAAAACCATATAGCGAAGAAACAGGTAAACTAATAGATAACGAAGTAAGATTACTTATTGAAGACGCATATGCTAAAACCAAAGCATTGCTCACAGAGAAAAAAGGAGACGTAGAAAAATTAGCTAAAGAGCTTTTGGTGAAAGAAGTTTTGTTTAAAAGTGATGTAGAAATGTTAATCGGAAAACGGCCTTTTGAAGAAAAAAAGTTACTTGATATTGACACAAAAGATGAAGTAGCAAAAGAACCATCTATATCTCTTGATGAAGAATTAATAAATCCACCATCAATTTAAATGTAATAATGGCAACTACTGCTAAGGAAAATATTTTGAAACGTATAAGGGAGGCACTGAGTAATCCAGTGCCTTTGCCTTTTCCGAACAGCGAAGGTAATAGCGATGTGTTTGTGAATACCAATGAAGACCCACTGGTTTTATTTGCACAAGAATTTACAAAACTACAGGGTAAATTTTCTTTTTGTGACAATGAAATAGACTTACAAAAAAAACTATCTCAACTTATTGTAGAAAAAGACTGGCAAAAAGTTTATTGTACAGAAATTAAATTAAATAATTTGCTAGAAAAAATTGAAGTAAAACCGTACAACGATTTACCTTCATGTGAAGTATCTATAACAGGTTGCGAAAGTTTAGTGGCACGTACTGGCACTATTGTACTTAGTAGTGCTCAAGAAAGTGGTCGCACAACAAGTGTGTATGCACCTATACATATTTGTATAGCATACACGAGCCAAGTATTGTACGATGTAAAAGATGCCTTAGTAGCAGTAAAAGAAAAATACACAGAAAACTTTCCATCATTTATTAGTTTTGCAAGTGGTCCAAGTAGAACTGCCGATATAGAAAAAACATTGGTAACTGGCGTGCATGGCCCTAAGGAAGTATATTGCTTTTTAGTAGAGGCGTAAACTTTTTTAACGAGTATTATATATAATGAAAACGACAAGAGTGAATAAATAAGATTCCTTCTTCTACTTTGTAAATTAGTCTATGCTCATCGTCAATTCGCCTGCTCCAAAAGCCCTTAAAATCTCCTTTCAATGATTCTGGTTTACCTATACCAATGAATGGATTGCGTTTGATTTCTTCAATTATTCTCAGAATTCTTAAAGCAATTTTCCTATCATTTTCTATACAATGAGCTAAATTCGAAAGAGCTGTATTTGAAAAACTAGTCATTTATCATTTTTTCTAGTTCCTCCATAGATTTAGTAATAACTTTCCCATTATTTAATTCATCTAGTGCTTTATACATCATTGCTTTATTGGCAGGAGTACTCATTAAATAATCTGTTTCTTCCATTTCATTATAATCATCCAAAGACATTACGACAACCGTTTTACCATTACCATTTACAATCAAGGTGTCATGATTATCAGTTACACTATCAATGTAAAATTTTAAATCTTTTCTAAATTGAGAAATATTTGCTACTAACATTGTACATAATTTTGTACAAATATATGTAATAAAACAATTTAATTAATAAATAGTCGAGACAAATACTTTTAATTTTTTAGAGGTCTCTGGTCTTAAAAGTGTTTACAATAGCTAAAAATTAAGGATTTGCTGCTTGCAAAAAAAAAGCATAATTTTAAACGATATTTTTTATTTTAATATTAAGAACATGAGCACAACATCTTGCTATCTTTTTGTTTATGGATCTTTACGTAGTGGTTTCAAAAACGCTGCGTACGAGTACCTAACCCACTATTTTGAATATTGTGGCGAAGGTTTGGTAAAGGGTAAATTCTACCATAACGGCTTACACCCGGTAGCTATACCTGCTGATAATGAAGATATGATTGTAGGTGAATTGTATTGTTTAAAAAATATAGAAGAATTTTCGTGGGCTTTTGAACAGCTAGATGATTATGAAGGATTGCATGTGGAAGCGGGAGAAACTGCTTTATATAAGCGGGAAAAAGTAGAAGTTTACCAGATAGATAAAGTAATATCAGCATGGATATATTGGTTTAACGGAAGTACTGATGGTTTTGAAGCTATACAATCTGGCGACCTCATAAATTATATGCAGCAAAAAAAGAATTAATTGTTGAATGGATACTACAAAAAAAATATATTTCCTATCAGATTTTCATTTAGGTGCGCCAGATGCAGCCAGTAGTTTGATAAGAGAAAAAAAAATTATTCGTTTTCTTGATGTAATTAAGCATGATGCTCAAGTTATTTTTATAGTTGGCGATTTATTTGACTTTTGGTATGAGTACAAAAAAGTTGTACCAAAGGGATACGTCCGTATTTTAGGGAAAATAGCCGAGCTTTCAGATGCTGGAATAGCCATGCATTTTTTTGTAGGTAACCATGATATGTGGATGAAAGATTATTTCCAAAAAGAATTAAATACCAAAGTATATTTTGAACCCAAAGAATTTGTTTTTTTTAATACAAAATTTTTAATAGGCCATGGCGATGGATTAGGCCCAGGCGACGAAGGTTATAAATTTATTAAAAAAATATTTAGAAATAAATTTTGTCAATTTCTCTTTGGTATATTACCACCAAATATTGGTATAGGTATTGCAGATTATTTTAGCAGAAAAAGTAGGGCTAAAACTGGAAAAACAGATGAGGTTTTTTTAGGTGAAGAAAAAGAGTGGCTGGTAGTATACTGCAAAGAAGTACTTACAGAAAAGCATTATGATTTTTTTGTGTTTGGGCATAGGCATTTACCATTGGATATTAGTTTGCAAGAAAATAGCCGTTATATAAACCTTGGCGATTGGATTAAATATTTTAGTTATGCTGTGTTTGATGGTAAAAAATTATTATTGGAATATTATAAAAATTAATTTAGCTGAAAAATAAAACACCATATCTCGTTTTTTGTTTTGCATTTTTTTCATTTTGCACGCATGCGCAAATAAACTCAACTACAGATTCATCATACGCTTTTTCTAATAAGGCAGATAGCAACTTTAAATTTTTTAAATTTATACCAGGCAGTTTTAGTTATTTTAATGTAGATGTATTAGATAACTTATATTTTATTGGAGAAAAAAATCAGTTAAAAAAATTAAACGCCAAAGGTGACTCAACAGGTGTTTTTAATGATGTAAAAAAATTTGGCAACCCCACTTTTATAGATGTGAGCAATCCGCTAAAGATACTCGTTTTTTATAAAAATTATTCCACAGTTGTAATACTAGATAGGTTTTTGGCTTTTAGAAATAGCATAAATTTTAGAAATCAAAATATATTTAAAGTAAAAGCCATTGCTACCTCTTACGACAACAATATCTGGCTTTTTGATGAACAAGACTTTAAATTAAAAAAAATAAAAGACGACGGCAAAATACTTAGCGAAACAAACGATTGGCGGCAGATATTTGATATCGCACCTAACCCAACAGAAATAATAGATAGAGATGGAAGCGTATTTTTGTATGACAATGAAAAAGGCATGTATATCTTTGATTATTACGGCACCTTAAAATACAATTTGCCGTTTTTGCATTGGGAACATATAGCAGTTAGTGGCAATAAAATTATGGGGTTTGTAGGCAATGCTTTGGAAAGTTATGAACTAAAATCATTAAACTTAAAAACATATAAGCTACCTCCTTTTTTTAAAGACTACATAGACATAAAAGCTATGAATGGAAAAGTTTATTTGCTAAAAAAAGATGGTATTGAGGTTTATGAAATCTTATAATTAAAAAATGGAATTTTTAGATACAATATTTTTAGACAATACGCTTTGGAGTTACTTGGTAGTATTTCTAATTATTGCTGTGGTATTTGTCTGCAGAAGATTACTATCACATACGCTTGCATCACTTTTATATTTGTTGGTAAAAAAGAAATGGAAATCTATAGATAAGCCTTTGTTTGTTTCGCTTACTTTAAAACCATTGAGTTGGTCATTGGTTGTTATTGTGGCTGTGCTAGCTGTAGAAAAATTAAATTTTCCTAAAGCTTGGATATATAAGCTACATGGCATTTCGCTTAATGATGTGATGGAAAGAATTGGAAATTCTATAATCATCATTGCCATTTTCTATTTTCTAGTAAGCCTTATAGATTTTATAGCTTTGCTTATAGAGCAATATTCTTCCGATGATCAAAGCCATGACCAAGTTGTAATTTTCTTTAGAGATTTATTAAAAGTTTTTATAAGTGTAATTGGTTTTCTCTTTATATTAAAAACCGCTTTCAATCAAAATATTGGCAGTTTACTTACTGGGCTTAGTATTGTAGGAGCTGCACTTGCACTTGCTGCAAAAGAAAGTATTGAAAACCTTATAGCCTCCTTTATTATATTTTTTGACAAGCCATTTTTTACAGGCGATACTTTAAAAGTAAATAATATTTCTGGTACAGTAGAGCGTATTGGTTTACGTAGCACACGCATTCGTACGGCCGACAAAACTTTAGTAACAGTGCCCAATAAGCAGATGGTGGATAGCATTGTAGATAATATGAGTTTACGAAATCAACGTAGAGCCGAAATAAAACTGAAACTCTCCGAAAAAAGCAAGCTATCAGAAATTAAAGAAACAATTGAAGCCATAAAAAATTATTTAGAAAACCAGCAAGAAGAAATTATTGATAAAAGTGTTTTTCTCACAGACTTTGGAAAAGATGGTGCTGTAATTACGATAGAATATTACACACCTCCATATTCAAAATTTGAATATGACCAATTGAAACAACAAATAAATTTTGAGTTAATTCGTTTATTAGAAATACATAATATAGAAATGTCGGTGGCAGCTAGCAATGTAACTATCGTTAATAATGAAGAAAACATTGTTGCACCAAAACAAGAGCCGTTATTATAAATACTTTTTACTTTTTTACAATTTCTGCTAGCTCCTCATCCCATTTTCCAGTTTTGCCATACTCCACTACCCTTCCTACTTCTTTGCCATCTTTCATTACAATGATAGTAGGCACATTAGTAATTTTAAAAGCATCGTTTAAATTGCCCAATGTTTTTTTTGCTCTATCCACACCATAAAAACTAATACTATTATCTGCTATGCCTGCTTGCTCTTGCAACTTGAAAAACCTCGGCAAAATAAATTGTGTATCCTCGCACCAAGTACCACCAAACACTACAAACTGTACTTTACCTTTTGCAGCTTCCATGGCTGCAAGCACAGTTGCATCGGGCTTATAACTTGCTTGGTTAGTACCGTACCAAGTTTTTAATGCTTCATTATTTGCTATAGCATATTTTGTTATGATGCCATTTAAAATAGTTTCTTTTTTTTCGTTTATGGTATTTGTATAGGGTGTTTGTGCATTTATGGTATCAAAAATTGCTAACAGCATTGTACTGGCTAAAATTATTTTTTTCATTTTTGTCTTTTATTATGGCATTGTTTGTTTAAAAAATCTTTTCTTCAACCAAATTGCAAAAAGTGGGTCATTAAAAGTAATCTGCTTTCCTAGCACGTCAATAATTTCATGGTTCTGTAATGCAGTTTTTATTCTTACTACATTAGCAGATGTACCTAAATTATACTCCGACAATACCGCAGCACTGCTATGTTGTTGCTCATTGTTACATAACAATTTTAAGAAATTAAGTTGATAATTAGTGAGCATATCTACTTCTTTTTGATATAGAATGGTATACTGATCTAAAAGCTCCTCAATTGCTTCAAGCAAACTATTTTCGGTAGCAGTTTTAGTTGTTTGCTGCCAAACTACTTGTGATAATTGTTGTACATAATATGGATGATTTTCCATTAGCTGCGCTATTTTACTTGCTAAATGCACACTAATTTTTTTATTTGTTGCATCAAATCTTCCAGTAATATATGGTATCCAGTGGCTTTCTGCAATTTTTTCTAAAAATAAAATTTCACCAAATCTATAGAATGGCATAGTACTTTTTGTAAAAAAATCCATCATTAAATGCCGTCTACTCCCATACAATATGTAATTAGCATTTTGCTGCTTTTGCCAATGTGCACGTAGTTTTTTTTGAAATGCAATCCCATCATCCATAAAACTAATATTTTGAAACTCATCTACACATACAACTACTTGTATATTTTTTTCTACGGCAATTTTTTCTGGTAAGTTAAGTACCTCTGTAATATTTTTTTGCAAATCCTTCCAATTGAAAGACAATTCAATTTCTGCATTTGGGTCTGAAGATAAAGCAACTGATGGTATTAATTGTTTAAAAACTGCTTTTACATTTCTAACGGCATCTTCAAAAGAGGTAGATGTAGCTTTAATAATCGTTGTAGAAAACAACTCTAAAAATTCTTTTTCTGACCTTATGTTGTATAAATCTAAAAAACAGAAAATTATTTTCTTATTTTTTTTCTTTATCAATTGGGCTGTGTGTAATATTAAAGAAGATTTTCCCCAGCGCCTTGGCGATACAAGAATACAGTTAATCCCTGCATTCACTTGGGTTTCTAGCCATTTCACCTCTTTTGTTCTGTTAGTAAAATAATTAACTTCTGCTAGTTTTCCATAATTGAATGGCCTACTCATATTTAAAAAATTTACACAAATGTAACTAACAAACTTGTAACTAACAAACTTGTTAGTTTTATAAACTCAACCTCAATTCATTCAAAAATAATTTGGTCTTTTTCAAATCTTCTATTACTGCAAAAACTTCCTCTCCTTTTTTATTTTTTTTCAAAAAATCTCTTGCACCTTCTATGGTATATTTTTTTTCTCTTAATAAATGATGTATGAGTTTTAAGTTTTTAACATCCTCGGGTCTAAAATGCCTATCTCCCTTGCCATTTAGTTTTGGTTTTAGAATATCAAATTCTTTTTCCCAAAAACGTATAAGCGAAATATTTACTTTAAACATTTCGGCTACTGCCCCAATACCATAGTACTTCTTTTGGAATAACACATCATCTTCTGGCACTTCTATAAAACCTGCTGCTATAGTATTGTCACTAAGTTTTTTTCTACCCCTTGTATTTGTTTTTATAAGTGGCCCTATTATTGGGGCTATTTCTTCAAACTCTACTTCTATCGGGTCTTCGTTTACAACCAAGGCTACAGACTCTTTTTGCACAATAGGAGGATCTTCCTGCCGAACTTTTTCAACAGGCTCTTCAAAAAAATCAAATAAGGATGTTTGTTTAGAAACCACCATGAGTGCAATTTCTGTAACTTATTTTAATTTTTAATACTTTTCCTTTCAAAATACACTAAAACCTAATCTTCCAATTCACATCTGGGTCTTGGCTAAAAGAAAGCACTGCTTGAATTTTTACAACTTTTTTTACATAATCTACAGTGTAATGAGCGGCGTAGGGAAATCTTTTAACAACAGCAAACCTCACTTCATCGTATCTAAAGGAGTTGTATTTTGGATTTTGTTTAAGCAACTTAATTTCTAATAATAAATTATTTTTAAATCTATTGCCTAGCTTTGGAGAAACACTATTATAATAATTAATCACATGTTGGATTTCTTCTAATGCCTCTGGAGCATATTGAATAATAAAACTACGCATTACATTGCATTAATTAATTCTAAAGCGGTTTTCTCATCCAACATTCGCTCTGGATTTTCATTGCTTTTTTTAATACGCTTACGTACAAGGTCCTTGTGTTCTTGGGGGATATTATTAAAATACTGCTCTTCTTCCAACAAATGAAATAATTGTCCTTTTTCTTCAATTGGCAATTGTTTTACTAAGGCAACTATTTCTTGCAATCCAATATTTATATTTAATTGAGCATTCATATTTAAAAATTTTACTTAATAAACAACTGTAAAGTTATTTTACTTTTTTTAGTAAAGTTTCATTAACGGCAATTTTTTGTTTTAGTTCTATATTTTCGTTTAGTAAGTATTCATATAACTTTTCGTCTGATACATTTAATACCCCAATTGTTTGTACATGATAACCCCCACTGTTATTATGAGATGAAAAATTAAAAACATCGCCTTCATTTACTTTTAAAACTTGTGTAAAACTAACATCAAAGAACTGTGCAATTTCAAATAGCCTACTAATATTTAAATCTGTACCGCCATTTTCTATTTTACCATATGCTTGTACACTCATATTCAAACCACTTGCAACAGCTTTAGGCTCATAGTTTTTTGATTTTCTAATTTCTTTAATATTTGCTCCTATCTTTTTTAAGAACGCATCTTTATTTTCCATAATATAAGTTAATAGTTTAAAAGTAAAGCAATGATTTATATTTTTAAAGTGTTGGTTTAAAAGTAAGGTATTTCTACGGTAAAATTTAAGAAACCAAGCAATTAGTTTTACATAAATAAAAAAAACTACATTTATGAAAAGATTAAACCTTTCGATTATTCTGGCAACAGTATTAATGTTGGCGGGGTGCAAAAAAATGAATACAGATATGCAAAATGATGTTAGCGATAACATACCCATTACAAGCCAAACTGATGCAAAACAGGTAGCTTATGCGGAAGCTAATCTCAGAAAGATTGGAGCAGAAATTGCAAAGCTTACCAAAGACGACGATTTTGTAAATTTTATTAGAACTCAAGTAAGGAAAAAATTTGATACAGAATACGAAGTACTAGTTGATGATTTAAAGAAAAACTCAACCTGGGCAACTAAATTAAATTCGCCGAATTTGAATGAAGGGTTAGCAGCTTTTAAAAATATTGGAGGTATCAGTGGATATAATTTTTATCCACAAATTTTCATACCTAAATTTCAGCATGACGAAGAGTCAAATAATTCTTCACTATCACAATATGATAGCATAAAAGTAGTTTTTTACGGAGGCTCAACAGGGAATGAAGAGTCTCTTGCAACTGCAAGTTATCCAGCATACTCGATTGACTCTGCTGGATTATTGCATTATTGGGGCATTGTTGATGAAAATTATGCAAATGAAAATGAAGTTTGGGTGTTTTCATTGAGCGAATCTGTAGATGCTCAGGGTAGACTGTCATTACCTTGCAATGATGATTACCCCTGTGGTGGTGGGGGAGGAGGGACAGGTGGTGGTGGAACAGGTGGTGGTGGAACGGGTGGCGGTGGAACAAACCCAGATATTGATCCAGTACCCACTATTCCTCACCCTACAGTCAACGACCCTACTCATGCTTTGGTGAACTGTCAAATTGAGCATATGAGAGTTAATGTATTATATGAAAGCTGGTTAGCTGGCAAATCTGAAGTATCAATTAGAGCAGTATTACATTGCCATAACAACAGAGTTCTAGGCATTTTTAACCAATTTGAAGAACACTATGATTCCGATCAAAAAAACGGGAATTCCTACTTAGGAAGACTAATTAGAAAATTTACTAGAAAAGAAATTAGAAATGGTAATATAATACTTGTAAACTATCCACTCCAAATTGGTTGGCCAACTTTGAATGTAAATAGTGACCCTATTTTTTTCGATTATGCTATTTTTGAAAGAGATAATTGGCCAACAGGTCTTCGCAATACTGCAATAAGCGGAAGAAGAGATTATATTGGTCCGACTCTTAATCAAGCAAATAATTACTCATTTAATTATAGAGCAAAATCTTTTATAACTCTGGGTTTTGAAACGAACAGCTTGTATGCAAAAGGAGCAATAACTAATACCCTTTCATCTTTCCCTGGTGGAAATACATACCTAAACTCTCCGTACAATTCGGATATTAATACAGTATATTATGCAAATGGATTTGTGATTTCTTTTTTAGCCGCTGGTATAAATAGTCCAATGTTTTTTAATACAAAACCATTTTAAACAACTCGATATTATGAAATTCAAAAAACATTGTTTTTTTATTTGCTTTTTCGTAATATCATTATCAATAAAGATGTATGGCCAAAAAAAAGTAATGCCATCTATTGCGGCTGGTGTTACTTTTAGAGGGCAATCACTAAGATTAACATTTGTTCCTGGATACCTGTTACCTAATAGGTACGGATTTATATATAACACAGGCAAAAGAGCAACCTATTTTTCCGTTGATATAAAAGAGAAAGTATTTAAAGAGAAATTTATTATACAATTATCAAACTACTTCATTTATGATGAATTTAGAAGTATAAGGAAAAACTTGCCAAGCCAAGAATATACCTCCGAAAAAAGACTAAAAAGAGACCATTTTTTAGATATTATGTATCAAATTAAACTAAAAAAAGATTGGTTTAAATTGTTGGTAGGAGCTGGCATAGGAGTTATGAATTGTAATACTAAATTTACTTACGACAGACCTACAGGAGGGTTTGATAGTTTAGGAAATTCAGTAGTTTTAAAAAATGTACCTGAAAATTTTAGATACTTTGCACCACGGTTTATTATTGGTTTACAAGCAGGCAGGTTAAATAGTTTTGTTATAGCTCATAAAACGCCAGATATGTTATTTTTCTTTAACCCTACAGTATGGTTAGAGTTTAAAGCCACTTACAGTATGCCCCTTAGAAAAAAAGCAAAAAAACAAACACACTAAATTTTAAATAACTTTCAGAAATAATATTGCATTATGAAAAAATGTACCCTACTAATATTAATTCCATTTTTTTCTACAAAAAGTTTTTGTCAAGATTTTTTTAAATTGAACCCATCAGTAGCCATTGGAGCAGCGTATAGAGCTCAGTCATTACGGCTTGCTGAAAAATTTTACAATAATTATAACCCATATAATTTGCCGCTTAATATAGGTAGAAGTGCAGCCTATGTAGTAATTGACATTAAACAAAAAATAATGAAAGATAGATTGATAATTCAATTTTCAAATAATTTTACCTATGCAGTTTTAGGAGATTTGGTAACCAACTACCCTACAGGTCCACGATTTAAAACAGAAAAACGCCTTAAAAGAGATCACTTTTTTGATATACTTTATCCGTTTAATGCAAACCGTAAAAGCACTAATTTTATATTAGGTGTTGGGTATGGCTTTATGAATTGTGGTACAAAATTTAAAGTAGATTTATTTACGGGTAACTATGATGCTGCCGGCAATCCAATATTCATAAAAAGTGGACAAAGCGCTACAAGGTTTTCTGCACCAAGGTTATTAATTGGGGTAGAAAAAGAAAAATTAAATGGCTTTTTAATTATACATGGCACACCCGATGCAGAGAGGAATCCAAATCCCACATTATGGATAGAGGCAAAAGCCACATACTCCCTCACACCATTTAGTAAAAAGTCTTTAAAAGTGAAAAATATTTTTAAAGAATAATTATTAATAACTTCTTTATTTGAAATATTTTTAATGCTCTATAAAAACAAAGTGTTACTAATATTACCACCCATAAAATTTCTCTCCCTCAATAAAAATCTTACCATAAATTGCTTTACAAAACAAAAAACAACATGAAGCAATTTATTTTTTTATCGCTTATCTTTTTTACAACAAACACATGTGCCCAAACAGATATTGCAGCCAAGTATGGCAATTTGATAACTGGTGCAGAACTAAAAAAACATCTTACCATTATTGCAGGCGATGAGTTTGAAGGTAGAGAAACAGGAACTGAGGGTCAAAGAAAAGCTGCAGCTTATATAGAAAACCAATTTGCTGCTTTGGGTTTAAAAACTGTGGGTAAACTTAAAGGGTATCAGCAATTGTACCCTTTGCATCAAGATACTATTTTACAAAGTAGCCTTAGCATAAATGGAGTAGCAGCTGTAAATGGAACAGATTATTTAATACAACTTAATGGTAATGAAAATGCTACATTCAAATCTAATAAACTAGTGTTTGCAGGGTACGGCATAGATGATGCGGCGTATAATGACTATGCTGCTATAAATGTAAAAGGTAAAGTTGTTGTAATATTTTTGGGTGAGCCAAAGAAAGATGGCAAATATTTTATTGATGCGGGGAGCAAACAATCAGCATGGAGTTTTCCGGGTATACCTAAAAAACTAGCTGCTGCAAAAGCTAGAGGTGCAGTAGGTGTTTTTGTAATAAACCCAAATGGAGAAATATTTAGTAAAAGATTAATCGATAATAATAGCAAAACAGGGGTAACTTTTGAAAGCATACCAGAAGAAAAAGGAAAAACATTAAACTATGCTATTTTATCTCATGCATTTGCAAAAATTAATTTTCCTGTAAATTTTGATAGTGCATTGGTAACAGCAAAAGCAAAAGGTATATTTTCGCCACAGCCTACAGATACAAAAATATCTACCAAGTATGTTTTTAAAAAACAAAGAAATATCATTAATGCCAGCAATGTAATTGGTATAATAGAAGGTACTGATAAAAAAGACGAATACGTTTTTCTTACTGCTCACTACGACCACCTTGGTAAGCATGACGGTAAAATATTTTATGGTGCAGATGATGATGGTAGCGGCACGGTAGGTGTAATACAAATGGCCGCCGCATTTGCAAAAGCAGCTGCAGATGGTAACCGCCCAAGACGCACTATAGTTTTTATGGCAGTAAGTGGCGAAGAAAAAGGCCTGTGGGGTAGTGAGTATTACAGTGACCATCCTATTTATCCGCTAGATAAAACATCTGTAGACCTTAATACAGATATGGTAGGCAGAGTAGATACAGAAAGAAAAACAGCAGATACATTAAACTATGTATACGTAGTAGGCCACGATAAAATAAGCAGCGAAATGCCATTGATAAACGAAGCCGCCAATGCAAAATTTACCAACCTCGTTTTAGATTATAAGTTTGATGACCCTAATGATAAAGAAAGAATCTATTACCGTAGCGACCACTACAACTTTGCACGAAAAGGTGTGCCAGTATTATTTTTTTATGATGGTATGCTAAAAGCAGATTACCACAAGCCTACCGATACAGTTGATAAAATAAATTTTGAGCTCTGTGAAAAAAGAGTGCGTATGATTTTTTATACTGCTTGGGAAATAGCCAATAGAGATAAAATGCTGAATAGAGATAAGCCACTAGATGGTGGCACTAGGTAAGAATTTAAAACGCATCTTTTTAAGGTGCGTTTTTTTATATAAACGATATGGTGATGCATACCTACTCATTTTCCACAAAATTTTATTTTTTATTTTAATTATGTAATTCTTTTTACAAGTGCATCTTTTTAGAAAACGCCCTTGTATGTTAGTTACAAAACTTTTTAAAGACGCACGGTATTTTCAAATATTATTTCAAAGTATATTTTTAAGCTATGGCATTTTCTTTTTGCAGTGGCAAAATGAGGGTTGGCTGTACCTAACTTATTTTATTACAAGCATTGTTACACAGTTTTTATGTGAATTGGCTTTTGGCAAAAAGGACAACACATTTTTCACTACATTTAAAAAAGCTATTCCATCTGTACTTATTTCTTCGTTTGGGCTAAGCTTATTGCTAAAGACAAACTTTTGGTGGGTAGCTGCATTTGCAGCATTTGTATCTATTCTTTCTAAATATATTATTCGTGTAAATGGTAAACATATTTTTAACCCATCAGCGTTGGGTATTGTGGCAGCTATATTACTTACAGGAAAAGCATGGGTTAGTCCTGGGCAATGGGGAAGTGGAATAGTAATTTTATTTGCCGTGTTGAGCTTGGGTTTTATTGTGGTTACCAAAGTTCAAAATTTAACTACAAGTCTTTTTTTTCTTGGCGTATTTGCAGGCTTAATTTTTATACGCCAAATTATTTACCTCGGTTGGCCAATAGATCATTTTATACAATCACTAAGCACAGGTAGCTTGCTTCTATTTTCTTTTTTTATGGTTACAGACCCTAAAACTACGCCCAATCATAATATAGCAAAAATAATATGGTGTACCGCCATAGCCGCTGTAGCTTTTTACTTAGCCACTTTTAAATTTATAAATGCTGCACCCATATTTGTATTGGTTTTTGCGCAGCCGCTTGTGCCATTGTTAGATAAATTATTTAAGGCAAAAAGCTTTCAGTGGAATACTGCTATCAAAAATATTGCAACAAACAATTATTCTATAAACCCATTTTTACATAGCCAATCTTATAACTAATAAATCAAAAGAAACAACAACTTATAACAAATTTCCAATTAACCAATTATACTTAATCTTCTCCTTTTCTTCCCCCTTCGGGGGAGATAGAGGGGGCTTAAAAACAAACACAATGAAAAAGAAACTCCCAATTATTGCAACAGCTATTGCTGTATCTCCATTGCTATTTTCCTTTTGCGGCTTTTATGTAAGCAAGGCAGATGGTACTTTAAAAAACAAAACAAGCCAAGTTATTTTGGTACGTGATGGTAGCAAAACATCTATTACCATGTACAACGATTTTAAAGGTGATACCAAAGATTTTGCCATGGTAGTACCCGTGCCTATTGTGCTGCGCAAAGATGATATAAAAGTGGTTGATCAAAGTATATTTCAAAAATTAAATGATTATAGTGCACCAAGGTTGGTGGAGTATTGGGATAGAAACCCTTGTGACCCAAACATAGAATACGAAAATAAAATGTCTATGGCAAAAGTAGATAGGGTAGCGCCAACTGCGAGTGCAAACGAAAAATCTAAGGATAAAGACTTAGGGGTAAAAGTAGAAGCTAAATATATAGTAGGCGAATACGATATTTTGATATTGAGTGCCAAAGAAAGTGGTGGCTTAAAAGAATGGCTTACCAGCAATGGTTACAAAATACCCGAAGGCGCAGAAGAAGTGCTTGACCCTTACATAAAAAGTAATCTTAAATTTTTTGTAGTAAAAGTAAATGAAACAGAAAAAAACAAATTAAATAATAATTTTCTGCGCCCTATTCAAATAAGTTTTAACTCTCCAAAATTTATGTTGCCTATACGATTGGGTATGGCTAATGGAGACGGTGACCAAGACTTAATTGTGTATGCATTTACCCGAAAAGGAAGAATAGAATGTACCAACTATCGCAATGCTAACATTGCTACCGATAAAAATATTCCATTGTTTGTACAAAAAAACTTTAGCAGTTTTTATAGTAATTTATTTACACAGCAGTGGAGCAATGAGGATAAGAGTGTAGCGTTTTTAGAATATGCATGGAATGTAACACCAGTAAACCAAATGAAATGTGACCCATGTGTAGGCAACCCTCCTACTGCGCAAGACCTTGTGCAAAGCGGTGTATGGTGGCTTGGCGGAAAAGATTGGAGCGACTATAGCGATGTAGATAATGAGATAGAAAACGGTAGTAACAATGTACATTTTACCCGTTTGCATTTTAGGTATAACAGAAAATCTTTTGCGCAAGATTTATCGTTTCAAGTAACGCCCAATACACAATCTTTTCAAGCGAGGTATATTATTACACACCCTGCTACTGGTAGTTTTGATTGTGTAGCAGGTAAAAAATATTTGCAAGATTTAAAACAAAGAAGAAAAAAAGAATTGAATGAACTTACTGCACTTACAGGTACAAACATTAATAATTGGCAAGATGATGCATCTGCAAAAAACGATGAAGAATTAGTAGCAGAAGCACAGTATGCTACTTTAATACCAGAAGTAAAAAGTAATGAACAAAAAGAAAAAAATATTCCTATGGGTTTTATTTTATTTGGAGTGGCTTTGGTAGCTAGTGCAGGATTTATTAAATGGAAAGGATTGGTTTAAGATAAGAAGATTTCGCTTTGTCAGACAGCTTACAGTAAACTAACAATTTAAAAAACTACTTATAGGTGGCTGACACATTTAGTAGAGCACTCAAATTATTTTTTTGAATCGCAAATGCTTTTGAATGTGTCAGACACCTGCAAGCTCCCTGCGAAAGCAAGGCTGCTTTCATAGGTGTCAGACACGGGGAGCGCTAAAATACTTTGAGAGTAAAAAACGCATCTTGTGATGGATGCGTTTTTTGTAACATAAATTATAAAAATAGCAGCATTGTTTATTTAAAAACATGCTACTGTTTAATTTTATCCCCGTAAAAAAATTTAAACGTATATATTCATAATACCTGCACCACCGCCATTTACGGCAGTAAGCCGCACTTTTACCCAAGTGCATTTTTTAATTTCTAACGTATTTGAAATAGAAAATGCTGGTATCGTTTCTAACACTTTTTTTGTACCTACTTTATGCTCCCAACTATCTATGGTAAGCTCTACTTTCCAAAAATTATTTTGCTGTGGGTTAAAGAAGCAACTTGTTTGTACTACTTGCACCAACATATCTGTAGGTTTTGTAAACTTGTGTTCTACAAAAGAAACTTTAGGGTTGCTATCTGCTACACCTTCTGTTATGATTGTTTTGGTGATGATTAAATTTTTCATTTTTAAACATTTTTATAAAAATTAAAAATCTATATTATTTCGTCACTAATTGTAGCATTTAAATTATTGTGCTCCACCACAGCCTTCCAGATATGTACGAACTCTGGAGCCATTAGTTGCTTTAAACCCCGGCACTAATACAATTTTTAACCCTGCATCCAATTTTATGTCTGTACCTGGTTGAAGTACACTACTAGCGTAAACTGTATTAGCTGCCTCCCATTTACGCATTGTACCTGTTGGTTGTACAGTGTTTAAAAAAGTAAAATTATAACATATACCACTGCAAATTTTTGCCCACCAAGTGCTCCAACCACTAACTCCATTTACTCGAGGTAGTGAATAGTCTCCAGCAACCCACACGCTATTATCGTCTGTAGGGTCTAATGCAGCAGTGGTATAATCTCCCCACCTGTTTCTAGTATTACTTTCGATATATGAATCTTCACCTGCTTTAAAAACTGTTTCACTAAAATTTGTAGCTCCATTTCTTCTTACTAATACAGCCGCAGAAGGAAAAGTAGAGGAAGTGAATTTTGCACAACTTACAACCCAGTCCCCATTATCGTTTACAACAAAATTTGGGTATGCGTACATATTATTATTATCAGTTGGAAATCTAATAGCTTCTACTACAGTTTCATTTGCTGGCGTACACGATACTAATTGAAGTGTAGCATCGGTAGGATTAGTTACATCAGGCGTAAAAAGATTTTGTGAAAGATATAATTTTCCATTTCGCCAAATAGCTGATTGTATCCAATCAAACCCCAAATCTATTTTTATTCCACTTCCAGCTTGTGGACCTAAATCTCCTCCACCACCTGCCCAGTCAGACCCAATACTTATATACCCTTCCTCAGTCATTATTGGATTTGAAGGACCGCCAGTAATTTTAAAAAAACGAATGTCATTATCATTTACATCATCATTTGTGGCACACCACATATCATTATAAATTGGGTCATAAACTTTTGCAGGACAAATTGTCCAGTACGTATATATGGTGTTTGGAGCATCATAAGTTGTAACATCTACTACAGGCATTTGAGCATATAATTGAGTTTTATTAATTATAAAAGTTCTGCTAACAGCTGAAGCAGACGTTCCTGCATTTCTAAGCATATTTACATTTATAGTAATCCAATTTTTATTAAACCCAATACTTGGATAATCAGCCCAATTATCATTTTCAGCATCTGCATCAATTAAATAAAATACCCAGCCTCCCATTGGGTCTGCGGTTATTGAAACTGCCATATATATTGCAGAAACAGTAGAATTGCGACCCCCAAAATCTATTACATATACCCAGCGGTTTTGATAAGGATCATAAATTATTTTTGGATCAAACATATTTGAGGATAAATCGTAGCCAGAACTTGCCCAAAAACCATTAGGGTTTCGTTGATCTTCTTCCCTTAGTATAGTTCCGTTTTTATTTTGTATTCTAAAACGGTTATTCACAGTTAAAAAAATATGATCAACTCCTACCGCACCTCCAACATCAGGAGGTCTCGAAGTATTAAAAGAACTTGCTGTACCATTGTTTTGCATAATTCCTTGATAACCTACACAAGGTGATTCATAAATTTCAGGATTTCTATTATTTGATATATTTCCATTTTCTTTTATTACGTTTACCATAGTGGGCTCAAAGCTTGGCTTTATTTGTTCTATTTTAATTTCACGAGGTTTAGGCATTTCTTTCTTTGCTGCATTATTGGGTATATAATTATTAATTATTTCAGTATTGATTTTTGAAGGCTCGGGTAAATTTCTCATTACAACCGAACCCGTGGGGGAAATTGTTTTCTTTACCCCTTTTAAAAGAGTTTGAGAAAAGGATTTTTCATTACTTATTAAAAAAACAAGAAAGAAAACGATTCGATATATTATTTTCAATATTTTCTTCATTAATTATTTTTTAATTTTAACAGTTCAATTTCCTTTTTCATTTCAATGATATACAAAGTCAACTCCTCTATCTTCTGCATCATCTTTGTTTGTACTTCGCCTACTTTTAATCCATTAGTTTCTATTTCTTTTGCCGAAGGAATATTTGGTAAATGTTTATATTCATTTATATATGCTTCTACATTTTTTAAAGAAGGGAGATTGTATTTTTTATCAAAAACATAATCGGGCCAGTTGGCTAATTCAACCACTACTTCTTTACTTCTAATATTTCCATTTACGCTAAGTTTTTCAGCAGGCGTAGTAGTACCAATACCTACATTACCAGTACCGTTTGCAGGCATTAATGCAAAGTTTGTATTACTATACCAAATAGAAGCTGTAGTGCCAAGTGAAAAAGACATTCCTTGCGTACCATTGCCAATAGCAATTTCATTTCCACTAAAACCAGGTGGGTTACCTATTTGTAATTTATTTTGCACGGTACTTGCACCAGTGCCTATAGCTACATTACCATCTGGCACTAGTACATTTCCACTTACAGCCTTCAATGTTATTTCATTTGCTTTCACTTCCATTTTATCATCAGCACCTACTTCACCAATGGTTACATAATTCGCATCTCCAAATTTTAAAACTTTATTATCAGCTGCGGTAGCCCAAGCATTTGCTCCAATTTTTACATTACCATTATTTACTTGCAGTTTTTCTGAGGGAGCAGGTTCACCTATACCAACACTACCTGAGTTGTTATTAGCTATATCATTACCTGCCACAGTCCAACTGATTGGAAATGGTTGCCCAGTGGTTTGTAATAAATTCCCTGCTTTTACCCTTACCACATCGCCTGCATTATCTACCGCTAAAAAATTAGATACCGCATTTAATACGGAAACTTTATTTATAGTTTGATTGGCCATATAGAGTTTGCCATTATTAAATGTAATATCAAAAGGATAGGTAGTAGTAGCATAATCCGTAACAACACCTAATGAAGTAATTTTTACAACTTTATTTGGTGCTGCTTGTGCTACATAAAGATTCCCAGTAGCATCTATATTTATTCCTGTACAAGCAGTAATACCAGATTTGAAAGTGGCTTTTGCACCTCCAAGCAAAAAATTAATCTCTGCCACTTCATCAGCACCATAATTAGCAATATATATTTTATCATTTGCGGCGTTATACACACAACCATACGGTGAAGTAAGACCAGTACCAAAATTATATGTTACAGATGCACCGTTAGGACTAACTTTTGAAAGTTGCCCATTACCATTATTTACAACGAATAAAAAATTATTCATGTCAAATACTAGTCCTATAGGATTTGAGAAGTCTGATGCAAATGTAGTGATAGCGCCTGCTAGCGTAATTTTTGAAATTGTACCTCCAATATAATTACTTACATATAAATTACCATCTGGGCCAAATGTAATATCGTGCGGACCGTTAAGATTTGTTGTAACAAAATCAGTAGCAATACCTGCTGGAGAAATTTTTTGTATTTTATTACCACTAAAATTTGTTGCATAGCAGTTTCCTATATTATCAAAAGCTAAACCAGTAACAGATAAAACATCTGCGAAAACATCTGTTACATTTACTTCAGTTGTGCTATTTGCATATTGCGTTAATCTTAAACCTGACTGATTTAAAGCACCACTATTTATTTCTAATTTTTTTGATGGTGTATTGGTTCCAATACCTACGTTTTGTGCCATAATATTTATGCTCAATAGTACAATGCACATTATTATAAAAATTTTAATTGCTTTCATTTTTGTTTGTTTTATTATTTAAAAATTGTATTCTTTTTTATTGTTTAAAAAACTAAATACGTACCCTAGCTTGCACAAAGCAACTGCCGCACTTCTCTTTTTTTTCTTCTACTAATATTACATACAGTACCATCTTTTAAAAACACGCTGCCGTCTACCGCTATATTTTGTACAAAATTTTTATTTACCAAGTGCGATTGGTGTATGCGTACAAAACTGCTACTACATAATGCATCAGCACATGCACTTAATGTTTTTGCAAGAAGCAAAGGTTGTTGGTTGGTAAAAAATATTTTTGTGTAGTTGCTACTGGCCTCGCATCGTACAATGTTGTTGGTATCTACAAAATATTTTCCTATAAATCGGTTAATGCAATTTGCTTTAATCATAATAATATTTTTATGGTAGTAGTTTAAAAAGTAAATTTCTAGTTGAAATTATTATTGAATAACTAGCTTATTTTTATTGGCTGTAACTCGGCTTTTATTTTATCTAATTCTTTTTTTTGATTTTCTATAATTTCATATCCTCGGTTCGTGTCTTCACGAAACGTTTACTTAGTTCTTTGTATCATATCCTCGGTTCGTGTCTTCACGAAACGTTCACTTAGTTCTTTGTATCTTGTACTAAAATTCATTTTATAAAATTTTAAAAACTTTATCCTAGCGATTGGTTCGTGGGGACATGGACCAAGGCGAATGTCACTAGATTTATTCCGTTCTTTGAAAATTGAATGAAACATCTCCTGTATATTGGTTGTTGGTTGTAATCGTAGGATATGTAACTATTGATGTTGGCGAACTAGGGCTTTCTTTGTGGCCTAAAATTTTTATATTACTAACAATAACAGGATAGGTAGCACTTGAGCCATTTGTTCTTTTATGCAAATAGTAGTTAATTGCGCTCATAGAAATTGCATATTCTTTATCTTTTACTAAATCTATATCTGCAATATCTATGGTAAGTGATGTATTGGCAGTAGCTACATTTACTATTTCTGTTTTTATAACTGCGGCAGTTGCTTTATCCCAAATAGTAACTTTTAATGCACTATTTACAGATGGTAATTTTACTTTTATAGAATTAATTTTACCTTTAACCAATGGTACAAAATCAAAACCTATATTGTAATAGCTTGAACCTAAAAATGAACTTGTCCCTTGCTCAAAACCTGTTTTGTTTAAGTACCCATCTAAAAAGTTTTCTTCTCCATACACTACAGGTACAGGGTCGGGTGTTTTGTCTTTTTTGCAAGATGATGCGCCAATGGCAATAATGCTTAATACTAATAATACTTTTTTCATTTTGTTATTTTATTTTTTAAAATTTAATAATGCTTTTTTGTAATTGCTATGCTAAAGTACCAATCAGTGCTTGTAAATATTGGCTTGTGCTGGCGAATGGCAGATTTATTGAGTGGGTGACAGTTTGGTTGAGGGGAAGATTTGTAAATATTTGATTTTATCTGGCTTTTGAGGGAGTAAATTCGGGCATGTATTGAGTTCAATATTTAAAAGACTTATAATTGGCACTATTTGATTTTATCAATAAAAATGCCCTCCAGTAAAGGAAGGCAATAAATATTTTTTAATTTATTTTATTTCAGTTTATTTTTTAAATGACGGTTTGTGAGGCTTGAAACAAAAAATGCGACATTATATTTTTACATCACTGCTTGGTAATAAACATTGAGTTGGCTTTAACACCACCATATTGAGTACCCGCAGTTACAGCCATATTTGTTAGTGTAAAGGGGAAATTTGCTGTACCTCCTGCTCTACTTGTAAATGCTGTAGAAATATAATAACCTGTAGCTATGTTTAGAGTTCTATCAGAAAATCCTACTAAATACTCTGTGCCGGCTACAAATTCTATTCCCAACCAACCTGTATTTTCCATACCATCAATTACACCCGTAGGATAATAATTATACGTTGAAAGTTCATTGCCATTTTTCCATACAACACCTGTGTATAATAGCGGATTATTAGGGTTGCCAGGAATTAGATTTTTCTTACGCCTACCTGCTACATACACAGCCCCATTATTCACAGTTACTGCGTAGGCTGCTGCTTCTACATCACCATTTGTCAATTCAGTTTCCACGCCATTTTTCCAAAGCATTGCTTTAAAAAATTGCCCACCTGATTTAAAGCCACATATATACACATCTGTACCTACAACCGCAAGCCCAGTAGGATAAGCAGTGTTAGGAGTACTACTAATATTAGTGTATACGCCGTTTTTCCATAAACTACCTGCTGCGCCACTTCCTATACCTTGGCGTAGTACCATATACAGATCATTTCCCACAACTTTAATATCGTTGATACTAGTATTGGGTTCAGAATAAATAACCACTCCATTTTTCCAAACTATTCCAGTTCCAGTTGAAGAAATTCCATATTCGTATCCTGCTACATAAATATCATTACCACTTATTTCAATTCTTCTGCAACCACCACCCTTGCCAGGTGCACTTAAAAAAGTGGGTACTCCGTTTTTCCAAATGGTGGGTTTCACCATAATTTGGTTTAATGGATTATAAGCTGCTGTGTCAAAAGTACCTACTGCATACACATCGTTTCCAAGCACAGCAACATCATTTACACCGCTTGAAAACGGAGACCCCGTTAAAGGCATTTGAACCCCATTTTTCCATACTCTTGCATTTGCTTTTGCATAACTCCCTAGAAAAGGACTATTAGCAGGAGCATTTGTCCAAGTCTCATTTTCAAAACCACCTACATAAATATCTTTTACTATTTCTGTAGTAGGGTTAGGGTTAGGTATGGGAGTTGGTGTAATGGGTTGGTCTGCATCTACATTTTTTTTACAAGCATTTAATGCTGTAATGATTAAAAGTGCTGTAATGATGATATTTATTTTTTTCATGTGTTTTATTTTTATTATTGTAAAAGTAAATGCTGTGTTTTTTTATTTTTTTGTTAACTCTACTAATGCGTTTAAATAATCTATGAATGCAATATTGTATACGAAGTAGTGTTACCTCTTATAAATATTATAGAATATAAAATTGCTTTTTTTATCTTAAAAATATTACCCTAGTTGGGTGAATGACGGATATATTGAGTGGGTAGCAGATTGGTTGAGGGAGCAAAACTTAATGGAAGAAATATTAAATTAAAAGCTGTATTAAATGTGATTTATAAATACTGGCTACATCCTTTCCCTCAATAAAACGGTTACTCACCACCTAAAACTGCATTTGGCAGCAAAAGCCATATAAACTACCTATTTATTCTTATTTTTAAATTGCCAAAACCAACAACATATAAAAACCAATAGTTATTAAAAATATTATTGTCATATTATTCTTATGCATTTGCGTGTACAATGCAAGTGGGCAAGCATTTCCTAGTTTTACTTTTACAAGAAGTAATTGTGCCAATGAACTGCCTGTAGAAATGTGCACCTACGTATCTAAAGATAGCGAAGGGTTTTTATGGATAAGTACACAAGAGGGTTTATGTAGGTATGATGGTAAAAATTTAGTTGTATTTAAAAACGACCCTGCAAATAAAAATTCAATAGCAAATAATTTTATAGGATATACCTTGGAAGATAAAGAAGGCAATATTTGGATTACGCATAAAAAAGGGGTTAGTTGCTTTATAAAGAAAGAAGGAAGATTTAAAAATTACAAAACGTTTATTAATTTAAAAGGAGATACTGTAAACAATACTTATTTTACAATTGCTATGGATGTAAATGGCAATATTTATAGCCCAGATACAGAGGGGTATGAAAATAAATATTTTGATAAAAAAGCTGATTTGTTTAGAGCTTTTTATATAGACACTACAAATGATGGTTTTAATAAAAAAGGCGTAAGTAATAAATTAGTAGGTGCATTATCAAAAGCACAACATGATGGTACTATGTATTTACAAAGTGTACATGGTACATTTTTATTTGACCCAACAACAAAAAAACGCACACGTGTTTGTGATAGTTCTATTTATACTCCTTTGTTAATTTATAAAGATTTTAAAAAACAACTTTGGCTAACAGAATGGGATGGAGGACTTAGTGTAATTGATGAAAAAACAAAAATAAAAAAAACAATTATACCCAAAAATAGGATTGTAAACTTAGAGGAATATAAGGATGCTAATGATAAATATTGGCTACTAGCCAGTGATTTACAATCGGGTAATATTTTTATTATAGACCCTATAACAAAGGCTTATACCAGCCAAGTTTTTAAAATAGAAAATGAATTAACGGCTACTATAAGTGCTACTCATTTATTTGTAGATGAACAAGGCAGATTATATGCTACCAGTGTTTTAGGATTAATGGAAGCCAACCCTAGCAAGCAATATATACGCAATGCATACACGTATGAAAGAGGAAAACCTGCTGATGTATTTTACGAAAACCTAGTACGCAGTGGCATACAAAAAGCAAATGGAGATTACATAGTGGGCTTGCTTGGCTATAACGGATTAAGGTTGTATGATAGTAATTTAGTTTTAAAAAAAGCTATTAAAAATTATAATTACAATGGTAAAAATTATGATTTAGATGTAAGAAGTTTTTTGCCAATTGGCAAAAATAAATATATAATAAGTGGGCATACCGGAATTGCTATTTTAGAAGATGAAAAAATTACTCCATTAAAATATATAAGTAAAAAAGACTTAGTGACCGATAGCTCACTCCATTTGGCAAGAGAAATATTACCCATTAATAATAACGAATATTGGGTAAGAATAATTGATCATGGTATTGCCATTTTTAGCATAAGTAAAAATGATTTTGTAAGACAATATTTTTATGCAGATAAAGCAAAAACAAAACCGCTCACCAACATCCGAAATATTTTATATGATAATAAAAAGCAATTGTGGCTTTTGGACTTAGATGCTATGTATTTATACAACAATGCAACAGATGAATTTATAAAGCAATCCATTAATACAAAAAATAAATATCTAACTAGCTTATACAATATGAATATTGTAGACGACAATATTTGGATTACAGGTAAGGGAGGCTTATTAAAATACAATATTGTTACAAAGGAAGAATCGTTCTATTCAACAAAAAATGGCTTGCCTAGTGAGGAGATTTTTAAAGTTGCCATGTATAATAAAGAAACTGTTTGCATTTTACATGAAAGAGGATTAAGCTTATTAAACACCTCTACAGGGCAAATAAATAATTACAATCAAAAACATGGCTTACCAAATACAAGTATAGAATATGATGGATGTTTCTTTTTAGATAACCACAATCATTTAATGATGGGTAATACAGGCGTGTTTACAAAAGTAGATATTGCTAATTTACTAAAAACAAGTAGTGGCAGCATTCGCCTGGCAATTACAACAGTGGAAGGTAGCGATAGTACAATTAGCATTACTTTAAATGATACAAATGAAAAGCATGCTTATCTTGATTTTAAAAACTTTCCGGTAAACATTAATTTTAGCATTATTGATTTTTCTACCAATGGAGAGCGAAAATATTTTTATAGATATACAGGAAAGGATACCACTTGGATACCTTGTGCAAATGGCGTAGTACCTATTAATACAATTGAGCCAGGTGATTATACTTTGCAGGTTATGGGTAGTGTGAATGCTGTATTTGCTTCAAAAATAGAAAGTATAACATTTACTATTTTACCAAGATGGTTTCAGACTTGGTGGTTTAAAACCTTGGCTTTCTTAAGTATTTTTATTGGTTTTATTTTATTGTTTAGGTGGCGCATAAATACCGCAAAGAAAAGTGAAAGCCAACAAACAGAAATACAAAGACTAGCTGCTCAAGAATATAAAAATCAATTAGAGCTTAATCAAATAAGTAATTATTTTTCTACTTCATTAATAAACCTAGAGACAGAAGATGAAGTGGTATGGGATGTAGCAAAAAATTTAATAGGCAAATTGGGTTTTGAGGATTGTATTATTTATTTATGGAACAAAGATAAAACCAAACTTATACAAAGAGCAGGCTATGGCCCTAAAGGCTCTATTGAAGAAATAAAAAAACAGCCGTTTGATGTAGCACTAGGACAAGGCGTAGTGGGCAGTGTAGCATTGGATAAAGAAAGTATTTTAATAAACGATACAAGAAAAGATGTACGTTATAGAGTAGATGAAATGGAAAGGCTGAGCGAAATTTGTGTACCTATTTTGCACAACAATGAATTGATAGGGGTTATAGATAGTGAGCATAGCAAGATTAATTTTTATACACCAAAACATTTGCAAAGTTTAACTACTATTGCTGCTCACCTTTCTAACAAACTTGAAGATATAAAAAGTAAACAAGCCATTAAAAAGAACTCAGAAGAATTACAAAGAACATTGGATTTATTAAAAGGAGCGCAGCTAGAAGCATTACGCAGCCAAATGAATCCGCATTTTATTTTTAACTGCCTTAATTCTATAAAACTATATACCACACAAAATGATACTGTAGCAGCATCTAATTACCTTACCAAGTTTAGCAAGCTCATACGCATGGCATTGGAAAACTCTAGAAGCGAAACCATAACCCTTGCAGCTGAGCTAGAAGCACTTGAATTGTATATAGAAATGGAAGCAATGCGCTTTAAAGACAAATTAAAATACACCATAGATATAAATGAAAATGTGGACAGTGAGTTTATAGAAATATCACCATTACTCTTGCAACCTTATGTAGAAAATGCTATATGGCATGGGCTTATGCACAAAGAGGAAGGCGGGTACATACATATACATGTGAGCTTAGTACCACAAAAACAGATACTTGTAATTACCCTAAAAGACAATGGTGTAGGCAGAGAAAAATCTGCTGAGCTAAAAAGCAAAACAGCTATGGCACAAAAAAGCTTTGGTACAAAAGTAACAGGAGAAAGATTAGATTTGATAAACCAAATTTATAAAACGGGGGCAAGTGTAGTTACAGATGATGTAATTGAAAATAGTGTAGTAGCAGGTACGCTGGTAACGATTAAGATACCTTTTGAGTAGTTTGCTCATTCGTTCCCTCAACAAAACCGTTACTCACAAGCAAAAAATGCATTTGGCAGGTAATTGCGCTGTTTCCATTAAAATAATTAATATTATTGTATTTAATAAAATTGCACTATGTTTTTCAGATTGATGATAATGGGGATGTTGTTTTTGGGTATTGCTCCGTGTGGGTGGGGGCAGCAAAAAAAAATAGATTCATTATTAAATATTTTAGCGCATTATGAAAAAGAAGATACTCTAAAAGCAAAATATATTTATGAAATAGCAAGATTGTCTATAAATAGCAATGTAAAAAAAACATTAAGTATGTCAAAAGAATTGGCAATACTAGGTAGAAAAATAAATTATGATAAAGCTATTTACGGAAGTATGGAAATGGAAGGAGCTTATTATTTAATTTCTTTAAAGTTAGATAGTGCAAGAATAAGTTATAATAATGCTAGAGAATATGGAATATCTATAAATAACAAAAAATATATAGCTGCTGCCAATGGTAGTTTAGCAAGCGTATATTTAATAAAAGGTAAATCTAAAGAAGCTATAAAAATGCTTATGGAAAGCATTAACATGCTAGATGAAGTAAAGGACTATGTTAATAAAGGAAAATTTACAGTAAACCTTGCTAATGCTTATAATACCACTGGTGATAGGGCTTTAGCACTAAAGACTGCTTTACAGGCCTTGGAAATAAATGTAAAATATGGAGACCCAGACGCCATAGCTGCTAATAATTATTTAATAGGTTCTATTTATGGCATTACTGGTCAATTTAAAGAAGCCTTACAATATCACCAAGGGTATTCAAATTATCAATTCCAATTGTCTAATTGGACAAATGCTTGCAGTGGTTTTATAGCTGTGGCTAATGACTACAAACAATTAAATAAAACTGATAGTGCAGTTATATTTTTTGATAAGGCATTAAAAATTGCAAAAGAAAATAAGATTGCCGTACTGGAAAATAAAATTGCGATGAACTTAAGTTCTTTAAATGAACAACAAAATAAAGAGGAAAAAGAAATAGCTGAATTAAATAAGCTCAAAACAATCTATGAAAACAATGGTGCTTCGCAAGATTTAGGAATGGTATTATACAAACTGGCCATAGCTTATACAAAAGTATCTACTACCTATTTAAGTAAAAATGGATTAGATAATAATACTAAAAATAAACTTGCACTTGGCTACTTAAATGATGCAATGGCAATTGCTGAAAAAAGTAATAATTATACTTTAAAAGAAGAAGTCACTCGCAGGCTATCAGAATTTTATGAATCAAAGCAAGATTATGTAAAAGCATATGATATCTATAAAAAATATATTGTTTTAAGAGATAGTGCTATTAATGAGTCGCAACAATTAGAAATATCTAAATTAAACTTACAATATGAATTTAATAAAAAAGAAGATTCTCTAAAACTTGTACAAGCCAATACAGATGCAACTTTGTTAAAGCAAGTTTTTTTGTACAATCAACAACAACAAAACGTTTTATTACAAGGTAAAGAGTTACTTTTAAACAAGCAAACTATTTTAAACAGCAATCAACAATTGTCCATTTTAAATAAAGACAAGGAATTACAACAGCTTGCTTTTTTAAAAACACAAGCAGATTTACAAACAGAACAACTTCAAAATTCTGAAAAGGAAAAAGAATTAATTCTTGTACAAAATGAAACTTTATTAAAATCAGCGCAGCTAAAAAGTTTATCGCAAGAAAACGAGTTGAATAAATTAAAACAGCGGCAATTGATTTTTTTTGGTATAGCAGGTTTGGCTTCATTATTATTTGCTGGGTTGTATTTATTTAATAGAAATAGGGCAAAGCAAGCACAATTAAAAGTAGAACTAGAGAAAAAAGAAGCAGAGTTTCAACGCAGCCTAGCAGATGTATCTATGAGTGCACTGCGCAGCCAAATGAACCCGCATTTTATTTTTAATTGTTTAAATTCAATAAAACTCTATACAACACAAAATGATAATGTAGCAGCGGCTAATTATCTTACCAAGTTTAGCAAACTTATACGCATGGCTTTAGAAAATTCGAGAAGTGAAAGCGTAACGTTAGATGCAGAATTGGAATCGCTAGAATTGTACATACAAATGGAGGCTATGCGGTTTAAAGAAAAATTAAAATATAGTATTTCGATAGATAAAAATGTGGATAGTAGCTTTATAGAAATACCACCTATGCTACTACAACCTTACGTAGAAAATGCCATATGGCATGGGCTTATGCACAAAGAAGAGGGAGGGCGTATAGATGTGGGTGTGCATGTAATGCCTAATGAACATACGCTAGCCATTACCATAAAAGACAATGGTGTGGGCAGAGAAAAAGCAGCACAACTAAAAAGTAAAACTGCAACTTCTCACAAAAGTTTTGGTACAAAAGTAACTGGAGAAAGATTAGATTTAATAAACCAAATTTATAAAACAGGGGCTAGAGTAACCACAGAAGATTTGATAAGTAATGGAATAGTGACGGGTACATTGGTAACCATAAAAATACCATTTGAATAATGAAAAAATTACGCACCATACTCATAGACGATGAGCCAGATTGTACCAGTCTATTAAAATTTGAGCTTGTACACAATTGCCCACAAGTAGAGATTGTAGGCATATTTAATAGCAGCACAAAGGCGCTAGATGAGGTAGAATTACTAGAGCCAGATTTAATTTTTTTAGATGTAGAAATGCCGCTTATGAATGGCTTTGAATTGTTGGAAAAATTAATGCCAATTAATTTCAATATTATTTTTGTAACGGCTTACAATCAATTTGCTTTGCGTGCATTTAAATTTAATGCGTTAGATTATTTAGTAAAACCCTTTGACGTAACGGAGCTAGTAGCAGCAGTAGCCAAGGTAGAAAAAAACTCCATGCCATCTCAGACACAGATAGAATCTTTACAAAGAGAATTGAAAGGTGCGGCTATTTCTAAAATTGCTATACCAGGCCCCAGTGGTGTATCATTTATAGAAGTAAATGAAATAGAATATGCTGAGTCTAGCAATAATTATACAAAGCTTGTATTAATAAACAAGCAAAGCCATATACTTTCCAAAACATTAAAAGATGTACAAGATGTGTTGGAAGATTTACATTTTTTAAGAGTACATAGACAATACATTATAAACCTAAATCATGTAAAACAATTTTTCCGTGGAGATAATATGTATGTAGTAATGACCAATGGCGAAAACATACCCATTGCTCGAAGCCAAAAAGATAAGTTGGTAGAAAAGTATGGATGGTTGTAAATAAAGAAAAGCCTATTTTATTTTTACAGCTTTAGGTTTTAGCATTTTTGCAAGTGTCTTTTTTATTATCTCTTGTTTTATACAGCAGCGTTCTATATCTTCTCTATAATTTTTTATTTTATCATCGCTCAGCGAAAATAAAATGGCACGTTCATAATTATTTATTGCATCCGTATAATTTTGCAAAAGTTCGTACATGGCTGCACGCTTGCTGTGTATCCAACATTTATCTAGCGTAGCTATTTCTGCACAAAAAGATAAGTGCAAATCTAAATCTTCCCACCTTTCTAAATCGGTAAGCAGTGTGGCATAATGAAAATATGGATGCGGGTACATAGGAGCCATTTTCATAGCCATTAAAAAATGTTTTTCTGCACGAGCATAATCATCAAACTGGGTTTTAAAAATCCAACCCATAGAATTGTGTGCAGGCGCATGGTCCGGCTCTTCGTATAGAATAGCCTCGCATTTTTTAAATGCCTCGGTATATTCGTTGTTCTTAATATCCGCTTCGCTTTCTAGGTATAATTCATCTACGTTCATAATATATTAGCCTCACCCCCGCCTCTCTCCCGCAGAAAAAGCGGGACAGGCTGCAGATAGGAGCCAAGTTACAATAATTTAAAGTTACTATATTTATTTCAGACTCTTCAAGTCCTCCGCCTGTCGGCGGAGATTTAGGGGGCTTTTTATACCTTCTTGGGCGGTAATGCAAACGCCACAGCTTCATGTTCAAAATGTCCATTGTGCGAACCATCGCAAAAAGGTTTGTTTTTAGATAATCCACATCTGCAAATACCTACAACCTCTCTACCACCAAGGTCATACACGCCACCATTTCTATCTACAATTTCAAAATCGCCTTCTACTTTCATCGAACCATTATTGTTGATGGTTATTTTTACTTTTTCCATATTTTTTTTACCTCACCCCGCCTCTCCATAGGAAAGGAGCTGGCTCCGTTATTTTTTTAAGTTAGTTAATTTTTTATAAATATAATTCTTTTTCGTTTCTATTTATTGCATAATAAAAGATAAGTAATGGTATGCCGTACAAGTGAGTGACACAACGATGATGACCATAGCTACTTCTTTGTTTGGACACAAAAAAACCTCACACCAATCTCTCCAAAGAAAAGGAGCCACTTTTTAATAATTTAAAAGAACATTAAAGTATTGAAAACTAAAGTCCCCCCTTTGGGGGATTTAGGGGGCTCTTTACCACCCCAATATCCACGCAAACATCAGCGGCGCCACAATCGTAGCATCACTCTCCACAATAAATTTAGGCGTATTAATATCCAGCTTACCCCAAGTTATTTTTTCGTTTGGCACAGCACCACTATACGACCCGTACGATGTAGTAGAATCAGATATTTGGCAGAAATAATTCCAAAAAGGAACATCATGCCACTCCAAATCTTGGTACATCATTGGCACTACACATATTGGAAAATCGCCGGCAATACCACCGCCAATTTGAAAAAATCCTACACCCTTGCCGCTGCTATTATTTCTATACCAATCTGCCAACCACACCATATATTCAATACCACTTTTCATGGTACTTGCCTTCATTTCATTTTTAATAATGTACGATGCAAAAATATTTCCCATGGTGCTATCTTCCCAGCCTGGCACTACAATAGGAATATTTTTTTCTGCCGCTGCAAGCATCCAACTGTTTTTTGGGTCTATCTCATAATACTGCTCTAGCACGCCGCTCAGCAACATTTTATACATGTACTCATGCGGAAAATAACGTTCTCCACTTGCATCTGCATCTTTCCAAATTTTTACAATATGTTGTTGCAATCTTCTAAATGCTTCTTCCTCGGGTATGCAAGTATCGGTTACACGGTTGTAATGATTTTCCAATAAATCCCACTCATCTTGCGGGCTTAAATCTCTATAATTTGGCACACGTTTGTAATGCGAGTGCGCTACCAAATTCATCACATCTTCTTCAAGGTTTGCACCTGTGCAACTAATAATGGCTACTTTATCTTGACGTATCATTTCTGCCAAGCTTAGCCCAAGCTCAGCCGTGCTCATAGCACCAGCAAGGGTTATCATCATTTTACCACCTTCATCTAAATGTGTTACATAGCCTTTGGCAGCATCCATTAAAGCCGCAGAGTTAAAATGCCTATAATGATGCTCTATAAAATGCGAAACGGGACCTTTGCTCATATATAATTTTTATTAAAGTTTATGTTGCAAAAATAACTTGTTTCCAAATACGGATGCCAACTTTTTAAAAGTTGGCATCCGTATTTGGAATTACTGCTTTTGAGGAGTTTTAGATAGTAAGAAAAATATTTTATTTTTTTATTTTTGGGGCGGTTAACGGAAGTTCTTTCTCAACTATGGCTAGGGCTATGCGTTACAATCTTTTTTGTCCCGCCTCCGGCGAACAAAAAAGGATTTCTACTTCTATCCCGCCGCTCTTGAGCAGTATATCTTTTGGCATCTTTTATTGTGCTGTAGAACCAAATTATTGCCTAACTTTATAAAAATATTTTTATGGGATTAGTATATGCAGATATAACACTTATTAATGGAGATGATTTAGCACTTGCTAGAAAATTTGTAATTGGTGAAGACGAAGTAAAGCAAATGCCTGTGAATATTTTAGTAGATACAGGTTCTATAATGCTTTGTATTAATGAAAGTATTCAAGAACAACTTCAATTTCCATTTGATGAAAAACGAAAAGCAGTAACTGCCGATGGAAGGATTGTAGAATGTGATGTCGTAACAGGTGTGGAACTGCGATTTAAAAATAGAAAGACGACTTGCAGAGCAATGGTGCTTCCTGGAAATAGTGAGCCTTTGCTCGGCGCAATTCCTTTAGAGGATATGGATGTACTTATACACCCTCAAAGACAAGAATTAATTGTGAATCCTGAGCACCCTTATTTTGCACAAATGAAATTGAAATCGATTAATAATATATAGATGGTATTATTTTACATCTTCTGCTTCAGCGAATCCATAACCCTATCTTCTCCTAAATTAAAAACAAATATTTCTCCAAAACCCACGGGTATTTTAAACATATTTTTTACAGGCATTTCTAGCAGGTAACTCCATATACAGCGTATAACTCCTGCATGGGTAATGAGCAAAATCTTTTCATGTTTTCTACTCCGCATTTCATCTAAAAAAGAAGATACACGTTCATACAATGCCAATACATTTTCTCCATTGGGTGTAGAAAGATTTACAAAATCTTGCATCCAAGTATTTAGTTCGTCTTGGTTTAAATCGTTCCATAATTTATTTTCCCAATCGCCAAAGTTAAATTCTACTAATCGGCTATCATGTTGCACATTTTCTAACTGCATTTCTACAGCTAACATTTTGCAACGTTCCAATGTGCTACAAAAAACAGCATCAAAATCGTTGGGCAGCTTTTCTTTTATAGCAGCAGCTTCTTCTACAAAGCTATCTGCCAATGGCACATTGGTTTGCCCATAGCAAGTTTCTCTACCTGCTTGCACTTTAGTATGTCTTGTTACAAAAATTTGCATATTGTTACAAAGGTTAAAATAATAATTAATTCTGCCATTTGCTCCACAGCGCCTAAGCAGTCGCCTGTGTAGCCGCCTATCCATTTTATAAAATACCTTCTAGAAAAAAATACTAACAGTAGCAAAGGCAATAAAACAATTAAAAATTTGATATTAAAATAAGCTACAAACAACAATGGCAATAAACCAAAAAAATAGGCTCCACCAATTTCTTTGTATGAATGTGTTTTTGCAATGGGTTTTACTTTGCTCGTTTCATCATCTCTTGAATAGGTAGATGTAAAAACAATATTTATAGCTGCTAACCTTGCTAATGAATGATAAGTAATAAATATAATTAGTAATTGAATATTGCTAAATTGTTTTGTGGCTACCAAATTATTTAAACCAATATATTTTAGCAACAATAAAAACACAATAGCTATAGCGCCATATGCACCTACACGGCTATCTTTCATGATATCTAATATTTTTTCTTTTGTCCACCCTCCACCAAAGCCATCAAACACATCTGCCAAGCCATCTTCATGAAAAGCACCTGTGGTTAAAACACCCGCAATTAAAGAAATGACAACAGCAATACTTGCATCAAACAAAAAACAACTAAGCCAATAAAATAAAAATGAAATACCACCAACTATCCAACCAATGAGTGGAAAATAACGAGTGGCTTTGTTAATGTAATCGGGGTGGTGGTCAATATTTTTTGGACAAGGAATTCTTGTGTAAAACATGAGGGCGGTGAAGAATATTTTGAGTTCATTTTTAAGCATTGTTGATTTCTGATTTATTTGATATAAAATCACTTTTTTTTGGTTTCCTTTTTTGTTAGTAAAAAATCAATTGCGCCGACCTTTAGGTCGGTGTAGCATTAATATTTACCAACGGGGCTTTAGCCCCAAAGCAAATTATAATGGGCTAAAGCCAAAATACATTTTGGGCTAAAGCCCATTTACACTTTGTAATTTTATCCTCTGGCTGAAGCCCGAGGCAATTCATGAAGCCCGAGGCAATTCATGAAGCCCGAGGCAATTCATGAAGCCCGAGGCAATTCATGAAGCTCGAGGCAATTCATGAAATTCACTACAGTTTATAGAATAATGAAATTACAAAATTGCTAAAAATAAAATTTACCATTTCGTAAAATTACTTTTTAAAAATATAATATATCAGCAATCAGAAATAATATTTATTCTTTATTAGACACTCCAGCAGATTCAAAACTTGCCATCCCATTTAAAAATTCAACAGCACTTTTTATTATTGGATACGCCACTGCACAGCCCGTTCCTTCACCCAATCTCATTCCTAATTTCAATAAAGGCTCCACACCTAAATAATTTAATAAATTTTTATGCCCATGTTCATCAGATAAATGGCAAAAAATAGCATTTTTCAAAATATCAGGATTTATTTTATACGCTACCAAAAATGCAGCGGATGCAATAAAGCCATCTACTAAAATAATCATTTTGTAATCATAAGCCTTTTGCATAGCATAACACATTTGTGCTATTTCAAAACCGCCAAATGCTTGTAGCGCTTGCATTGGGTCTGTTATTTCTCCATGAAATTCTTTTGCTGCTTTTAATATTTCTATTTTTTTATTGAGTTGTTCATCGTTTAATCCTGTGCCTCTACCTACACATTGTTCTATTGGTAAGTTGCAAAAATTACTCATGAGCATGGTAGCTGCAGATGTATTGCCAATGCCCATTTCACCAAAGCCAATGATGTTGCAACCTTCTTCGTGTAATTTTTTTACAGTATAATGTGGAGCAATAATGCATTCCATTATTTGCGTTTCGCTCATGGCTTTTTCAGCAAGAAAATTTTTTGTACCCTTTGCTATTTTTAAATCTATTAGTTTTTCATTTGCAGGAAAATCAAAATTTACACCTGCATCTACCACTTTTAAATCGATACCATTTTGCGCAGCAAATACATTTATAGCAGCACCGCTTTGCAAAAAATTCATCACCATTTGAAAAGTAACTTCTTGCGGATATGCACTTACACCTTCGTGTGCAATGCCATGGTCGGCAGCAAAAATTATAATAGTTGGTTTTGTAAGTGTGGGCGTAAGCGTATTTTGTATAGTACCTATTTGCAACGCAATTTTTTCTAATATTCCTAACGCACCAAGTGGTTTGGTTTTAAAATCTATTTTGTGTTGTAGCTGTTCTTTAATCATCAGTTAAAACTTTTGTTGGAATTTTATTTTCATCAAGTGCTACAAATGTAAATGTGCCCGTGATGGCTTTTTCTCTTTTGGCACTATACATTTCTTCAATGTAAATTTCTACTTCTACTTGCAAGCTTGTATTGCCAATTTTAGAAACAGTGCCAATAAGCTCTACAATAGTACCGCCGGGTATGGGCTTCTTAAAATCTATTCTATCGCTAGAAACGGTTACACATCTTTTTCTAGTAAAACGAGTAGCAGTAATAAAAGCCACTTCATCCATCATGTGCATGGCAGTACCGCCAAATAATGTGTCGTAATGATTGGTGGTATTTGGAAATACAGCTTTAAAAATACGAGTCTCCGCTTTTTGGATGCGCTCTTCTACTGTCATTTTAAAGCTTTGTTTAATGGAAAATTATAGGGTAGCAGGTTGCAAAACAGTAAACCTTTTTTGCGCTAGCGCAAAGCCACCAAACATTACAGTACTATAAAACAAGTCGCCTAACATAGTGCCTTTTAAAAATGGAACACCCGCCGCATAGCATTGCATTAAACCTGCACCATTTTGTGGGTAAGTACCACCCGGCCAACAACCAAAATTGGAAACCAAAAAGAATATAGCTGTAGAAGCCAAAGCACCTGTAAGCACAGTAGCGGTATTTACTTTTTTGAAAATAAAAAATGCTACCAATGTAATTAAAACATAAGCGCCATACTGCCAATAAAACCCTTCAGATAACCAAGTAAACGTAGGATAGTATTGACCATATATTACATTATTGATAAACAAATCGCTTAAAAAAGTAGCAGCCAATGGAATTAATATAGCTTGCCATTTTTTACTAAAATGTGCGGCACCAAATAAACCGATTGCACCAAGTGGCGAAAAATTTGGCATATGAGGAACTAAGCGACTAAAAGCAGCTAATACAATAATAGCTGTTAAAGCTAAAAAACGAAGATTAATTTTTTGAGAATTCATATTACTTTTTATGTTTTATAAAAAGTACAAATACACATAGTTTGCCATAGTAAACAAACAAATTATGCTTTGCACTTTTCGTGAGTGCTTTTGCAAAACCAATATACAAGTACCTGACTTATCTTTTACAAAGACTTACAGTTGCACGACAGCCCATGAATTACACATGGTTACCTTGTTTAAAACTGCTTTTACAGTTTGTTATTGGCTTATTAAAAGAAGAACTGCTGCAAATATAAAGCTTGCTATGCTATTTTAGTAAAATTCTATTTCTTTTTATGTTTTGCTAAAAACGAGTTGGTATCTTTATCAAAAAAGAATGCGTTATTTATATAGTTTATTATTAATGGTTTTGTGCTTTTCTGCTACTGCACAATTTGTAACAGAAGAAAAAGTTTTGGAAACTACTACGGGTAAACTGAAAGGCACATTGATGCTCCCTACAAAAGGTAAAAAGTTTAACCTTGTTGTTATACAAGCAGGTAGCGGTGGTACAGATAGAAATGGTAATGGTGGAGCAGCTTTAAAAGCAAATTCGTATCGGCTTATTGCAGAGGCATTGGCACAAAAAAATATCGCTACCCTATTGATGGATAAGAGAGGTGTAGCAGGTAGTATGGGCGCTATAAAATCAGAAGCTGCACTTCGTTTTGATGATTATGCAAACGACCTTGCTAGTTGGATAAAGTTTATAAAAACAGACGAGCGCATTAGCAAAATATTTATAGTAGGGCATAGCGAAGGCTCGCTTGTGGGTATGATAGCAGCACAAAAAGAAAAAATAGATGGATATGTTTCTTTGGCAGGTGCAGGTGAAAGTATAGATAAAATAATAGTGTGGCAATATGCACAACAATTGCCAAAAGCAGCTACAGTGGTAGATTCATTATTTAAAAGAATGAGAAATGAACAAAAAATAGATTCCGTACCACCATATTTAATGTCAATTTTTCGCCCATCGGTACAGCCCTATATTGGCTCATGGATAAAGTATAACCCTTGCGAAGAAATAAAAAAGCTAACCATACCTGTGCTTATTTTACAAGGTAATACTGATATACAAGTAACAGTAAAGCAGGCAGAAATGTTGCGTACTTGCAAACCAAAAGCAACATACAAAATTATAGATGGCATGAACCATATTTTAAAAAATGCGCCAATTGATAGGCAAAAAAATATAGCTACATACACGGACGTTTCATTGCCATTAATGCCTAGTTTGGTAGATGAGTTGGTGAATTTCATAAATAAAAAACGGTAGCTTATTTTAATTCGTAGTTGTTTATTCAATTATTATTTGTACATGAACCTCTTAGCCCACGCATATCTTTCTTTTAATAACGAAAGCATTCTTGTGGGTAATATGATAAGTGATTATGTAAAAGGAAAAACGCAGTTTGATTATCCCTTATCTATACAAGCGGGCATAAAATTGCACAGGGCTATTGATGAATTTACAGATACACACGATGCCACACAAGAAATAAAAAAATTGTTTAAGCCTGCATACAGGCTTTATGCAGGGGCGTTTACGGATGTTGTATATGATTATTTTTTAGCTAACGACGAAGTTGAATTTTCATCTGCTGAAAGGTTACAATCATTTACACAGCATACATACAAGTTATTGCAAAATAATATTGCCTATTTTCCTGAAAAATTTGCCAATTATTTTCCTTACTTGCAGGCACAAGATTGGCTATACCACTACCGATACGATGATGGTATGCAAAAAAGTTTTGGTGGGCTTGCCAAGCGTGCAAAATATATTTCAGAAACGGAAACGGCTTTCAAAATATTTTTAAACAACAAAGAAATTATTAGACAATCGTATCAAATTTTCTTTCCACAATTAAAATTATTTACCATTCATAAAATGGAGCAACTTTTGCAGCGATGAATCTTTATCTTTGAAAAAATAAATTTTATGAAATACTTATTTTTTGCAATACTTTTTAGTGCATTTCTTTCTCCAAATGGTTTTGCACAACCTTTACAAGCTATTCCCGCTATTGATAAATCGCCAATGGATATGAGCACGTATCCTGTAAATTATCCACTATTAAAAATACAAGACAAAGCAACCATACCAATAGTGGCAAGAGTAACCTATAGCAGACCTCAAAAAAGCAACCGTGTTGTATTTGGTGAATTGTTAGAATACAATACAGTGTGGCGTTTTGGGGCAAATGAAAATACAGAAATCGAATTTTTTAAAGATGTGAAAATAAATAGAGTATTGGTAAAAAAAGGAAAGTACTCTTTGTTTGCCATTCCAAATACTGATAAATGGACCATTATTTTAAACAAAGATTTAAATACTTGGGGCTCTTTTAAATATGAAAAAACAAAAGATGTTTTAAGGGTAGATGTTGCTGTACAAAAAACAACCGAAATAGCAGAATCATTTTATATTTATTTTGATAAAACAACTACGGGATTTTCTTTAAATGCAGGATGGGACGATGTAAAAGTATCTTTACCAATAAATATGTAAGCAATGCTATTCTCAAAAAAAATTATAATTTGTTTTTTTGCTTTAGTACTATTTTCTTGTAACCAAAAAGAAAATAAGAATGATAATAAACAATCGCCAACAGATACATTACAAAACAATGTAGCTGCGCTAGTAAAGTCTGACCAATCTACATTAGATATGAGTTGGTGCCCTGCCAACTATCCTTTAGAGCAAATGCAGGGTAACAAACAAAAATTGATAGCTAGGGTTATTTACAGCCGTCCACAAAAAAAAGGGCGACAAATATTTGGAACTACCGCTGAAAGCCTTTGTGTGTATGGCAAACCTTGGCGCTTAGGTGCTAATGAAGCTACAGAAATTACTTTTTTTGAAAACGTAAATATTACAGGTAAGGATATTGAAAAAGGGACTTATGTGTTGTATTGTATTCCCAATGAAAAAACATGGACTATTATTTTAAATACCAATTTATATACTTGGGGTTTGCATATAGATGAAACAAAAGATATTTTTAAAACGGATATTCCAACTATAAACCAACAGCCATCTATAGAAAATTTTACTTTGTTTTTTGAAGATACAAAAACAGGCTGTGATATGGTAATGGCTTGGGATAATGTGAAAGCTATTTTGCCCATTGTATTTGTACGTTGATACAACAATTAGATTTCAAAAAATCTTGTGCATCAAAATAATAATCCTCTTTTTAAAATTACTACATTAATAGGTAATCGAATTAGCTAATTTGCCTTTATATTTACAACATGTGTGGCATAGCAGGCATAATTTCTCCCAATAAAAAAATAGTACAGCAGCATTCTTTACAAAGAATGGCGGATACCCTTGCCCATCGTGGGCCTGATGGTGAAGGCTTTTGGATAAATGAAAACAATAATGTTGGACTAGCCCACCGCCGACTTTCCATCATAGACCTTAGCAATGCAGCTGCACAACCCATGCATTTTGCAGAACGGTATAGCATTGTTTACAATGGAGAAATATATAATTTTAAAGAGCTAAAGTTAGACCTAAAAAAACAGGGCTATCATTTTAAAACAGAAAGTGATACAGAAGTAATTTTAGCGGCGTACGATTTTTATAAAGATGATTGTGTGCATTATTTTGATGGCATGTTTGCGTTTGCCATTTGGGATGAACAAATGCAAACACTCTTTTGTGCAAGAGATATTTTTGGTGAAAAACCATTTTACTATTTTTTAGATAACCATACGTTTATTTTTGCAAGCGAGATGAAAGCGCTGTGGGCTGTAGGCATCAATAAAACTACCGATGAAAAGATGATGGTAAATTATCTTACGCTTGGGTATGTGCATGATGCTACCAACAAATCGCAAACATTTTTTAAAGAAATTTTTTCTTTGGCACCTGCGCACACCGGATTATTTTCTCTAAATGATATGTCATTTACACTTACTAGATATAAGGATATTGACAAAGAAACCACTATTAAAATATTAGAAAAAGAAGCTATAGAAAAATTATCTCACTTGCTTCAAACCTCTATTAATCGTAGGTTACGAAGCGATGTACCTGTAGGTTCAAGCTTAAGTGGTGGCATAGATAGCTCAACAATTACTTATTTTATACAACAACAAAATACCAATCATTCCTTCAAAACATTTTCTGCTATTTTTCCCGGTTTTGAAAAAGACGAAAGTAATTTTATAAAAGAATTATCGGAGCAGTTTCAATGTAATAATTATGGAGTAACGCCTGATTCGAATGGCTTAATAAATGATTTTGAAAAATTATGTTATCATCAAGAAGAACCATTTTTATCATCAAGTATTTTTGCGCAATACAAAGTGTATGAATTGGCAAAACAACACAATGTAAAAGTATTGTTAGATGGGCAAGGTGCAGATGAAATATTGGGGGGCTACACAAAATATGTACATTGGTATTTGCAAGAACTTGTTGCGCAACATAAATTTTCTTTTGCAAGAAAGGAAAAACTAGCTTTTCAAAAAAACAAAATGAACCTACAGTGGGGCATTAAAAATATAGTTGCCACTTACTTGCCTTCTTATGCAGCATTGGCTTTGGAGCGAAGAGAATATGCCAAGTTGATGCACAATAAAAATATAACAGCAAATCTGTTGCATGCTATAAAAGGCAATGAGCCGCAAGGTATTTATAAGCCTGTGGTTACAAAACTAAATGATATCCTTTATTACAATACCATGCAAAGCGGGTTGGAAGAATTATTGCGATACGCCGATAGAAATAGTATGGCACATGGGGTAGAAGTGCGGTTGCCTTTTTTAAATATTGATTTGGTGGATTTTATTTTTTCGTTGCCATCTACTTTTAAAATGAAAGATGGTTTTACAAAAAGCATATTGCGTAAAACAATGCAAAATAAACTGCCCAATAAAATTTTGTGGAACCCCATAAAAACAGGCTTCGAAACACCACAAAAATTGTGGATGGAAGATAAAAATGTACAAGCAAGTATTAATGATGCCAAACAAAAATTGGTGACAGAAAAGATATTAAAACCAGGTGTTTTAAATAATAAAATTATAGCAAAACATGCCAATGATATGGATAATATGGATTGGCGGTATTTGAGTTTGGCTGCGGTATTATAAAACTATCGAATCATACAAATCTTTCAACTAATTTTGCCACACAATAATAAACAACATAATGAGCAACACTTCCCATAAAGCGGCAACCAAATTTATACATGCAGGCACAGTGCCCGACCCGAGTACAGGTGCTATTATGACACCTATTTATCAAACAAGCACTTATGTACAAAGCGCACCAGGTGTAAACCAAGGTTATGAATATGCACGTAGCCAAAATCCTACTCGTAAGGCTTTAGAAGACGCATTGGCTATAATTGAAAATGGCAAACACGGTTTAGCTTTTGGAAGCGGTGTGGCTGCTACTGATGCAGTTATAAAATTATTGAATCCGCTTGATGAAGTTATTTGTGCCAATGATATGTATGGTGGTACATACAGATTGTTTACTAAAATATTTGAGAAATACGGCATCAAATTTATTTATGTAGATACGACAGATGTAAAAAATATTCAAGCTGCAGTGACGGCAAAGACTAAATTGATTTGGATAGAAACACCTACCAATCCATTGATGAATATTACGGATATAGAAGCAGTATCGCATATTTCAAAAGCAGCAGGGGCTTGGCTTTGTGTAGATAATACTTTTGCGTCTCCATACTTACAAAACCCCTTGGACCTTGGTGCAGATATTGTAATGCATAGTGCTACAAAATACCTTGGTGGGCATAGCGATGTTATACAAGGCGCTTTAATGATGAATGATGATAGCTTGCGTGAGCAGTTGTATTTTATACAAAAAAGTTGCGGTGCGGTACCAGGCCCAATGGATTGTTTCTTAGTATTGCGTGGCATAAAAACATTGGCTGTTCGTATGAAACAGCATTGTGAAAATGGAAGAATAGTTGCCCATTTTTTACGCAATCACCCAAGAGTAGAAAAGGTTTATTGGTGTGGTTTTGAAGACAACCCGAGCTATGCAATAGCCAAAAAACAAATGAGGGATTTTGGTGGCATGATAAGTTTTACTTTAAAAGACGATAGTGTAGAAGCCGCTACAAAAGTTTTAACGGCTACAAAATTATTTGCATTGGCAGAAAGTTTAGGTGGAGTAGAGTCGCTTATTAATCACCCCGCAAGTATGACGCATGCTAGTATTCCAAGAGAAAAGAGAATTGCAAATGGTTTGGCTGATGGACTAATAAGATTAAGTGTGGGTATAGAAGATGCGGAAGATTTGGTGGAGGATTTGAAGGAGGCGATAGGTTAGTTGATTGATTGAGTAGTTGATTTTTAATTTCTGTTAAAAAAGTAACTAAAATTTAATTAGCCAAACAATTTTTTGTATTTTTATCAAGTAAAAAAAAATAAAAAATCATGTCATATAATACAGCAGAATTACTAAAACTACCTGTTATTGAGCGGTATGATATTGCACTAGCATTGTGGGAGAGTATTGAAGACGAAGAACTACCAGTAACAGCAGAAGAAAGAGCATTTGCGGAAATGCGGTTACAAGAACATTTGAATAACCCGAAAGATGTTATAAAATGGGAAGACGCTAGAGCTCAAATAAAAAAAGAGTATGGTATATGAAATTGTAATTACTCAAACTGCTTTAAGAGATTTGAAGGTTGCAATAAAATGGTATAATAAAAAAGATGCAGCCATAGGCATACGGCTAATAAATAATTTTGAAATTGCAACTAATAAGTTAAAAAATAATCCGCAAATTTATACTTTAGTAGCAAAAAGTGTAAGGGGGATTGAAATTCCTAAATTTCCTTACAAAATATTATTTTATTTTAATGCTAACTCCGAGGTAATAATTATTGGCGTAGTGCATAAAAAAAGAAGTGACGCTTTTGTTCAAAAAAAGCTAAAGGACATTTAGCTAATTTTATCTATTTGAAAAATAAAGAACTCATACATTTCCTAAACACAAAGGTTGATGAATATAATCAACCTTTTTTTATAGAAGCAGACCCCATCTGCATTCCCCATTCATTTACAAAAAAGCAAGATATAGAAATTGCAGGTTTTTTTGCAGCTATATTTGCTTGGGGCAATCGTACAACAATTATTAATAAGAGTAAAGAATTGATGGGGTTAATGGATAGTGCGCCACATGATTTTTGCGTAAACCATTCTGATAATGATTTAAAGAAATTATTAAACTTTAAGCATCGGACTTTTAGCCCAACAGATGTATTGTATTTTGTAGATTTTTTTCAGCATCATTATTCCACAAACAATTCTTTAGAAACAGCCTTTACAAAGTCGATGAAGAAAGACGATGCAAACATTGAAAATGCTTTAAACGGGTTTTATCAATATTTTTTCTCTTTAGAAAATGTGCCAAAACGCACAATGAAACACATAGCATCTCCAGCAAAAAAAGCTACTTGCAAGCGCCTAAGCATGTACTTGCGATGGATGGTGCGCAAAGATACATGTGGCGTGGACTTTGGCTTATGGAAAAATATAAAACCATCGCAATTGATTGTACCTTTAGACCTGCATGTAGCAAGAGTAGCTAGACATTTTAAATTGATAGACCGTAAAGCTACAGATTGGCAAACCGCTGTAGAACTTACAAATGCCATGAAATTGCTTGATAAAAACGACCCTGCAAAATATGACTTTGCTTTATTTGCATTAGGTGTTTTAGAAAAATTTTAGATAATGAAAAATGACATTGTACATATTGTAAATCAATCTTTCGATATAGAAACTACTGAAGCTAATTTTGTACAATACCTTACTGAACGAATAAATTATCTTATCCTAAACGATTTTAATAAGTTGATTTATATTTTGTACCGAGCAGATATTAATGAAGTAAAATTAAACAAACTACTTGCGGGTAATAAAAAACAAGATGCGGGTAAAATTATTGCTGCGTTATTTATACAAAGGCAATTAGAGAAAATAAAATCAAGAGAAGAAAATAAAATGAATACAACAGATTTTGAAGAAGAGGAAAGGTGGTGAGTATTTGTAAATAATAAAAAGAGCCACCGCATTAGATGACTCTTTCATTAACGAAAACAAAAACTAAATTATCCCCCGATAAATAGTTAGTTTAATCTCACTGGTAAGCATCCGTTGGCAGGTACATTTATAACACCAGACCATGTTTTACCATCTGTAGCTACAGCAGTATAATTATTTAACCCTTCAGTTAAATAAAAATTATCCCCAGCAAATGCGCATTCTGGTATATAATTAAGAATGGGCGCAGTAACCACACCTGTACCTATAGTTACTCTAATTACACCATGCCCTAAATTTGAAGAAGTGTAGAAAGTGGCTTTGCCAGTACCTAGGGCAGTCTTTTCTTTTTTACAACTACTACTTGTAATTAAAATAATAAAAATACTGCATAGAGTTAAATATGTTTTTCTCATGATTTTTAATTTTGATTTATTCTCTACTTTATTAGTTTAGTGTTACTGTTCTTGTTCCATATTGTGTGTATACTGTGTTTGGCCAATTGTACCAAGAGTTTGTGGCACTGTAAGAAAAAGAACTGAGGTCTGAGTAAATAGTGAAAGTAATTAAATCAGTTGTGGTATTAATAACTTTAGACTCAGTAAAAGTACCTGCAGGACGTATTTGTATAAAACTAACTGTAATTGGTCCTCCTTGTATTGTACTTGTGGTACCTGGCACTAATTTAGTTGTCTTAAAAGTAACCTGAGTTGTTGATGGGAGACCACCGCCACCTCCACCACCGCCACCAGAGTATGTCAGCTGCCTCGGCAAACACTGATCTTCGGTAATTGTAAATGTAAAATTCCAAGTGACAGAACCTGATTGTGAAGTACCCGAAAAAGTATGGCTACCTGCGGATAAAATAACATTCACATCTCCACTACCGCAGGCTGTTGTAGCGCTATAATGTGAGATGGCACCTACTGTTTGGCCATCAATTTTACAATTAATAACCCCTAACCCTAAATCTGTGGCTGCATAAACTGTAAACTGTCCTTTGCCAGCTCCAAATGGATGAAAAACCGCAGGTGTATCATCATCAGTTACTTTTTCTTTTACGCAAGACTGTAAGCAGAATAATACTGCCGACAATATTGTAATAAACAAAATTGATAATTTTAATTTTTTCATTTTAGTTAGTTTTTGGTGCCTACTCTTTTAATATACAGTTTTCGGCTTTGCTGTAGTTGGTTTAATTATTTTATTATCTCCTTTGTTCCATCTTTATATTTAATCATAAAAACATCGCTATTATTAATGATTCTAACAGGGCCAGTTGGTTGATTCTTATTTTTGTATTTTATTGTTTTTTCGCTTATTTCTTCTACAATTGCTTCTATTTCGTCGCCTTTTTTAGTTACAATTACATCATACTTTACAGCATTTTCTGTTTTACTTAATTGCTGTTCGTTTTTGTTTTGTTGATTTACTTCTTCTTCATTATTATTAGTCAAATTCTTATTGTCAGTTGCAGATGCCCCTATATTAAATGCAGCAATGGTTTCAGCATTATTTAAGCAGTTATACACGCTTAATTTTATAGACTCTGGCAATTTATCTTTATACTTTCTAGGCTTGCCTAACTTAAATTGTTCATTGTATGACTTACTATCTATTAGTTCCCCCTTCGAGTTCAGAATACTTACATTTATAGAAACATTATAATAGTACGAATTTCCATACCCATCTACCATCATTTTTACCATTTTTAGCAGAACAAGTTTTTCGCATTTGGTAGATGTTAATTTATTGATAACCGTTTGCTCATTATCAAATGGTGAGGCATCTGCAATTTTAGTTTCAATACCCTTGCTGCTAAAAGCCTTTTGCAGCCTATCGTTTAAAAGATTACTAAAAGCGTTTCCAGATTCCAATACTACTCCAAAAACATTTCCATAGCCTCCTCTTAAATATCCCATCCATGCAGACGGTCTAGATTTATCGACTACTTGCTCCCTTTGATCCCAAAAACATATTGCAATCTTAGAGCTGTTGATATTTGGCACTTCAAAATTCCCAATAGTATTATCCTCAATCCTATATGGAGAGGCATTAGTTTGCATTGATAAGGTTAAGAAAAAAACAAATAAAATTTGTTTTGTAAATAAATGGAACATGTGCTAATGGTTTTTTATTTTAGAAAGCTGTTATTTTTAAATAATTTCTAATGAGTTAGTATTCTTATAAACTAATAGCCATTGTCAAAATCTGAGCCTTGGTTTGTGTCCACACGATTCATTTGCTTTTGTAAAAAAATGCTCTTCAAGCCAGTTTATATAAAAAGTAAAATTGTATTTTCTGTTTTAAAATAAACTTTCAATACATTTTTATAGCTTTTCATAATTTCGAGAATCAACCCTTAGCGTACGTTTCGAGGGAATACAAACCGAGGTAGAAAAAATTATTTCGAGTAATAAAATATATTTTTTTTATTATCACATCAAGTTAGATAGGTTAGCCTAAATTATTTTTTGTTCAATAATGTACTATTGACCCACCCATAAATAACATCCTCACTCTGTTCTGGCTTTTCGGCAACATAAACAAAGAACCAGCCATTGCTACTTTTCATATACTCTACATTGATACCCTTTTTTAATTTTCCATAAGAATCAAATTCTTTACCTGGTCCTTTTCTTATGTTGACCTCATTTGTATTTACAGTGTATATATCGGCAGTATCATCTTCTCTTCCCAATAATTTTGATCTAAAGTTTTCCATAGGAAATAAAGGACCAGGGTCATTTTTACGAAAAGGAGCAATATCATCATGACCTAGAATGTCCTGTATATTATATTTACTCATTAATAAAGTACAAAGTTTCAGGCATGATTCAATTTGCTTTTCGGTGTATTCGTACCAATACGAAGGTGAATTTTCATGCTTATGTGTTGCTTCTACCACATTATCTTTTGAATATTCTTTTTTAAACCACGAAAAATATTTATTATCTACTTTTGTTAGTCTACCAGGGTTGTCTAATTCAATGCCAATAGAATTGTCGTTAAAACTATTTATGCTCCCCCATTTACTTTGTCCAGCATGCCATGCTTTTTTATTAAAGTCAATAAGTTGAATAATTTTGCCGTCTCTCCCAATTACAATGTGGGCAGACGCTTTCGCACTTGAATCTTTAAACCACTCTGCTGAAGATTCTGCACTTCTGCCAGCAGTGAAATGAATAACAATAAATTTTGGGTCAATTATTCCTCCTTTGTTGTTTGTGTTTTCGTTTATTAATATTTCTGAATTATTTTCAGAAATTAATCGATTAGCTGTAATTTTCATTTTTAAATTTTTACTTTGTTATAAATATTCTTTTTTCCTAGCCCAGTATTGTAAATGTGAAACCATATTAAATCCAATCGGGTCCGCTTTTTTAGCATGTAGAAAAAACGTAGCAAAAGTTTTGTATTAACACAAACCAGGCTATGAATAACTGCATTTTATTAATATTTTTTTTAACCAAAATGAATTTTAATTTTAAAACAAACTAAAAATTATTTTATAGTTACATTACTAGCTTTCGTTGTAAGTATGGTAGCTTCTGTTCTATTCCGCACCCCTAATTTTGGGTAAATGTTTTTACAATGTTTTTTTATAGTATCTATACTTACACCCAGCTCTAGTGCTATTTCTTTATATAGTAAACCTGTGGTAAGTAGGTTAAATACAGCTAGTTCTTTTGGGGTAAGTTGCTCTAAGTTCTTTATACTCATAATTAAAACATAAAACTATTTACAATATGTTTAGGAAACAAGTACACCTTTGTGTACTATATGATTTGATTAGTTTATCTTTTACCATATCTTAAACAATTATTTACTCAAGTATCCTAAATCTATTATTTACTTGCTGGCTTTTGTAGACTCTCAAAATCAAATTCCTTATTAGATTTTCCCCACAGATTAAAAGTGAGTGATACAAACCACCCAATTCTAAATTTAGATTCAGTAGGAATATTAATATTGTTGTCTTTAAATTGTTTTGAGACTTGAATTTGATTGTCTACATCAGTAAATCTTCCTTCCCCAAAAGTGCTTTTTAAAATTTGTCTTTGGGCACCAACTGCACCCGAGGTAACAACAAGTCTTTGTGTTTTCCCAAGTATTAAAGAACCGCCTAAATAATATCGCAAATCTGTTGCATTGTTAGTAGAAAAGCCAAATGAGCCAGCAAATTTTGTTGATGAGTTACTTCTTTGATAAACATGAAGCATTAATCCAATAGAAGGGGAAAAATATTGTTTGAATTTTGGTGAAGTCTCTATAACACTAAATAAACTATCTTTTGCATCAATTGCTTGATACTTATATTGTTTATCATGTATGCCAAAATTGAAGAAAAATCCACTACTTACATTCATTTGTATACCTCCTTTTAGTGGTATAGTAAGAGAGTAAGATATTGGCTTAGGTTTTACAATGTATGGTATTGCATTTTTAGAAATAGCGCTAAATTCAAAACTTAAGAAATCAGTTTTTTCTTTAATATTATTTACTAAAAACCTAAAAGTAAAGGACTCTTTATTGATAGCATTATAGAGCAGTACAGTATTACCTACTACAAGGTCTAATGAATTTATATTTACTTTCTTTTTTTGGTCATTTATAGAATTAATGATTGATCCCATATTTACGGTAATATCTTTTTCCACCTGAGTATTGCCTTTCCTAATCAAAAAGTCTAAATAAATTCTATCTAAATCTAATCTGCTTTTATCAATTTTATTAAAAATATCATGCACCTTTTTTAATAAAGTCAAATCGGTAATTTTTGTTTTATGCAAATCCAGTTCATTTAAGTAACTATTTGCCAGTTCTACTTTTTCTGAAGACATCTCTTCAATAGTTTTTCCAGAGGAATAAACAAGTAATTTTAGTGCTTGAAAGAACTTAAAAAAAGCCTGTAATTTGTTTACTTCCAAATTGTAGTCCTGCAAAACTTTGTTAAATAAATTTTGAGATATAAAAGCAATCCCATTACTGTCATCAGTTTTTAGATTTCGTAGCGCAATATTTAAATTATCTCTAGTTCTTGTAATGCTTGCAATACCTATCTCAATTGCGTCTATTTCATTATTCTTACTCTTGATATATCCTTCATCGCTATTATATATTTTAATTGAATCTCTTAGCGGTTCAATTTTTTTATAATATACCTCATTAATATATTTTTGTACTTTCGAAAGTGAATCAAATATTTTATTTGTTGTATCTCTAAATTTTTTATCTTTTACTTCAACAGCACTTAATGAAATAACGTTAGCTTCAGGTAAATCAATAGTCAAACCACCAAGATTATAATTTAACAAAATCGCTTGTTCATTATTCATTTCATTTAAAAAATCATTTTGGTACTGTTTTGTAGTAATGTCAAACAAAAATGGGTTTATATTTTGAATTTCAATTTTTAAGACCTGCCCATTTCTCAACTCGTTAAAAGGTGCTTTTTTTATCATTTCGCCATCTTTAAAAGTAATTTTTAGCGTATCCAAATTCTTTTTATCATTTTGACAATAAGCTTTGCTAAACCCAAAAAGCATTGATAAAAACAGTATGTATTTCATAATTGTTAATTTTAGTGTTATATAATTCCAAAACTTTTGATATATTTAATTAGCAAAGCAAGGTTAGGATTATAAAACACTCCTAATTTTACTATACAAAAATGCATAGCTACTTCTATAAATAAAACGGCATTTTCACCCTAAATAATTAAGTGGATATTTGGAGTGTGAATTTTGAAACACAAAGCTGTGCCTTTTAAATACAATAAACAATCCCATACCTATGGTATATTTTAAAGCATAAAAAAGCCCCTGCATGTTGCAGAGGCGCTATTAATTTTCATAAGTTTTTACAAAGGCAGTTGCAATTTTACCGTAGTTCCTTCATTTAGTATAGTGCTTATTTCTATTTTTCCTTTTAGCTCTTCTGCTCTATGCTGCATATTTATTAAACCATTTCTTTCTGTGGGCTTTGTGGCATCAAATCCAATGCCATCATCGGTTATAGTACAATAAATAGTTTTGTTATGTATAGATAAATCTACTGTACAATTTTTACATTTAGCATATTTTGCTACATTATTTATAGCTTCTTTAAAAATCAAAAATAAGTTTTGCCTAGTAGCTTCGCTTATTTTGTAAGTTTCTATTTCATCGTTATGATTAAATGAAAATTGTATATTTTTTGCTTGTAGCAATGGTCTGGCAAAATTATCCATTCGCTCTATTACACTTTTTATTTTATCATTTTTAGGATTGGTAGCCCATACTATATCATCTAGTTTTGCTAATACTTCTTGGGTATTTTCTTGTATGGTATTTATATAATTGGCATCATTTGGTTTTAGCTGAGCTATTTGGCTATACATATTTATACTACTTAGTGTACTGCCAATATCATCGTGCAGATTACTACTTATTTTTTGACGCACATTTATTATTTTGGTTAGCTGGCGTATTCTGAACCTATACAAAGTATATAAAATACTAGTAACAAGCAATGCTACTAGAATTTTAAAGAGTAATGTTTGATACCATTTTGGGAGAAAATGAAGTGTCATTTGTATTGGATTGCATTCTACCCCGTCCTCGTTGGCAGCTTTTACTTGTAAGGTGTATTTGCCTGGGGAAATACCGATGAGGTCTAAGAAATTTTGGTTACCAAGCGAAATCCATTCATTTTGCAACTCTATTATTTTATACCAATACTGAACTCTATTGGGGTTTTGATAATTTAGGCCAATAAAAGAAATTTTTGTTTGGGTTGTATTGTTTGGAATTGGTAAATAGTTTATAAAAAGATTGGTTGTATCTATATTCTTATTGCCAATTGATATCGAAATATTATTAAAGTATAATTTAGGAGCTAAGGTATTTGACTTGTAATTTTTTGCAGAAAAAATTGTAAACCCTTTTATGCCACCAATAAATATGCTATCATTTTTTAAATAACCACTCGTTTCTTCAAAAGCATTAGAATGTAAGCCATCATCCTTAAAATAGTTAAGTACTTTGTCTGTTCTAACATTATAAATACAAAGTCCATTATTAGTAGTACCAATGATAAGGCTATCTCCAATACAAAAAATCCTATAAATACCAAGGTTGCACATTCCTTCCTTTGTACTAATTATTTTGTTTACTTTAAATTTCCTATCAAGCTTAATCATTCCTAAGCCATACCCCGCTATCCAGAAATTATCGGACTGCTTACACATATCCATAAATACATCTGTTTTTGCAGGAAGCAAATTGTCTTTTGTGAATAATGTAAAAACCTTGTTAGTTGTAATATCAATTGTTTCTATTGCAGATTCAGCTATGATTATACTACTATCTTTTTTATAATTCCATACTCTATTTATTAGCACATCCTTTAATTGAGGAGTTCCTTTTTTATGGATTCTATTTATTGTATGTTTTTTTTTATTCCAAACAAATAAGCCTGTACCTAATTGGCTACCTAACATCACTATTGAGTCATTTATTTTTTGAATTGATATAAACAATTCTTTTTTGATAGGAAGAAATTCAGGGTATACAGATGAGATTTTTGTTAACACATCTTTTTTACAAATAAATAAATCCTTTGTTCCACTTACTATAAACTCATCATCACTTATTTCTCCAAAGCCATATACACTTTGCTCTTTCAATAATTGTTTAATATTTATTTTATCTACATCTACTTTATAAAACCCTTCATCTGCAGCAACAAAAACATTTGTATTATTATCTGAAAATATACTATAAATATGCTCTATATTATTATTGGCATCATCTTTATAAATTGCTGAAAAAGCAGGATAGTTACTATTTAATTGGGCTAACCCATAAGCACCACCAATCCATACATTATCACCTTTTAATAATACTGAATTAGCAAGCCTTAAGTAGTTTTTTTTATCTTCTTCATTCACTTCTAACTCATTGTAGAGTTTTTGATTTAAATCATACTTAAAAAAACTAGTACTCGTACCAATAAATAAATTACTGTTATTAAAATGTAGCGTTGATACAAAAGGGCTATTTTTCATAAAGCCATTATTTGGTAACCAGTCTTCAACTTTTTTCTCAAGCCCAGTGGTAAAATCTTTTATAAATATACCGACATTTGTAGCAAACCAAATATCATTTTCTTTTAGTGTGATTTGATTTATTACAGCCTCTTTAAGTGGGTTATTGATGTATAAAAATTTGCTTTTTAATGCAAATGTTTTTGCATCATATGTTTCTATTCCATTGTTTTGGTAAACTACGCCAACTATATTATCCTTTATAAAAATATTCCATAATCCACTACCAAATGAGTTTTCTAAGCTTATCGTTTTTATAACTTTTTTTGTAGCTTTTTCAAAAAAAATAAGCTGTCTATTATCTGAGCCAAAAATCAAGAACTTTCCATAATCCACTACAGACCTAATCCATACATTTTCCTTACTGTTACAAATTTCTTTAGATGATATAGAAGCTACAACATCATTAGTGTTAATGTTTATTATATTTAAACCTTCATATGAACTCACTATATACAACAAAGTGTCTGCTTCAGAATAACTAGAAGCAAAACAATCTGATCCTAATAAGTTATGGTTTTTATTTAGGCTATTTTTATTAAATTGTATTATTTCTTTACCATCATACTTGTTTAGGCCATCTTGAGTAGGTAACCATAAAAAACCATTTTTGTCATATATTATTTTTCGTATATTTACAGAAGTTAATTGCTGCTCAAGACCAATAGTTTTTATATTTAAGGGTGTTTTTTTTTGACCAAAAATGTTTGCTGTAATAAATACCAAAACTAAAATTTTACAAAATGGAAAATTGCACATGGAATATTATTTTTTTAGCATTTAATATTGAAGATAAATATATTGAAAATCCGTTAACTGATGCTATAAATATTGGAATAAAGCAATTTGAAGATAATGTGAAAGAATGTGTGTTTTCGGAATATGTAAATTTTAATATGTTAAAATTTACTTCTGATTTAAATACACCTAAAGGTAGTTTTACAAAATATAGAACAGTAAAAAGTGAAGATAATAAAAATCAAATAGAGGCCATTGGGTCAGTTGCTGATTTTAATTGCCATTCAAGATTAGATTTTGAAAAATACTTTAGATCCACTGTTTCAGATGAGCTCAATCAAAAATATTTTGTTGTTTTCTTAGCACATAGTTTTGGTTCGGGGTTTTTCCCTGTAGTTAAAGACTCAAAGATAAATGAGAAAGAATATACGTATTTAAAAATGGAGGATCTTGATAAAGCATTTAAAAATACATACAAAAAAGTAGATTGCTTTTTTGCTTTGAACTGTATAATGCAAAGCCTTGAAACAAATTATATTTTAAGAGATAGTGTGGAATATTTACTTGGCTCACAACAACCTTTATATACTGAAACAATAAGTTACGCTAGTTTATTTGAGGATTTAGTAACACAGGCTGAGTTTGAGAAGGATGAATACTTACATTTATTAAGTACTCAAATGCTTTTCCAAAAATTTATTTTTGATAATCATAAAGCGTTCATATTAAACAAAGCTAAATCGCTTAGTACTCTTTCTCCGTTTTGCTTAACACTTACAAAGCCTTCTACTAGCTCACTTGTTTTATACTATATCAATTTACTTTTTAAATATATTTATAGGGATGATGATGACACCTGGTTTCATAAAAAATTAAAACAAATTGTTAGAAAAGAAGGTGATAAAAATGAACCTAATTTAGCATTATCAGTAGCAATTGAATTTTGTGAAGACCCAAGTTTTAATGACCTCACTAATATATTGGATGCAAATACTCTTTTTAATAAACTTAAAGAAATTATGGATGGTCAAAAGCATTCGATTATTTCTGGAACTATAGAAATGCTTTTAAAGTACATGAACAACTTAATAATTTTTCATTTATCAAGTGGGAATTCATATATAAAAGTAGAAAAGAAATATTTTAATACACATTTTTTTCCAATGGGCTTGGGCATTTACATTGTAAAAAACAAATCTGACCAAAGCAAGGTTACCTTAAAAATATTTGAACAATTATTTAAAAATCCTAATAAATCAATTTTTTCTGTTGATACTTCAAAATTTAATTTAAAAGTTTTTAATAAAACAGAAGACTAAAATAAGCCTTCTGTTTTATTTTTTCTAAATTTTATTTCCAAATAAAATTGTCAAAATCATCGTTAACAGTACCACCAGCCTTCTCTCCGCCCACAGTACCTCCCGCTTTCCCTGCCAATTTAATAGTAAAATTTAAAGTTGAACTGTCATAAATATCTTCAAACTTTATGAAAGATTCCGTTAAAGCACCTACTACTTTCTTATCATTATGTTTATCGCATAAAACAAACCCTTCTTCATTGGATTTGTCTTTAACTTCTATTGCATCAATTAAACTCAAGCCTTGCTCAAAGTTAATTTCTAACACAATTTTGCCAGCACCAGTATTACTATCAGTTATTATAAAACTAAAATCCATGTTAGCTAATAAATTATCTAATTTGAATATTTTTTTCTTTTCTGATATTTCAGTTGTTTTAAACCCTAATGCTTTCCTTTCCATAGCTTATATATTTAATTGTTAAAAAATACATTTCCTTAAATCCCCCTCACCCCAATATCCCCTTTATCTCCCCCTTACTTTTTATATTTAATTTTGGGTAAATAGCTTTTATATGTGTGTTAAGCGTATCTACACTTATGTTTATTTCTGCGGCTATTTGCTTATAGCTTTTGCCATTGTATAGTAGCAAGAGTATTTCTTTTTGCTTGGGGGTAAGTTTATATGCATCTAATTTTGCATCTACCGTTTTATCTTTTTGCAAAAAATATTGCAAAACTTTATTGGCTAGTGTGCCGTTTAGCGGAAACTCTTCATTGTAATTACCATTGTGCAAAATTCTAATGCTGTCTACAATTTTTGTAATGCTATCTTTATCTTTTATGAGGTAGCCACTTGCACCGTGCTGCATACATTTAAGCACCATATCTAAATCTGCATTTACTGTAAGCATTACGCATTTTACGGTGGGATAGTTTTCTGTAATTTCTTTTACGGCTGCCACGCCATCTAGCCCTGGCATATTTATATCTATTAAAGCGATATCGGGTAACTCACTTGCAAAATATTTATCAATATGAAGTGCATTGCTCATTTTGTGCAAAACAGTACAATCAGGAAATGCCGCTAAGCCAATGGCCAAACAATCTCTGTATTTATTGTTGTCTTCAATAATTGCAATTAGCATGGTAAAATTTTACAAAACAAATATCTAGTTAAAAACTAAAAGCACCTATACCATACTTATGGTATATTGTACCTCATTTGCCAAAACAAATATAACAAATTCATTTTTTTTATTTGCTATTTGAGGGCATACATTTGCTTTACTAAATTATTATTAATGAAACTAGTTACTTATTTGAAAAGCGGCCACGAACAATTAGCAATACTAGTAAATGGTAAACTATATGATACCGATGTGTTGCATCCAGACTTACCCATAAGTATGTCTATGTTTTTAAATTATTGGGAAGATTGCATGCCACTAGCATTGGCTGCTGAGCAGGTTATAAAAAATGGAGGGTTCGAAAATAAACGCTCTAGGATTTTTGAAGAAGAAGAAATTATTGCTCCCGTGCCACACCCCACCAGTTGTAGAGATGGGTACGCTTTTAGACAACATGTGGCATCTGCAAGGCGCAATCGTAAGGTAGATATGATTCCAGAATTTGACCAGTACCCAATTTTTTATTTTACCAATCACAATAGCATACAAGGCCCTGGGGCTATACATTGCATGCCAGACCATTTCGAAAAATTAGATTTTGAATTGGAAGCTGCAGTAGTAGTTTGCAAGCATGGCAAAAATATAAAAGCGGCTGATGCCGATAATTATATTGGCGGCTTAATGATTATGAACGATATGAGCGCACGCAGATTGCAAATGGAAGAAATGCTCTTAAACCTAGGCCCTGCAAAAGGAAAAGATTTTAGCACCGTTATTGGCCCCATGCTTGTAACGCTAGATGAATTGGAACACTTGGTAGTACCCTGCAAAGACAACCACACAGGCAAAGCTTGGAATCTTAAAATGACTTGCAAAGTAAATGGCATACAAGTAAGCGAAGGGAATGTGAGCGATATGGATTGGACATTTGCAGAAATAATAGAACGTGCAAGCTATGGTGTAGATTTATTTGCAGGAGATGTAATTGGAAGTGGCACTGTAGGCACAGGTTGTTTTTTAGAGCTTAATGGTACTGGCAAATTAAATGACCCTAACTACCAAGAGCAGTGGTTGCAAAATGGAGATGTAGTGGAAATGGAAATTGAAAATTTAGGTACACTAACTAATAATATTGTGGCGGAGGAGAGTGAGTGGAGTATTTTAAAATTGAAGAAGTAAAAGTTACGGGTTGAGAGGTTACGGGTTACGAGTTACGAGTTACGAGTTGGGAGGTTACGAGTTGATGAGTTACGAGTTACGGGTTACGAGTTACGAGCTTTATAGGATTGAAAATTTTTTAAAATGGCAACAATAAATTCATTTGAAGAGTTAAATATTTGGAAACAAGCTCAAGATTTAGGCGCTATGGTTTATCATTTGTGTGATTTAAACCCAAAAATTGCAAAAGATTTTTCTTTTAAGGATCAAATAAAAAGAGCTGCACTATCCATATCAAACAATATAGCAGAAGGTTTTGAATATAATAATAACGCCGACTTTCATCGATTTTTAAGAATAGCTAAAGGTTCTTGTGGAGAAGTAAGAAACTGCTTATTATTTTCTGTAAAGATTGAGTACACGAAATTAGAGGAAGTAAGGAAAGAGATAGAACTGTCTACTAGTTTAAGCAAACAAATAGGACAACTTATGAAATATTTAAGAGAAAAAATTTCAGAAAAAAAGCTTAGCGCTAAACAAACCCGTAACCCGCAAACCCGCAACCCGTAACCATGTTGACTTTAAACCTAAAAAACCTCTCCCCTGCCGATGTACAAAACTACCTACAACATGCTGTAGCCCCACGCCCTATTGCATTTGCATCTACAATAGATGTTGATGGCAACGTAAACTTATCGCCATTTAGTTTTTTCAATTTGTTTTCTAGCAATCCGCCAATCGTAATTTTTTCGCCAGCAAGGCGAGTGCGTGATAATACCACCAAACATACTTTGCAAAATGTTTTAGAAGTACCAGAGGTAGTAATAAATATAGCAGACTTAGATATGGTACAACAAATGAGTTTGGCCAGTTGCGAATTTCCAAAAGGAGAAAATGAATTTATAAAAGCAGGTTTTACGGAAGAAAAAGCTACGCTTGTAAAACCCCCTATGGTAAAAGAAAGTAAAATAAAATTGGAGTGTAAAGTAATAGAGGTAAAACCGCTCGGTACAGAAGGTGGCGCAGGTAATTTATTAATATGCGAAGTACTTTGTATGCATATAGATGAAAGTATTTTAGACGAAAATAAAAAGATAGACCAAACAAAAATACAGCACGTAGCAAGGCTTGGTGGCGACTGGTATTGCAAAGTAGATGAAAGTAATTTATTTAAAGTAGCCAAACCAAACATACAATTGGGCGTAGGTATAGATGCTTTGCCTGAAGCTATTCGCAATAGTAGAATACTAACTGGTAACCACCTTGGGCAGCTAGCCAATGTGCATGACATGCCTATTGTAGACCCAAATTTTGAAAATGATACGCTAAAGCAAATTGTACAATACTACAACCTAGACCCACAAGAAATGGAAGTGGAAACCCATAAACTTGCAGCCGTATTTTTAAATAATAGCAATGTAAAAGATGCTTGGCAGGTATTACTGGCAAATGATATTATTTAACTTTACTGAAACAATTATTAAAATTTGCTAATGTATTTTTGTGATAATGAAAATACTATTACTACTACTCTTACCAATTTACAGTTTTAGCCAGCCAAATTACAATTATAAAAACTTAGCGTTAGAAGGTGGTGGTACAAGGGGTATAGCTTTTGCAGGTGCCTTTAAAGTACTAGAAGATAAAGGCATTTTACAAAATATAGAAAATGTAGCAGGCACATCAGCTGGAGCAGTGGCAGGGCTTCTAGTTTCTATCGGCTATAGTGCCTCCGAAATTGATAGCGTACTTATGTATTTACCCTTTGAAAAATTTAATGATGGCAGGGGTGGTTTAATTGGAAAATATTGGAGGCTAAACAAAAGAAGCGGCATTTATAAAGGCAATAAATTTGAAGAATGGTTTAGGATGATTTTGCAAAAAAAAACAAATAATGCCGACCTTACTTTTGCTGAACTGCACGACTTAAAAATAAGTAACAAAAAGTATAAAGATTTATATTGTACTGGTACAAATATTAGCAAACAACGGCTAGAGGTTTTCTCTTATAAAAATACTCCAAATTTTTCCATTGCCACTGCTGTTAGAATAAGTGGCGGAATCCCTATATATTTCGCTCCAATAGCACTAGATGATTCTCTAAAAAAAATAACAAATAGCGACCCAAGTACCTATATAAATTATTATGTAGATGGTGGGTTACTTTGCAATTATCCTATAAGTATATTTGATAGCTGTAAAGCGGGTGGAGAAGCAATTCTCTGTAACGATTTGGTTTTTAATACACAAACTTTGGGCATAAAATTAGATCGACAAGAACAGGTAGATTTCTTACTTAACAACAACATTGACATTCCAAAATATACTATACAAAATCGTAGAGATTATATGTCGGCATTTAGTAATCTTTTAATAGAATCTTTGGCCAGAAAATACCCAGGCTTAGATAATGAAAAAGGCAGAAGTATTTTAATTGGCTACGGCAATGTAAGTGGCGCAATAAAAAAAGTAAGCGATAAAAATAAAAGATTACTTTTTGATAATGGTGTGAAAGGTGCTCTCCAATTTTTTGAATTGAAAAAGTAGAACAAATTATTTTCTACCAAAATCTTAATTTATAGCAATTTTATCTACCCTTGTTGCATGCCTACCTCCTTCAAATGCAGTTGCAATAAAAGTATCTATCATTTCTTTTGCTACTTCTAATGTTACAAATCGTGCTGGTATGCATAACACATTTGCATCGTTATGCATGCGGGCAAGTTGAGCTATTTCGTTTTCCCAACAAATAGCGGCTCTTATTTGTGCATGCTTGTTAGCACTTATGGCCACACCATTAGCACTACCACAAAGCAAAATACCAAAACTATATTCCTTACTTTCTACAGCATTAGCTACTGGGTGTGCAAAGTCTGGATAGTCTACTGAGTCTGCACTGTATGTTCCAAAATCTCTTAAAGCAACTCCTTTTTCATCCCTCAAATAATTTATAAGTTTTGCTTTGTATTCAAAACCTGCATGATCGCTGCCTATGGCCAATGGTTTAGATAAATCGAATAACATAATGTATATTTTTATTGCCTTTGTTTTAATTTTGTACTTACTTGTACGCTACAATAAATGCTGAAAGAGAATAAATGCTGAATGGCTGCGGGATAGAAGCGGAAATCCTTTTTTGTGAGGAACGAACAAAAAAGATTGCAGCGTATAGCCCGAACAAATGTTGAATAGTGCTAAAAATTTCACAGCCCCAAATATTTACTTTTAAGAACGCTTTATTACCAATTGAAATGTTTGTTAACTCCACTCCTTCTCTTCCTTTATTTTTTGTTTATCTATTTTAGCACAAATTAATACACTTATTTCATATAAAAGTAATAATGGTATAGATACAATTAATTGGCTTGTCCAATCTGGCGAAGGTGTAATAATAGCTGCTAAGATTAGTATAATTACAAACGCATACTTACGGTATTTTCGTAAAAAAGAAGCACTAATTAAGCCAATTTTACCCAACACATAAGCCATTACTGGCAGCTCAAATGCTATGCCACAGCCTAAGATAATATTATTTAGTGTATCAATATAGTCATCTAAAGTTGGGCGGTATAAATATGCCTTTGTAGTACCCAACGTAAAATTGCCTAAAAAATTAAATGTAAAAGGAGCTAATAAAAAATAACCGAAAGCGCCACCCAAGAAGAAACATAACGAAACCCACACTATACTTCCACGACTATATCTTATCTCTTTAGGAGAAAGTGCAGGTTTTATAAATTTCCAAAGCTCCCAAAACAAATATGGGAATGCAACAATAAGCCCACCCGTAATACCAATCGATATTGCCGACATAAAAGGGCCACTAATGGTATTTCCCTGCAGTTCTATATTTATTGGCGGCATACACAAGGCATTGCCCAAGCCCAGCTTATTGCTAAAACTACATAGCGCTCTATAACTTATAAAATCAGATTTAGCTGGGGCGTAAATAATATTATCAAAAACCCAATCTACTTTTATAAAAATAACAATTACGGCAGCTAACCAAACAATAACAGCTCTTACTAAATGCCATCGCAATGCTTCAAGATGATCAATAAAAGTCATCTCTTTACCTTCTATATTGCCTATTCTTTTGAAAGAAGAAATTTTATCTGCTAGTAACGCCACTTATATTTTTTTAAAAAGTTACACGAAGGTAATAAAGAAGAGTACTATAAATGACTACTACATGTAATAAGCTTCTGCTCTTATTAAAATATTATGCCAATTATAAATATTTTTTAGTCCGTTAAATTATAAAAGTTGTCAGCCTGAGCTTGTCGAAGGCGGGTTTCTATAAGCGCAACGGGTTCGACAAGCTCACCCTGACAACATCCTTGATTGGACTCATTATAAATTATAGATGGTATTACGTAAAAAGAGAACCCCCGTAGAAACGGGGGCTGTTTACCAAAACTAACTGCTTATGAGAATCTTTAAAATATTTGTATGTTTTATGTTCTGTTATATTAATTGCAAATTCGATGCCAAAAAACCATTCCAATGTTAAATATTTGCAAATGGCATAAATAGCGTGTTTTTACGCAATAAAAAAAACCGCAAAATTGCGGTTTAAATAATTTATTGTTGGGTAGTAAGTTTTTCGGCATTCTCAGCAAATTGCAATGCCTCTATAAATTCTCCTACCTCACCATTTAACACTGCATCTAAATTATACACTGTCATACCTATACGATGGTCAGTCACACGCCCTTGTGGAAAATTATAGGTCCTTATCTTAGCACTCCTATCGCCAGTACTTACCAAACTTTTGCGTAAATGAGCTGTAGCCTCTTCTACTTTTTTTACTTCATCTTCATACAATCTTGTACGCAACATCTCCATGGCTTTAAGCCTATTACCCAACTGTGATCGGTCTGTTTGGCACATAACCACAATGCCTGTTGGTTTATGCGTAAGAAAAACTTTGGTCTCTACTTTATTTACATTTTGCCCTCCAGCACCACCACTTCTGGCAGTTTCCATTTTTACATCCGACTCTTTTAAGTCCACATCCACCTCTTCCGCCTCTGGCATTACAGCCACTGTAACAGCGCTTGTATGTACACGCCCGCTAGCTTCTGTATCTGGCACACGCTGTACACGGTGCACACCACTCTCAAATTTTAATAGCCCATACACATCATCCCCAGTTACTTCTATTTGTACCTCTTTATAGCCACCAACAGTTCCTTCACTCTCACTTAGCAATGTTGCTTTCCATCCTTTTTTCTCAAAATATTTTAAGTACATACGCAACAAATCGCCACTAAAAAGCGAAGCCTCATCGCCACCAGTACCTGCACGTATCTCCAAAATAGCATTTTTCTCATCAAAAGGATCTTTTGGTATAAGCATATTGCGCAAACCCTTTTCTTGCACTTCTTTTTGTGCTTCTAATTCTGGCAATTCTAGCTTAGCCATTTCTCGCATTTCTGCATCATCGCTATTGAGTACTTCTTTGTTAAACTCAATATCGTCCATCGTTTTTATATAAGCATTTCTGGCCAGCACTACTTTTTCCAAACTGCGGTATTCTTTACTCAAAGCACTAAAACGCTTGTTATCACTCACAATTTCAGGATTTGTAAGTGCCACGCTTAAATCTTCAAACTTTGCTTTTATGGCATCTAATTTATCTAACATAGTATTTAGTACTTAGTATTTAGTATTAAGACTTGCGCTTAATAATTTCAAGTCCTTTTTGTTATTAATAATTTTTTACAAAAAAACTTCGTTTTTATTGTCCAAACAAAAACACAGCTATTTTCAGCTTCATTGGCGTCGCACATTTCAACATTGTACCTTTGTTCATCTTTAATTGTGCAACTTGGGAGCGGCGCAAAATTACGTTTTATCAAATTACTATGCAATACAGAAAAATAAAAGGCAATAATATTTTTGATGGCTACAAGTTTGTAGGAGAAACCAAAGTACTTATTACCCAAGCTGATGGCTCAATAGAATCAATTATAGATGAAACAGATGCTGGTGAAGATGTACAATATTTTGATGGAATTATATGCCCAGGCTTTGTAAATGCACATTGCCATATAGAATTGAGCCACTTAAAAAACAAAATACCTCAACATACAGGGCTAGTAGATTTTATTTTAGCTATTTTAAAGCTAAGAACTGCCGATGACGAAATAAAGCAGGAAGCCATGCGCCTAGCCGAAGAAGAATTGTATAATAGTGGTACTGTAGCTGTCGGGGATATTTGCAATACCGCAGATTCTATTTCCCAAAAAAAAGAGAGCAAACTTTATTGGCATAATTTTATAGAAGTAAGTGGTTTTGCAGAAGAGATTGCGGAAATGAGGTTCGAAAATGGGAAAAATATTTATAAAGAGTTTTCAAAAAAGTTAAGCAATTCAAAAAACATAGACTCCCAAGTCCCCCCCTCGGGGGGATTTAGGGGGGCGCTCACCCCCCACGCTCCTTACTCCGTTTCAAAAAAATTGTTTCAATTAATAAATGAATTTCAAAGCAATCAAATATTAAGTGTACACAACCAAGAAGCATTTACAGAAAATGAATTTTTACAACATAAAACGGGAGATTTTTTAAGGCTATATGAAAATTTAGGCGTAGACATTTCATCATTTACAGCAACAAATAAAAATAGCCTACAATATTGGCTACCACAATTGCAGCATGCTAAAAAAATAATATCAGTACACAATAGTTTTACTAGCGAGGAAGATGTAATTTTTGCCAAAAAAAACGCATTCAATCAAGAATTATATTACTGCCTTTGCCCAAATGCCAATTTGTATATAGAAAACACTTTGCCACCAGTAGATTTGTTAATTAAAAACAATTGCAATATTGTATTGGGAACAGATAGCTATGCCAGTAATACACAATTAAATATTTTTGAAGAAATAAAAACCATACAGAAACATTTTCAATACATACCATTAGAATGTATTTTGCAATGGGCTACCATAAATGGAGCTAAGGCCATAAATGTTGAGGAAACCTACGGCAGCTTTGAAAAAAGCAAAAAACCTGGCATCGTCTTAATAGAAAATAACAAAGAAAGTAAAAGGCTTCTTTAGTATTTTCATTTATTTTTGCTTTTTTTACATAAAATGAATTAAAAGATTGGTTTTATGCTTTTTTGAAATAGATTTTTACAAAATTATTTATGCTTTTTAACTCTCTTCAATTTCTTCTGTTTTTTATAGCTGTCACAAGTTTATTTTTTGCATTTCCCCATAAAGCCAGGTGGGCGTTATTATTAACTGCCAGTTGTATTTTTTACATGGCCTTTGTACCTGTGTATATTTTAATACTTGGGTTTACTATAGTTATAGACTATATAGCAGGTATACAAATAGAGAAAGCTACAGGCAAAAAAAGAAAACAATTTCTTATATTAAGCCTCATAGCCAATATTGGGGTATTAGCTGTTTTTAAATACTATAATTTTTTCAACGATAATTTAACTGCTGGATTGCAATATTGGGGTATAGAAAACCATGTGCCATACTTAAAAATATTACTACCTATTGGTCTTTCCTTTCATACTTTTCAAGCTATGAGTTATACGTTTGAAGTATATAGAGGCAACCAAAAAGTAGAGCGGCATTTTGGTATCTATGCATTGTATGTAATGTTTTACCCACAGTTGGTAGCTGGCCCCATAGAGCGTCCACAAAATATACTACATCAATTTCACGAAAAACAAGAATGGAATTATGAGCGCTTTAAAAGTGGTATACTCCTTATTTTTTGGGGGCTATTTAAAAAAATAGTAATTGCAGATAGGCTAGCACTCATTGTAGATAGTGTGTACAATAACCCAGACAATTATACTACCCCTAGTATCATTATTGCAATCGTTTTCTTTTCCATACAAATTTATTGTGACTTTTCTGGCTATTCAGATATTGCCATTGGCACAGCTAGGGTAATGGGTTTTAAGCTAATGGAAAATTTTAGCACACCATATTTTTCTAAATCTATTGGCGAATTTTGGAAGCGTTGGCATATCTCACTTTCTTCTTGGTTTAAAGACTATTTATACATTCCGCTTGGCGGCAATAAAGTTTCTAAACTAAAAATGTATAGAAATATTATTATTGTTTTTTTAGTTAGTGGATTTTGGCATGGAGCAAGCTGGAATTTTGTTATTTGGGGAGGCTTGCACGCCATTTTTCAAGTAGTTGGGCTACTCAAAAAAAGGTATATGCCCAATTTGCCCAAAATGCCTGCATTAGTAGATATTTCATCAGTATTTGTGCTTGTTAGCCTTGCATGGATATTTTTCAGAATACCAACATTTAATGGTGCAATTGATGTTTTTAAAGGGCTATTTTCTGGCAATTGGCAGCCAAAGGGGGTAAATTTAAATGAGATTATTTATTGTATACTGTTAATTATTGTTTTGAATATTAGTGAGTTTTTTATGTCGAAAAGAAACAATTATACAGTCCAATACTTTTATTTAAAAGTACTCTTTTTTATTATTGTTATTTATTGCTTAGGAATATTTAGCGAAAATCAATTTATTTATTTCCAATTTTAAATTATGTTTAAAAAAATAATTTTATATACTGTTGCAAGCATCTCCATTTTTATTTTTTTACTTGCAGGACACCCAAAATTTATGTCTTTTTTTGTAAATCATTTGCATGCAAGCAAATCAAAGTATTTTGGGTCGGACAAAAATAACTTTGGTGATTTGTATGCGATTAGTTATTTGAAAGATTTTAAGTTTAAGAATGAATCTTTTGCTCCAGATTTAAAGAGGCAACCAGACACAACTACAAAAGAAATAGATTTATGGGTAATTGGAGACAGTTTTTTGGGAAATCTTACACCAGCTATGGGCGATAGCATACTTTATAAAACAAAATTGCAGTACTATTATTTTCCAGGCATAAGTATGGGAATCCCAAAAAAAATAGTGCTAAACTCTAAAAAGAAAAAAGTACTTTTAATAGAGCGTACTGAGCGGTTTTTACGAATTGACTTTGTTAAAAATAAGTATGCAGCAAACAATTTAAAGTTTTTTGATATTGATACAAATAAAGCTCACGTAGCAGACACAAATTTTTTGTTGACAAATGAAATCGTAAAAAACGAATCTAATTTCCTTGACAATTTTAAATTGAAATTTAAAGGGGCAAGCATAACAAATCAAAACATTGAAACCATTTTGTTTGGTTATAGAATGTTTACTCCCTTAAAAGAAATGAAAGCTGGATTAAACTATCAATTATTCGATAGAGTAAATGACCTAATATATCTTTCAACTGACCGTAAAAATTTATTTTTTTACGAAACTATTGAGCCAAAAGGGATGCTTAGTGCTTATAACCCTTTTAAAACAGAAGAGATTGATTCTATCGTCTCAAATCTAAACTTCATTGGTGACTCTTATAAAAAGTTAGGCTTTGATGAAGTTGTATTTTCAATTGTACCAAATGCTGTAACTATTGTAGAACCTACTATTGGTATATATAACGATGTTATTAATAAGGTTCAAAATGATAAAAATTTTAGGTATCAATCAATTGATATTTACTCCGTATTTAAAAATGCACCTAATCGGAAATCATTCTATAAAAACGCTGATACCCATTGGAATGGGAAAGGCTTTGCAAAGTGGGTTGATGTTTTGAATATTTATTTGCAGAAAATTGCTGATAAATAAATGTTAGCGTTGTATTATCCCAACACCTCTTGCATTACTTTTAAGGTTTTCATTTGCCCAAATTCAGAGGTGTGTAGTGCATAGTAATCCATGTATTTTTGCAACAGCTCTCTTCTCTTAAGATGGTTAAGTTTTAGTTGTTCCAATTCTGCTGGTGCCATAATTTTTCTACAAAGCTTTGGTTTTAGCAAACGCACGTTATAAATTATAACAAAACCTTGTTGTGGTATCCAAACAAGCTCAAATTAATAAAGCTTGAAGATTATGTAAATATTTACTACTTTTGATATGCTAACGCATAACGGTAGTATATGATTATTTCATTTGGCAATAAAGAAACAGAAAAAATTTGGAATGGGGAGCGTATTAGTGGTTTGTCTAAAGAAATTCAAGAAAAGGGAAGGCGAAAATTGAGGATGATAAATAACTCACAGGATTTGAGAGATTTGCAGGTGCCACCTTCCAACAAGTTAGAAAAATTGAAAGGCGCTTTAAAAGCGTTTTATTCTATACGAATAAATGACCAATGGAGAATAATTTTTAAGTGGGAAACTGGATTTGCATCAGAAGTATCTATCGTAGATTATCATTAAAAAAACAATGAAAAAACTAAAAAATATTCACCCAGGCGAAATTTTAAAGGAAGAGTTTTTAGATGAGATGGAAATTTCAGCATACAAACTTGCAAAAGATTTAAAAATTCCTCAAACAAGAATTTCAGAAATTGTAAAAGGTAAAAGAAGAATTTCTGCGGATACAGCTCTTCGCTTATCTCTATATTTCAATAATTCTGCAAAGTTTTGGATTGGCTTGCAAGATGATTTTGATATTGAAGAAGCCATGCAAAAAGGTAAAAATTCTTTTAAAGAAATAAATCAATTTGTGAGAGTAGCAGTTTGATGGGTACTTATACTCCTCACCTTGCAAAAATGTGTAAAGCACAAATTAAAGAATTGCTTATTTAAAATGCATCGTGAAGTACAAACGATAGTACTTTTTTTATGAAGTGTCGGTATATATGTCCCGTTAGTTACTACCTATTTGTAACCACTCAAACAATGAGATACCATTTGCTCCGTAGGAGCTACCCAATAGTTATTAGCTACAAATAGTTTATGACAGATATCATGTTAAAATCTTTTACGGATTGTTACATTGATTTATAAAAGTTTAAAGCCTTTCTCAATACCAAGGGTAGCTCCTACGGAGCAAATGTTACATAGTGGTTTATTTATTACAAATAGGTAGCCCTTAACGGGGCAAAATAGCTACTCACAGAAACAAACAGCAGAAAATATTTATAACACTAATAATAGTTTAAACTTTAAATGCTATAGAATTTTTAAAGCTAAATGATTGCTCATTTTTATGAGTTGTATAGTATATAGAAGGATAGAAGGAAAATCGAAATGTTTTTCAATCTTCTTTTCGGTCTCGCATGTTTCTCTCTCCGCCTGTGACGGAAGAATAGGTAGGGCTTCCTACCCCAGCACTTCCTGCATCACCACCAGCGTCTTCATTACCCCAAAATCGTGAATATGCAATGCATAATATTCCATATACTTTTGCAGCAATTCCCTTCTTTTAAGATGATTCAATTTTAGTTGGTTCAACTCTGCAGGTATCATAATCTTTAACAACTCCGAGCTTAACGCTGCATTCTCTGCTTCTAAAAAATAAGCATGTGTAGGTTTTTCCGCTACAAAATTGCCTTCCTGCAAATCGAGAAAAGTATTTTCTTCCGAAAAATTATCATCTATTTTAAAACCAAAAAAATGGCTAAGCTGTAGCGAAAAAAATAAAGGGAAGTTGGCTGCAACCTCGGGAGATGCTGTGTCTAATTGCACTAGTGCATCTTCACAAAAATAAAAAAGATCTGTATTTTGTTCTGGTTGTTTTAGTAATTTATATAATAGCTCCATCATAAAAACAGCAATACTATTCTTTACCACATCGCTAAGTACTTGCATAAACACGTGTGTACGATTACATTCTCGTATGCGGTGCATGCTGCTTTTTTCATTATGGTAAACCTCCATATCTACAATAGATGCTGGCTGGTATAACGAGGCCTTTAAGCCTGTTTTTTTTGCAGAGCGTACGCCATTTACCATGTATGTTTGTACACCAAAAAGCTCTGTAAATGCAGTTACCACTAGGCTTGTTTCTCCGTATTTTATGCTGCGCAATATGATGGCTCGTGTTTTGAACATTCTAATCTATGTATTTTCTATGTGTCTATGTTTCTATTGTGTTTAATTTGCATTAATTTTTTTTATTCTTTCTTTGCATAAATTTTACAGAAAACAACTATACAATATTATGTGGCAACAACTAGCAAAGTTTGTAATAAAAAATCGAATTGCATGTTTATTATTTTTAGTAGTGGGAACAGCTGTAATGGGGTTTTATGCTAGCAAAGTAAAATTGAGTTATGAGTTTACAAAAGCTATACCTACCGACAATGTAAAATACCAAGACTATCAAGCCTTCAAACAAAAATTTGGAGACGATGGAAACACACTAGTAGTAGGCATTACAACTAAAGATTTGTTTACACTTAGCAATTTTACAGCCTATCAAAAACTGTATAAAAACCTACGAAAAATAAATGCAGTAGAAGATGTGTTGAGTATACCAAGCTCCTTTAACTTGGTAAAAAATATTGAAACTGAAAAATTAAATACGGTAAAAATATTTGCCGAAAACATCAGCACGCAGGAGACGCTTGATAGCTCAGTAGCCATTTTTAAAAACTTACCCTTTTACAATAATCGATTATACAATACCGCTACAAATAGTTTTTTAATGGCTGTAAGGGTAAATAAAGATGTATTTGCTACCAAAGAACGCTCACTTGTAATTGCACAAATAAACGAAGCCATATATAATTTTGAAAAGCAAACGAAAATACAAACACATGTGAGCGGCTTGCCACTTATTCGTACTATGGTTGCAGATCGTATTCAAAAAGAAATGAAACTTTTTCTGCTAGCATCCTTGGGGCTAAGTGTTTTAATATTACTCATTTTCTTTCGCTCTGTGAGCACCACATTATTATCTTTAGCAGTAGTGCTTATTGGTGTGGTATTCTCTGTAGCCACTATATATTTATGTGGCTATCAAATAACATTGCTTACAGCCTTAATACCATCTTTAGTAGTAGTTATTGGTATTCCCAATTGTATATATTTTATAAATAAATACCATACTTCTTTTATAAAAGATGAAGCCAATACTATTTTACCCGAAAGAAAAAACAATGCACTTGTAGCCATGGTAAGCAAGATGGGTGTGGTGACACTATTTTGTAATATAACCGCTGCTATTGGGTTTGCGGTATTTGCATTTACAAAAAGTGCTGTACTTAAAGAATTTGGTGTAGTAGCAGGTGTAAGTATAATGATGATATTTGTAGTATCTTTTTTGCTACTACCAGCAGCGCTTAGTTTATTGGCTATCCCCGGCAAAAACCAATTAAAATATTTGCAAAATAAATTTGTAGCCGCTGCACTAAGCTCTTTAGAAAAATGGGTATTTAATTATAAAAAAACGGTGCTTATTACAACCACTATTGTTTTACTTCTAGCAGTTGCTGGTATTATGCGCTTAAAAACGGTAGCCTATATTGTAGATGATTTACCCAAAAAAGATAAAATATATACCGACCTCAAATATTTTGAGCAAAATTATAAAGGCATTATGCCATTAGAAATTTTAATTGATACCAAAAAACGCAGAGGTCTATCTGGTATGAAGGCATTATCTATATTTGAAAAAGTAGACTCCTTAGCACAATTTATAGCCGCACAAAAAGAAATGAATAACCCAATAAGTTTAGCGGAGGGTTTAAAATTTGCAAAGCAAGGGTTTTACGAAGGTGATTCTACAAACTATTTATTACCCAATAGCTTTGACGGCACTTTTGTAGGCGAATATCTTCGCCCAACAAAAGACAGTGCTGGCACAACTAATAATTTTACGAAAACCCTACGTTCCTTTATGGACAATGCCTCGCAAACTACCCGCATAAGTGTAACTATGGCAGATGTAGGCACGGAGGCTTTGCCTAATTTACTTGCCAAAATACAAGATAGAAGCAACCAATTATTTGACAGCAGCTATAAAGTAACACAAACGGGCACTAGTATTACATTTTTAGAAGGCAGTAAGTTTATCATCAATGGTTTAAAGGAAAGTATATTTTGGGCATTTGTATTAATAGCAATTTGTATGTTGTTTTTGTTTAAAAGCGCTAGAATTTTATTGTGCTCACTTATACCAAACCTAATACCACTATTGGTTACAGCAGGTATTATGGGCTGGGCTGGTGTACCACTAAAACCATCTACGGTACTTATTTTTAGCGTAGCGCTTGGCATTGCAATAGATATTACCATCCGTTTTTTAGTAAATTACAAGCAAATACTACCCGAAAATAATTTTAATGTTGAAACATCTGTAAGGGTTACTATACAGCAAACTGGCTTGAGTATTATTTATACCTCTTTAGTGCTTACAGTAGGTTTCGTTATTTTTTGTGCAAGCAGCTTTGGTGGTACGTTTGCGCTTGGTTGGCTTACCTCTATTACGTTACTTGTGGCGACCATTACCAACCTACTTTTGCTACCAATACTCTTATTAATTATTGCCAAAAAGTAAAGTAAATACACATATTTTGTAGATTGAGGCAGCATTTTAGCAAAAAATATTGTCAATTATTTAACAATACAAACGTTGTACTTTATATTTGCTACACTTAACTAAATTTTAAACATGAGAAAAGTAATTTTAACCATGCTGGTTGCACTAGGCTTTGCACTAGGAGCTACAGCACAAGACCGTACCATAAGTGGTAAGGTAACAGACGAGAAGGGAGCACCAGTGGAAGGTGTTTCGGTAACATCTTCGGATAAGAAGAATGGAGCTAAGACCGATAAGGATGGTAATTATCAAATAAAAGTGGCAGCAGCCGCTAAGTCATTAACATTTACTAGTGTAAATTTTACTGTCATTAGAAAATCTATTGCAAGTAACTCTTCGGATGTTAGTGTTTCTTTAAAAGCCTTTGATAGTAAACTAGAAGAGATTGTAGTAGTAGCTTATGGTACTGTAAAAAAAGAGAATTTTACGGGGAGTGCCACTAATATAACAAATAAAGAGTTCCAAAATAGACCATTAACAAATATTGTTAATGCACTAATTGGATCCACTCCAGGTCTTGCTACCACTACTGCCAATGGGCAACCTGGATCTACACCTACAGTTAGAGTACGAGGCTTTAGTAGCCCGTTAACCACTACAGGCGCCAATGATCCACTATATGTTGTAGATGGAGTGCCATTTGCCTCTTCTTTATCAAATATTAATATGGACGATGTGGCTACTCTTTCTGTTTTAAAAGATGCGGCTACCACATCATTGTATGGTTCTAGAGCCGCAAATGGTGTTGTAATGATTACAACGAAGAAAGGTAAAAAAGGTAAAAATACTATTAGTTTAAAGTATAATCGCAGTATTACCACAAGGGGTATCCCTGACTATGATAGAGTATCTGCAGATGAATACTATCCTTTAATGTGGGAAGCTTATAGAAACTCTCTAGCTTATAGAGCCACAGCGCCTTTATCACTTACTGCTGCAAGTAACCAAGCATCGGGCTTGGTAACAGGGCAAAACGGTATCGTAGATTTACTTGCTTACAATCCTTACAATTTGCCAAAAAACCAAGTAATGCTTCCTAATGGCACACTTAACCCTGCTGCAAACTTGGTGTACAAGCAAGAAGATTTAGACTGGTTTAGCCCACTTACCAGAAATGGAACTAGAAATGAGTACAGCATTAATTTTAATGGTGGCACAGAAAAAACCGATTATTTTATTTCTGGTGCTTACACTAAAGATAATGGATTTATTAACAGATCTGATTTTGAAAGAGCTAACGCAAGGGTAAATATTAATACTCAAATGACAGATTGGTTTAAAGTAGGCTTTAACTTAGCATATGCAGGTTCTAAAGGTAATTTTGCCTCTACTGATGGTAGCAATAACATAGTAAATCCTTTTTTCTTTGCTGCTCGTATGGGACCAATTTATCCTGTTTGGGCATATGACCCCCTTACTCCTGGTGCTTATAAATTAAATGCCGATGGGAATAGACAGTATGATTTTGGAAATTCTACAATACCTGGGTTACCAGCTAGACCCGCTGGCGCCTATGGTGGAAGACATACCATTGCAGAAAATTTATTAAGTTCAGAATTCTTTAACAGAGATTTTTTTAATGGTAGATCTTATGCTGAGGTTAAGATAGCCAAAGGATTAAAATTTACCACAAATTATGCTGCAGATGTAACCAATAGATTGGATGTAACTTTCCAAAATAAGATTATTGGTGATGGCGCCCCAGCAGGAAGGGTTACTAGAGAAAACACTAAAATAAATGCAGTTACGTTTAATCAATTGCTCACCTACAATAAAAAGGCTGGGAGGCATACTTTTGATTTCTTAGCAGGGCATGAAAGTTATAAATATGTTGAAGATTTCAATACTGGCTCAAGGCAAGGGCAGGTTGTAGATAACAACCTTGAGTTTATAAATTTCACGACTGTAACAAATCTATCTTCACAGCAAGATAACTATAGACTTGAGAGTTATTTTGGAAATTTTAAATACGACTATGATGGTAAGTATTTTTTCTCGCTAGGAGGTAGGAGAGACGGGAATAGTAAATTTTCAAAAGAGTTTAGAATTGGTAAATTTTGGAGCACAAGTGCGGGATGGATTTTAAGCAAAGAAAACTTTCTTAAAAACAGCAGAATCATTAATTTTTTGAAAGTTAGAACTTCTTATGGAACTACAGGTAGTGATGCTGGGGTTGGTTTTTATGCATCAAAAACGCTTTATGCATTAGGAAGAAATAATGGGCTTACACCTGGTATATTTCAATCAAGCATAGGGTTTGATAGTTTAAAGTGGGAAGCAAATAAGCAATTTGACATTGCTTTGGAAGTTGAATTTTTTAAGGGTCGTGTAAAGGCCTCTGTAGAATATTATAAAAGGACATCTGCTAACCTTTTATTTAATGTTCCACTACCTGTTTCAAGTGGTTTTACGTCTGTACTAAAAAATATTGGTTCATTATACAACAAAGGGTACGAATTAAGTTTAAATGCTGATGTATTAAGATACAGAGATTTTACTTGGAATATCAATGTAAATGCTACTACCCTTGAAAATAAGTTTACTGAATTACCTCAGAAAGAAATTATTTCTGGTACAAAAAAATTAGAGGTTGGTAAATCATTATATGATTATTGGTTACGCCAGTGGTATGGTGTAGACCCTACTGATGGTGTAGCGTTATTTTTAGCTAACAACACAACTGCTGCAGATGTAAGAATTTCTAAAACAGGTGAATTTGTAACGCCAAACATCAACAATGCAAAGTTTGATTATTCAGGCTCAGCAATACCTGATTGGTATGGTGGTATAACAAGTACTTTTGGGTACAAAGGTTTCACATTATCTGTATTGGCAAACTGGCAAATAGGTGGTCTAACATACGATGACACCTATGCTGCTTACATGCACTCTGGTACTTATGGTTCTTCTCTACATAAAGATATGCTAACCAGATGGCAAAAACCTGGTGATATAACCAATGTTCCTCGTATGGATAATGCACAAACAAGTATTTTTGGTGCTGTTAGTAGTAGGTGGCTTACAGATGCTTCTTTCTTAAACATACAAAACATTACACTATCTTACGATTTTAGAAATACAAATTTCTTTAATCTTAAAAATATTAGCAACGCACGTTTTTATATTTCGGCAGAAAATGTAAATATGTTTACAAAAAGAGCAGGAATGAATCCAGCACAATCATTTACGGGAGTTACTTCTATTGGTTATATACCTGGTAGAGTGTTTAATTTTGGGGTAAACCTTAATTTTTAATTTAATAAAAGTACACAAAATGAAAAATATAAAATTATTATCAGCCTGTTTTCTTATAGCTTCCTTGTTTACAACTAGTTCTTGCAAAAAAGAATTTTTAGAAACAAACCCAACAAACAGAGTAGATGCTTCTACTACGTTGAAATCAATAGATAATGCCAAAGCTGCATTAAATGGAATACATCGTAATATGTATATTAGAATAAATAACCAAGGAGAATTTGGCTTTGGAACTGTTATGCTTAACATTGATTGTTTAGGTGAAGATTATGTGTTTAGTGGACAATCGAATGGGTGGTTTTTAACTAGTTATAGGTGGCTAATGCATCGTAACTCTGCTTCATCAGATTTAGAATATGCGTATAAATATCTCTATACCATGATTGCCAATGCTAATGTATTGGTAAATGGGGTAGATGGAATATCTGGCGGTAGTGCAGGTGACAAGGCAAGCATTAAAGGACAAGCACTTTGCTATAGAGCATGGGCTTACCATAATTTAGTACAACTTTATGGTAAAAGATTTGATAAAACTACTACCAATAACAATCCTGGTGTGCCTTTATTACTGACAAATAGTTTAAGCCCTACAGCTAGAGCTACTGTTGCTGACGTGTATACTCAAATTAATGCAGATTTAACTGCTGCTGAAACTATATTAGCTACTGCAACATCAAGAGGTTCAGATAAATCTAATTTTAATGTAAATGTTGCTAGAGGGCTACAAGCACGAGTAGCATTGACCCAACAAAATTGGGATGTAGCTGCTACAAAAGCTGCCGCTGCGAGAACGGGTTTCACCCTAATGACCGCACTGCAGCAGTTGGATGGATATAACAGTTATGATAATACAGAATGGATGTGGGGTAGTCGTCAAATAGACGACCAAACCGATTTCTTTGCTGCATATTTTGCATATATTAGTTACAACTATAACTCTACAAACATTAGGACAAATCCAAAATGTATAAGTACTAGTTTGTATAACTCTATGGCCTTAACTGATGTGAGAAGAGCTCTTTGGGTACCAGTACCTACAGCAGCTAATGCTGTAACACCTCCTGGCGGAAACAGAGTAGCCTTCATGAACCAAAAATTCAAAGCAAAAGGCGAAGCAAACTCTGTTGGCGACAATCCATATATGAGAGCCGCAGAAATGTTTCTTATAGAAGCAGAAGCTAGGGCAAGAAATGGTCAAGATGGTTTGGCACAAGCTGCTTTATTTGGATTAATGAGCAATAGAGTACCTGGCTCTATAATGTCAGCAAACACTGGTGCTACACTAACTACAGAAATTATGAATAGTCGCAGGGTGGAATTATGGGGTGAAGGATTTAGATTTTTAGATTTAAAGAGGTTGAATATGGCTTTAGACAGAAATGGTTCTAATCATAACACAGCATTAGCACTAACTATGAGCGTGCCTGCTGGAGATGTTACTTGGGAATTTGTTATTCCACAAACGGAATTAAATGCTAATCCATTGTGTACACAAAATCCATAATTAATTAATAATTCATATACCTAAAAAGGCTATTGCACAAATCCTGTAATAGCCGTTTTTAGTTTTTTACTATCCCTCCTACTTCAACAACTCCCCCAACTTCCCCCCCAACTCCTCATCCCTCAAATCTGTTGCAATTATTTTTCCTGATGGGTCTAATAACAAGTTGTAAGGTATAGATTCAACTCCATATAATTTAGCAGCTGCGCAGTTCCACCCTTTTAGGTCGCTTACTTGTTTCCAAGCCAATTTATCTTTTGTTATAGCAGCAAGCCAAGCGGCTTTATCTTCATCTAACGAAACGCCTAGTATGGTAAAATTTTTGTTTTTATACTTATTATAATTGGTTACCACATTAGGGTTTTCGCCACGGCATGGGCCACACCAACTTGCCCAAAAATCTACCAACACATATTTTCCTCTAAGCGAGCTTAATGCAAAAGGTTTTCCTTCGGTATCTGCCAATGTAAAATCTGGCGCCATATTTCCAATAGACTGTTGGCCAGCTTTCGTAGTAGCTTGTGGGTCTTGCTTTGCAGGTGGAGGAGGGTTATCTTTTTTAACCATCATATCGTTATACTGGGTAATAATGCCAGCTATACCACTGTGTTTTGGAAAGCGTTTTGCTAAATTTGGCACTATTAACTTTAATGCAGCTGGGTCAATGCCCCTGGTATAACCTAGTGCAAACATAGCCACCACAGGGTCTGCAACGGTATCTATACTTTTTACAATAAAGCCTTTAAAGCCTGCTGCATCTGCATCCAACTGTACAATTTTGGCTTTTATTAAACTATCGTTCTTGCTTGTCTTTTTTAAGGAATCTATTTCCGCAGATAAATTAGTCAAGTTGTTTTGTTTACCATCTACGCCTAGTAAAAAACTTTTAAATGATTGGTTTGCTGGGGTATTAAAATTTGGTCCAAGCAAAGTCATGTCTTTTACATCTGCCTTAAAATTAATTTTCGCTTTGTCATTTATAAAAATGTAGCCAATTTCTTGTTTTTCAAATCGTAATCTGTAAAGCCCTTCCTCAGCGGCTTTTGCAGAAATAGTAAACTTGCCATCTTTAATAGTAGCCGTATCCAATACCTCTGGGTTCTTTTGACTAAAGTAAAGTTGTTCCAAATAAATTTGCTGATTTTCAGCATTTTTCAATTCACCATTCACGGTAAATGTTCCATTTTCTGCTTTTTGGTTGCAAGAAATTATTGCCGTCATTATTAAAGCAGCCAATACAATTTTTCTCATAAAATCCATTTATAAAATAAAAAATAATTTAAAATTTAATGCCAATATCGTTAAGCAATAAAAATAAGTAGTGACGGGTGAAACATCCGCCACGGCTCAACACCAGGGTTGGTGGGACACCAACCCTTAAAGAAAAGTAGTGACTGGTGAAACACCCGCTAAGGCTCAACGCTAGGATTGCTGTTCCATCACAAGCTGTTTGGAAGATTATGCAATTTGTTTTACATATCGCTCCCACGGAGCTTCCCTCCCAACTTTTCATACTCTTCTACTAACATGTCGCTCCTATGGAGCTATTAGTTTAAAGTATTTAGCCTCGTTAGAGGCGATGTGTCAGTAGAAACAATACGATACCATCAGAGCTCCGTAGGAGCGATATGTTTTTTCTTCCGAACACTTGTAGTGAGACACCAATCCTTAACTTAATAACATTGAATTTAACCCCCCTTTTTTGCAAATTGTCAGGTGCAAGCTACCCCAACTTTTCCTCCAACATTTTAGTAACCGCTCCCATATCTGCTTTGCCTTTACTGAGTTTTTTTACGTGCCCAGCAAACAAACCTATCAGTCCCTTTTTACCCGCTTTGTATTCTTTTACTTTATCTGGCATTGCAGCTATGGCCTCATCTACCCATGTACCTAATGCACCTGTGTCGCTCTCTTGTATCAAATTCATACTAGCCGCAAGGCTTTCAACGGATGCAGTTTTATCTGCTATTAGTGCATCCATTAATTTTGTGGAAGCTACATTAAAATGAACTTTGCCAGTGTCGGTAAAATTTATTAAATCTGCAAGTACATCTATTGATAAAGGAAAATCATTTAAACCAATTTGCTGTTCATTACAATAATTACGTACAGGGCCTATAATCCAATTGGCTGTAGATTTATAATTTACCGTTTTAGCCACTATATTTTCAAACAATAAAGCATCTACTTTATCTATACAAATTTGTGCTGCATCGTAAGCAGATAAACCAAAATCTATACTGTATTTTTTTTGCAACTCCGCTGGTAATGCTGGCATAGTTTCTTTTATAGCATTTACATACGCAGTGGTAATATTAAACGGCGGTAAATCTGGCTCAGGAAAATAACGATAATCATCAGCTTCTTCTTTGCTACGTAGTGAAAAAGTGGTATTATTATCTGCATTAAAACTGCGGGTTTCTTGTACTACTTTTTCGCCAGCTTCTACAATGCTTATAAGCCTTTCTACCTCTATCTCTATTGCTTTTTTTACATTACGTATACTGTTTAGGTTTTTTACTTCTACTCTTGTCCCCAACTTTGTTTCTCCTTTTAATCGTACAGAAATATTTGCATCGCAGCGCATACTTCCTTCTTCCATGTTTCCATCGCACACATCTAACCACCTTACTAGTTTGCGCATTTCAGTAAGGTAGGCATAAGCTTCATCTGCACTATGTAGATTTGGCTCAGTTACTATTTCAAGCAGTGGAGTACCAGCACGATTAAGGTCTATGGCAGTGTTATCATCAAATAAATCGTGTATGCTTTTGCCCGCATCTTCTTCCATATGTATGCGATTGAGCTTTACATTTTTTTCGCCAGCAGTAGTTTGTATGGTTAAAAATCCTCCATTGCAAATGGGTGCAGTATGTTGGCTTACCTGATATCCTTTTGGTAAATCTGGATAAAAATAATTTTTACGTGCAAAATAATTAAGTGGTTCTACAGTACAATGTAATGCTATACCCAATTTTACTGCTAGTTCAATTACCGCTTTATTCATTACAGGCAATGTGCCTGGGTGTGCAAGAGAAATTGGGCTCACTTGTGTATTGGGCAAAGAACCAAATATTGTGCTATCGCCACAAAACAATTTACTTTTTGTAAGTAATTGTGCATGCACTTCTAGACCAATAACTGTTTCGTATTTATTGTTGCTCATTGCTGCAAAATTACATTTTATAGATTAGTCTACCAATGTGTATAAAATCTAATATGAGGTTTGTGAAACAATACGGATTATAATTATTTTTTGACCTCCGGTATAAATACTTTTACTTAAAAAAAGAGCTATATGTATGATTTAAAATAGGTGAAAATTTTTTTATAAAATAGACCTCTAACATAATTGAAAATTACATATTGCGGCTATGAGATTCAACCTCAATCCAAATCTTTTTCTCCTGTTTCTATATTTCTCTGCCAGTATTCTAAATATTTTTAATGTTCTAATGATATTTTCAACCACTACC
>JANNVW010000070.1:0-10396 GCA_031408295.1 Ferruginibacter sp.
TTGACAACCTGTTTTTGTTAGATAACATATCGCTTCCCAGATTTGTCTTAAATTATGTTTCGACTTTCGTTTGAAAGTTAATAAACTTTCAATAATTTGCCATTGAAAGTTGTTTGAAAAGTAGTGGGGTTTTGTCATTCCTCTATTATCGGGCAACTCTCTTTTTTACACAACTTTTGTTTTTAACTTATCCACATAAGTACTTTTAAATAATTAACTCAAACAGCTTCTTAAGCTAAGACTTTAGGTTTGTCAAAACTTTACATCTGATTTTGCTTAAACTCTTTGACGTATTCCTATAAAATAAGAAAATATTCTTATAGAATTATTTAAAATAGATTAGTTTTTTTGTGGATTGGTATCAGATATTTCACTGTAACTAATTTATAAGCCAATTTTTTATATAGTTTTGCTTAAGTTAATAAACTACTTAACATGATGTTTTAAATATGCTCTGTAACTGTCTGCATCAGATGGAATAGTCATACTATATAATGTAGTAATAAATAGTAAATGTTTTAAATAGTTACGATAAATAAAGCAGTAAAATATATGTAGGCGTAAAGTAATTTAAGCTGATAGATTTTACTAAAAGTACTTTCAAAGGTTCGACAATTTTAAATACACTCACAACGAAATAAAAAATTGTGAAAGACTAAATAATACATTTTAGCGATGGTGTATTTATTCGCCATAAAGATTATGTTGGATCATTTTTAGACGGTTCCTTAGAATTGTTAAAATTCTGAATAAAGTATTTGAAATAAAAACAAGTCTTAAGTAAGGGCACATTGTACCTATATTAATACAACATGTATGAATGAGATAAAAAAGTATTTTGAAAAATTTGTAAATCTTTCAAATCAAGATTGGGAAATATTTTCTTCTAAACTTGTGAGAAGAGAGTTTTCAAAAAAATCAATTTTATTGAAAGTCGGTCAAAAAGAAAATTACTTATCATTTATTGAAAAAGGAATTATTCGATTTTGTATTCCAACCGAGTTTGATGACTTAACTTTTGGATTTGCATTTGCAAATAATTTTGTAAGTGCTTATGATTTTTTTTTGACCCAAGAGCCATCAATCTACCAAGTAGAAACCATAACCGAAACGATACTTTGGAGTTTAGCATATGAAGATTTACAAAAAATATATGCTGAAACTGAAATTGGAAATACCATTGGAAGATTTGCAAGCGAAGACCTTTTTCTAAAAAAATCTAAGCGAGAATTATCATTATTAACAGAAACCGCTGAACAGCGTTATCTAAAATTATTTATTGAACAACCTCAATTATTGCAACTGGTGCCATTAAAATATATAGCATCATATATTGGAATCACACCACAATCACTAAGTAGAATACGGAAACGAATTTCTTAACTCAGGTTCATTGTTTAATTTTTAGTAAGCTTTTATTTTTGCCGCTCATTAAACAAATAAAAATGAAAGTAAATAATAAAATTTCGCTAATGCTATTTGTAGGACTTTTTATAACTATAAATTCTTTTAGCCAAGAAACTCAGCAAACAGTTAAAATATTTAACCTAGAAAATGTAAAAGGCAATCTGTACATTGGTTGGTACAAAGAATCTACAACATTTAGAATAACCCAAAAAGCCATTTATAGGGAAAAACTTGTTGTTGATAATCAAAAAGAAATAACTTTTATTTTTAGAAATATTCCTAAAGGCAAATATGCTATTGCTGTTTTTTTGTATGTAAATGATAATTACAAATTAGATAAAAATTTATTCGGAATTCCAAAAGAAAAGTATGGGTTTTCAAATAATATTTTACCGGCATTAAGGGCTGCAACTTTTGAAGAATCCAGTTTTGAATTGAGTCAGCAAGCAACAATAATTAATATAACCCTAAAGTAAAATACATGAAACCATTAATAGTTTTACTTAGTGTCTTTTTGGTTTCGCTTTTTGTAATAAAATTAGTAACTCAAAAGTACGACTTGTTATTATCGGCAAGAATTGGAATGTGTGCAATGTTGTCTTTTACGGCAATGGGACATTTTGCTTTTACAAAAGGTATGGAAATGATGATACCAAGCATATTTCCTCTAAAAACAGAAATGATTTATATAACTGGAGTGTTAGAAATTCTTTTAGGTGTAGCGCTTTTAATTCCAAGTGTAAGCGTTTATGCAGGCTGGTTTTTGATTGTGTTTTTTATACTCTTATTGCCTATAAATATTTATGCAGCCATAAACCATATTGATTATCAAAAAAGAACTTATGATGGAAACGGTATTACTTATTTGTGGTTTAGAGTTCCTTTACAAATATTATTCATTGCTTGGACATATTTGAGTACAATAAAAGTATCTTAAAAATCATGAAACTATCTAATAATACAATTTTTATAACTGGAGGAACGTCAGGTATTGGGCTCGAAATGGTTCGACAATTTTACGAAATGGGCAATCGACTTTTAGTAGTTTCAAGTAACCAAAATAATTTAGAGAAACTTAAAAACGAGTTTCCTAAAATTGAAGTTTTAACTTGTGACTTGGGTAACATTATATCTGTAAAGAACCTTATTGATAATTGCTTAATAGAATTTGCCGAGATTAATATTGTAATTAACAATGCAGGAATACAAAACAATTACAATTGGTTAACAGAAAAAGACGGATACAATAAAATAGAAAATGAAATCAGAATAAACTTTATGAGTCCAATGCAAATTATTTATGGATTACTTCCTATACTAACAACAAAACAAAATTCAGCAATTATAAATATTTCTTCGGGGCTTGCATTTGCTCCCAAAAAATCAGCACCAATTTATTGTGCCACAAAATCTGCTATTCATAGTGCTACAAAGGCACTTCGTTATCAATTAGAAAATACCACTGTGAGCGTGTTTGAAATTATTCCGCCCTTGGTGGAAACTGCAATGACAGAAGGACGAGGAAAGAGAAAAATCGCACCAAAACAACTTGTAGACGAATTTTTACATGATTTTAAAAATAATAAATTTGAGAGCAATATTGGAAGGATGAAATTTTTAAGGGTTTTCCAACGAATTTCACCTAAGATTGTAGAAAACATATTGAAGAATGGATAATAAAGAAAAACACTAAACGCCTACATTGTAAAAGAATGCATTCTCAACAAAAACTAATTAACATAACAAAATATGACATAGGATGAACAAATACAGGAGTGTGAAAAAGACTTTTAGAAGCAATGAAGACTGCCGATATTAAAATTCTTGATGAACTATTGCATGACAATTTAATTTTTAATTCCCCAACTGGGCAAACCATTACTAAGTCAATGGACATTAAAAATTATCAATCCGGGATTATGATAGTTTCAGAAATAGTGGCAACTGACCAAATCATTAATTCAATTGACAAAATCTCTACAGTTGTAGTTACAATTCATCTGAAAGCAAAATATGGTGACCAAATAATTACCGGGAAATTTAAATATTTAAGGGTATGGGCATTGTGTAATAATTTCTGGAAAATAATTGCTGGAAGTGGATTTCAAATTTAATAATTAAAAAATGGATAATTTTCTCGGAAAAACAAAGAAGTGCTAATAGGAGCATTGCAAAAGTTGCGAACTGAAACACTATATATGGGCAGTGTGAAATATTAATTACCAATATTAGTTATGTTGAAAGGGAAGTTGTAATCTTCTGAAATTGTTTTACTAATAATTTAACACTTTCATCAAACAATTAATCACCAAATAAGCTTTCAAAAAAATTAACTAGCATAACTTTAACTGATAAAAAAATAATGAGCCAAATTTTGCGACAACAACTAGAAAAAATAATTCAAATTACAGACACAGAGTTTGAGTATGTTTTGTCACATTTTGTAAGTAAAAAATTCAAAAAGCATCAATTTATAATTCAGGAAGGAGAAAATGTAACAAGCGATTTTTTCATTTTGGATGGTTGTTTAAAATCATACTTTACAGACAAAAATGGTAAAGAACATATTTTGGCTTTTGGAATGCAAGACTGGTGGATTACAGACTATCAGGCATATTACAATCAATCTAAAGCAACTATAAGTATTGACTGTATTGAAGAGAGCGAATTACTTTGTTTATCATTTCAAAATAGAGAAAAACTTTGTGCAGAAATTCATAAAATAGAACACTTTTTTAGAAAGAAAACTAATAAACGCAATGTAGCCTTACAACAACGAATACTTTCTTTATTAAGCAATAACGCCAAAGAAAAATACGACCAATTACTGCAATTATATCCCCAACTTTTCCAAAAAGTTCCCAAACAACTTATTGCCTCTTATTTGGGTGTTACAAGGGAAACGCTTAGCAGATTTAACGCTTCTTCAAAATAATGTGAGGTTCATCACATAAAAGCTGTGATGTATGTCCTTTTCCATTCTTTGATTTCAATAGATCTTTGTGCTATAATTTTTAAACAAAAAAATAAAATGGCAAAATTTCAAATTCAACAAGCAAGTAGTACAGTAAACTGGACAGGCAAAAAAGTCTTAGGGTTACATACAGGAAGCATCAATATCGCTAATGGCTTTATTGAAATTACAGACAACACTATTGTAGGTGGAGAAATCCAAATTGATATGACCTCTATTGTGATTACCGACATTGAAGACAAAAAAATGCACGATGATTTTTTAGCACATTTAAAAAACGATGATTTTTTCTCGGTTGATAAATTTAAAACTGCTAAACTAACTATAACTGGATCAAGTAAAATCGAAATCAATAAATTCAAAATAGATGGAAATCTAACTATAAAAGACATTTCACATCCAATCAGTTTTATATCTTCTATTGAAATATTTACAGACACTTTGCATTCACTTGGCGAAGTGGTAATTGATAGAACCTTATACAATATTCGTTATGGTTCGGGTAAATTTATTGACAACTTGGGCGACAAACTTATTTATGATGATTTTGTTTTGCAATTCAAACTTGTAGGACAGGCATAAAACTAAACTATTAGTAAAAGGTGAAGTGCAGTAAAAACTATTGTTTTAGCAATTGTTTCAAGCACTTCGCTTTCATCTTTTGCCAATCAATCAAAAATAAATACCAAAAAGACAATGTGGAATAAAACAAAATTTACTAAACTATTGGGAATAGATTATCCAATAGTTCAAGGCCCGTTTGGTGGAGGACTATCTTCTGTAAAACTTACAAGTGCCGTTTCAAACGCAGGTGGATTGGGTTCTTTTGGGGGACAACCTTTTTCTTCAATAGAAATAATACAGATGTGTAAAGAAATAAGAAGATTAACAAACAAACCTTTTAATATTAATTTGTGGGTAAAGGATAGAGACAGTGGTTTGGCAATTTTTAGCGATGATGATTACAAAAAACTTGCAGACTTATTTAAACCATATTTCAATGAATTAGGTTTGCCTGCACCTGAAAGACCAACTAATCTTGGGGCAAAATTTGAAGAACAAATTGAAGCAATCTATGAAGGGAAACCTGCTATTTTCAGTTTTGTTTACGGCATACCTTCATCATATATCTTAGAAAATTGTAGAAGACTCGGCATAAAAACAGTTGGTGCAGCAACAACAGTAGATGAAGCAATAGCTTTGGAAAATGCGGGAGTTGATGCTATAGTAGCCACAGGTTTTGAAGCAGGTGGACATAGGGTTTCTTTTTTAAGGTCGGCTGAAGAATCATTAACTGGGACATTTTCACTTGTGCCGCAAGTTGCTGACAATGTAAAAGTTCCAATAATTGCAGCTGGTGGTATTGCTGATTCAAGGGGAATAAAAGCAGCATTGGCTTTGGGTGCTGATGCAGTACAAATGGGTACTGCTTTTTTGGCAACATCTCAATCAAATGCTTCACAAGACCATAAAGACAAACTTTTCACACCAGAAGCAAAATACACAACACTTACAAAAGTATTTACAGGTCGGCTTTCAAGAGGAATTAGAAACAGACTTACAGAAGAGTTAAAAAATAACGAAAACTTATTTGCACCTTACCCTTTGCAAAGTAAGTTTATGGGTTCATTAAAAGTATATCCAGCAACCGCTGATTCAAACCCTGACTTTAAATCTTATTGGTCTGGGCAATCAGCTTCTTTATTAAAACATCGAGACGCTAAAATATTGATGGACACATTGGTAAATGAAATGAATAAAATATAACTTACACTACAGAAAAACGCCTGTTCTTAACAGCGGTGTGTCGCATTAAGGTTTTTCGGCAAACTTTAAAGTTGGTTTTGTAATTGGAAGTTTGATTTTTATTGGATATATTTGGATTTTGTGATTTTCAAAAAAAATCAAAATATTTTGGTGCAACCATTTAAAAATTTTTTACTTCTATTAAATAGTTGTTGGCAAGTGTATCAGAAAAAGTAACAACAAAATAAAAACAATGCAAGACACGCTATTTGAATTTATATCAAAATACGTTTCTCTGACAGAAGATGAGAAGAACGTACTACTTTCTTTAGACTTGTTTCGCTCTGTAAAGAAAGGGACTATTTTACTCAAAGAAGGACATAAATCGCAGGATGAATATTTTGTTTTAAAAGGATGCATACGGAAATATTACATCATAGATGGTGAAGAAAAAACGACCGCTTTTTTTACAGAAATGGAAAATTTAACACCCCATTGTGCTATAAATAATGATACCTCTGAATATTTCGTAAGTTGTCTTGAAGATACTATACTACTAGTTTCAAATTCTGATATGGGAGTAGAAATAAACAGTAAATTTCCAAAGTTTGAAACCCTATGTAAAATATTATCTGAAGAACTTTTAGCTAAACAACAAATAGATTTTGACGAGTTTAAAATTTCTTCACCCGAACAACGATACCTGAACTTATTACAAAATAGACCAGACCTTATTCAACGTGTTCCACAACACCAGTTAGCAAGTTATCTAGGTATCAAACCTCAGTCATTAAGCAGACTACGAGCAAGAATTCTTGAAAAAAAGAGCTAAAATATATTACTTAACTTAAGTGAACGATTTAGTGTATCTCGTCAATCTACTTTTGCAATATCAAATAACAATAAAAAAAAGATATGCAAAAGAAAATTTTATGGATGGGACTTGCCACAGTGTTGGTAAGCAGTTTACAGGTGAATGCACAAAGTACAAAAAAAGAGAGTACTTACAAAAAGTGGTTTGTTGGAAGTTCACTGTTTATGTTGGGTAATTTAGATAAAACAAACAATCCTGAGTACATACAATTAAATGTTGGCTATAGAATAACACCTAAAGATGTCATTTCTTTAGATTTTAAAAGGTCTATTTATGCTTGGCCGTTAGGTATTTCTTTGGCGTCTCCCTCATTTGATAAACCTGGTGAAGGCTATCCAGGACATGCACGAATCCTTGCACCTACAATAGGATACCAACGTTTTTTGTGGAAAGGACTTTTTACATCTGTTCATGCATTGAATGCTTTTGAAAAATATTATGATCGTAATAAAAAAGCAATCGGAAATGGATACACGTTATATTTGAACTTTCATGTAGGTTATGAATTTAAATTTTTTAAAAATCGGTTCTTTTTTGAACCTGCCATTGCCTGTAGTTATTGGCCAGTAAGAACTGGTGTTCCCGAATCTTTTAAAGTAGTAGAAAAAAAATGGGAAAACTCCGTTTTTCAACCTGGTCTTAATTTCGGGTATAATTTTAATGTTAAAAGGAAAAAATGAAAGCCGTAATCTGCACCCAATATGGTTCTCCTGAGGTTTTGCAAATTCAGGAAGTTTTTAAATGTTCTACCCCCCTGTAAGACCTATCGTGCGGACACATCTTTTTATGTGAAAAATAGAACACGGACGACACGGATGACACGGATTGAACGGATTTTTATGGATAAGAAAATATGGATTTGATTTTTTGCTTCGCAAAAATCTTTTTTAAATTTATTCAATCTGTGTCATCCGTGTTCAAATTGTATTTGTGTCCACACGATAGCCTGTAAGACTGGACTTTATTCAGCGTGTTCCACAACAGCAAATAGCAAGTTATCTTGGTATAAATCCTCAATCATTAAACAGGTTAAGGGCAAGAATTACGGAGAAAAATAAAGGTTAAGAGTCATTTCTTAACTTAAGTGAAGAAGTTAATGTATCTCGTCAATATACTTTTGCAATATTATTTAACAATAAAAAAAGATATGCAAAAGAAAATTTTATGGATTGGGCTTGCGTTAGTTTTTGCAAGCAGTTTACAGGTAAATGCACAATATGCTAAAACAGACAGCACTTACAAACGGTGGTTCGTTGGCAGTACTTTATTTCTGCTAGGCAATATAAGTAAAGTAAATCCCCCAGGCTTCGCCCAACTCAATTTAGGCTATCGTATTACAAGAAAAGATGTAATTTCCCTTGAACTAATAACTTGGAAACATGCTTGGCCACTCGGTATTAACCCTTTTTATAATAAGGCATACGGAAAACCTGAAGAGAAATTTCCTGGTTATATAAGAGAATATGGTATTGGTCTTGCTTATCAAAGATATTTTTGGAAAGGTCTTTACGCAGCAGTACATGCAACGCCTATGTGGCAAACATATAGGAAAGAAAATGGTGATAAGGTGGGTGATGGTTTCATTATATTCAACACTTATCGAGTTGGCTATCACGTTAAACTCTTTAAGGATAGATTTTTTATAGAACCATCTCTTGGTGTTGCTGGCCGTCCTTATTTCACTGAAATGCCTGATGGTTTTAAACAAAAAGATGACAAATGGCCAAAATGGACACCTGAACCCGGGCTGCATTTCGGGTATAATTTTTAATTGATAATTTATGAATAAGCAAAAAACAACACAAAATAAATTGGAATACATCAAAGTAAGTGTACCACTAAAGCTTGCCACGCTGTGGACCAGCCTAATGTTTCTCATTATTTATCTTGACTACTTCCATTTATATATGCCGGGTATGATGAGCGATATTCAAACAGGAAGGGTGTTTAAATTTGATATTACGCAAGGATTTCTTTTGGCAGCATTCACCTCAGTAACAATTCCAGCACTAATGATTTTCCTTTCTGTTGCGCTGGCAGCGAAAGTAAACCGCTGGGCAAATATCATTATAGCTGCGGTGTATATTCCTTTTATTTTATTTAATTTGGCAGGATTGACTTGGATGCACATGGTGGTTGGTGCTGCTGTAGAAGTCGTTCTTCTTTGTCTAATTATACGCTATGCATGGAAATGGCCTCGTATTGAAACATGAAAAATCCTATGAACGAAAAATTTTATGAAAAGTATGCATAGGTGGTTTCCCTAATTATTAGAGTCATGGTTTTGATAGGTGCAATTCCTCACACATTCGGCATTAATACGAACTCTGCATTGGTTCAGGTTATTAGCGGCCAAACAATTAACGAAATGAAAATAATGAAAGCAGTTATTTTTACGAAATATGGAAGAACAAACAAATTAACAGCATGATAAAAAAGTATTTAGAGTCTTTCGAGATTTTGACAGATGATGAAATTGAAACTTTTATTCATTTATCTACAGAAAAGAATTTAAACAAAAGAGATTATTTTATTCGTGAAGGTGAAACTTGTAAAGAAGTAGCTTTCTTATTGGCAGGGGCTTTTCGTTCATTTTATGTTTCAGATAAGGGAGAAGAGATTACATATTGTATTACTTTTCCAAACAATTTTATGACAGCTTACTCTTCTTTTATTACTGGATATGGTACAGTTGAAAACATACAAGCAATTACAGCAGTGGAATTACTTATAATTCCCAAAGATAAAATTGAGGATTTGGCAATGAAGAATTCTAATTGGGTAAAATTCTTGAAAGTAGTTGCCGAGCAGCAATACATTGAACTTGAAAAACGAATATTTCAATTGCAGAAAGACAATGCTTCGCAACGATATGCTGACTTAATTAAAAATCAACCAGAATATATACAAAAAATCCCTCTGCAATATTTAGCCTCATATTTAGGAATCACACAAAGACATTTGAGCAGGATAAGAAAAGAAATTTCTTTTTAGACAAATGTCTTACAATAATATGAGCCCCATTTATACATTTGCTTTTTAAAAAATAATAAGCAAAATGAGTAAAAAAATATTAATAATTAATGGACATCCAAATATGGATGCTTTCAATTTTGGAATTACTGCTGCCTATAAAAAAGGTGCAGAAAATTCTGGTGCAGAGGTCAAAGAAATCATAATCGCAAGCCTGAAATTTAATCCAAATCTGCAATTTGGCTATCAAAAAAGAATTGAATTAGAGCCTGACTTGATAGAGGCTTGGGAAAAAATAAAATGGGCTGACCACTTAGTTTGGGTTCATCCTGTTTGGTGGGGAGGGCTTCCAGCAATTACCAAGGGTTTTATTGATAGACTTTTCTTGCCAGGTTTTGCATTTCAATATAGAGAAAATTCTG
>JANNVW010000071.1:0-113989 GCA_031408295.1 Ferruginibacter sp.
TGTACTGCTAATCATAATGCATGCAATTACAAATTGCATTACAATTAATGCATTTCGTAATACACTTTTTCTATGTAAACTTACTTTACCTTTTAAGGTTTCTACTACTTTAAACTTTGTCATAACCCACGATGGATAACCACCAGCAATGAGCGATACAAATAAAAGTAAGCTTACTGCAAGTATTAAAAAACCTGGTTGCCACATCATGGTAGAAAGCGGCATATTTACTTTTTCTATTTTATTGATGATGTAGATTACAATATTTACCAAGCCAAGGGAAAGTATAAATGATATGAAGCACACTAAAAAACTTTCACTCCACAATTGTGTAAATAATTTTGCTTTGCCTGCACCTAAACATTTTCTAACACCTATTTCTTTACTTCTTGTAAATGCATTGGCTAGATTAATATTTACAAAATTGAAACAGGCAATGAGGATAATGAGTAACCCAACAGCTAGTACTGTATAAATTTGCGCTTTGCTTGTAGCGCCATTTACAATTTTGGGAGAAAAATGTACCTCTTTAAAAGGCAATAATCTAGTAGCAAATATATCGCCTCTCTTATCCGGCTTTGCCCCTTCTTTTTGCAAGCCCGTGTACCATTCTGCTACATATTTTTTGTTTACTTCCTTTAATTGCATTTCTGCTTGTGCTTGTGTAGCGTCATCTTTTAGTTGAAAATAAATAGGGTGATGTTGGTTGTTCCAATTGTTTTTATCGGTTGCAAAATCGCTTCTGTTTTCTATGCGAGCCAGCGCATCAAATTTAATGCTGGAGGTTTGTGGAAAATCCTTTACAACTGCTGATACTGTCATATCTTGTAAACCATTGCCAGCAGATGCTTTGATGGTTTTGCCAATTGGGTCTTCATTTCCAAATATTTTTTTTGCTGTATATTCGGTGATTACAATATCTGTCAAGCTTTTTAATGGATTGGCTTTATTTCCTTTTATTATAGGAAAAGTAAACATGCTGAGAAAATCTTCATCTACCAACATTACTGGCACGTCTAATTCTTTGTCTTTATAGAAAGCATTACTACCTCCATACAAATAACGACTAGCCTTGTCGATAGCGCCAACCTCTGCTTTAAAAGTGGGTGCAGCAGGGAAACCAAAGCTGCTGGATATTTCTTGACCATTTTGTTTATTAAAAATTTGGTATGCTTGATAGAGTTTACTTTTATTGGAATGGAATTTATCGAAACTAAGCTGACCATATACCATTAAAAGTATAGCAATACCGATGGTAAAACCAATAACTAACCCAGTAATATTTATAGAGGTATGCAATTTATTTCTCAATAAATTTCTCCAAGCTGTTTTAAAATAATTCTTTATCATATAGTTTTTTTTATTCAGTTCGTAAGCACTTTACAGGGTTTGCTATAGCTGCTTTTAATGCATGGTAACTAACCGTAATAATGCTAATAAGTACTAGTGCTAGCAACGAAACACCAAATACGCTCACGCCAATATCAATCCGGTATGGATAATCTTCAAGTAGTTTATTCCCTGTATAATAAGCTATCGGTGCAAAAATGATAAACCCAAGCAATACCAATTTTAAAAAATGCACAGAAAGCATTTGAACAATAGTGCTTAGGCTTGCACCCAGCAGCTTTCTAACTCCAATTTCTTTACGTCGTTTTTCTGTAGTTAATATAGAAAGTCCAAACAGACCCATGCAAGAAATAAAAATAATAATCAAAGCAGACCATAAAACAATTTGCTTCATTTGAAATTCTTTTTTATACTGCTTATCATTTATATCTGAAAGAAAACCGTACGCATAGGGTTTTGTAGGAAATACATCTTTAAATGTTGCTTTTATAAAATCTAATACCTGCGGAGTATTATTACCACTTAATTTGATATAGAAAGTACCATAGCCACCATATCTATTGTTACAGGTAAATAACTGCGGCCTTACTTTTTGGTATAACGAAGAAAAATGATAATCCTTAATCACACCAACTATTTTGTAGGAGTCACGGTTCATTACCTTTACATTTTGCCCAATTGCATTTTTCCAACCTGCTTCTTTTACAAATGCCTCGTTTACTACTACAGCAAGTGTACTATCCGCAGGATAATCTTTTGAAAAACCCCTTCCTTCTTTAAGTTTTAACCCAAGTGTATTTATAAAATTTTCATCTACAACATTCATGTCTGGCCCCATTTGTTCTGCACTATCTGTGCTTACAATGGTTACCCATCCTGAAAAATTTCGTGGAGCAATGGCCAATATATCTTTGTTCTTTTTTATCTCGTTCATAAACACAGTGCCCTTATCTGCCTTACTTCCGCCAGTGTTTATGAGTACTACATTCCTATCTTCGTACCCCAAATATTTTGTTGTAAAAAGGTTTACCTGTTTATATTGTATAATAGCTAGTATGATAAAAAAAGTAGCAAGCCCAAATTGAAAAACAACCAAGGTTTTCAGCCAAATATTTTTACCAGTTAGGCGAAATTTTCCATATAAAATTTGAACAGGCTTGTAAGCAGATAAAACCAGTGCAGGATAAAAGCCAGCCAAAAAAGAGGTTAATAAAAATATAAAAAGAAATATTAAAATTAATTTTAAATCGAATAAATATGTAAAAGCAAGCGACTTTGATGTAAGGTCATTGAAGATGGGCAACAACAATATTGTTAAAACAACTGCCAGTAAAAAAGCAGCTGTATTTAGTAAAAACGATTCACTCATAAATTGCAAAATGAGTTGTTTTCTTTGTCCACCCATTACTTTTCTTACACCAATTTCTTTTGCACGTTGTAACGAATGCGAAATAGAAATATTTACAAAATTAATACAAGCTATCAAAAGTATAAACAAGCCAAGGCCAGATAACACCAAAGAAAGCGTTACGTTGCTGGAACCTTTCAACCCGTTTTCAGCTCTGTATTCCCGGCTTAGGTGCATTGCTAAAAAAGGTTGCAAAACAAACTTTAATTGATTTTCATAATTCCAGTCTTTTTTGGCTTGTGCTAAATCTATTGCCCCAGTAGTTTTAAAAATAGCCGCTAACTGTTTTTCAATATTGGCAATATTAGCACCAGGTGTAACCGTAAAAAATGTATTTAAATGAAAATTAATCCAATGTTTATCGCCATTGTTTTTATAATCAAAAGGCATCATTAAACTGATTTGAATGCTTGAGTTTTGAGGCGATTTTTTTGTAACAGCTGTTATGGTATAATTTTCAAATGTACTATTCTTCTCAATAGCCAACGTTTGACCTACTGCTTTTTTATCACCAAAAAAATGCTTTGCAACATCTTCCGATATTACAATATTGTATGGGTCAGATAAAGCTTTATGCGCATTGCCCTCAATAAAATCTGCAGAAAACATTTCAAAAAAATTACTATCAACGTAATTAGTATTCTGAACAAAAACTTCGTTTTTGTATTTTATATTTACCTCCCCTCCTTCCATACGAACCATACTTTGCAATGCTGGAATCTGTTTTTGAAAAGCTGGCCCATGCACCATACCTGTAGTACCAAATTGGAATTTTTCTCCATTAGGCGAAGTTTCATTTACCACCAATCTGTAAATTTCATTTTTATGCGCTTGAAACTTATCAAAGCTAAATTCATCTTTTACAAACAATGTAATAAGCATGCAAGCAGCTAAGCCAATGCTTAAACCTGTAATGTTGATAAATGAATAGAGTTTGTTTTTTTCAATTGTTCTCCAAGCAATTTTGAAATAATTTTTTATCATAACATTTTTTTTACTCTGTTCGTAAACTGTTTACTGGTTTGGTTAGTGCCGCTTTTGCCGAGTGAAAAGAAGCCGTGGCAATTGCTGTTACTAAAATTACTAACGCCGAAATGATGAATGGTACTATGGATAACTTATCATGGTACGTAAATACTTTTAGCCACTTACTCATAAAATACCAAGCAATGGGGAATGCAATAAGTGCAGCTATCAAAGACAACCACAAATAGTTTGTAGTAATCATCTTTACCATTTCTAAAGTAGTAGCACCGAGTATTCTACGGATGCTGATTTCTTTTTGTCGTTGCTGCGTTGTGAATGCAGTGAGACCTAGCAAACCTAAGCAAGTTATAATAATTGTGAGGATAGAAAATGCTGCGAATATTTTTCCACGTTTTTGATCTGCTACATACTGCGAATTAAAATCATCGTCTAAAAATTTATGCTCGAAAGGCAATTGCGGAAAATATTTTTTCCAAGTAGTTTCTACTTTTGCTATGGATGCTTTTATACTTTTTGAATCTAACTTTAATTGTATGACATTGCAATTGGGTTGGTAAAAAAACAACATCGGGGTAATAGGGTTGTACAACGATTTTTGGTTGAAATCATTAAATACACCAACAACTTCTAGGTAATTAGCAGAAGTATCACCAGGGTATTTGAATCTTTTGCCCAGTGGTTCATCCCATCCAAATTGTTTTACAATACTCTCGTTTACAACTACACTGTGCAATGTGTCGGAAAGCCCAGAAAAATTTCGACCCTTTAAAAATTTTATGCCAAGTGTATTTAAATATTGATCATCTACGCTATAGCATTCAATGGATTTATCTACATAGCCATTTTTTGTTTCTACAGAAAACATGTTTAGCCCCACATTTGGCGAACCAGGATAACCATACGCAGTACCTACAGATTTAATACCTGGGAGACTTCTAAAATCATTGTTCATGGCAAAAATTTTATTCCGCTCATCTTCGCCAGTATTTACGGTTACTGTCATTACCTGATCTTTATTAAATCCCAAATCTTTTTTACTCAAAAAAGAAAGCTGATTATACACCACCCATGTGCATATAAGCATAATCATGGAAATGGAAAACTGTAATACCACCAATGATCTGCGCAGATTAATATTGCACGACGCTTTTGACAAAGCTCCTTTTAATATGCCTACTGGCCTAAAGCCAGACAGGTAAAAGGCTGGATAACTTCCACCCAACAAACCTGTAAATAAGACAATACCCAACAACAACATCATATTAAATGGTTGCCATAAATTTTGTATCGTAAATGATTTGCCTGAAAGGGAGTTAAACACAGATAGTAAAGCAATAACCAATATTACACTTAGCAATACTGCAATAAAAGAGGTAAGTAAACTTTCGCTTAAAAACTGAAATACCAGTTGACTTTTTGTAGAACCAGTTACTTTGCGAATGCCAATTTCTTTTGCTCTTCTTGCACTTCTTGCTGTAGTTAGGTTCATGTAATTAATACAGGCTATTAACAACATAAAAAATGCAACTGCAGAAAATATCCAGATGTAAGACATGCTGCCAAGCTCTTCAGGCTCCCATGTCAACTTTGAATGTAAGTGGATATTTGTTATGAGCTGCAAGTCATAATACATGGTAGCATTGTATTGTTTAAAATCGGTTTCTACATATTTTTTGTAAACATCACCCAGTTTTTTGTTAAACAAAACAGCATTGCTACCTGGTTTTAATAGCACATAAGTAAAGTTGTTAAAGTTGCCCCAACCGCCGCCGCCACCATAAATATTTGACTTTAGTATTGTGGGCATCGAAATGAGCATATCATAACGGATATGCGAATTTTGTGGCATGTTTTCTATAACCCCCGTTACCTTATATAAATCATAAATGGTTTTTAATGTTTTTCCAATAGCCGAAGTATTTTTACCAAAATATTTGTCTGATAGTTTTTTTGAAATAACAATATCAAAAGGAGCATTTAATGCGGTGGTAGCATTGCCTTCAATAAATTTGTGGGTAAACATTTGTAAAACATTGCTATCCGCATAATATGCTTTTGTTTCATAAAATTCTTTTTCGCCATTCTTAAACAACGTTCTTTCTCTGCTTAAAAACCTAACAGCTTGCTCTACTTCTGGGTAATCTTTTTTTAATGTTGGACCAAGCGGATACTGTGTCAATGCCCAATTAATATCTTTCTCCTTTTCTTGTATGTAAGAATTTATTCGGTAAATGCAATCTGCTTTTTCATGATGCTTATCATAACTAAGCTCATCTACAATATAAAAAATAAGAAACAGGCTAAAGCTGATACCAATGGTAAGACCCATTATGTTTAACAAGCTAAACCACTTGTCTTTTCTTAGATTGCGGAATGCAATAAGTAATAAGTTCTTTATCATGGCTATATTTTTTATTCTGTTCGTAAACTTTTTATTGGGTTTGCAATGGCTGCTTTTATAGCTTGAAAACTCACGGTAATCAATGTAATTAACAATGCTCCTAAACAAACCATTCCAAAAATCCACCATTGAATAGCTGTTCTATATTCATAATGTTGTAACCAGTTGTGCATAAAATAATATGAAATAGGCGATGCAATTAAAAATGAAATAAATACTAGTAGTATAAAATCTTTCGACAGCAACTGCCATAAATTAAATACTGAAGCACCAACGACTTTGCGTACCCCAATTTCCTTAGTACGTTGTGCTGCAGTAAATGCGGCTAACCCAAAAATGCCTAAACAAGAAATAAAAATGGCAAGCATTGCAAACACGGCTGCTAGTTTACCAATGCGCTCTTCATCTCCAAATTTTTTGGCGTACTCTTCATCCACAAATTTGTATTCAAAGGGGGAGGCTGCATCATATTTTTTAAAGACCGTTTCAATTTTACTTAAAGCTGTACGTGTATCGGTAGCAGGGTTTATTTTAATAGTGGTAAAATTGCCCCGCCCTTTGTTGAGCCAATAAACAGCAGGGCTTATTTTTTCATATGGCGATTCCATCAGCATATCTTTTACCACACCAATTACTTTGTATGATCTCTTAGTAAGCTGTCCGAATTTTAAACTAATCATTTCTCCAATGGGATTTTTAAAACCCATGGTTTTTACTGCAGCTTCATTTAAAATAAACGCTGATGAATCGGATAAATATTCTTTTGAAAAATCTCTTCCCTGAGAGACTTGCAAGCCTACTGTTTTTGCAAAATCATGCGATACCAATATGCTTGCAAATGTGTTTTGGGAATTGGGATCTTTACCCTGCCAGTCAAAGCCATCCAGACCAAGCCAAACTTCGGTAGCTGGGCTATGTGATTCTGCCATTTCAATAATAGCACCTGATTGTTTTAATTCATTGCTGATAGCATCTATATGGTTGTGTATATCATCTGTTCTGTTAGCTATTGATATTAATCCGTTTCTGTTATAACCCACTGAACGGTTTTTAGAAAATTGAATTTGCTGAAACACTACAATGACGCCAATGATGAGCATAATTGAAACTGTAAACTGCAGCACGACTAGTATTTTACGAGGTATTACACTCAACTTATCCGAACGGAAACTACCCTTTAATACTTTGATGGGTTGAAAAGAGGATAAATACAAAGCAGGGTAGCTGCCAGCAATCAATCCTGTAACTAACGTAAACGACAAACCCAATATCCAAAAAAAAGGATTAGCCCATAGAATATTTATTTTTTTACCAGCAACTTCATTAAACAAAGGCATTACTAGCCATACCACTAACAATGCAACAAAAAAAGAGATAACAGAAACTAAAATTGATTCACTAAAAAATTGTTTTACCAACTGGCTTTTTAATGAGCCGATTGCTTTGCGTATTCCTACCTCTTTCGCCCGCTTTTCGGACTGTGCGGTTGTTAAGTTCATAAAATTAATGCAGGCTAGTAGCAATACGAATAATCCAATTAAACCAAAAAGCCACACATAAGTTATTCTACCACCCACACTTTTTCCATTTTTAAATTCACTATACAAGTGCCATTTATTCATTGCAAACAACAAAACCTCTGGCTTTACATTTGCCTGTTGTTCTTTATCTACTTGTGCAAATTTTATATGCTTTATTTTTGCAGAAACCGTTTCTATATTGGCATTATCGGCCAGTTGCACATAGGTTTGAAACATATTTCCGTTCCAGTCGTCCCTTGCCATTGAAGGATTAAGGCTAAGCATCAATGACCATGGTACGATAAATTTCACTTCATTAAATTCAGAATTTGCAGGCAAATCTTCATACACAGCTTCAATTTTTAAGCTGGTTTTATTATCCATCAGCATTAGTTTATTAATGGGGTCTTGGTCTCCAAAAAACTTTTTAGCTGTAGAGGCTGATAGTAAAACAGTGCCAGGTTCTTTTAATAGATTACCGGAGCCTTTCAGTATTTTTAAGTTTAGCATATCTGCAATACCTGGTTCAAAAAAGCCACCTTTTATGTTCAATACTTTTTCACTAACCTTTAAAGAAACAGATTGACCTGCGGAAGCTGTTATCACTTGCTTAAAATCGTTACCATATATATTACGTAATGCTGTACCCAAAACCATTGGATTGTAATCTTGTGTTCCCACTTTTCCATTATAGGTTAGATTCTGCATCACTTTTGCAATGCTTTTATATTTTTTGTGGTAATGATTAAAGGTCACTTCATCATATACCCATAATCCAATAATTATTGCAATGGCAATGCCTACGGTCAGCCCCCCAATATTAATAAAGGAGTATCCTTTATTTTTCCAAAGGTTTCGCCAAGCTGTTTTAAAATAATTTTTTAACATAACTTAATTTTTTAGGTAAGTATATTTTCTGTAACCGCCTGCCCGTCTAGCATTCTAATTATGCGATGGCTGTATTTTGCATCGTGCTCACTATGCGTTACCATTATTACTGTAGTGCCTTGCTCATTAAGGTCAGTAAGCAATTGCATAACTTCATTTCCATTATTGGAGTCAAGATTACCAGTAGGCTCATCTGCTAAAATTAATTTTGGATTGTTTACAACGGCCCTTGCTACAGCCACACGTTGTTGTTGTCCACCACTCAGTTGTTGTGGGTAGTGATTGCGCCTGTGCATAATCTGCATTTTGTCTAGCACTTCTTCTACACGCTTTTTTCTTTCGGGCGCTTTTACACCAGTGTAAATAAGTGGAAGCTCCACATTTTCAAATACGGTAAGTTCATCTATAAGATTAAAACTTTGAAATACAAACCCGATATTTCTCTTGCGTAGATCTGCTCTTTTTCTTTCATTAAAATTTACTACCTCTATTCCATTAAATAAAAAACTACCGCTATCTGCATCGTCTAATAATCCTACAATATTGAGCAGGGTAGATTTGCCACAACCCGATGGCCCCATTACTGCTACAAACTCTCCGTCCTTTACTTCAAAGGATAATTTGTTTAGTGCTACTGTTTCTACTTCTTCTGTTCTGTAATACTTTTCTAGGTTGGTGATGTTGATCATTTTTTTGAGTTTTGAGTTATCAGTATTGAGCTTTCAGCCGCCAGCTATCAGTAATCAGCTATCAGCCTTGAGCTATGATTATTTGTTGGTTTGATTATAGAAATTTATTTTTATATTTTTTTACACATTAAATATTTTTTTATGAGAGATTATTCTTTATTAACTTTCTGGCAAAAGAGCCACGCCCTAACTTTAAAAATTTATAAAATAACTGCCGCTTTCCCCAAAGAAGAAATGTATGGTCTTTCTTCTCAAATGCGCAGGTCATCCTCTTCGATTCCTACCAATATTGCCGAAGGGTGTGGTAGAAATTCAACTCCAGAGCTAAACCGTTTCTTTGTTTATTCTGCAGGCTCATCTTCAGAATTAGAATACCAAATCCTGCTGTCAAAAGACCTAAACTATATTGATATAAATACTTACAATGAACTAAAAAATGAAGTTGTAGAAATAAGAAAAATGATCTACTCCTTTTGTGCAAAACTTACGAAGTAATCAGGTGTCAGTAATCAGCTATCAGTGGTCAGCTATCAGCCAAAAGTGTATTAACCTCACAAAATAACCCTGGCTGATAGCTGATAGCTGACCGCTGAAAAAACCCAAGCTGATAGCTGACCGCTGACTGCTGACTACTTCTTCAACACCAACTCCTGCATATTTCCATAATTTTCATAGCTACTCGTTACCACTTTTTCTCCGGGTTGTAGGCCTTGAATTACTTCATAATAATCGGGGTTTTGGCGACCAAGCCGTATATCTACTTTATACGCTTTGCTACCATCTGCACTTACTTTAAAAATCCAATTGCCACCAGTTTGTTGATAAAACCCACCTTTCGCCACAAGCAGCGCCTGTGTTTCGTCACTTAATGCCAGTCGTATTTGCAAGGTTTGTCCCCTGCGTATATTCTCTGGTGCTTCACCTACAAATTCCATATCTACTTGAAAGCGCCCTGCGGCTACCTGTGTATATACTTTTTTTATTTTTAACGAATAGTCTTTGCCAGCAAAACTACAATTGCCCATTAAGCCAATAAAGATGCGGCTTATATAATGTTCATCTACTTCTACCCTTACTTTAAACCCACCTGTTGCATCTATTTGTCCAAGCCTTTGTCCTTTTTGTTTACTCTCTCCTATTTCCGCATCTAGCGATGTTAGTTGCCCATCAATAGGTGATCGTACCACTAAGTCACCTACTTTTCTGCGCATCAATTGCATGGTATTTTGCATGCGGCTATACGACTCGCCACTTTGTGAAACTTGTTGCCGCATAGAGCCAGCATCTTGTTTCATTACTGCATTAGACAAATTCATTTTTCTCTTTTGAGCATTGTAATTGTTTTCGCTTTCTGCGTATTCTTGTTTGCCTATTACTTTTTGGTCAAATAATTTTTTATTTAAATTGTATTTTCTTTCCGCTTCTATGAGTGCAATTTCTACTTCGGCACTTTGTTGTTGGCGTACGATTGAATTTTGCTCTGCATTGTTTTTGGTGTTTTGCATTTGCGCCAAGGTTTGAAAAACCGATGTTTCCTGATTGGCCAAACTCAATTCCAAATCTGAATTAGATAAACGTAAAATGGGTTGGTTCTTTTTTAGGATAGCCCCGTCTTCTACAAATTTTTCTTCTACACGCCCACCTTCCAATGCATCTAAATAAATACTAGTAAGTGGTAATACAGTTCCGTTCACTGGTATAAATTCTTGAAACAATCCTTTTTTAACTTCGCTAATCGTTATCCTTTCCGTATCTACATTCAAACGACTTTTGCCGCTAGAAAAATAAATACTAGCACCAATTAAAGATGCCAGTGCTAGAATACCAACGATAGTAAGAATTCTTTTTGTGCTCCAAGTCTTTTTTGCAATTACTCTGTCCATGAATTTTTTTTCTTAAAGTTACTTAGCTATTCCATTACTTCATACATATTCCTAAGCCGTTAAGTTAACGCTGTGGGTGGAACACCCACAGCGGCTGAGAGCCGTGGCGGGCGTCCCACCCGCCACTCTTCATTTTCCTTAACGATATTTAATACATATATACTAAGCCAAATTTTACTTTACACTATGAAAGCTATGCCAATCTTTAAACCTTGTAATAATCAGCATTTTAATATACAATGATTTTGCTAAGTGTACGATAATGATACAGTTTGTGTGCGGTATCGGTACACTTAATTTATATTGTTGTAAATAAGTATTTTGTAGCCATGTAATTGTACATTTGGCACGAAGATGTGATGTATAAAATAAATCGAACTATGCTTCTAAAAAATGCAACCATACTAGTAATTGATGATGATACGGATGTATTAACGGCTGTGCGCTTGTTATTGAAAACAGAAGTAAAGGAAGTTACGATAGAAAAAAATCCCGATGCTATAAAATCTTTATTGCCAAAAAAAGAAATTGATTTGATATTGTTGGACATGAATTTTAACAGTACTATCAATACAGGTAATGAAGGCATTTTTTGGCTAAAAAAAATAAAAGAACTTTCTCCAACCACAGCAGTAATTATGATAACGGCTTATGGAGATATTGATTTAGCGGTACGATCGCTCAAAGAAGGAGCAGCAGATTTTGTAATAAAGCCTTGGCACAACGAGCGCTTGTTAGAAACGATTAAAGAATCTTTACAAAGAAAATCGGGCACTACTATTTCTTCATTAAAAAATGAAGCAGCATTTGGTACTTCGTTGCTGGGCGAAAGCGAACCGATGCAAGATATTTTTAAGAAGATAGAAAAGATTGCACCTACTGATGCCAATATTCTGATATTGGGCGAAAACGGTACTGGTAAGGATTTGGTGGCAGATGCTATTCAACAAAGATCATTGCGGGCAAACAATCCTTTTGTAAAAGTAGATGCAGGCTCGCTTACCGAAACTTTATTTGAAAGCGAATTGTTTGGCTATAAAAAAGGTGCATTTACCGATGCAAGAGAAGATAGAATGGGTAGGTTTGAATCTGCCAATGGAGGCAGTTTGTTTTTAGATGAAATAGGAAATATTAATTTACAACAGCAAGCAAAATTATTAACGGTATTACAAAATAGGCAAGTTACTCGGCTCGGCTCAAACCAACCAATACCAATAGATATACGCTTGATATGTGCTACCAATATTCCTTTACAAGAACTTGCCAATGAAAATCGGTTTAGAAAAGATTTGATATATCGCATCAATACAGTAGAGATAACCATACCACCATTAAGAAAAAGAGGGAAAGATATTGAGTTGCTTGCAAAACATTTTGTAAAACTATATGCTACAAAATATTTTAAGCCCGATATGCATTTAGATACTGGTGCATTGAATAAACTAAACCAATATAATTTTCCTGGCAATGTAAGAGAGCTGCAATACATAATAGAGCGTGCAGTTATTATGAGCGAAGATGAAGTGATACACGAAACTGACCTTATTTTTTCTGCATTGGAAAACCAGCCTTTGCAAGATGATGATGATACAGATTTTAGGCTAAGTGCAGTAGAAAAAAACACCATACAAAAAGTAATAGAAAAACACCACGGCAATATAACCAAGGCAGCAAAAGAGCTAGGGCTTACTAGAACTGCACTGTACAGAAGACTAAGTAAATATGACATTTAAAAAATACGAATGGAGATTACTGTTAAAAGTGCTGTTGCTGTTTGCCGCACTGGTAGCGGCTGCATGGCTATTGGTAAGCAAAAAATATTTATACTTATCTATTGTAATGCCAATAGTATTGTATCAATTATACGATGTATATCGCATGCTAAAAAAAGCACAAGATGAAGTGCAAGAGTTTGTAGAGTCTATTCACTACCGAGATTTTTCTAGATACTTTAATGTAAAAGAAGCGCCTGCAGAATTGCAAACACTGCGAAAAGGTTTTAATGATATCAACTCTACCTTTAAAGTGATAAGCAAAGAAAAAGAAACACAATACCAATACCTACAAAAAATTTTAGAGCTGGTAGATACCGGAATCATTTCTTACGAAACCGCATCTGGCAATTTAAATTGGATGAACGATACCTTTAAAAGAATGATGGGCATTCCTTATTTAAAAACAATTTATTCTTTAGAAAAAAGAGATGCAGCTTTGTTTAATGCCATACTTGCCATACGCCCCAATGAAACAATTATAGTAACCATTACAAAAGAAAGTAGCCAGCTAAAAATATTATTGGCTGCTACTATTTTTCAAACAGATGGAAAAATAAACAAACTCATAGCCTGCCAAAATATAAACGAAGCCATGGACGAAACCGAGGCAAATGCATGGCAAAAATTATTGAGTGTAATGACGCATGAGATTATGAATTCGGTAGCGCCTATATCTTCTCTTGCAGGTACATTAAAAAATCGATTGCTACAAACTACTTCTATTGCTTACGAAAAAAATGGAGATAGAGATGATTTAGAACTTGGCTTGGAAACCATAAAACGCCGAAGCGAAGGTCTATTAAAATTTGCAGAAACATATAGAAACTTAAATAAGATAACAACCCCCAACCGTAAAAAAGTTTTTGTAAGGGATTTATTTGAAAACCTGCAAACCCTTATGCAGCCAACGCTTGACCAGAAAAATATTGAAATGGAAGTGGTGCTAAAAGAGCCTAGCCTTATGGCAAATGTAGATGTAAACTTGGTAGAACAGGTATTGATAAACCTCATGGTTAATGCCCTTGAAGCGGTAAAGGACAGACCTAATCCTCGCATACTATTATCTGCTTTTTTGGAGCAAAATAAATTAATGATAAAAATTGCAGACAATGGCGCTGGCATTTCTCCCGAATTAATAGATAAGATTTTTATACCTTTTTTTAGTACAAAAAAAACAGGCAGTGGCATTGGCCTTAGCCTCTGCAAACAAATAATGCTACTGCACAAAGGCAATATAAAAGTACAAAGCAAAGATGGCGAGGGCAGTGCTTTTGTGTTGTTGTTTTCGGAGGGTGGAGTATAATAGATTTTGTCCCTTTGTGTACTTTAATCATTTTAGATATTTATAACAATTATAAATACAGCTCCTTAAAATTAGCATTACAAAAAGGTTTACAATAATTTAATTCCTTAACAACCTCAACCTACATGCCTCTATACATTGAAAAGACACAGTTAAACTATTATTATTCAATTCGTACCAAAGTCTCATACTATCGGTTGTGTTTTGTTTATATAGCATTACAAAAATTGAATCTACTACCCTATATTTATCAAAATTGTTTACATTGAAAATATAGTTTCCTTCAAAATTATTATTTGGTAGAAAATTTAAATAATAATTGTACTGAGCAGGTATATTTGAAAACGGTGTACTTCCGTTCCCTATATCATTTTGCCACTGTGTGGCTTTCCAGTTTCCTTCTAGGCTTGTTGTATATAAATCCTCTTGCTTATCTTTTTTACAAGAAAGAAAAGATAGTAGGGCTAAAGCTATCAATATGTTTTTCATATACTATGTTTTAATCTAGACAATCTTTTTGAAGGTTATGTTACACAAATCACATAAAAAAGCCCGAACTTAATCGGGCTATATAACTTTGAACTTTCAACATTGAACCTTCAACTTCTTAAACATCTATCTTAGCATACTTCGCATGGCTTTCAATAAACTCTCTACGTGGTGGTACTTCATCGCCCATTAGCATGGTAAATACACTGTCGGCTGTTACAAGACTATCAATGGTAACTTGCTTTAGGGTTCTGCTTGCAGGGTTCATAGTTGTTTCCCACAATTGGTCTGCGTTCATCTCTCCCAAACCTTTGTATCGTTGTATGGTTACGCTATCTTCTTTACCGCCGCCTATTTTTAATGAAATTGCTTTACGTTCTTCATCACCCCAAGCATATTGTTGTTCTTTGCCTTTTTTTACTAGGTACAAAGGTGGTTGTGCAATATATACATATCCTTGCTCTACCAACTCCTTCATATAACGGAATATAAATGTCATAATCAATGTAGCAATGTGGCTTCCATCCACATCGGCATCCGTCATTATAATTAGTTTATGATAACGCAGTTTTGAAATATCTAATGCTTTTGCATCTTCTAAGGTGCCTATTTTTACACCAAGGGCAGTAAACATATTGCGTATCTCCTCATTGTCATAAATTTTATGCTCCATTGCTTTTTCCACATTAAGAATTTTACCTCTCAATGGTAGTATCGCTTGAAAACTTCTATCCCTACCTTGCTTGGCTGTACCACCAGCCGAGTCCCCTTCCACAAGGAATAACTCACAACGACCGGGGTCTTTATCCGAACAATCTGCTAGTTTACCTGGCAATCCGCCACCTACCAAAACCGTTTTACGTTGCACCAACTCCCTTGCACGCTTTGCAGCAGCACGGGCTTGCGCAGCCAATATTACTTTTTGTATAATCGTTTTTGCATCCTTAGGGTTTTCTTCTAAATATGCTTCTAAAACTCTACTCAATGTACTATCTACAATCCCACTCACTTCACTATTTCCAAGCTTGCCTTTTGTTTGTCCTTCAAACTGTGGCTCGGGTACTTTTACAGAAATAATAGCAGAAATACCTTCTCTAAAATCATCTCCCTCAATGGCTACTTTTGCTTTTTCAAACATACCATTTTTTTCACCGTAGCTTTTAAAAACACGGGTAATACTTCTTCTAAAACCAGCTACGTGTGTACCGCCTTCTATCGTATTAATATTGTTTACATAACTAAATAAATGCTCGGAGTAGCCTGCATTGTAGGTCATAGCTACTTCTACTACCACATTGTTTTTTTCGTCATATCCATCGCAATAAATTACGATTGGTATTAGCGGACTACGTCCTGCTTTTTTATCTAAATATTCTACAAACTCTACAATTCCACCTTCGCTATAAAAAGTTTTGCTGTATGTTTTTCCATCTTCCTCTTCTGTAATCCTAAGGTCGTTTAAAACAATATTTATTTTCTTGTTTAAGAAAGCCAACTCACGCATACGACCTTCTAATATTTCACGCTTATATACTGTTGTATTAAAAATAGTTTTATCAGGCCAAAAATGTACGTGTGTACCCGTATGTGTACTTGTACCAATTTCCTTCACGGTATATTGAGGTACACCAATGCAATATTCTTGTTGAAACTTTTTATTTTCTCTATCTACGGTAACCACCAATTTTGTACTCAACGCATTTACGCAACTCACGCCCACACCATGTAAACCACCAGAAACCTTGTAAGTATCTTTATCAAATTTACCACCAGCATGCAGTACCGTCATTACAATTTCCAAGGCAGATTTACCTTCTTTTGTATTAATACCTGTAGGAATACCACGCCCATCATCTTGAACAGAAATGGAATTGTCTTCATGTATAGTAACAGTAATATTTTTACAATGACCAGCAAGCGCTTCATCTATTGAGTTATCTACTACTTCATATACAAGGTGATGAAGCCCCTTCTCACCTGTGTCGCCTATGTACATACTTGGGCGTAGTCGTACCGCCTCTAAACCTTCTAAAACCGTAATATTATCTGCACCATAGTTATCCGTTGCAGGTGCTTTTAAATCATCTTTTTCTGTAGCCATAATTGTAAAACAAACTTTAAAAATCGAATGTGTGCGAAGTTACGGTTTTTGAAGTGTTTTTTTATACAAAAAACAAGGTATTTTTAACCAATTACACACAGTTTTCAATAAAAAAAATGGTAAAATAACCTTCTCATTTTTTTCAAAACCAGTTCTTGTATCTTTATCTAAATTTACGATTGCTTCATGAAAAGAATTTCGATTTTATTTCTGCTGTTTTGTTGCAAAATTGTGTTAGCACAGCAGAAAGATTTTACCGTACAAAAACTAAGTCTTCCCGCAGAAATTGAGTATTACGACAACCAGTTTTCAGGTATGTACATATATAAGGAAGCAGTTTTTTTGATGTCTGAAAGCAGGTTACAAGATAATAGAGAAGCAAAATTATATGCCATAAAAACGGCAGATGTTGACCGTAAAATGACAGATACTGCCTTTGTATTGCCATTTAAAAAATATGTCATAAAAAACTTAGAAATCCTTAGAAATAAAATGAATGTGTTAGGATATGATTATGAAGGGCTAGAAGCTATTGCAATAGAAGATAACGAAGTATATTTAACGGTAGAAACCACCACCCCATCTAATAAATGCTATCTAATAAAAGGCATTTTAAAAGATACTGTTGTGGAACTTGATGTGGCATTTTTGTCACCATTACCAAAACCCGTTGATAAAAACAACAACCATATTTATAACGCTGGTTTTGAAGCCATAGCAATTGTAGATAAAACCGTTCTCAGTTTTTTTGAATACAATTGGTTTTCTGAAAAAAACCTTGTAATTGCCATTACGCCTACTATACTTACTAGCGTGATGTACCAATTGCCAACCATAGAAAAAATACCATTTCGCATTACAGATATTACAAAAACAGGTAAAAATACATTTACAGCTATAAATTTTTTTTACAAAGGTGATGGAGAAGATACTGTGTACAGGGTTAATAAAAAAGACAAGACCAATGATAAATTGATAAGGGATGGATATGGCTACAAAAGCTATTGCCGTTTGCTGAAACTAAAATACAAAAATTATAAATTTACTTGGGAGCCGCTTTGGGAGTTTCCTGTAGAATACATGAGTTACAATTGGGAAGCCATAGCAGCATATAAAGATGGCTATTTTATTTTAAACGATAAATACACTGCTGCAAGGCCTTATAGCTCTGTATTGCTGTATGTAAAGCCTACGAAGTAGTTTGTAGCAGTTTTTTAATGGGACGCAATTAAAAATGATTGCATTTAAATTCACCGCAGAAAAATGATTTTAAAGAGTTTATGGAGAGTTTCTCTGCTTAAACTCTCCGTTCTCACTTTCTCTGCGGTTTTTTATTTTTCTATTTAATGTTTAAACAACAACTTTGTTAAATTTCTAATAACATAAATAGTTTTGCTAATACTTGTTTAATTTTGCTCCTATAATGAAAGTTCTAGGAAACGATATATTAGCAACCGCTCAAAAACAACCCATTTTGTATAATGAGTTGGAAGTACTGCATGAGGTAGAGCGTAGTGTGCCAGGTTCTATTAATTACTCCATAAAAAGATACCGCAAATTGTCTCAATGGTCTATTGATGATACAGGTATTTTAGAATATCAATATGTAAAAAATAATGCCACAGAAAACATGCTCAACTTAAAGTTTTGTGTAAGTGGCAATGTTTATTGCAAACAAAAACAAACCGAGTGCGATTCTTGCAAACTTAGTGGCACATTTAATTGTTCTGATAAAGTGGACAGTGTTGATGTATTGAGCTTTAGTTTTTCCCCCTCATATTTACAGCAGTTTGCCAAGGCCAATAAAAATACACAAACACTTTCTGAAGATGTAATTGCGTTTAAACATACCAGTTCGTTTAGCAAAATATTGCCGCTTTGTAGCAAAACTAGAATGGTAATAGAAGCATTGCTCAACCATACATTCACCGACAGTTCTGCCAATATTTTTGTAAATGCACAAATGCAAATGTTGTTGTTGTATAGCATGGATTGTATGCTTGGCGAAAAAGAAGAACTAACATTTACCTGTAAGTTTTTAGAAAATGTAGAGGATAGAGAAAAGATAATTAATGCAAGAACAATTTTATTGCAGCATATTGGTGAACCCATTACCATAAAGGCGCTCAGCCGTAAAGTGGCAATAAACGAATGTTATTTAAAGAAAGGGTTTAAAGAAATATTTGGCACTACTATTTTCGATTTTTACCAAAGCCAGCGCATGGAGCATGCAAAATATTTATTGTACGAAAAAGGATTGAGTGTTACAGAAGTTTCTCATTTACTTGGTTACTCTTCCATTTCGCATTTTAGTACTGCGTTTAAAAAACAAACGGGTATAAAGCCTTGTGAGTTATTGTTGAGGTAGTTTAGTTATCATCCATTTTTCTAACACGTTTTCATCTGCACTTATCTTTCCCACAATTCTATATTTACTATTTTTTAAAATAGAACTAGTAGCTGCTTTTTCTTTTTGTACATCTCTAGTGCCAACAATTGAAGAATGTATAAACCAAATATCCAACCCATCATTAAAAATAAAACCAGTATGGTTATCCAGCCCAATAACGTACAACCCAAAACCGTTTAGTTTTAAATATGCCATAAAATTATCCATATCAATATTGCTAAAACGTTTTACATATTTATCTTGTACCAAAGTTGTTACCAATTGTTCCGATGCGCATTGGGCTAATTTTACTCTAGCTATGGGCAAGCCTGCATCTCTTAAAACAGTGGTTACAAAATATCCACAAGCTATTTTTCCTTGTTTGGGCACTTCGGTTATTCCATTAAAATCCCATTTTGTACCTAGCCATGCAGGCGCAATGGTGTTGGTTACGGCATTAGCAAAACATTTTTCTTTTTCTAATTTGGAAAGCTTCCCCCAATTTTCTTTGTGTTGTCGTTTTATGATGGCAATGGCTTTCTTACATGAATCGTAACTAATGTTTTTTGCTGACGCAATAGCCGCATGATGCGGAACAGGACTTTCTTTTTTTTCTTTGGAGTAACAAGCCGATAATAAAACGGCTAAGCAGAAAATTTTATTCATAAGAAGTAAATATGCATCTAAGATGTACATTTTTACTTTTTCCATAAACTAACATTGATGCATAATATAAACGGGAGCAAAAATGCCCCCGTTTTCCCTAATAAAACCCTAAAACCAGCTTCTTATAAAAAATTAATATTTATCTATTTTGATTATAATATAGTAGTTCCCAATACTATGCCAACGACTAATTTTGTTAATAAGTTTTAAAAAAATAACATAATCTAACTTACTTACAATAACCCATTGAATATTTAATCTGCTGAAATAAATAGAAGTTTTAGTAAGTGCTTCATTTATTTTAAAAGCAGATAAGTCGAATAAGGTATAACATTCTCATCCCTACCAACCCCAAAGGGGTTGACTTTGCGTAACCATGGGTGAAACCCATGGACTTCATGGGTGAAACCCATGGAGAAAAATAGTACCTTCGCCAACTAAAAAATAAAAATCACCAGATGAGTGCGGGATACCAAACATACGGACAACTAAATCTTCCAAACATAAGCGAAGAAATACTGCAAAAATGGGCTGAAACAGATGCTTTTAAAAAAAGTGTGGAATTGCGTGAAGGCGAACGTCCTTTTGTATTTTATGAAGGGCCGCCAAGTGCCAATGGCATGCCTGGCATACACCATGTAATTAGTCGTACGTTAAAAGATTTGGTATGTAGGTATAAAACCATGCAAGGTTTTCAGGTAAAACGAAAAGGTGGATGGGATACACATGGCTTGCCGATAGAATTAGGAGTAGAAAAAATGCTTGGCATTACTAAAGAAGATATTGGTAAAAAAATATCGGTAGAAGATTATAATAAGAAATGCCGTGAAGTGGTAATGCAGTTTAAAGACAAGTGGGATGATATTACCCAAAAAATGGGTTATTGGGTGGATTTGGAAAAACCGTATGTAACTTTTGAAAACAATTATATAGAAACGTTGTGGTGGTGCTTGAGCCAGTTATACAAAAAAGATTATTTGTACGAGAGTGTGAGCATACAACCATACTCACCAGCAGCGGGTACGGGTTTGAGCTCGCATGAGCTTAACCAGCCAGGTACGTATAAAGATGTGAAGGATACGAGTGCTACTGTGATGTTCAAAGTGGCTAGTGGGCAGTGGGCAGTGGGCAGTGGGCAAGGTGCAAAAATTGCAGCAGAAATAGAAAATGGTGGCGGTGAAATATTTTTAATGGCATGGACGACAACCCCATGGACATTGCCTTCCAACCTAGGATTAACAGTAGGGCCAAATATTGATTATGTTTTGGTGCATTTAAGGAATCAATATAGTAATCTATGGTTTAACGGAATAATTGCAAAAAATTTACTTTACAAAAATGCATCCGAAAAATACTTAGCAGATTTTGTTGTTAAAGGAATTTATGGTGCAATTGCAAATACTGCTTTGATAGAGCCAGAAAAGAAAAAATTTACTGACGGATATTTTAGAAAAGATGATAAAGAATATTACATAGAAGTTAAATCTGGACAAATAGATGAAGATAGTGTTAAAAGATTTTTTAATACTGTAAATGAATTAAAAGCAAACGGAATATTCTTTTCACATAAAAAAATTACACAAGACTGGGTCGTAAAATATAAAGAAAAGATTGAGTTCAGAAGTTTAGACGAATTTATTCTTGCAGAATTTAAAGGAAGCGATTTAGAAGGAATACAGTACGAACAACTTCTACCATTTGAAGCAAATACAATAGAAAAAATACAAGAAATAACACCTGGTGCACAACCATTCCGTGTAATACTTGGGGACTTTGTAACCACAGAAGATGGTACAGGCATAGTACACACTGCGCCTGCATTTGGTGCAGATGATTATCGTGTAGGTAAGAAAAACAATTTAGGTATTTTAACGCTTGTAGATAGAGAAGGAAAATTTGTAGAAGGCATGGGAGATTTTAGCGGTCGCTATGTAAAAAACTACAAAGACGAAAAAGATTATGTGGACGTGAATGTGGATATTTCTGTAAAACTAAAATACGAAAACCGTGCATTTAAAGTAGAAAAATACGAACACAGTTACCCGCATTGTTGGCGTACTGATAAACCAATTATTTATTATCCGCTAGATGCATGGTTTATAAAAACAACCGCTGCAAAAGATACCATGGTGGAGCTAAACAAAACCATTAATTGGAAACCTGCAAGCACTGGCACAGGGCGTTTTGGCAATTGGTTGGAGAATATGGTGGATTGGAATTTGAGCCGCTCACGCTTTTGGGGAACGCCGTTGCCAATATGGAAAACGGAAGATGGAGAAGAGGAGATTTGTATTGGTAGTATCAATGATTTAAAACAAAAGATAGAACAGGCTAATAAATTTTATTTAAGTGATGAAAGGGTAAATAGCTTTGATGCAGAACGTGAAGTGTTTTTTGCAAAAAAGGCAATGGATTTTATAATTGAAAACGAAAAGGATGTAGAATACGCTATTTGTAGAAATGATATCGAAGGTAATTTTATACACTTTTTGTGGGGAAAATCAGGCAAAGAAAGCAACGGTTTTAAAGAAGGTTATGGCATATCTAAAATAATTGCAAAAAGAAAAACCGAAGGGTTAGACGCAAAAGAAATTTTGTACAGAATTTCTGAGACTTTAGCTTATGGAAAAATCAATAGAAAATTTGGACCTGAGAAAAAACAAAGAATAGAACTAGAATATAATAATTGTATTGCTTTTATAAATGAGTACTTTGAAGACGACAAATACAATTGGTTGTTAACTGGATTTATGAGAAGAAATGAAACTGGTGATGTCGGAGAGATTTGTGACTCTACAGACCCTACGCAAATTATTTCTACACGTACGCAAAATAATTTGGGAGCAGTTTCAGAAGCAAATGTAGAATATATTTTTATACAACCAATTTTTCGGTTTAATATTAACGATTTACATAAACCTTATGTAGATGATATTTTCTTGGTTTCTCCTAAAGGGAAATTAATGAAACGTGTACCAGACCTTATAGACGTTTGGTTCGACAGCGGAGCAATGCCCTATGCACAGTGGGGTTTGCCAGATGCAAGCAGTAATGAATATGGTGAACTAAGCACAGAAAACTTTTGGAAATACCATGCAAAAGATAAGAATTCTGAATTATATGGCGGCGTAGAAAATGCTGCTTTTCCAGCAGATTTTATAGCAGAAGGTGTAGATCAAACTAGGGGTTGGTTTTATACATTGCATGCATTGGGAAGTTTATTATTTGACAGTGTGGCTTACAAAACGGTAGTGAGCAATGGCTTGGTGCTTGACAAGAATGGCGTAAAAATGAGTAAGCGATTAGGCAATATTGTTGACCCTTTTGCTACCATCAATTCTTACGGAGCAGATGCTACTCGATGGTATTTGATAACAAACGCAAGCCCATGGGATAGTTTAAAATTTGATGAAGCAGGCATACAAGAAATACAACGCAAGTTTTTTGGTACACTGTATAATACCTATCAATTTTTTGCATTGTATGCCAATGTAGATTCGTTTACGTTTAAAGAAAAATATATTGCTTTAAATGAAAGACCCGAGATAGACCAATGGATATTGTCTTCATTAAACTCATTGATAAAAGTTGTAACAGAAAATTTTGATGCATACGAACCTACACAAGCAGGTAGGGCTATTGAAGAATTTGTAGATAGTTTATTGAGCAATTGGTATGTGCGTTTGTGTCGTCGTCGTTTTTGGAAAGGCGAATATGAGCATGATAAAATAGCCGCTTACCAAACTTTGTATGAGTGCTTAGAAACTATCAGCAAATTGATAGCACCTATAGCACCATTTTTTGCAGATTGGTTGTATAGCAACTTAAACAATATTACCGGAAGAATGGAAGATGCTTCTGTTCACCATAGTTTATATCCTATTTCTGATGCCTCGGTTATAAATGCAGCATTGGAAAAAAGAATGTTGTTGGCACAAGATGCTTCTTCTTTGGTGTTATCACTTCGTAAAAAAGTGAATATAAAAGTACGTCAACCGCTACAAAAAATATTTATACCAGCGCAGGATGCCGAAATGATTGCCAATATAAAGCTGATAGAAGATATTATTAAAACCGAAACCAATATCAAAGAAATAGAAATATTGGCGGCAGATAATGATTTTATTCGCAAAAAGGCTAAAGCTAATTTTAAAACCTTGGGTAAGCGTCTAGGAGCAAAAATGAAATGGGCATCTGCTGAAATTGCAAAAATGGATGATGCTACCATTGCAAAAGTACAAAAAGGTAACCACATACTAAAAGATGAATTCATAGCGAAGGATGAAGAGCAAATCATATTAAATGCGGAAGATATTGAAGTAATAACAGATGAAATACCAGGCTATGAGATTGCAATAAAAGGCCCATTAACGGTTGCTTTGGATATTACCATTACTGAAGCGTTACAAAAAGAAGGGAACGCTAGAGAGTTTGTAAATAAAGTACAAACCATTAGAAAAGAGAGTGGTTTTGAGCTAACTGACCGTATTTCAGTGCAGATAGAGGAAAATGAAGCCTTACAAGCATCAATAATGGAATATAAATCGTACATTTGCGCCGAAATATTAGCGGATTCTATTGACTTTTTAAAAAATATAGTTGACGGGATACAAGTTGAGGTAAATGAATCTACATTAACAATGAATGTTTTAAAAAGTAAAGCATAGTTATTATGGCGACTAAAAAACCAGCTGCAAAAGCAGCAGCAAAAAAACTGGCACCTAAAAAAGTAGCTCCAGTAGCAAAAAAAGCAATACCTGCTAAAAAGGCAGTTGTTGCTAAGAAAGCAGCACCTGCTAAAAAAGCGGTAAGTAAACCTGTAGCAAAAGCAGCGGCTAAAAAGCCCGTAGCAAAAGTTGCACCTAAAAAAGTGGTTAAACCAGCAGCAAAGCCCGTAGCAAAAGCACCAATGAAACAAATTAAAAAAGCGGCCCCAAACCCTGTAGCAAAAAAAGTAGTGGCTACTAAAACACAAACTAAACCAGTGGCAAAAAAGATAGAAACAAAAAAAGCAGTTGCAAAAACAGCACCAGCGAAGGAAGTAGCAGCGCCAAAACCTGACCATGTAAAAGCATTGGCAAAAGCGGTGGCAGCAAAAAAAGTAGAAGATAAAGCGAAAGCACTAAAAGCAGCCCCCGCCAAACCAGAAGTAAAGAAACCTTTGGTAATGCCCAAAATAAATACCAAAACATCTCGTAAATATGAGCCTGACTTTACTAAATCTGTTTTAGACAAAGCTGCTCCAGACCCAGGCGCACAAATAGTAATGTACAGCGATGCTGATTTGTCAGAATTTAAAGAATTAATACAACGTAAATTAGGTTCCGCTAAAAAAGAATTATCCTATTTGCAAGGGCTGCTTACCCGCAAAGATGATATGGGAGGAGACGAAGGAGATGGTAGATACATGACCATGGAAGATGGGAGTTTGAGTATGGAAAGGGAGCAACTAAGTCAAATGGCAAGCCGTCAAATTACATTTGTAGACCATCTTGAAAAAGCATTGATGCGTATTGAAAACAAAACATATGGTGTATGCCGTATAACCGGTAAGTTAATAGATAAGGCAAGATTACGTGCCGTACCGCATGCAACTTTAAGCATAGAAGCTAAAATGAGCGGAGGTAAATAATTCATAAAATACTTGTTAAAAGAGGCTTTCTTAAATAGAAGCCTCTTTTTTTATGCTGTAATGCGAAACGAGATAATAATAAATGAAGTCCTACCAAATAGGTTAAATATTAGCATTTGATTTTCAAATATTATCACTTAATTTATCTCTATTGCGAAATGTAAGTTTTAAATACCTGAATAAAATCGAGCATTAGATTATGTACTTATAGATTTCTGAAAAATTTTTACACCTACCCTTTTACTATAATATTGGTAAATAATATACTCTGCAATAAGTAAATTAAGCCCCCACCCAAGCCAAGCAATAATTCTATATCTATCCATTGGTGGAATATCTGTAGTGGTAGCAAAAATAACCTTCCATATTCGTAAAGTAATAGCAGAAAGGGTAAGTGCAAAACTGCGTACCATAAAAATACGATGTGCTGCAAAATCTTTTTTTATGGCTTTGTACAATGCAATAGCAGTAAAACCTAGCCACAATACTGCCAATAATACAAACCCAATACGAGAAGATAAACCACCATTGGCATAAAAACCCATGAGCAAGCTTGATGGCCCAGTAATCATTAAAATATTAATAACATAGAGGTAGCCTAATTTTTTATGAATATTTTTATAGTTTTTGCGAAACGATTGAGAGAACTGTGTAAAGCCTGCCAACAATAACAATATACTCGAAAATACATGCGTGTAAAAAGCAACACGCCATTCGGTAATATGCAAGTAGTCTTGTTTTAGTTGTAAGAAAGCTGTATCTGTATCCATAGGTATGTACGCCCATATGATGCGTAGCATCAGAAACGAAAAAAATGCTAGCGCTACTAACAAAAAAACTGCAATGATATTATTACTATTAGCTTTCAATAATGTAATTTACACAAAAGAAAAATGTATGATTCGTTTACTATTGTTTTTTGTAACAATTTGTATAGTTTTTTATGGTTGTAATAATGCCAAAAAAGATTCTCCCGCCAAGGCTATTACCAGCATAGAAACGCCAGCAAGTAAAATTGTAATTGCATCTTTAAATATTTTAGGAAGTTATGTCGGCAATTTTGGTACGAATAAAATTACCTTGCTTATTACCAAAGCCACTGCAGATAGTATTGTTGGCAGAAGTATTGTTGGTGGGAATGACAGGCCATTTGTAGGTACCGTTTTAAGCGATGGAAATAAGTATACAGTAAATGCTAAAGAGCCTGGCGATGATAAAGACGATGGTATTTTTAATTTTACAATAGACAGCACAAACTTGCAAACCCTTAGTGGCTCTTGGAAGCCTAATAAACCCTCTACAAGACTAAAAGAAAAATCTTTTAGTCTTGAGCGTAAAGCTTACAAGTATTTGAAAGATGCTGGCACTTTTCCAAAAGCCTCACAAAGGTTATTAAAAGTAGAAGATGTAGAAAATGTAATAAAAGAAGATTTAGAATTTATGCGTAATGAAATTTTTGCAAGACACGGATATTGTTTTCAAAAGAAAAGTTTACGACAAAAATTTGAAAATGAAGAATGGTATGTGCCTAACACAATTGATATAAAAAATAGACTTACCGATATAGAGAAAAAGAATATTGTACTTATAAAAAAGTATGAAAAATATGCAGAGGAATATGGAGATGATTTTGGAAGATAGAAAATTAGTGTATAGAATTAAATGGCGACAAGCTGAGGGAAACGAAAGGCAGGTAGAATAACAGTGACTGCTTGGCGTTAGTATTGGTGAACCACTACAATTGTTCTGTAGAAAATAACATGTCGCTCCCACGGAGCTCTGATTATATTTTATTATATATTTCTACTGACATTTCGCCTCTAACGAGGCTAAATACGCTACACTAGTAGCTCCATAGGAGCGATATATCAGTAGAAGCGTTTAAGTTTAGGTATTAGAACTCCGTAGGAGTGGCATGTAAAACAAATAGTATAATATTTCAAACAGTTATGGTGTCTCACCAACCCTTTAACTTCGCTACATTCTATAATTTATTTAAGTGCACACAAAAATTATTTATGAAAAAAATTTATATCTTATTTATTTTTAGTGCTTTTATTTTTAATACAAGTAATGCGCAATCTGCACCCAAAAGAGAAATGCGTGGTGCATGGATAGCCACTTATGCAAATATAGATTGGCCTGCAACTGGTACTACATCTGTGCAAGAACAAACTACTTTTATACAAAGAGTAGAGGAACACAAAGCAACAGGGATGAACGCTCTGTTTGTACAAGTACGTAGCCAGTGTGATGCGCTTTATCCAAATCCATTTGACCCTTGGAGTGCTGTAATTTCAGGTTTGCAAGGTGTGCCTCCTGGCACTCCTTATTACGACCCATTAGCGTTTATGATAAACGAAACTAAACAGCGTGGTATGGAGTTTCATGCATGGTTTAATCCGTATAGAGCACTAGCCTCTTTTACACCAGCAAGTTATGCTGCCCTTGTAGATACGCATGTAGTAAAACTACACCCAAGTTGGGTTATGACAGTAAACAATAATGCACCATCAACTACAAAACAATTGTTACTAAACCCTGGTGCGCCAGAAGTATGGGAGCATATTATCGGAGGAGTGATGCACGTGATAAGAAATTATGATGTAGATGGTATTCATTTTGATGATTATTTTTATACAAATCCTAGCACTACAACTTATAATGATGACTCTGTTTATGCCATACACAACAGAGGAATAGCTAACAGAGGGGATTGGAGAAGAAGCAATGTGGATACACTTATAAAAAGATTAAACGACAGTATACAATCTGTAAAACCTTGGATAAAATTTGGTATTTCTCCATCTGGTATTTGGATGAGCCAAGCTAATGATGCGACTGGAAGTAATACAGCTTCTGGTGCATTGCAACATAAAAAAGATTTATATGCCAATAGCAAATTATGGCTACAACAAGGCTGGATAGATTACTTAGCGCCGCAAGTATATTGGTACATAGGGCAAGCTGGTTCCGATTATAATATTTTAGCGCCATGGTGGAGTAATAATAATTTTGGAAGACATATTTACATGGGACAAGCTGGGTATAAAGTGGGAGATGCTGCCCAAAATGCTGCTTTTGCAACAGATAAAACACAAATACCAAGGCAAGTTCGTTTAAACAGAACCCTTGCTGGTATTCATGGACAAGTAGTTTATAATACCACAAGCTTGCGAAACAACCCTTTAGAATTTAGAGATAGTTTACGATTAAATTTATACAATAGGCCTGCACTATTACCTACCATGCCTTGGAAAGATAATACAGCACCAAGCCCTGCTACTAGCCTTGCGGGAATAAAGTTGGCAAACAATACCATTTCACTCACATGGGTAAACCCGCCAGCAGCAGTAGCCGCTGAAATGGATGTTGTAAAACGTTTTGCTATTTACAAAGGTGTAAATACGATGCCAGATATTAGTACAGCTGCCAATCTTATTGCCATTACCAATACAGATGTATCTGCTTACATTGATACAGATGTTCTACCAAATACAACATATAATTATGTAATAACATCCGTAGATAGATTATACAATGAGTCCATTGCAAGTAATACAGCTACTGTGAATGTGGGCTTACTGCCACTTACATTACTATCTTTCAATGCAGAAAAAAATAGCAACAGAACGGTGACGCTAAAATGGCAAACAGCCAATGAAATAAATACAGATTTTTTTGAAGTACAACGATCATTTAATAATAATGGCTTTAACAAATTGGTACTTATAAAAGCAAATGATGGCAGTGCACAATTCAGTTATAATACTACCGATTACCATTTATATGAAAATGGATTGTATTCATATAGATTAAAGATGGTAGATAAAGATGGAAAATTTACTTTTAGTGATATAAAAAAGGTAAATATAAATAATGAAAAGTTAGATTTAACAGCATACCCTAACCCAGTAGTAAAAGGGGGTAAATTACAATTGGTATGGCAGGGTGCAAATGGTTATATTGATTATACTATTATACAAATGAATGGAAAAATAGTGACTAAAAACAACATTCAATTTTATGGAGGCATTGCCAATCTTTCATTGAGCAATAATATGGCTTCTGGTAATTATATTTTGCAATGTTTTAAACAGGGAAAAATATATTCTTTAAAAATTGTTGTACAGTAATATTTCAATAATTGGTGAATAGAAATTATTTGCCTGTTATATTTTAGTTACATATAAAGCCTACACCATTTTATGCTCAATAGCATACCTAATAAGCATAGCGGTATTTTTTACATTTAGTTTTGTGTGCAAATTTTTTCTATGGCTATCTACGGTATCTATACTTATAAATAATTTTTCTTTTATTTGTTGGTTGGTTAATCCTTCTGCAATGAGTATTAAAATTTCTTTTTCTCGTTTGGTAAGCAACGGAATATTGTCACTTTCTTCTTTGCTTAATTGTAGCTCCTTACCCACTTCAAAGCTTAAATATGTTTTGCCTTGGGTTACTGTTTTTATAGCTTCTAGCATTTCTACTTTGCTAGTATTTTTAAGCAAATAGCCACTAGCACCTGCTTCCATCATTTTTTTTATGTATGTGCCTTGGTTAAAGGTGCTCAAAGCTATTACCATTATACCTGGATATTTTTTTTTGATGATGGCGCATAAATCTATACCGCTCATATCTGGCAAACCAATATCCATCAATATTACATCGGCTGTGTGGTTTACAAAATAATCGATACAGTTTTGTGCATTGGTAGCATAGCCACAAACTTCTATTCCTTTTTCGTTTTGCAACAAAGAATAAATGCCTTCTATTACTACGGAGTGGTCTTCTACTATGTAAACTTTTATCATAATTTGTAAAATAAGTGAACGTTGTTGAATATTGTTTGAAGGGTTGAATTGGCACGCTATATTGCAAAGTTTTTTTAAACAACCCTCAACCCTCAACCCTTTCAACCCTCTCAACAACTTTCAACCCTTCAAACAACCTTCAACCCTTCAAACCACCTTCAACCTTAAACACTCAACTCAATATTCACACTCGTTCCATTCCCCGCCGAAGTTACCGTATCTATTGTGCCATTAAAATATTGCACTCGGTATTTTATATTGTCCATGCCTGCGCCTTTGCTATTGGTCAATGCATTTACATCAAAGCCTTTGCCATCGTCTTCTACAGCTATGCCTACTTTATTGTTGTTGGTAGTAAGTTGTACAATTATTTGTGAGGCGTTGGCATGTTTTACAGCATTGTTTACTAGCTCTTGTATAATGCGATAGGTAAATACTTCGGCAGTATTTGATAGCTTTCTATTTTCACCCAAGGGCTGATACACTACTTTTACATTGGTAGATGATTGTATGCTGTTACAAAAATCTCTCACGGCTTCTTGCAAGCCAAATTTTACCAATGCTTCGGGCATTAGGTTGTGTGCTACTTTTCGTAAATCTGCAATGGTATTGTCTAACATGCTGAGCGATTTATCGAACTGCACAGCATTTTCAGGGGTCAATACTAGGTTTTCTTTCATATTTATAAAGGATAATTTTGTGCCGCTAAGCATGCCGCCAAGCCCATCGTGTAGGTCTTTGGCTATGCGGCTGCGTTCTTCTTCTTGCCCTTGTAGCATGGCATCAATGGCTAGTAGTTGTTTGTCTTTTTCTAGTTCTGCTATTTTTTGTTTTTGCAATTCTTCTTGCTGTGCGGATACTTTTTGTTTGTTTTTAAAATTGCGATAGCCAAGCAAGCTAAATAAAATTAAACCGATAGCTGAGCCAATGAGGATTTTATTAAGGGTAGATTTTTGTTGATTAGAATTAGTCATTTTCAAAAGTTCATTTTCGCTTTTAGTTTTTTCAAAATTTACTCTTATATCATTAACCTTTTCAAAATTTTGTGCCTCACTCGTAGAGTCTTTTATCTTTTTCAACAATTGAAAAAAGCTTAATGCTTTTTCATAATCACCGAGACTCTTATAATTTGAACTAAGCCAACTGTATGACCTTGCAGTCAAAGTAGGGTTGTTCATTCTTTGAGCTAATTCCAAACTTTTCCGCATGAAATCATTTGATTTTACAAAGTAGGATTTATTGTTAGTAGCCTTTCCTCTAGAATTCAACATTTTACCATATATAAAATAATAACTCATTCTTAATTCATCATCATTGAAATTTTTCATAAAATTTTCACACTCTTCAAAAACTAAAATGGAAGAATCAAAAAAACCTAAATCAGAATATGACTCACCTAGTCCAATTAGATAATTTATTACGTGAAAAGTATCATTTATTTCTTTAGCCACTTTTATAGCTTCTTTTTTCATCGAGAATACCATCGTTATAGTATCTTTACTATTAAATATTTTATCTCCTAAAGAAATTTCAAATCGAGTGGCTAATTCAGTCAAACCTGTTGCTATTCCAATTTTATAATTATTTTTTTTAGCAATATTAATTGCATTGGTTATGTAGTCTATTGAAAGTTGGTTCTGTCCACTTTCAGTATATATATTTGCTAATGTTAATAATGAGCTAAATTCTAGCTCAAAAAAATTATTTCGTTTTGAGATTTCTAAGGTTTTAAAATAACTCTCAGAAGCTTTAATATTATTTCTATTTGTATAATAAGTATATGCTTTTCTTGCAAGGGCTCTAGCCAAATATATTTCTCGGTCATACGAGTTTGAGTTTTTTATTACCCAATCACAAATTATAATTTTTGCCTCTGCATCAATTACTGGCATTTTTTTACTAGCTTCAAATATTTACTAATAGTTATAGTGTCGGTCTTTAGAGTGTCTAATATTCTTTCTAATGAATCTAGATTTCTAATTTTTTGTGCAAACATTTGCGAATTAAAAAATAAAAAACAATAGAAAACTAGTACGATTTTTTTTACAGCTTGCATTATTGTATATTTTTAATAATGTAAAATATCATCCTTTTTTCCACCTCTCCAAACATTTCCCAAAAAATCACCCTTTTACGTGAGAAGGTTTGCTACTTGCTTTTCAAAACTGCTTACTGCATATAGTGGCATCACTTTTATTTTATCGTATACAGCAAAATTTTCTAACGAAAAACGGTATCCAATTTCTTTCCTTTTTTCTTCCATAAATTTATGCAGGCTTTGCATGCTCCCTTTTGAAGAAGATTTTATTTCCACAGGTATTATTTCATTGCCTTGTTGCACTATATAATCCACTTCTGCATTTGCATTTGGTTTTTCTCTATGCCAATAATATAATTTAGGTGCGGTGGTAGGCAGTTGATACTTTAAAAATTCTAATCCCCAAAATTGTTCCGCTATTGCCCCTTTATTTATTATGTTTTTTATATCTGGTAAAAGCGAAGCAATATTTAGCCCCAATATATTTTGAAACAAACCTGTATCAAATAAATGCATTTTTTGTTTTTTGTCATTAGCTTCTGCTCCTATTGGTATGCCATTTGCCGATGTGTGCGTAACAGGTATAACCAAGCCTGCAAGTGTAAGCAATAGTAATGCCTCTCGTGCTTGTAAACTATTTGTATCTTTTACTTTTGCCAATACAAACTTTCCACCCGCTTGTTGTACAACTGCATTAAAAGCATCGGCTATTCGCTTTACAGGCACTCGTTTTTTATACTTTGCAAAATCAGATTCAAATGCTACATATAAATCGGTAAGCACTTCTTGTGCCGCTAATAAACTTTTAGTAGCGGCATATTTTACAACAGCTTCGGGCATACCACCTATTAAAATAAATGTAAATAAATATTCGTTTAACTTATTATGTAATGTATCATTTAATCGATTGCTCGTTGAGGCATTTTGTTTAGCTAAAAGTAATTTTTCTTCTTTCATGGCAATTAAAAACTCATCGAAACTCATCGGATACATAAACATTGATTTTATCCTTCCTACACCAAATGTTGGCAATTCCACCAATGCGAATTCTATTAGCGAGCCAGTAGCTATCACATGCAAATTGGGCATTTTTTCATAAAAAAATCGAAGGCTATTTAATGCTTCAGGGCAAGTTTGTATTTCATCAAAAAATAACAATGTTTTCCCTTCTATAATACGAGTATTATAAAAAATGGAAAGGTTTTCTGTTATCTTAAAAACATCTAAATCACCCTTAAAAAAATTACCAACCGCAGCTGTTTCTTCAAAATTTACTTCTATAAAATTATCAAAATTTTCTCCTAACTTTCTTACCGAAGTTGATTTTCCTATTTGCCTTGCGCCTCTTAATAGCAAGGGTTTACGACTCACCTCCGCTGACCATTCGTATAAATATTTATCAATCAGTCTTTTACTATACATATTTTACATTTTTTATACTCAAATATATATAAAATTAGGCAAATAGCACTCGAAAAACTGCCATATATTAGCCAAATCGAACCCGTAAATAAGCTGCTTATTAGACAAAAAGTATCCGAAACATTTATTTCTCTTATGAAAATGTAGCAAAAAAATTTTCTCCAACGCAAATATGAATAGTCCAAAAAAATCATCTCTCCAAAAAAATCACCCTTTTACGTGATAACCTACAAATTATTAAACATCAACATTTGTGTATCAAAAAATAGTTCACCTAAAAACTTCATTTTATGATACTACACTTAAATACTACGGAGGATTTTAAAACTGCCAACACATTGGCCACAGTTATTTCGGAAGCAACTACTAACTCGGTAAAGAAGAAGAAAACAACACTACAAGTTGCGCAGATAAAAGTAAGGTTATTTTTTTGGAATTTATCACCCATTCATTGGTACGATACTTTTAAAGAAATACATGTGGATATGAATGAATTTATTTCTCCTAAAAAAAATAAGTAAAATGAAAAAAATTATCTACTGCTTAGCGTTGTTATTAAATACACAATTATTACTTGCACAAAATGTAGGTATAGGCACTAGCACCCCCGACTCAAGTGCAATGGTAGATGTAAAATCTACTACCAAAGGTTTTCTTATGCCTCGTATGACCACTGCACAAAGAGATGCTATTGTAAACCCCAAGCAGGGCCTGCAGATATATAATACTGACGATAGGTGCCAAGATACCTATGATGGAAGTAAGTGGGCAAAAAATTGCACTCTAAAAATGAATGGAGATGTTATTTTACCAGCTGGAACTTGGAAATCAAAAGCAGATTTTGAAGGAACTTCAAGATATGCTGCTGTAGGTTTTTCTATTGAAGGTAAAGGCTATATTGGCACTGGATGGAATCTGTCATATAAAAAAGATTTTTGGGAATACGACCCAAACTTAAATTCTTGGACTCAAAAAGCTGGTTTTGGTGGAACTGCGAGAGAAGGCGCTGTGGCTTTTGTACTAAATAGTAAGGGATATGTTGGTACTGGATTGGATGCGGCATTATACAAAAAAGATTTTTGTGAATATGACCCAAGCTTAAACACCTGGGCACAAAAAGCTGATTTTGGTGGTACGGCAAGGAAAGGTGCTGTTGGTTTTTCTATTGCTAGTAGAGGATACATTGGCACTGGGTCAGAAGGAGTAGCATTTTACAAAAAAGATTTTTGGGAATTTACACCAGCTGGCAGCGGTCCAGGATCTTGGATACAAAAAACAAATTTTAGTGGAACTGCAAGGGACGGTGCTGTTGGTTTTGCAATTAATAGTAAAGGATATATTGGTACTGGATTGGACGGGTCATTTAATGCAGATTTTTGGGAATATGATGCAAATCTAAATACATGGACACAAAAAGCAGATTTTGGTGGTGGTGCAAGAAATAATGCTGTTGGATTTACAATAGGCAGCAAAGGATACTTTGGTACTGGATCATACAATAATGACTTTTGGGAATATAACACTCTCCCAGAATCAGGAAAAGAATACATAGAAAATATTCCTTCTGATGCTGTCATTTACAAAGGTCACGATTGGACAAGTAGTGGCAATAACCTGTACACCACTTTGGAAAATGGCAATACTATTACAAGAGGACTACTTAATGCAAATGAAGGCATGAGAGTAAAGCACAGTGGCTCAATTGTTATTTCAAACTTAGCTATAAATTATAGCACTAATTATTTACCAATTAACCCTCCATTACCTATAGGTTGGAACTCCTCAAATACAATAATTATCGTTTCTATAGCCGATGATCCATCTTCTTTAAAAACTACAATTTATGAAGCGAAAGTGACAAATTTAAATCAATTTTCATTAACAGTTCATGCTCAAGTTGCTGGCCAAATCAGATTAAATTATATTATTTTTAAATTGTAAAAAATGAATATCAAAACTAGTTCTCTATCGTGCAAATTTTTCATGTTCGAAAAAATATTATTTTACTTGCTATTTTCACTGCCAACAATTGTAATTGCTCAATCTATTGGCATAGGTACCACCACACCAGACACAAGTGCAATCTTAGATGTAAAATCTACTACCAAAGGTTTTCTCATGCCAAGGATGAACACCACACAAAGAGACGCAATAGTTAATCCTACACAAGGACTTCAGATTTACAATACAGATGACCGATGTAGGGATACTTATGATGGCAGCAAGTGGGCTAAAAGTTGCGACATGAAAATAATTGGAGCATCCTCACCAGCAGATGGTTGGTTCTCTAAACCAGGTTTTGGGGTGTACGGACGAGCCTATGCTGTTGGTTTTTCAATTAATAGTAAAGGATATATTGGCACTGGATATGACGGATCATATAATGCAGATTTTTGGGAATACAATCCAAGCCTTAATGTTTGGGCTCAAAAAGCAAATTTTGGTGGAGGAGCAAGGGAAAGTGCCGTTGGTTTTTCAATAAATAATAAAGGATACATTGGCACTGGGTCAGATGGAAATAATTTAAAAAATGATCTGTGGGAATACGACCCTGGCTCAAATACTTGGACACAAAAAACATTCTTTATAGGAGTAAGGTATATTGGTGTTGGGTTTTCTATTGGTAATAAAGGATACTTAGGAACAGGCAGCGATGGTATTGTACATAAAAAAGATTTTTGGGAATACAATCCAACTTTAAACACTTGGGCACAGAAAGCAGATTTTGGAGGAACTGGAAGGTTTGCTGCAGTTGGATTTTCTATTGGCAATAAAGGATACTTGGGAACGGGCAAGGAAATTGGTGATGTACGTAAAAAAGATTTTTGGGAATATAATCCAGATTTAAACACTTGGACACAAAAAGCAAATTTTGGGGGGGGGCAGCAAGAGAGGGTGCTGTTGGTTTTTCAATCGCTGACAAAGGGTATATTGGCACTGGGTCTTTTACAAAAGATTTTTGGGAATATAATCAAAATGCAAACTTGTGGATACCAAAAGTAGACTTTGAAGGGGGAGCAAGAGAGGGTGCTGTTGGTTTTTCAATTGCTGGCAGAGGATATATCGGCACTGGTATAGATGGGGGTACCACTTCATCAGCATATAAAAATGATTTTTGGGAATACCTACCAACAGGAGGAAAAGAATACAGTCAAAATATTCCAAGTGATGCATTAGTTTATAAAGGGCATGCTTGGACGAGTAGCGGCAATAATTTGTATACTACTCTTGAAAATGTGAATACCACTACAAGGGGCTTTTTAAATGCAGATGGTGGACTAAGAACAAAACACAGTGGCAGTATTGTAAGAACTATCACAGCAGGAAATAGCAATGTAACTTTAAATATTGTTCCTGTAGTACCCTCAACATGGGACTTTACAAATACAATGGTTGCAGTTTCAGTAGTCGATGATCCATTACTTTTGAGAGCTAAAGTCTATTCGGCAAAATTGACAAGCCCAAGTGTAATAACACTAGAAATAAATGCACAAACAGCTGGAAATATTAGATTCAATTACATAATATTTAAATTATAAAAACACCAATTATGAAAACACTAATCATTCTTCTAGTAATTGTACTTAATACTTACATATTGCAAGCCCAATCGAGACACTCATTTCCGCACCATGAAAATAGAGACTCAACGCTGCAAGCAATAGCAAAAATAAAAGCAGCCACTAGCCAAGAAATGCAAAAAGCAAATATTCAATACTTCATTATAAAAGCTGCTGAAAATACTTATGGGTATGCCATTTACACTGATGGCAATATTGCCGTACAACAAACCACTATACCAAGCTTACCAGGTAACATAGGTTTTAAAGATATACCAACTTCCGAAAAAATAGCTACGCTTGTTATTAAAAAAATACGAGAAGGCGAAATGCCACCAACGCTTAATGCAGATGAGGTGAGGGCTGTTGTGGGGAAGTGAATTGTATGTAGCGGGTTTTAATTATTCAATAAAAAATATTGTAATGATAAATATTGTAATACAAAATTACCCAACATTTTTACTACCCACCTGCAAAGGCGTACAAATAATAAACACAGCAAACCTCATACGCATAGAAGCCAACAGCAATTACAGCAAATTATTTTTTGCAGATGGTAGTAGTGTGGTGGTGGCCAAAGTATTAAAATGGTTTGTAGATAAATTACCTGCTGCGGAGTTTTTGCGCAGCCACCTCAAGCATATTGTAAACATACATTTCATACATAAATACTGCAATGGTAAAATAGAATTGTGTAATGCGCAAATTATAGATGTATCTAAAAGAAAAAGAATTGGTTTTTAAAAGGGTTGTATGCGGCTGCGTAATGAAAGCAACAGTATAAAAAATACTAAATGGTAGATAATAATCAACGTTGGATTTTCCCAATATGCCAAAACGAATTACGCTTATATTAGTTTGCAGTGCGGTATTAATTTGATACTTATTAATAGTTTGCAATTTAGTACGCATACTAAACTTCTATTCCGATAATTATCGGAACTAAACTCCAATGTTATAGCGCAACGAAACCATACTAATTACTAAACGATTAATAACTAAAACTTAAACACCGTTTTCATCATTTCTATAAAATGTTCTTTTTTTCTACGGCTTACCTCTATTTCCATACCATTGCTTAGTATTACACTCCCGCCTTCGCCTCGTAGGTATTGTTTTACATGGTTCACATTTATAAGGTTACTCTTATGCACTCTTATAAATGAATTATCTTCTAGCAATTGCTCATAATCTAATAATGGCCTTGAAGCCATTATTTTTTTATTGTCGGTAAGAATAAAATTGGTGTAAGCTCCTTCAGCTATACAAACAATAATATCTTTAATCTCTATAACCTGAAAACCAGTAACACTTGGTATGCATAGCTTCATTTCTTGCGGCTTTGTAGTAGCTTTTATATTGTGCATAAAAGAATCGAGGCCATTTTTCCACTGGCTATCCTCAATTTTCTTAACTGCTTTTAAAACAGCTTCCACCAATTCATCTTCATCTACAGGTTTTAGTATATAACCAATGGCGCTGTATTTGAATGCTTGTAATGCATAGCTATTGTGTGCCGTAATAAATATGATTTCTATATTTTCAGTATCTATTTCATTCAACAAATCGAAGCCCGACTTACCAGGCATATTAATATCTAAAAACAATAATTGTGGTTTTAAAGAAATTATTTTTTTCTTCGCATCTTCTACGTTGGTAGAAGTAGTCAATACATTTATTTGGGGGCATAGTTGCTGTAACATTATTTGCAAACCACTTAATAATATTAACTCATCATCTACTAAAATTGCATTTATCATATTTCTTTATTTTAAACAATGTATGGAAGGGTGATGATGGCTATTGTGCCAGTTTGAGATAAATCAGTTTTGCTTTTGTCCTCAACAGTAAGTTTGCAGTTAATTTTATATTTTTCGTTTAGTAATAATAATCGTTGTTTAATATTATCAATACCAACAGACTTGTGTGTTTTGTTTATTGTTTCTGTATTATCCAATCCAACTCCATTATCTTCTATAATACATTTTAACTTGTTATCCTGTAAGGTATAACTCAAACTTAACTTTTTATCTCCTTCTTTATTTAACAACCCATGCCAGATTGCATTTTCTATCAATGGCTGAATCATCATAGGTGGGATTTTTACTCGGGCAGAATCAATGGCATTATCAATAATAATTTCAAACGAAAATGCATTATTGAATCGAAGGTTTTCAATTTCTATATAATGCTTTATATACTCATTATTTTGTTGCAAACTTATAAATGATTCGGTAGAATGATTAAGCGTGAGGCGTATCATTTTAGCAAACTTACCTAAATACTTGCTGGCATGTTCCTGTCTATTTGCCAAAATCATGCTTTTAATAGTACCCAAACTATTAAAAATAAAATGAGGATTCATTTGCGTATGCAATGCCTTCATTTCGTAATCAGCTAATTTATTATCAATATTTGCTTTATGCTTTATTATTTTAATCCGATATCTCACTAAAAAAAACATTGCTATTGCAAGCGCTAAAAAGCAAGATATTCTAAACCACCATGTTTGCCAGTAAGGAGTAGCAACAACTATGGTAAGTTTTTTAATAGCCTCTTCCCCGTATTTATCTATAGCCTTTAAGTAAACCTCATAAGAGCCCGCTTTAAGATTATTAAGTTGTATAACCCTGTTGTATTTTATAGGTAACCAGTTATCATTATTTAATTTATAAAAAAAGAGTAACTGTTCGGCAGTTTCAAAATCAATTATGGTAAAATTGATAGACACTTGTTTTACCCCATAATTTAAATTTAATTTTTCATTAATTCCAAATTGATATTGGTTGGCATCTACCTCCACATTTGTAAATAAGATATTATGTTGAGTATTGCTATGAAAATCTATAGCTATTGGAATTAGCCCTAAAAAATTATTATAAATTGCCACTAATTTTTTAGAAAGGGAATCATAATAAATTGTTCTACTAGAAATATCGTCATCTGGTAAGCCATCATAATTTCCAAGTATTTTAATTTGATTTGTGTTTTCATCTATAGATATGAGCTTATGGGCTTGCAACATCCAAATATGTTTATCAATAACTTTTGAAAAGCTCTCAATTGCTCCATTGGGAAAATAAACTTGTTCATTATAAACTTTGTATTTCTTTTTAGTAACATCATACTTTATTAAATTATTATCGGCTGTCTGTAACCACAAAGCTCCATTGCCATCAGCAGTCATAGTGGTTATGTCATCGTTAAATTTATTACTACCAGCATATACTTTTATTAGAGTGTCAAACTTGTTCGTACTATAATTATACCTACTAAGCCCATGCCCACCTATCCATACGTCGTTAAAAGAATCAAATACGATATGTTTTATTTTTTTAAAAGGCAATGCTGGTGATGATGTAGCATTATAATAAGTTGTGCTTCTATCCTTCAAATTAAATTTTGCTACAACCCCTTGCATATAAAAAAGAATCCAAGCATTTCCGTATTTGTCAGCCGGGTATAAAACAGGCAATTTGTAAATATTTGAATCAGCATTAGGAGCTGGCAACTTAAGTTTACCATACTTATAATTATTTACATTAAACCAAACAATTCCAGCATTTGTAGCAATCCACAAAGTATCTTTATAGTATTGTTGTATACTTCTAATTTCATTCCAAGAATCGTTGGCATTAAATAAAATTATTTTTTTCTCTATTTTTAAAGTTGTTGCATTTACAATGATTAAACCACTATCGTATTTTGCATATTTACCTATATAATATTTATCTCTATACCTTAAAACGGAATTTATAAATCCAACGTCTTTATTTGCATTTTCTTTATCTATGCGTAATTCTACAATTGACGCTCTTGTTTTCCTTTGCATATACAAACCATTTCTTGTACCTATCCAAAGTCTTTTTTCTTTGTCAATAAAGAATTGGTTACAAACCAAATCTTTTAATACAATATTTGTATCAGTAACTATTTTACCGGTAAGATTATTTAGCTTTAATTTATAAAACCCCGCTCTGCCATTAAGTAAATAAGAGCTGTCGTTTATTGCTAAAATTTTAGAATACCATCTTGTATCTTTTAAAACTTTAAAGGGTAATTTTGAATATACTTGTTCATTATTTTGCTTGTTGTAATAAATAATTGTATCCCTTCTCATATTAAGCAACAAAAATTTTCCGTTTTTATATTCATTCCTGCTGTATAAACCATAACCTTGTTGTGAAAAAACTGGATACTTAAAATTTTTGTTTCCTACCTCATGCACATACTCATTTGTTTTGCTGTTATAATAAGCAACGTTATTTTCATTTGCAAAAATTACATACTCGTTATTTCCTATCGAAAAAATTTCTCTTCCGTATAAAATCCTCTTTTTATCTACATCGTTTGCAGAAAATTCATCGTATCTAAAAATTAAATTCGCTACACTATCAAATACATAAAAACCACTACAAGTACTTAAAGCTATTCTTTTATTACTTAGTAACGCAGCACCCCAATTATTATTTATAAAAATATCAAAGGCACTAGTATCAGGTACTCTAAATACTTTAGACGTATAATTTTTTGTATCAAATAATACAAATCCTTTTGTAGTGGAAATCCCCAATTGGTTGTTCCCAAAATTTCTTAAAAAACGAACATTGTTACTTGGGAGCTGTATTTGTTTATTGGCTACAAAATAATTTACAAACTCATAGCCATCAAAACGATTTAGCCCATTTTCAGTTGCTATCCAAATAAATCCATAATTGTCCTGAACTATACTCGTTATAATATCATTACTCAATCCATTTAAATAATTATATTTAGTAAGAGCCTTTGTTGTTAAAGCATTAAATGCACTGTCATTTTGTGCATACATGACGGTACTATAGCAGAAGTAAACAAAAAGTATAAGAAGATATTTTTTAAACAATTTGACTAATTAATTTTTACTCATTTATTAAAACGAAAAAAATATCACTTTATGCGATATCCAAATAAAGATAAAATAATATTTATCACTAATATCATTGAACATGTTAATATTAATGCTATCACGAACTAATAAAGAATTCTACTGGCTTAAAGAATTTTCAAAGTAATCAATGACAAAATTTTATATCGTAATTTTTTAAAAAAAATAAAGTGAGTAGTAGATAATTATTATTTAAAAATACAACTACTCTTTTTGTGATTATACGATATAATAAGTTTTTTGAATAATACAAATTTACATTAAGTATCCTTGCTAACTTATACAAATTAGTAGCCCATCGAGATTAGCACCTTTGGTTTTGTACGAACAACCGTTTAATAACAATTAGCTGCCGATTATAAAAGCCAACCTGCAAAATAAATATATTTTCTAAACCCGATTAGTAAATATACACAGCCGATAAATAAAACCAACTTGCCTACAGCCTTGTATTGGATTTAGATTTGTACAAACAAAAAAATGACACAGCAATTAACACTAAAGGTTCAGCCAAATGGCACCTATAAACTTAGTAAAATAAGGAAAAAGAAAAAGGCTATTGCTAAAGTGATTTACATAAAAGTAAAGTTATTTTTCTGGAATCTATCACCCATTCATTGGTACGATACTTTTAAAGACATAAATGTAGATATGAACGAATTTATTTCTCCTAAAAATAAAACTAAGCAAAAATGAAAAAAATAATATTTACCTCAGCATTAATTTTATTAATTATCGGCTGTAAAAAAAGTAATAACATTAATGAAGTTCCACCTATTCTTACTCCCGTAGTTGCAAAAGTAAAAAACTTTACCATTGGTGGAGATAATGTAACTTATACTTACGATGCACAAGGCAGAATACTTACTAGAATAAATACTGCTAGCAATTGGAGATATGAATTTACTTATACCAGCAATACAGTTACCGAAAATTATTATGTGGGTACTACACTATCTACATCCAAATTATACGAGTTAGATACTAACGGATTTATAGCCAAAGAAACATATATATTACCTGCGGCTTCCATACCATACAAATCAGTTTACACGTACAATGCCAATAAACAACTTAGCATAAAAGTAAGCAGCAATACTATAAATACAAATACAACTACCGAAACCTATTTCTACACAGGTTCTATGCTAGATAGTATGCAAACTACCTTTAGTAATAACAACAACCTATACCGCTTTTGGTACAGCTATTATACGGATAAAATCAACAGTATTGCATATAAAAACCAAGGCTTTTTATTTTGGGCAGAAACAGCTATGATGCCTTTAAAAAAGCAAACATCTATTTTTAGAACCAATGGCTTTTTTAATACACAGGTAGATGATTATACGTACAACTTTGATGCACAAAACAGAATTACAAAACGAACAATTACCACAGCTGGCGGTGGGGGCACATCAGTGAATGATATAACATACTATTAAAATAAAAAAATGCTATTCAATTGGATAAAAAATACGGCAGGCAGAGAAAGGTATGTGTTAACCATTGTAGGTAGTATTATAGTATTGTTTGTTGCATGGGTATTGGGCATCATTTTTATGCCAAAAAATAATGCTGAAAAGCGAAATGAAAAACTAGAAGCTGTTTGGTATAGTACAACGGATAGTGGTTTTAAAAGATTGGAAATAAAGAGAAGCGGATATTTTTATTTTGATGATGTACAAAAAAATAGAAAATCATTTAATTATAAAGGCGTTATTACCGAAACGATAAAAGACACATTCACATTAATAGCTTTTTATAACGACACGATACTATATCATAAGATAGTTATGTTAAACAAAAAAAACTTTAAATTAACAAGCATAAAAGATTCGACAATACTAAATTTTGTAAAAGAAAAATAAGTATGAAAAAATATATTTCGATAACACTTTTAATGTTAGTAGTATTTATTAATGTAAAAGCAAATAACAACATTGATACTACTTATACTTACTACGATGCTGCAAGAAATAAATATGTATTAGCAGGGAATGAATTGGAGTACATACCTGTAAATACCAAAGAAAGTTCATCGGGTATATATAGTGGTGGCACTTATGAAAGTAAGGTATTAACAGAAAAAGAATGCAAGGAATTGGTTTCGTATTTTAAAAACGCTCTAGCTAATAAAAAAGCACAAACCAATAAAAATATAAAACCTAATGCTGCTGTAGAAATAAGTATTGGCAATAAAAAAATAAATTTTCTACTGCTAGCTACATCTACATACAACATTTCACTTAACAATTATTTAAAACAATTAATTAAAAATTAAAATTATGAAACGTACCATTTTGTTAGCATTAACAATATGCTTATTTGCAAGTGCCAATGCACAAAAAAAAGGAAATATTAAGTCAAAATCATTTGAAATTACAGAAGCCACAGCCAAAAACCTACCCAAAGAAGTGAGCTTTGTAAACAATAAACTATTTGCAAAAGAGGGTTATAAGTTTGAACAATTGGCAAGTGGTGATTATAAAATTATTGATATCAAAAATGTAAATAGAGAAGTAAGTGGTACTTATAAATGTAATTGTAGGGTTGCAGACCCTAATTCAAATTGTTATCCTGTAAGTATCCCTGGAGGAATTGGCTGTGGTGGCACAGCTTGTTGCTCAATGGTGATTACAATTGACGAAACAAAAATGTCAAATATGCAAATGAAACAAAATTAACAATAGTATGAAAAGATTACACATTCCCATACTGGCTATTTTTATTATTAGCTGCAACGTAAAACCATGGAATAAAGACGCCGCTAAAAAGTGGTGTATGCAAGACAATAAAAAATATATAGATGATGGTACAGTAACTACAGAAAAAGCAGAAAAAATTTGCGATTGTGTAGCAGAAAAAATGTTTGCTAAATACAAATCCGAAGCTGAACTAAATGCTGATAAATACAATCAAATGCAAATAGGTAAAGAATGTGTGGAAGCTATAGAAGAAGGAAAATAAGAAATTAATTAAAAATATAAAAAATAAGCATGAAAAAAATCATCTTACCCGCTATTGTAATTTTACTTGCAAGTTGCTCAAGTGCACCCGCCTCAAAATGGGATGCTACCACCGCTTCTAAAACCTGCTTTGATGCTACTACCAAAGGCAAATACGATTTAGAAGCTCCGCAAATAAAACGCATACAAGGCATATGCGATTGTGTAGGCCAAAAAATGGTTACAACTTTTAAAACCGAAAAAGAAGCCAACGATAAAATGCTAGATGCAGCAGCTATTGCCAACGATTGCAAGGAAGAATACAGCAAAAAGGAAATAGAAAACTTTGGAAAATAAAATCTCACATAAAAGTAAATAAAATGAAAAAAATAATTCTCATCCTATCAATAACATTAATTTTTTTTAGCTGCTCAAATACTTCAAACAAATCTACCGGAGCTACAGGCAATGCTGTAAACGATAATCTTTTTTCAGTAGCCGCAGAAATAAATAAACGCTGCCCAATGCCTACTGACGAAAATACCCGCATGGATAGTGCAACGGTTTTTAACGAATATATGATTACATACCATTACACAGTCCACACAGTAAGCAACAAAGATGTAGATGTTGCAAAGTTTAAAACAAACATGCAAACCACTATGGATGAGAAGTACAAAACAGACCCACAATTGGCAGTTTACAGAGATAATAAAATTGCCATTGCATACGATTACAAAGATAAAAATGGAGGGTTTCTTTGCTATTTTGTTTGTGATGGAAAATAACTATTCACTAAAATTTAAAAATGAAAAATATTAAATTATTTATCTATTGCATATTGATATTGAACAATTCATTTGCACAAAACGTAGGCATTGGTACTACCACACCCACACTAGGCAAGCTAGAAATACAAGGCGCAGCAGGCTCAGGTACCACAGTTGCTGCATTTGGTACTGATGGCGCAGGTTTATCTATACAAAAAGATGTAGCTGGTCCAATAATTGGATTTAACCACTACAGAGATCAAACATTAGCAAATTCGCAAGGCAAGTATTTTGCTAATGGCTACGCAGCCGTGCTTGCTCAAGAAAAAAATAATGGAAAAATTAAAATTGACATGTACAATTTTGGATCAAAAGATGGGTTTACTTCTATTGGTCGAAGAGCTTTTACAATTAATAATAATGGCAATATTGGTATACGAGAAGAAGCATTAAGCGACGCAACTTTTTTTTCACCGAAGCAAAATAATTTTGCAGGATCTGCTGTATTTGCAGGCACAACTTACAGTAGTTATTTTCATTACAATACGTTAGAAAATACGTATATAAGAGGTGGTATTGATAATTCAAAAGTTATTTTAAATGATGTGCCTGGTGGTAAAGTGGGTATAGGAAAACAAGCCGAAGCTATTACAAATATTACTTCTACCCTTTCAGTTTTTGGTAGTTTAAAGCTACCGGGTAAAATAGTAAATGCAAACTATACTCTAACAGAAGATGATTTTACAATTTTAGTAAATATGGCTAATAATGCAAACCAAGCCATAACAATTGACCTACCAACACCCAATGCAACTACTGATGGTAGAATTTATATTATTAGGGGTATAAATATGCCTCAAATTTCCAGTACCAACAATACAACGGGATGGATTAAAGTAAACAATATAACTGAGGAATATTACACAAGTAATAAGTTGTATTATGTTTTTGATTCTGGTAGCACTTTTGATCCTGCAAGATTTGCCAGAATGGAATCATTTACAGTTCAATGTATTAGCAACCAATGGCATATTATAAGTAATTCCTATGATGGTTGGTATCAATAACTAACAATTATAGAACTGTAAAAATATAAATAACATAAAATGAAAAAAATAACATTATCCATTGCAATAATACTTTTTGCAACTATTACAACCCAAGCCCAACTCGGCGGCCTTTTAAAAAAAGCAAAAGATAAAGTAACCGAAAAAAAAGAAGTTACTACAACAAATGCTACAACAAAAGTAGAAAATGAAAATGGCACCACAACATCAAATAGTACCACAACATTTGAGTTGTACGACCAAAAGTATGGTTATAGTTCTGGCGGCACAAACTATACAGTTGCACAGTTAAGTATTCAGAAACAAACATTTAGCCCATACTCCCACATCAGAAGAGCAAATGAAAAAGGCAGTTTTCATTTTGCTAAGGACTACCCCGAGCTTGCCACTTTAATGAAACCTATTAATAATGCCATAACTATTAGCTTTCATACGCCATATGATTTAGCAGTAGGTAAAACCATTAGCAGCTTTACCTCTAAAAGTTATATTTATGCAAGAATAACGGCCACCACAGGTACTTTAAAAGAAGCATTAAAAATTGCCGATAAAGATGATGGCATAAAATTTGGTTTTACTGTTTATAAGGATGAGGAGGATAAAATAAAAACCCAAGAGTACCAACTAGACTTTGATATTTCCCCTGCCCAAGCCAATAGCAAAAGTATTACTGTAGATATTATACCCGACCCAGCAATATATAAGTCGTCACAACAAGGTGCATTTTGGCCCGGCGCAACATTTGTAAGTATGCATGACCAAAGTACATTTAGCAAAAATGGTGCTTATAAAGTTGGCTTTTTTGTAAAAAACGAAAAGGTAGATGATTGGGGCAAACCAATTTGGGGCGACGATATTATTTTTACTGGATTTTTTGATTATAATTTTGATGCAAAAGATGTAGCTATTATAAAAAAAGATGCTGATTTATTAAACGATTTAAGAGTAAGCGCCATAAAAAATGTAATTACTGAACTACCTAAACAGTGGACCGAAAAAACATCGACCACAGCAATGGGTTTTACACAAGCACAACTTATTACCATGTATGAAAATAGTTTCAGCACAAAATTAGATCCACATACCGTTGTAAAATTTCATGCTTCAGCATCTAATGGCGGGTGGACAACTCAAAATAATGATTACGGCATCCCTATTTACCGCTTCAGCAACCAATGGTACACTATTTTTATAAAATATAGTGCTGGTGCTTGCTACTACCAAGGCTTTGGCTTGCGCCAACAGTACAATGGTGGAGGCACTTATGGCAAGGCGTTCATTGATAAAAATGAATATCACATGACGGATTGTGAGGGAATGAAATAAAATATCTTATACAAGAAAAGGCACAAATGAATAAAATATAATTCCTCTGCTAGATTAGTTTATTCTTTTGTGCCATTTCCATCTGAGGGAATTTTTTACAATAAAACCTCCATTAACCCCTCCGCCTTTGCCATGCACTCATCATACTCCTCCTCGGCATTGCTATAAAAAGTAATACCACTACCTGCAAAAAAAGAAATTTGCTTTTTTGTTTCGTTGTAAAAAATAGATCGTATTACCACATTAAAATCAAAATCGGCATTGGGTGTTATATAGCCAATAGATCCAGAAAATAATCCTCTCTCCTTTTCCTCATATTTATCTATCAGCTCCATTACTTTTTTCTTAGGCGCACCAGTCATAGAGCCCATGGGAAAACAGGCTTCTATTATTTTTGTAAATGGCAAATCAGCTGCAACCGTACCTTCTATTGTACTTATCATTTGGTGTACCTGCGGAAAACTGTAAATACCAAAAAGCTCTTTTACTTTTACAGAACCCTTTTCGCATACCATACTCATATCATTGCGTACAAGGTCTACCACCATCACATTTTCGCTCTTTTCCTTTTCGCTTTTCAATAAATATTCTTTATTGGCCTCATCTATTGCGCTATCTAAATGCCTCCTACTTGTACCTTTTATGGGCTGAGAAATAAGGCGATTTTCTTTTTTTTGTAAAAACCTTTCGGGGCTAGCACACAAACAATAATTGTTGTTTAGCTTATAAAAAGCGCCAAAGGGTGCAGGCGAAATTTCGGTAAGCTTTAGGTAAGTATCTATAGTATTTAGTACAACATTATTGGCTGCAAATTTTTGGCAAAAATTTATTTCGTAGCAATCACCTCTTTGTATATGCAGCTGTAGTTGTTTTATTTTTTTTACATACGTTTCTTTAGACATAAATGAACCAATATCTATTGCTTTACTTTCTCTCCTGCCTGCCATTGCAACTGCATGTATTTCATTCAAAATAATAGCTTCGTCGATATTACTTTTTACTACGTCAATTTTACTATTGGTTAGCCTTAAAACGATTTCTGGTTCAAAAAAAAAGCCATCTCCAAAATCTGTTTCTTGCTTTTTAGCATGCGCATAGTGCGCTGCATAATAGCCAAAATGTCCAAACAGCCATGAAGGATTTTTATCAAAAAAAGATTGCAATTGTTCAAAATCATTTTGACCACTAAATGCAAAAGAACGTTTACAACCTACAGCAAGTAAGCATTCAAAAGCAGGATGTTCAAAATCGTAGCCATTATTATCCAATAAACAAAAAATGTTGAACTGGTTAGCCCAATTCAACATTTTAGTTTTTAAATTTATAAAATTTTGCGTAGTTGTCTTCATTATTTAATAATCATCGTCGTTAAAACGACCACTCTTTCCCCCACCACCAAAGTCATCTTCATCTTCATCAAAATTATCAAAATCACTAAAGTCATCTTCTAACTTTAAATCGTCATCATCATCTTTTACTTTTTTGCCTGCACCCTTTTTAGATTTAGAAGCTGGTGCATCAAATTCATCAAAATCTTTGTCCCAATCTTCGTCCTCTTCTGTTTTTTCCCAATCATCATCTACATCCACATCATCGTCGTCATCATCTTCCGAAGATTTCTTTGATTTACCTTTGGCTGCTTTTTTAGTTTTCACCTCATCTACTTCATCATCAAAATCATCGTCGTCATCATCTCCTGAAGACTTGGAAGATTTTGCCTTAGACGCTGCTTTTGTTTCCGTAGTTGGGTTCTTTGCAACTAGTTTTTTTTCGGTATCTTTTTTTACTGCCATTGTGTTTTTTATTATGATGTAAAAATTCAACCGAATTTTTACATTGCCAAATATTTTAACTACTTTTTTTATTTTTTTTTACACTGTTACCAACTGCTCCCTTCCAGGTCCGTTGCTGATATATTTTACAGGCACTTTTAAGTACTCGTTTATATAATCAAGGTACGTATTCATTTGAGTAGGCATGTCTGCAAAAGATTTTACGGCAGTAATATCTTTGTTCCACCCTGCAAAAGATTTATACATAGGCTCTATGTTCATCTTATTCATCTGAAAAGGTACTTTATTTGTTTCTGTACCATTTATTTTATATCCATTACAAACATTTAATTCTTCTAGCCCGTCCAATATATCTGCCTTTGTCATTACAATTTTAGTAACACCATTTATCATGCAAGCAAATTGCAAAGCCACTAAATCTATCCAGCCACATCTTCTAGGCCTGCCAGTGGTACTGCCAAACTCGTTACCGGTATTACGAAGAAAATCGCCTGTAGCATCCAATAACTCCGTTGGAAAAGGGCCGCTGCCTACCCTTGTGCAATAGGCTTTTGTAATACCTATTACTTCTTTTATTTTTTGAGGTGCAATACCTAAACCAGAGCACACACCGCCAGTGATGGTGCTACTGCTGGTTACAAATGGGAAAGTACCAAAATCTACGTCTAACATACTGCCTTGTGCACCTTCTGCCAATACTCGTTTGCCAGCACTTATTTTGTCGTTTATAAAATATTCTCCATTTACTACCTTTATCTCTTTTAAAAATTCTATGGCCTCAAAAAACTCTTCTTCCCAAATAGAAATATCTTCCTGAAAATTAAAATTATCCAATAAGCGCTGGTGCTTTAGTCTTAGTTTTATGTATTGGGAAGTAAAACTTTTGTCTAACAAATCTCCTACACGCAACCCATTTCGACCCGTTTTATCCATGTAAGCTGGTCCAATGCCTTTAAGTGTACTGCCAATTTTGTCAATGCCTTTAGAAAGCTCACTCGCCTTATCTAAAGCACGGTGTGTAGGTAAAATAAGGTGCGTACGCTCACTTATAAAAAGATTTTTTTTATAATCCACGCCAAATGCGGCTACCGACTCACATTCTCTTTTTAGGGTTACAGCATCTAACACTACCCCATTCCCTATAAGGTTTACCTTGTCTTCGTGAAAAATACCGCTTGGTATTTGGTGCAATACAATTTTTTTATCGTTTACGTACAAGGTATGCCCTGCATTTGGCCCACCTTGAAACCTTGCTACCACATCATAATCTTTTGCAAAAAAATCTACAATCTTACCTTTTCCTTCGTCGCCCCATTGTAAGCCCAAGATAACATCAACCATAATAATATTTTTATTGTTGTAACTGGCGTAAAAGTAAAATGAAAAAAAACAATAAACTAAAATAATGTGCTTAAAGACAAAATTATATTTTTTAGGGTATAAATAGTATCTCTTCTATACCCAAATAGTAATGCTTCTATAAAAAGATGAAAAATATTAGTAAACCTTCTACAATTGTGAAATTTACTTGTAAATAATGCAATATATTATTCCGTTTATAGTTATATCCGAATAATTAAAAATATATTGCAGCACCAAAAAAGTAATTTTTATTAGCTTTATGAATTTCTTTACAAAACTTATTGATACAGGAATTACGGAAGAATTGAAAGTGGAAGCCGCTTACAAAATAAGGCTGTCTAATATTTTTTTATTATCTACATTACCACTATATATTACCTATTTAATTTTTGGGTTTTATTTTCACTATGTAGTTACAATTATTTTTAGTACTTCGCTCATTATATTTATTGCCATAGGCTTTTATTTAAATTATAAACAAAAATATCTTGCTGCCAAAGTATTTTTATTTTGCACCAACTCTGTTTCATTAATGCTAGCACACAATATTTTTAACTTAGATAAATCAATGCTTTGTTTTTATTTTCCGCTATTTTTTGCATTTGTAACATTTTATGACTTTGTAGAGGAGCGGAAAGCAGTGTTACCTACATTTATTTTTTCAATTTGCTGTTTAATTGCAGCATTTATATTACCAAAATATTTATTTATATCCGTTATTTTATCTCCAGTAGCAAAAAGTATTTCAGATAATTATATAAATTATATTTTTCCGTTTGCATTGTCAATATTTTTTATTGGTATTACTGCCCATATGCATACAGAAATGGCTAACAGGCTTATATCATCTAAAGAAGAAGCCATAAATGCTAACGATGCTAAGTCTCAATTTTTGAGCAATATGTCGCACGAACTTAGAACCCCACTCAATGGAATAATAGGTGCTACAAATTTGGTAATAGAAGAAACCAACGAAAACAATAAGCGAGAGTACTATGAGATTTTACAATATTCATCTAACCATATGCTCAAACTTATAAATGAGATATTAGATTATAGCAAAGTAGCATCTGGAAAAATAAATTTTGATAAAACATATTTTGATTTACAAAAATTATTGAAAACCATTTCTTACAGCTTTCAAAAACAAGAAATAAAAAATGATGTTACTTTCAATGTTAAAATAGATAGCCGAATTAATTTTTATGTAGAGAGTGATGAATTAAGATTGATTCAAATTTTTAATAACTTATTATCTAATGCTTTTAAATTTACCTTAAAAGGCAATATCACTTTTGAGGCAAAATTATTAAGCGAAACAGAAACAAATACCATTATTCATTTTGCAGTAAAAGATACTGGTATTGGTATAAAACCTGCAGATACCGACCTTATTTTTAAAAGCTTTACACAAGCTGAAGCTGGCACTACACGAAAGTTTGGTGGCACTGGGTTAGGTTTAACCATATCTACACAGTTAGTTAAACTATTTGATAGTGAGCTTAAGGTTAGTAGCCAATACGGTGAAGGAAGTACTTTTTATTTTGAGGTAAACTTTTTGAAAAAAGCGATGAATAATTTGTAGTAACAAATTGCATAGGCGATTAAAAAGCTAGCTAAGCCAATTGCTGGTTATTGAACGATTGAACCCGTTTTTTGCTAGACCCATAAAAAATTGGGTTACAAAAAACCGATTCAATCAGGAGCTCTGTTTCAATACTTTTGCGAGAGTGTAATCTTTTCAACCCTTAAACAACTTTTAACAACCTTCAACTTTTTACCCCAGCATTTCCTTCATTTTTTCTAGCAACTCCGTTTTGGTAAAAGGTATACCCATTATTTTATTGTATCCTTCAGCATCTGTAAAATATACATCTCTAATAATTTTTACAAGCTGCCCATTATTTAATTCAGGTATCAATACTTTGTCAAAATTTTTAATGATGTCGCCAAGGTTTTTTGGAAAAGGCCTAATATAGCGCAAGTGTGCATGCGATATAGATGCACCCTGCGCCTGCAGTTGTGCACAAGCACTTTTTAAAGAACCATAAGTACTACCCCATCCAAGCACTAATAGTTTTCCTTTTTCTGCACCACTATCCAATTTTTGTTCTGGAATATATTCTGCAATTTTATCTACTTTTTCTTGCCTTATTTTTACCATCAGCTGATGGTTCTCGGGTTCGTAACTTATATTACCTGTAATGTTTTGTTTTTCTAAACCACCAATGCGGTGCTCCATACCTGGCGTACCGGGTATTACCCAAGGGCGTACCAATTTTTCATCCCTTAGGTAAGGCTGAAATTTATCTTCATGATCGCCTAGTTGTGTTTTAAATTCCGTTTTTATTTCTGGTAAATCTGCACTTTGTGGAAACTTCCAAGGCTCAGCACCATTAGCAATATAGCCATCGCTTAAAAATATAACGGGGGTCATATGCTGTACCGAAATTCGCACAGCTTCATACACAGCAGCAAAACAGTCGCTTGGTGTACTTGCAGATACGATAGGCATAGGGCATTCGCCATTTCTACCATAGTATGCTTGCATCAAATCGCTCTGTTCTGTTTTGGTAGGTAAGCCCGTGCTTGGGCCACCACGTTGTACATTTATAATAAGCAAAGGTATTTCTAACATTACCGCTAGCCCCATAGCTTCTGCCTTTAATGCCATACCAGGGCCGCTGGTGGTAGTTACCCCAAGCGAGCCGCCATAGCTTGCCCCAATGGCAGATGTTATAGCCGCTATCTCATCTTCTGCCTGAAAAGTTTTTATTCCAAAAGCCTTATGCCTACTAAGCTCGTGCAAAATATCTGATGCTGGCGTAATGGGATATGACCCCAAAAATATTTTTAACCCACTCTTTTGCGATGCTGCAATAAGCCCATAACTCAATGCTTGGTTGCCCATCATAGATCTATAAGTACCAGGCTCCATTATTGCTTTTGCTACTGAGTAGCGTGCAGAAAATGTTTCCGTAGTATCTCCAAAATTATAACCACTTTGTAGTGCCTTAATGTTGCTTTCTAATATCTCTGGTTTTTTACCAAATTTTTCGGTTAGAAAAGTAATGGTGTTATCCATACTGCGGTTATACATCCAATATAAAAAACCAAGCACAAACATATTTTTGGCTCGGTCTTTTTCTTTAGTCCCCATGGTTATATCCTTTAATGCCTCACGGGTCATTTTGGTTACATCCATTTGTATAACTTCATACCCATCTAGGCTGTGGTCTTCTATTGGGTTCACTCCATCTGGGTAATTTGCCAAGCGCAAATTTTTACTATCAAAACCATCCGTATTTACAATTATTTTTCCGCCTTTTTTTAACCCTTTTAAGTTTACTTTTAATGCCGCAGCATTCATAGCCACAAGCACATCGCACTCATCGCCAGGTGTAAAAATCCTATCACTACTAAACCTTAGCTGAAAGCCGCTCACCCCTGGCAGCGTACCTATTGGGGCACGTATCTCTGCCGGAAAATCTGGAAACGTAGCCAAGTCTAGACCCAGCATGGCACTATTGTTTGTAAACTGTGTACCCGTAAGCTGCATACCATCTCCACTATCTCCTGCAAATTTTATGACTACTTCTTGTAAAACTTCTTGCGTATCTGCCATGGTTAGTTATTGTGATATTTGTTGGTACAAAGGTAAGATAAATGAAGATTGCTAGAGAAAAATAGGGATGGATTTAAAAATGGCGCAAGGGTTGTCAACTTTATCTGTTGTACGCCATATTATTTGACCACTCAAACCTGCATAAACTTTGAAGTTTTTTAGCCAAGTTTTCATTAAATTTGTATGGTGAAAAAAGATAAAAAATATCATTTAGACTTCATTATAGACAAGTTAACAAACTCAATAGAAAATACTGTATCGGGGGACAGTTTTCAAACAGAAGTTTCAATTTTTACGACGAAAGACTTTAAACAATCCTCCAAGAAAAATGGTTGGCAGTTTAATTGGAAACAAGAACTTGCTAATAATAGCAGAGAAGTTTACAAATTGACAATTGTAAACAACCCAGACATTATTCAAGGCTTAATTAGTTTTACAATAAAATCCGACCACATTTATATGGACTTGATTGAAAGTGCACCTTTTAATCTTGGACGGAACAAAATTTATGAAGGTGTTGCAGGAAACTTAGTTGCATTTGCTTGTAAGGTTTCATTTCAACGTGGGTTTGACGGTTTCTTATCTTTCACGGCTAAGACAAAACTAATAGAACATTACGAGAAAACTTTAGGTGCTTATCATTTTGGAAATCATCTTATGATTTTAGAAACCAGAGCATCATCAATATTGGTAGAAAAATATTTTAAAAATGTATAATTATGGGACACATCAAAGAACCTAAAGGCGTTGACTTTATCATTCAAAGCCGTCCTTTAACGAAAGAAGAAGAACTTGGAATTAGCGAACACATTAAAAATTACAAATTGAAAAACAAAAAACTTGCTGACAAATCAAAGCAAATAGTTAGAAAAAGAAAAGCACAATTTGCGTAGTTTTATTCTGATGGATACGAAGAAATACGGTGTGCAATATTGGCTCTATGTACAAGTTGGGCAGAAGGAATAACAATGTACATTTGTAATTCTGTTTTACTTTTGTTAGGGCTAGACAAGCAATTTTCAATTTTTGTTCTTAACTTAAAATTATATTTTCTATCAGCAGCGGTACCAGGCAGACCGAATTCTATTTCCCAACCTGCACAAATCTTCAGTTGGTAATTTCAAAATAAATATACTGCAAAAAGGTCAACAACTCTATTCGCAAGCTGCGTCATTTTTACTAAATTCTTACAAAAAAACTATCCTATAAAATAGTGTAATTCTATTGTAAACATAAAATTTGAAGTTGCAATAGCAAATTCCAAATGGCGTTTTCCTACATTTGCCTCAAACTAATTTTTAATGCACAGCTTACAAGACTTTTTAATACCCATTTCTTTAACCGCTATAAGCGAAGACGAAGGCTATATTGATGGGCAAATAGGTAAACATATTCTTACCGAAGAAGATGAATATTTTGACATAGACACCGCAGATATTTTGTTGGTAGGGGTTTTAGAAACTCGTGGCAATGGCACTATCGAAAAAGCCAACAACGCAGCTGATATTATTCGCAAACAATTGTACAAATTACATTATTGGCATACCGATATTAAGATTGCAGATATAGGTAATATTAAAACAGGCGCAACTTTAAACGATAGCTATGCGGCTATAAAAACGGTTTTAGAAGAATTGTACATTCGTAAAAAAAGAGTTGTAATTATTGGTGGCAGCCACGATATAACTCTAGCACAATACCTAGCTTACAAGAGTACCAACCAAATGCTAGAGGCAAGTTGTGTAGACGCATACATAAACCTTAGTGGAGAAAGCAGTGTGCCCTCAGAAAACTTTTTGATGGAAATATTTACCGGCGAACCAAATTTGATGAAGCATTATAACCATATTGGTTTTCAAAGTTATTTTGTACACCCACGCATGTTGCAGACGATAGATAAATTAAGATTTGATTGTTACCGCCTAGGAAATGTGTTGGATAATATTATAGAAATGGAGCCTGTAATTAGAAATAGCCATATGCTAAGTTTTGATATTGCAGCACTAAAATATAGCGATGCCCCAAGCAATAAAAATTGCCCCAACGGCCTCACAGGCATTGAAGCATGTACGCTCACACGCTATGCAGGCATGAGCGAAAATTTAAATAGTATTGGTATTTATGGCTACAATCCTTCGGAAGATGTAGCAGAAATAACAGCAAAACAAATTGCACAAATGCTTTGGTATTTTGTAGATGGTAGCCATAGAAAAAATCAAGAATCGGCCTTAGATGATAGAAATAATTTTAATGAATACCATACCGTTTTTGCAGAGGTGGATACTACTTTTTTGCAAAGCAAACGCACACAACGTTGGTGGATGCAAATGCCCGATGGACATTTTATAGCATGTAGCCACAATGATTATTTAACAGCTGGTAAAAATGATTTTCCAGAAAGATGGTTGAGGGTGCAGGAGCGGAATTAGATGTTAGATTTTTAGACAGTAGATTTTAGACCAGGCTTCAATGAAGGAAAATTATTTTAAGGTATTGTAGCCTAGTTTCTTTTGAATTGCTCCAACCTTTAGGTCGGGGTAATAAATGAACTTAAAAGGGACTTTAGTCCCAAATGCAATAAAATTGGGCAACGCCTTTGGCTTTTGCCTAAGCAAACACAGCTATGGTCATCTTCGTTGTGTCACTCACTTCATCGGCATACCTTTATTCATCTTTTATTGTGCATTAGATAGAAAAAAATTAATAAAAAACAATAACTTTATCCATTGCATAATCTTGTGCTTTTCTTCCCCCTTCGGGGGAGATAGAGGGGGCTTTTTATTATACAATAGATAAACGTCTTATAAAAATATTATGAAATACTTTCTTCTTTTTCTATTTTCTACAACCATATACTCCTGCAAACTCACAGGCCAAGTAACCAAAAAACAAATAAACGTTTTCCTAAATGATACCGCCGTACGTTCAGGTCATGTAGGTATAAGCATATATGACCCTGCTACAGAAAAATATTTATACAATTACAATGAAGAAAAAAATTTTATACCCAGTAGTAATCTAAAATTATTTACCATGTATGCTGGTATGAAATATTTGGGGGATAGTTTGGTAGGGATGAGGTATGGAATTAATATTTCGTATAATGATACCATCGTTGCTTTCCAACCAACTGGCGACCCTACATTTTTGCACTCATATTTTAAAAATCAACCAGTTTATAATTTTTTAAAAAACCATTCTGACCATCTTTCAATATATAAAGATTTTAATTTCAGGACAACGGCATTGGGAAAAGGTTGGACTTGGGAAGATTATAACGAAGATTATATGACAGAAAGAAGTGCTTTTCCTATTAGTGGAAACGTAGTTACTTTTTCTGTTCAATCCGATACTATTCATGCAGTACCTGAATTATTTAATTTACCTCAATATAGCAGCCTAAGCTATTGGAATAAATATAATTTGAAAAAGGGGTTTAAAATATGGGTAAACAAAGACAAAAATTATTTTCAAACGATGTATTCCCCTTCTGGTTCAGAGCTACCCATAATAAGCAAGGTTCCTTTTAATACTTCAGATAAATATAATTCTTTTATTATTCAGTTGTTAGAAAATATTCTTGCGAAAAAAATAATTGGTCGTACGGAAGTTACTGATATTGCACACCCTCCTCTTTTAGCAAAAATCATCCACTCCCAACCCACTGACTCTCTCCTCCGCCCCATGATGCACAACAGCGATAATTTTTTTGCAGAGCAAACCCTACTTATGGTAAGCAACGAAAAACTTGGTTATATGAGCGATGAAGATATTATAGATACATTGTTAAAAACAGATTTTAAAGATTTACCAACCAAACCTCGTTGGGTAGATGGTAGTGGGCTTAGCAGATACAATTTATTTTCGCCAAAAGATTTTGTTTTTTTATTAGATAAAATGAAAAACGAATTTGGTATGGAAAGAATAAAAAATATTTTACCAACTGGCGGGCAAGGCACACTTAAAGGATATTACGAAAATGCCAAAGGTTTTATTTATGCAAAAACAGGCTCCATGAGTAATAACGTATCGCTCAGTGGATATTTGTTTACCAAGAAAAATAAAATGCTACTCTTTAGTGTTCATATAAATGGCTTTAGCGGCACTGGTAGAGCAGGAAGAAAAGCTATAGAAAAACTACTACTTCAAATAAGAGAAAATAATTAATAACATATCAGGCAACGTTTGGTATTTTGCTAGGGTCTAATATGAGCACCTAATTACCAAATCAATAAAATATTTTTTATGAAAAAGTTTTATGCTATTTTAATTGCAGCTTTTGCATTCGTTTCATTGCAAACAAAAGCGCAGATAGCTTGCGATGCAAGTTTTACTGCACAGTTTTTAAGTGGCTCTACTGTAAAGTTCAATCCAATGCCCTCAACGCTAGATTCGGTTAGTGTACATCATTTTTGGAGTTTTGGTGAAGTTGGTGGAGGTTATTTTAATTATAGTTATTCAGTATCGCCCATCAACACTTTTCCTACAGGAACATTTTCGGTAGGCCATAGAATTTATAGAACGAACCCTAATGGAGGTGCTGTTTGTACCGATTCTACGAATCAAATAATTACAATAACGCAAGGTGCTTGCTTATTATCAGCTAGCTATGTTAGATACATAGACCCATCAAATATTCTTCAGCGTTACTATTATAATCAAACCAATAATTTATCAGCCACAGATTCTATTCGTTGGACTTTTGGCGATGGCACTAGCGCTAATTCGTATAACGCAACCCATACTTTTGCTAACCCTGGTGTTTACAATGTTTGCCTGCGTGTAATAAAAAGAAATGCAAATGGTACACTATCTAATTGTGTAAGCGAAATATGTAGACTAGATACAGTAGCTTATCAATGTAATATTCAAGCATATTTTACTTCTAGTTCAGATTCTGCAACTGCACCAGCAACTATACAATTTAATAATCAAACTGTAAATTATAGTCCTACAGATTCTATTACTTGGAATTTTGGTGATGGCTCTGCTGTTTCACATGCTGTAAATCCGTTTCATATTTATACTACAGCTGGCACCTACACTGTTTGTATGAGGGTAAAAAGAAATACTACAGTTGCAGGTGCGCCGCCATGTGTTAGTGAATATTGTAGACAAATTACCATAACTGGCCCCCCTTGTAACCTTGTAGCTAATTTTACTTGGTATAGAGATAGCATAATTACAATCCCAAATAGTTATCGTTTCACAAATACAACAATACCGCTTAGCAGTTCTGATTCTATTCGTTGGACGTTTGGTGATGGCACTTCATCTAACCAAGTAAACCCAACCCATGTTTATACAACTCCTGGCATATACACTGTTTGTTTAAGAGTACAAAAAAGAAACCCCAATGGTATTCTTTCCAATTGTATCAGCGAAAAATGTTACCAAATTCTTGTTGCAGCAATTACAAGCCCATGTAATATTCAAGCATATTTTTTATCACTAGCTGATTCTACTCAGCCAAATATTATTCATTTTACAAACCAAAGCCCTGGCTATTTACCTACTGATTCTGTTTTTTGGAATTTTGGTGATGGTAGCCCAATATTATCAGGCGTTAATAATCCAACACATACTTATACAGTAGCTGGCGTATACACCGTTTGTATAAAAATAAAAAGAAATACGCCTGCCGGAACTGTTCCTTGCATTAGAGAATATTGCAAAGTTGTAAGCATTACAATACCTTGTAATCTTGTAACTAATTTTACTTGGTACAGAGATAGTTTACCTACAGCAGCACCAAATACTTATCACTTTGTAAACACATCTGCTCCAATTAGCAGCACAGATTCTATTCGTTGGACATTCGGCGATGGCACTTCATCTAACCAAGTAAATCCAACACATGTGTATGCACAAGCTGGTACATATACTGTTTGCTTACGAGTACAAAAAAGAAATGCAAATGGTAATTTAACAACATGCATAAAGGAGAAATGCTACACGATTGTAGTGCCTCAAACTTGTACGTTGCAATCTAATTTTACTTCAGCAGCTACCACTGCAAACTATAAGACAATTGTATTTACAAATACTACTATTGTTTCTGGTTCTGGCGCTACAGCACTTTGGTCTTTTGGAGATGGCACTAGTGCTACTACTTGGAATGCTACACATACATACGCACAAGCAGGCAGGTATGCAGTGTGCTTACGCACACAAATAGGCACATGCATAAGTTACAAATGCGATTCTATTACCATCATCGCCCCAATACCAGTTCCTAATTGTATCGAACTTTCAAAATTTAGTTTTGCAACATATGGCAATGGCCAAGCAGGCTTTGCCGTATACAATCCACAAAATAATGTACAATATACATGGACATTTGGAGATGGCACAGGTGTACAAAATGGTATACTTGTTTCTCATACATATGCTGCACCTGGATATTATACCGCCTGCCTTACTGCTTTCAGAGATAGCAGCTGTGCATCTACCTCTTGCAGAAGTATTTACATAGGTCCTTTTTGCAATAACATTACACTTGCCATAAATGATGTAAGAGATTCTTTAGTGCCTAACAGAATAAAGTTTACTGCGCTATCAAATACAGCTACCACAAACCAGGTTTGGACAATAACTAAAATACCTACAACCGCTACTACTGGCACTGTTACCATTAATGCTAATAATCCTACGTATATGTTTTTAGATTCGGGCTATTACAATGTATGTGTAAAAGCAACATTTGCTAATGGCTGTGTAAAAACAATTTGCAAGATTATATATGTAGCACAGAATATGCCTGTGGTAAACAACTGTACATTACAAATTTACCCTAACCCAGCTAGTAGCATCATAAATGCAAATATTACGCTTGTGCAACCGCTATTGCTTAATGCTTATGTGTACAATAGTATGAATGTGCTAGTGGCTCAAAAACAACAACAAGGTATTGTAGGCAACAACACCGTAAGTATAAATATTGCAAATTTACCAGCGGGCATTTATATTTTAAGATTAGTATATGGCAACCAACTTTGCTACGCTACATTTATAAAACAATAAATAAAAATGGTATGAAAAATGGGTATCTTATTTTGTAAGATGCCCATTTTTGTTTGTAGTAAATAGTTTTTTTTGTATGATTTTATTTTTTTCGTAGAGTCTTTTAATTTTCCATTTTTATAAAAATAAAGCTGTTCCTACGCCTCGGTTCGTGTCATCACGAAACGTTCGCTAAAATCTTTCCCTACACTTAGGCCCACATTATCACCACAAGTTTGCCATTCTACTTTTAATCCCGAAGAGGTAATATTAGTAATAATATCATCCCTTCGGGATTTAGGTTTTATAAAATTGATTGAATACTATATTAATACCAGCCTTTCAGGCTTAACTTATTATTTGACCATGCTACTTTTGAATCTTCCGAACAGTAATGCTGTCTCCACGAAACGTTGGTAAAATTTTCGCTATTACTTGTTATGCCTCAATTAACAAAGCGAAGTGAAAAAGGGAAAGCTGTATTTACACTATGAAAATACAGGATAAATAAGGATAGGTATTGATTTGAAAATATTTTAAGATTGAGGATAGTGTATATATTTGTGTAAGCACTATTATATGAAAACTATCCTCAACATAGAGACAATTTTAATTCTGACAGTTTCCCTTACTTTGAATTCTTGCAATATAGGCAACAACAAAAGTGAACCTGTTTGGAGCGATTTACCAGAAGTAACGAATTTGGATAACTTAAATCAAACTGACTTTGTTATAACATTAGAAAATCCAATTTCAGAAAACAAGAACATCATTTATGCCCCTGCATTTTTGTATGCGTGGGATAAAATCAAAGAAGAACTTAAATTTCCAATCATACCTAACAATACAAATTCTCCCGACTTCAACCTATTAAATAAATCAACATCACATCAAAATTCTTTAACTAACAAAGAATATTCTGCAACAGCAGAAATTATTGATGGTGCAATTATTGCAAGAGCATTTTTTAATAAGACACTTCCTTTTGAAACGAAACTCCAAGTATTAGAAGAACCAATAAATTTTGATACAACAAAAGTTTCTGCATTTGGAATGTACTACTATAACGAGGACGTAATAAAATTTACACAAATCATTTATTATAAAGATGATAATAATTTCATTTTAAAACTGACACCAAAAGACAAACAACACGAAATTATTTTAGTAAAAGGTGTTGACAAATATCAAACTTTAAAAGACGCTATTAAACTCTCTTACGATTTAATTGTCGAAGGAAAAAAAGAAGAAGCAAACATCAAATTATTGTGGAAATACCAAATAGCTCACGAAGATATATTTGCAATCCCTATCGTCAAATTTAATATTGCAACTCAATACAAAAATATTGAAGGACAATTTTTTTCGACAAGCGACAATAAAAAACATTCTGTTGACATTGCATATCAAAGAACAGGGTTTATTTTTAACGAAAATGGGGCAGTTGTTGAAAGCGGAGCAGTGGCAGCTCTTGACTCTGCAAGCGCCCGACCAATAATCACTCATCCAAAGAAAATGATTTTTGACAGACCTTTTTTAATTATCATAAAACGGGTGGACAAAGCGAACCCATATTTTGTAATGAAAGTGGCAAACGCAGAATTGTTGACACGAAAATAACGGCTGCTCTCTTGGCGCATCTCTAAAATTTTCATTACCACTTAATCTTAAAGCGTGACCTACAAGGCTGCTATAAAATTTTAAGGAACTTACCTAACATACTCAAGAGTGGTGAAGATTACGAACCAATAATTGTAAAACAAATAACAAACACATTTTTTACTCCTCCACCTTCCCCTCTTTCCTAGTATCTTCTAATTTTCCTCTTTTATAAATAACAAGTCCGTTTAAAAAATTGCGTAGTACTTGGTCTTTTGCCTCTACATAGCCTGGGTGGTCTGGATTTCTAAAAAAATCGCCTAAGGCGCCTTTGGTTATTTCAAAATCTACCAAAGACAGTATTTCTATAATATCATCATTGCGAAGCGAAAGTGCTACACGCAGTTTTTTTAGTATATCGTTGTTGTCCATTTTTATGTATTAAGAATTGTAAATGTAATCAAACAATATGGCTTATTAATCGTTTAGTAATTAGTACCTTTTTGTTACTTTACAATGTAGGAGCTTAAAGGGTTTAAAGGTTTAGCTTGCGTACTAAATTGCTCACTATTAATATTAAGGCCATCTTTGTGGTAAATACATATAAGACTTCTCCCTTATTCATGCTCATTTATGACAGCTATGTGTATGTGTACTCAAAAAAAAAATGCATATTTGCACTTTAATACCTCTCAACATGAAAAAATTATTAATCATCTTATTTATTTTGCCATTGTTTAGCATTGCACAGCAAAAAACAATACAACATACTGTAGTCGCTAAAGAAAGTTTTTCTAGTATTGGTCGTTTATACAATGTAAATGGTAGAGAGCTAGCCAATTTTAATAAAATAGATTATGCTACTGGCTTATCTATAGGGCAAGTTTTAAAGATTCCAGCAAACAATAACGCAGTTGTTAGCCCGGTTACTGCCCCAGTTATAAAAGAAAAAGCTGTGGTAAAAGAGAATGTAGTTTCCAATGCTGGCGCTAACCCTATAAAACATATTGTTACAAAAAAGCAAACTTTGTATGGTGTAAGTAAACAATATAATGTAAGTGTAGCTGATATAAAAAAATGGAATAACCTAACGGTGGATGCACTTAGCGAAGGCGCAGAAATTGTGGTAGGGTACAATGCTTCCAAAGTTGGTAATGGAAATACCAAAGTAGAGCCAATTAAAAAAGTAACTAACCCTGTGGAAATGGAAAGTGCCACGGAAATACCTACAGTAAAAGAACCAGTAAAAGTAAAACAAGCCGCTCCCGTTCCAACGCCAGTTTTAGTGAAAAATGCTGAGCCTACAAATGTAGAAACAGTTGCCAAAGATTTTAATGGTGGAATTTTTAAAACGCTTTATACTGATATGGGAGAGCAGGAAACTGGTACAGCAGGGGTTTTTAAAAGTACTAGCGGCTGGGAAGATGGAAAATATTATTGCTTGCACAATGCTGCACAACAAGGTACAATTGTAAAAATTACCAATAAAGCTACTGGCAAATTTATATTTGCAAAGGTGCTAGACTTAATGCCAGACCTTAAGCAAAATGATAATTTACAAATAAGGGTAAGCAACGCTGCTGCCAGTATTCTTGGGGCAGGCTTGAGTAATTTTGATTGCGCTATTAATTATTGATAAGATTTTTTAGATAATCGTGTAAAGTGCATTATTTGTAATCTTCTGCTGATACACTGGCTTTCTTGTATAATGATACTGCAAAAAGACCAGATGATTTTTTAGCGCCTTATTTCAATATATTTTTAAATAATTCGGCAAAAATGGTTTTGCTCCCAGATTTAAAAGATTTCAACAGAAAAGTTTAGGCTAGATGTTTTTTTTATACATGTTATTATTCGGGCATTCGAGGCTTAATTGTCACAATCACTTTTCAAACCTATACCCTCTTAAAAAATCTTTCACATCCATTCTCTTTTTTCCTTCTAACTGGAGAGAAAGAATATTGATGTAACCATTTTTGCAAGCAAATTGCAAAAAGTTTTTTTCGTCTGTTTTGTATGCGCCTATTTCAATTGTGGGAGGTTCAACTATTTTTTCTGCTGCAAATATTTTTAGTGTTTTACCATGTAAGCTTGCGTAAGCTGCCGGGTATGGAGACAACCCTCTTATTAAATTATACACTTCTTCCACAGGTTTTGTCCAATCTATTTTTCCAGTGTCGGTAAATAATTTGGGAGCATGTTTTAAAGTTGAAAGTTCAAAGTTCAAGGTTGAAGGTTGGGGCTGCTCAGTTAGACTCCCAGCAGCTAATCCTCTAATTGTGTCTAATAAAAGATTTGCGCCAAGTTCTTTTAGTTTATCGTGTACTATTCCTGCTGTATCATCGTTGCCTATTCTTAATTTTTCTGATAGCAAAATATTACCAGTATCAATTTTTTGTTGCAGTTTAAATGTAGTTACACCTGTGTATTCTTCTCCGTTTATTACAGCCCAATTTATAGGTGCAGCACCTCTGTATTGTGGCAGCAAAGAGCCGTGTACATTTATTGTGCCCATGGGCGGCATATTCCATACTAGCTCTGGTAACATTCTAAATGCTACCACTGCTTGCACATCTGCTTCTAATGATTTTAACTCCGCTAAAAATTCAGGGTTCTTTAATTTTTCTGGTTGCAACACATGCAACCCATTTTCTACAGCATATTTTTTTACTGTACTCTGCTGCAATTGCATGCCTCTACCAGCCTGCTTATCTGGCGCTGTAATAACGCCAACAATATTACAACCTGCTTGCACAAGCTTGTCTAAAGATGCTACAGCAAACTCTGGTGTGCCCATAAAAACAATACGAAGAGAAGTGAAAGGTTGAGACATTGGGTTGTGAGGTTTAAGATTCAAGATGTAAGGTATAAGATTAGGTTGCTAAAATTGAGGTCTAGTTTTTAGCACTAATTTCTATTCAAAATCTTTATACAATAAATATTTTTTTCTTATTGCCTTAAATTTTATTAAACCTTTTTCCCAGCTTTTTTTAATTTCCTTTTCTGTAGTTCCTTGTTTTATTTGTTTCATCAATACATCATTACCTGCTAGTTTATTAAAAAAATTATTAGCAAGAAAGAAACTGTCTTTCTTAGGAAATAATTTATAAGCATCTATCAAATATTTTAGTTGGATTTTTTTATCCAAGCTTTTAAGTACGGCTTCTTTTGTGCCAGATAAATTCCAACCATAACATAGTTGATTAAAACATTTACTACTCTTCGCTCCTTCATTTGGCTTAGGTGTAAAAGGGTACAAACTTTTAGGTAAACTTGGGTGTCCAAATATTTGAAATGGCTTATCAGTACCCCTACCCTCGCTAAGTGGTGTTCCCTCAAAAAAACAAGTACTAGGATACAAATAAATAGATTGCATTTCTCTAAGATTTGGAGATGGGTTTAAAGGCAAAATGTATTTAGTATTGTGGTCGTAATTTTGGCATTTAATAACTTGTACATGAAAAGGAGTATCTACAGTTGGCTTTGTTGTTATGTTGTAACTGTATATTTTATTTGCCTCTGCCGAAAGCATTTTTTCTCCCGCAAGCATTAAAGCATACTCACCTATTGTCATACCATACACAATAGGTATGGGCTGCATGCCTATAAAACTTTTAAATTTCATATCCAATACTGGGCCATCTACATAAAATCCATTAGGATTAGGCCTATCTAAAATTAATAACGGTTTATGGTTTTCTAAACAGGCTTCTAACACATATTCCAAAGACGATATAAAAGTGTAAAAACGAACACCCACATCTTGTATATCAAAAATAACAATATCTACATCCTTTAAATCCTCCTTAGTTGGTTTCTTATGGTTGCCATATAAACTCACTACTGGCAAGCCAGATTTTAAATCTATTCCGTCTTTTACATGCTCACCAGCATCTGCTACACCCCTAAAACCATGCTCTGGGCCAAATATTTTAACCACACGTACCGCCAATTTCTGTAAAGTATCTACCAAATGTGTATTTTTTACCGTACTGGTTTGGTTGGCAAACACTGCTACAGCTTTGTTTTTTAGATATGGAAGCCACACTTGCATCCTTTCAGCACCTGTTATTACTTGGTTTTTAGCAACATCTTGCGAAAAGCAAGCAAGGCTTATTGTTAATGACATTACAATAAAGAAAACTAGTTTTTTACTCATAGCCCCAAAGTTGCGATTTATTTTTATAAGACTGCATTATCTATTTAATTAAATTGCACCCGTAAATTAGATTTTAGACGCCAGATTTTAGACACAAGATAAGTTAGGCGGATTTAAACCTTAAAAAAGTAAAGTAATTCATTAATAAATAAAAACAAATTAATTATGGCAGAGGTTAAAAGCGGTGATGTAGTAAAAGTACATTATACTGGTAAGCTTACAAACGGTGAGCAATTCGATTCGAGTAATGGACGTGAACCATTGGAGTTTACTGTAGGAGCGGGCATGATGATTGCAGGTTTTGATGCTGCTATGCCTGGCATGAAAGTTGGTGATAAAAAAACAGTAAATATTGCCCCAAAAGATGGTTATGGCGAAACAGATGAAACTGCCATTATAGAATTTCCAAAAGAAAATGTACCTGCTGATATGAAATTGGAAATTGGGCAACAACTTACATTGAGTAACGAACAAGGGCAACCTTTTCCTGTGGTAGTAAAAGAACTAAGAGACGAAATTATTATTTTAGATGCTAATCATTTTTTAGCAGGTAAAGAATTGGTTTTTGATATAGAGTTAATGGAAATTAACTAATAAAAATAAATTGATATTATTATTAATAGTTTAGTAATTAGTACGTTTTAGTTGCTTTATAATGTAGGAGTTTAGAGGGTTAGCTTGTGTACTAAATTGCGAATTATTAATATGCCCACGTTTTTAGCGTGGGCATATTAATTTAGCAATCCATTGATTTAATTGTATTAAAAAAATTATGCTTTAAATACTTCCAATGCTTTATTAATTCTTTCAATAGTTTCATCTTTTCCAATGGCCGCAGCTATTTCAAAAACAGCTGGCCCAAACTTAGCACCCACAAGCATTATACGCATAGGCAATTGAAGTTCACCAGGTTTTATATTTTTTTCTGTAGCCAATTCTTTAAATGTAATTTCAATTTGCTCACTACTAAAATCATTTTGCTGTTTTATTTTATCAATAAATGCTACAAAAAAATCATGCTTAGCATCGTTCCACTTTGGCTTTACGGTATCAGCATCCCAAGTGGTAGGGGCTTTAAAAAAGTATGCAGCTTGTTCCACAAAATCTGAAAGTAAAGTACAACGCTCTTTTACTAAGTTTAATATTTTTTCAAAGAAAACATCATCCCCTATTTCAATATTATTTTCTGCTAACAATACTTTTACTTTAGAGACATAGCTCGACACCGGCAACTTTTGTATCCATTGATGATTAAACCATTTAGCCTTTTCAAAATCAAATTTTGCACCAGCTTTATTTACTCTATTTATATCAAATGCTTCAATCAGTTCGTCTATCGAAAATATTTCTTGCTCAGTACCTGGGTTCCAACCAAGCATAGCTAGCATATTTAAAAATGCTTCAGGCAAAAAGCCGAGCTCTTTAAAACCTTTGGTTATCTCTTCTGTTTTAGGGCCTTTCCAATCCATTGCATATACTGGAAAACCAAGCCTATCGCCATCTCTCTTACTCAATTTTCCATTTCCATCAGGCTTTAGTATAAGTGGCAAGTGTGCCCACTGTGGCATATTTTCTAATCCAAACAAATGTTTCCAAAGCATAATGTGTACTGGTGCGCTTGGTAGCCATTCTTCTCCTCTAAAAGCGTGTGTTATTTGCATCAAAAAATCATCTACCACCACTGCTAAATGGTATGTAGGCATACCATCTGCCTTCATCAAAACTTTATCATCTACATTTTCATTTTCAAAATGTAGCTCACCACGTATCATATCTGTAAAAGAAACCGACTCATTTTCTGCTACTTTTATTCTAATTACATAAGGCGTACCAGCATCTATTAATGCCTTAGTTTCTTCGGGCAATAGCCTTAAAGAATTATTCATTTTCATACGCACACCTGCATCATACTGCAAACTACCACCACCTTCCGCTTTGCGCTTTTCACGCATAGCTTCTATTTCTTCGGGTGTATCAAAGGCGAAATATGCATGCCCTTCGGCTACCAATTTATCTGCATATTTTTTATACAATTCTTTTCTTTCGCTTTGTCTATAAGGTGCAAACGCTCCACCATGTATTACACTTTCATCAGCAATAATACCACACCAAGCAAGGCAGTCAAAAATATATTCTTCAGCACCTGCTACAAACCTACTCTGGTCAGTATCTTCTACCCTTACAATAAAACTACCGCCATGCTTTTTGGCAAACAAATAATTAAACAAAACCGTTCTTACACCGCCTAAATGTAAACCTCCTGTTGGGCTAGGGGCAAATCTTACTCTTACTTTACTCATACTGCAAAGATACTGTTTAGAAAATATTTGTGGATGGAAGAAGCGTGGGAATTATTTCCCCAAAAAACCAATAGCTACAAAAATGCCAAACATTACCCAGTGCAGTATTGTAGCAACAATCTTTTTTTGAGGATAAAAAAATGCTGCAGCAATTACTGGCGAAAGCGGCACAGCTAACAATATCCAATACGAAAAATTAATAGCTGCATTTATAAATGGTACAGTTGCCGCTACTATAATGTACAGAAACAATAATTGCCAGCTTTTTCTAGTTTGTACTACCTGCCTACGCATATTGTTATTTACAAAATAAAACCCAATGGCAGTAGCCAACATAACAATAAACAGTGCAGCGTATGCCCAACGATTACCAAAAAAACGTGGGTAAGAAAAATGAAATCCTGGATATTTATAGTTGCCAACATTGCCTGTTAAAAAAAGCAAAGCAGCAAAAAAATACAATGGCGTAATAATACCTACCAAAACGGTAAGCCACTCTTGCAACCGAAATGGGCGAGCAATAGCAATACCTACAAATATTAACAATAAAAAAGTTATGGATGGAAAATATATAAATGCTGCTATACCTGCAACCAGTCCGATATTAAAAATGGTAGCTTTAGGATGTGGGTTGTTGTATAGCGTACAAAGTTTGGCCCATATCCAAATCATAAAAGTATTTACTATTAACGGAGCAGAAAAAGAAAACCAATCGCTAAAAAGAGAAGTAATAAGTAAGTAACTCATACCTGTGAGGTAATTATTTTGCTTGTGCAAACGCTGAGTGTTTACAATATTATTGAACCCAATTGCTTGCGCAAGCAATAAAATAAAAGTAAGAATGCTATATGTAGGCGAAAAGACTGCGGCAATGGGGTTAAAAACTTGCAGAATAGATTTATACAAAACACCATCCAAGGGTTGCAATTGCGGGCTGCGCATATGCAAGAACATAGGGAGTTTTAATACGATTGCGTATATAAATAATATAGCATTACCCGAGGGATTATTGGCTTTAAAAATGCCTGTCACAATTATAATTTAATGGCGAAGTTAAAAATCAATTTTTGCAAAAGCAATATTGTTTCGCATAATACATGGAACTATCATTTGACGGACACCTGTTTGCCTTCCAAGTTTTGGCATAAAACTATAACCCGCCTCTCTACTTTTTAGTGTAGCATATCTAACAATTGAGCCATCAGCTTGTATAGCATGGTTACTTAGTATTTGTCTGTTGTTGTCTTTTAACAGAAATAAGAAATGTATTTCAGGCCCAGTGTTCATATTAACAAACGATAAAAAATTATCTGTTTCTACATCGCTTGTTGTTTTATTAATAACATTGTTCCATTGCAACTGGAGGTCTTTGCTAAAACTAAAAGTTACAATGTCATCATAATTATAAACCAAATCTCTTGAAGACGCTTCGTTAAATTGCCTATAGAATCCATTATTCCCTCGGTTGTATAAATAATAATCGCTGTAAGAACCATAATATCTATTGCCATAAAGTCCAGAATTAAATCTGTCATCAAAATTGCCATAGCGCCTTTGCTTATAATACTCCTCCGTAACGGCTATAAATCCTCCGTCTTTTTTAAGTATAATGTTTTTCAAGAAAAAATTATCGTAAGCAGTCCGCCAATCGGGGCTTCCAGAAAGTTTTAACCGAACAGAATCTTCTATTAAATTAATAACTTTCTTTTCTAAAACAAACGGATTCCGGTTTATAATGGCAGTCATTAATCCATCTACATACCCTCCATTTTTTTTATACGAAAAAGAATTTACCAAGTATCGTCCATTTAAATTATCAATTTTTATAACTGGTTCTTGTACCAATTGTTTGTCTAACGGAATATCAACTGTAAATAGGGTGTCATTTTTTAATTTCTTAAAATTTATAGATACTGCATTAATGTATTCTGGTCTTGCATTTTCTTTTAATTTAGAAAATACATATGTCCCTTCATTGTCTATTTGTATATCTCCAAATTCTTCTCTTCTATCATTATACAGTATTTCTGCTCTTACACTATCCAACAAATTCAAATTTTCATTGTACACTTTAGTAATCAAATTGAATTTGTCATTTCCAGAAATCGTTTTGTACAGCAATAATTTTTTCCTGTCTTCACTTTTGGTAAAAGTATAATACACATTGTTGGAAAAAACACCCGTTTTTGTAGTATCCAAATCTAAAACATTGCCTTGCAAAATACCAGCGCTATTCATTTTAGCAGCTTTGCAATAAGTAATATTTCCTTTTTGATATTGCCATATCATTAAAAAATATTCAGGATAGGTTACAAAATCTATATTGCTCGTTCGGTCTGATATAAAATCAAGTTTGATGGTTTGTTTTACAGTCATATCATTGTTGTATATAGATAGCTTATGCCGCTGATTTATTGTTTTGTACACCAAAAAATCTCCGGCAAACTTTCCAAGTATTTCAAAGTTTAGGCTACGGTTATCTGCACTTTCTACCTCAGAGTAAGTTACGTTTTGTGCTGTACTTTTTATAATGCAAAGCTGAAGTGCAAAGAAAATTAAAATGTGAACTATCTTCATTTTTATAATTTATATACCATAAAAATACAATTTTTAATAGGGAGTAGCAATAGTTAGATAACTTTATACAAAAATAAATACACATGCAAACAATTGTAGTAACTGGGGGTACTGGCCTAGTAGGTAAAAAACTTGTGGCGGAGTTGGTTCAAAAGAACTATCATGTTATTATTCTTACCCGAAGTTTAGATAATATTGAAAAGCAAAAAAATGTTGAATACGCACTTTGGAACGTAAAGAATGAAACTATAGATATTGATGCTATACAAAAAGCAGATGCCATAATACATCTTGCTGGTGCTGGGGTAATGGATAAAAAATGGGATGCTAATTACATGCTAGAAATAGAGGAAAGCCGAACAAAAAGTAGTGCTTTATTGATAAAAACTTTACAAAACAATACCCATAAAGTAAAAGTAATTGTAAGCTCTTCGGCTATTGGTTGGTATGGCGAAGATAAATTAAGCAATCATTATTTTGTAGAAACAGACAAAGCTGATGATGGGTTTTTAGGCAAAGTATGTAGTAAATGGGAGCAAAGCATAGAAGCTGCCACAGCATTAAATATAAGGGTTTGTAAACTTCGTACTGGCATTGTACTTTCTAATGCTGGCGGTGCTTACAAAGAATTTAAAACATCTATAAAATATGGTATTGCAGCTATACTAGGCAATGGTAAACAAATGGTAAGTTGGATACATATAGATGACCTTTGCAGACAATTTATATTTGCTATAGAAAATGAAACAATGAGTGGTAGTTATAATGCAGTAGCGCCAAACCCAGTAGACAACAAAGCACTCACCTTAACCATTGCAAATACAATACGAGGAAAATTTTATATACCTGTATACGTACCTACTTTTGTTTTAAAATTAATGTTGGGTAAAAGAAGTATAGAAATTTTAAAAAGCGCAACAATAAGCAGCGACAAAATAAAAGCTTCTGGTTTTACATTTTTATATCCAAGCATATTATCTGCGGTAGCTGCACTTGAAAAAAAATAAATTATAAATCAGCTTTCATGTATTTTTTTCTGCTCCACCAAATAAATAAACACAAATAAACTATTGCAAACCCAAAAACTACCCAAGTATAATCTGTAGGCAATGTGCCTTTAGCAAGAGACTTTAGAGGGTTATCTGGAAATGTAAGCAAGCCATCAGCAGCGTTCATAGGCAAGTAGCTTCCCAAACTACCAAGATCTGCAGCTTTATCCATTTTTAATTTTACACTCCAAAAATCTAGCATTTGAGACAGTATATTCTCTGCACCCAAATAAATAAAGAAGAGGCCAATAGCAAACCCTGTTTTTTTAATAAGTACAGATATAAGTACCGCAAACATATTATAAGTAAGAGCCTTTAAGAAAAAATAGCCTACATGAGAAAACCCATTTAACGAAAAACTACTGCCCGAAGCTAGCCCAAAACCAAATGCTGTAAACAAAACCAACAGCGCACTAATGAAAGCTATTATGAGTGCCATCATCAATTTTACAGATATAAACTCATGACGACTCCACCCATCAATAATATTTTGCCTATTGGTACGAAAACTATACTCATTTGTAATAAGCATCATTATTAGCATAGCGGGCAAAAGAAGTAAGTAGCCTGTAGCATAGCTTGTGGACTGCCATGTGTTTGTAAAATTGTAAGGGCTAAAAGAAGATAGCATAGCACCAGCAGTACTTTTCTCAATAATATTTTTATTGATAGAGAATACAATAAAATTGGTACTAACTACACCTATTGCAAAAAATATAGCCAATATTTTAAAAGCTCCATAATTTTTAATCTTAAGCCATTCTATTTTTAAAAGATTCAACATGAGTTTTCTTTATTAAAGATGATTTTAATTAGTAAGTTCCAAAAATTTAGATTCAAAATTACTTTTCTTCAATTGCAAATGAGAAAGTACAATTCCATTATCAAAACAAAATTTATTAATAGCAGATAGGTCTGCTGTTCCAGAATTATAAGAAAGTTCTATCATATTATTCAATTCATCTAATCTCAAGTAATCATTATTTTTTGCCAATGCCATTTTTAAATCAGCATTATTGCCAGCGGCCAATTGTACAATATCATTTTCTTGAAAAACATCTTTTACTTTTCCAGAAGCCAGCAAATCTCCTTGTTTTAAAATAGCCACATGTGTACATACTTTTTCTACCTCATCTAATAAATGGCTAGCCATAATAATCGTTTTACCCTTGGCAGAGAGCTCTTTTATTAACGATCTTATTTCAGCAATACCAACAGGATCTAACCCATTGGTAGGTTCGTCAAATACTAAAACATCTGGATTTCCCAATAAGGCAGCCCCAATAGCTAATCGTTGTTTCATACCAAGTGAGTATGTGCTAAAAGGGGAGTCTTTACGTTTCCATAAATCAACCGTTTGTAATACGGTTTCTATATCTTCTTCGCCTATACCCTTTATAGCGCAAGAAATTTTTAAGTTTTGTATCGCAGATAAGTAATGATAAAAATTGGGTGTTTCTAAAAGGGTGCCAATTTTTTTTCTATGTGCATCAGTAGCCACTTCATCAAATAACTTATAAGACCCTCCACTTGCTTTTAGCACATTCATTATAATACCAAGCAATGTGGTTTTGCCACTTCCGTTAGGGCCAAGTATACCAAACACACATCCTGAAGGAACAGAAAAACTTACTCCTTTTAATGCTTTAATGTTTCCATAATTTTTGGAAATGTTCTCTACAGTTAAAATTGCCATTTGTTTATTTTATGTTTCAAAGAAAGTAAATAGTAACTGGACTATAAAAAATAATTATTTAGACGGTAGAAAGTAGATGGTTAGAGGTATAAATTTATACTTCTATAAATTAAAGAAAATCTCATTTAGACTCAACAAGGTATTTTAAAAAAGACAAACCAAAACTACTGCGTAACTGTACCTGGTGTACCATAAAATTGGCTTCCTACTATGTATGGAGCCGTGCTAGTAACATGATAATGATAAATACCGTTTGGATATTCTAATGTGCCTCTTGTATGCCCATGAAATGCATCTAACATAGCATTGGTTACTGTAGCTCCAGCTTCATCAGGGCCATACAAAGGAAAACCATCTAATAAAAACCCCAACAATCCTGTTCTTGTAAATTTAGTTGTAAGAAATAGTGGTTCTACATGATAGTGATATTTTCCAGATGGGAGTGCATGTCCCCAATTTTGGTCAAAACTAGGTATTTCGTTTGTTAGTGGTTGGCCGGCCACTTCGTTTTGATTATAAAATGGCACACCATTTAATGCTATACCTATAACCCCTACTGGTGTTGCACTATGTACTGCTGCCAAAGCAGGGTTTGCAGGAATTTTAAATGTTAGATTTTGAGCAGAAATTGTATTTAAACTTTTTAAAAAACCTACACCACCAAAAGTAGTTGGGCCAGTAAAATTTTGATATGATGTGTCTGTAGTAGGAAAATAAACACTCTTGTGGTCTGGATTACCGTTAGATTTTATTATAACAAAAGTACCATCAGATGTGATGCTTGTATACTTATACATTTTGGTATAAATCTCTGGCACACTTATAGTAACTATTGGCCCACCTGGGTCTACACCTGTGTTTTTACAAGATGAAAATAATACTATAGATAATAGAGAAAGGAAGAAAAAATTTCTAAACATTTTAAGTGGATTTATTTTATGTTATTTTCAAAAATAAATATTTTTTAGGTAGTCTTATTAAAATTTTTGTTGTTATCCAATACTGCTGCAATTTTATTATACAAATCTTCTGGTAAAAATGGCTTTTGCAGTACCTCATTTATTCCTTTCGCAGTAAGGCTTCGTGTAAGCACTTCATCTGTAGTAGCAGTTAGTGCTATTATTGGTGTTACTTTATTTTTTTCTCGTATAATACTAGTTGCCGTAAGCCCATCCATTATTGGCATTTGCAAATCCATTAATATTACATCGTACTTATTTTTTGATACTAAGTCTACAGCTTCTGACCCATTAATTGCTTTACTAATGGTAACATTCCACTTTTTCAAAATTTTGGTTGCCACCATCATGTTTATCACATTATCTTCTACTACTAAAATATGCGTATTGTCTAGTTCATTTATTTCGTTTACTATATTTTTTGTTGAAGATATTGGCTCAGAAACAGTACACTCCATATCTAACTCAAACCAAAAATTACTTCCTTTGTCAATAACACTTTCTACCTGTAATTCAGTACCCATGAGCGCTATCAATTTTTTAGAAATAGTTAAGCCAAGCCCAGAGCCACCATATTTTCGAATGGTACTCAAATCTGCTTGGCCAAAACTTTCAAATATTTGGTTCAGCTTATTGCTCTCAATACCTATACCCGTATCCTTTATGCTAAATCTTAAACTGCAACTTTTTTCAGAAATTTGCTTTACTATTTCTATTGTAAAAATAACTTCTCCTTTTTCCGTAAATTTAATTGCATTGCTTAATAAATTTGTAAGCACCTGCCGTAGCCTAGTCACATCCCCTTTTACATTTCTATTTAGATTATCTGGAGCAGCCATTTCAAAGATTAAACCTCTATTAGAAGCTTCTAAAATAAAAAATGAATGCAATTTATTTAAAGTGTCTAGTAGATTAAACGACTCATTTTCCAATATAACTTTGCCTGCTTCTATCTTATTAAAATCAAGAATATCATTTATAAGCACCAACATATTATCGCTCGAATATTTGAGTATTTCTAAATGATTTGTTTGCGATGGAAGATAGGTTTCACTCAATAAAATATTGGTTAATCCAACAATGCCGTTCAATGGTGTACGCAATTCGTGGCTCATGTTAGATAAAAATTGTGCTTTAGCAATTGTTGCTTCTTCTGCATTTATCCTAGCCTTTGTTAGCTCTTGTTCTATAGTTTTGCGCTCCGTAATATTTCTAGAAAAAAATACTGCTCCTACAATTTCTTTATGTATACTTTTAATAGGCACTGCATTTAATTCAAAATACTCATTGTTAAAAACGTAGTCCAAAAAGAGGTTTTCTCCGCCAAATACAATTTTATACTGCTCCAACCATTCAGATGGGTAGTTAGGTTTACTAAACAAACTACTTACATCAAAACCTGGTACTATCTCCACATTAAAAATGTGTTTCATATCGCTCACATACATTTTATTTGCAGCTATAATCTTATAATCGCTAGTTATACTCCAAATACTATTGCCCACAGTATCTATAAGTGTTTCTAAGTTTATTTTCGATTGTTGCAATTCTTCTTCCCGAAGTTTCCTTCCTGTAATCATACGACTGTGAAAGGTAGCTCCAGTCTGCAACCCATCGTCGCTAAAGAAAGGCGAAGCCTGTATTTCAAAATAATTATTATTGGAAAGATATTCTGCCCCTAGCGTTTGACCTTGCAATACACTTTTATAAATATCTCTAATACCTTTGGGATTATTTGGCAAGTCTAAAATTAAATTAACATCTAACCCTTCATAACAATCTACGTCATAATGCTTTTTTATAATTTCTTTGTAGGAATTACTAAAAGCCACTAATTTATAATTCGCATCTATACTCCAAATATAGCCTTGCGTATTATCTATAAGAGACTGAAGATTCAATTTTGCAGATTTAAGTTTTTTTTGAGTTGCATTGTTTTCTCCAATAATAATGATTGCACTAGCTGCTACTATTATTAGTGTCATACAAAAATTAAATACATAAATAAATGTAGATAAGGTATTGTCTAAAACACTCATTTTTTTAGACGATAAATGATATGTTTCTGTAACAAGAATTAGAATTGCAGGAAAAATTAAATAAAAGACTAACCAATACCTTTCCTTTTTCCCTAAGAAAATATTTATAGCCGCTGCAAAAAAAGCAAAATAATACAAATACACTCCCGCCCATTTACCAATATTAATATCGTAGAAAAAGATACCAGTAAATACTAGTAGGAGTATAAGGTTTTTTGCTGCTAATCGTAAATGTTTACTTGCAAGAAAATAAACTAGACAGAAGCCAACTAGCATAATAGCAGTAGAAGTAAAATATACTTCTGTACTCAAAACATCAATAAAAAATAATACGATTGCAAAAGCACAATAAACAGCAAATGAGATGGTAAGTAAAATATTGAAATATGCAATATTGTTTCTTTCCATTTCTTCCAAACCTGGCTTGCAACCGTTCGTTTTTATTTTTGTCCACATTTGCAAGATATTTTTCATCAATCTATCGTTTTCTTTGGGATATATTATTTACAATTATAGTTAGAATAATATAAATATACAAATATGAAAATAAAGATGAAGATTTCTCCAATGCTTATTACCTCTTAAAAAATATTACTTTATACGAAAATTAAGAAATGTAAAATTTCTGTTGAAAGCAATTATGACGTTTTTAGTATGTTTTAGCTTAGTTTAAAGCAAATTTTGCCTTCTCTACTCGTATCGCAATGCTACAATAGGGTCTAGCTTACTAGCTTTTATAGCAGGTATTAGCCCCGCCAACAATCCTACAACCGTGCACACAATTACTGCTATGCCTACCCACATCCATGGAATTACAAAACCAGTTTTAAGTAAAACAGCTACCACATTTCCCATAAGCACACCTACAACAATTCCTGCAATAGCCCCCATTAAACTTATCATTACGCTCTCAAAAAGAAATTGTGCTCTTATATCTTTTCTGGTACCACCAAGTGCTTTTGCCAAACCAATTTCTTTTGTACGCTCGTTTACTGCTACAAGCATAATGTTCATTAGCCCTATTGCTGCTCCTATTAATGTAATAAAAGCAATAGCTATGGTACCATACTCTAAAAAACTTAAATTCTTTAATAACGATTGTGCAATACTGTCACTTTTGTCAATAAAAAAATTCTCGCTATCCGTTACTGCCAGTTTTCTTATTGGTCTAAAGGTAGCTGTAGCCTCTCCTACAGCAAGCTCCATCAGTTTTAAATCTAACACCATAATGGCAATAGCATAAGACGATGTTTGTGTTGCGTACTGTCTTCTAATATTATTTACCGAAGTAATTACAACACGGCCTGTATTAAAAAAAGCACTGCTGTTTTTTTCTTCCAACACAGCTATTACTCGGTATGGCACATGGTCCACACTTATTATTGCATCCACAGCACGAGCACTATTAGTGGGAAATAATTTTTCTGCTACTGAGCTGCCTATCACACATACATTTCTTCCCGCTTCTGCTTCAGTTTCAGTAAAATTTCTACCATAAGCTATTTTATAACCATTTAACTCCAAATAATTTTCATCTCCACCCATCACATTCACATCGGGGTTTGTTTTTCTAGATCCTATATTGGCAGTAATATTATTTGCACCACGCAGCGTAATGCCTACTTTGGTTTGTGGAAAATTATAACGTTTCTTAAATTCCCTAGCCTCATCGTAACTAATAGGGATACCTGTATTAGATTTTTTTTCTTTTAAACCTCGCTTGGTTTTTTTTGTGCTGCTGCTACCATTACCACCAAAATTAATATTACGATCCTTGTATCTGATGCCAAAAGAATTTGCGCCCATAGTAGAAAAACTACTCGTAAGCCCATTGCTAGCAGCTTTTATGGCGGTAATAATAAGTATAAGTGCAAAAATACCCAGTGCCATTATAATTACAGTAATAGCGGTACGCAACTTATTGCCTTTTACATTTTTCCACGAAAGTGCTAGCGAATCTTTATTAGTCATTTAAAATATTATATACCTAAAGGTAACTGCAAAATTAGAAAATAGAAACGTAGATTTTATAAACGGTAAAGTATAGTTGTGAACTGGTAAAATATTACATTAGTTATCTCTTTATAATTGAGTGCGCCTAGTTATTTTTTTTTAATATTTATTTCTACCTCAAATACTAAAACGCCACGAGTATATTTCGTGGCGTTTTAAACAATTGTTATTTCAAATTAATTATCTTTTTATCTTTTGGGTACTTTACAGTGTAACTAAATCTAATTTTTTTACTCTCTCCTGGCTTTAAATTTAGTTTCCAGGTAAGCACTCCAAGCTCAGTATTTATGGAAGCCCCACCATTGTCTAGTAACTCTACTTCCATTTCTTTTACGTTACTTAGTGGATATTGGTCTTTTAAAATAAGGTTTATATCTGTTGTTTTATTATTTTTTACAACTAATTCATACGTAAAAGTTTGCTTAGTATTTGCATCTTTTGTTTTACTAATAGATGCATCTTTTACCAACGTCCTTTTTACACCTACCCTTTTATCTTTACCCAAAGATAAATTTAAAGTATCAGCCGTACTATTTGGGTCTATAAAAGATTTGCCAATATAAGTGTCATCCATAATAATATTTGCATTGCCAGGTATCAAATCTAAATTTTGCCAATCAGTAATTTCTGCTAATAAATACGCATCCGCATCTAGCTTGGGTACGGCATAGTTTTTAAGATTACTTTTTATTCCTACTTCTTTTATATTTATACTATGTGCTTGCCCATTGCTAACTATATCATATGGCAAATCAATTTCAAAACTAGTATTAAGCAATCCTTGTTTTAAGGTAGTAAACTCATTTAAGGTACTAGGTTGTACGTCTTGTATTTGTACGCCAGCAACTTTTCCTTCCAATTCTTTTTTAAAATCTTTTTCATCAAAACTTTGAATTCTGTTTCTTGTTCCATAACCCATTACTACTACCTCCTCTAATTTATTGTACAACTGAGGTACATAATATTGCAAATACCAAGGATTAAGTAATGGTGCAGTAGTGGTAAAATTAGGTGTGCCTGTGCTTAGGGTAAGTTTAGTTTTTGCCCAGTCTATTCCAGTATTTTGTATCACACTTGCCTTATACACTAACTTTATTGCATTGGTTTTAGAATTTACCCTTATATCGTAAATAGGCTGCCAGCCTGCATTATTGGTGTAGTATGACATTGATAATTCTGCCATCTGTTCGTTTCTACATACCACTTGCATAGTAATACGGCCAAAGGGTTTTTCAACAGCTTCATTTGTTTTAGGCAAACTATCTACTGCCAATAATAATTTAGCATTTAGGTTTTCTATTTTTTCCTGTATAGCTTCTATGGCTTGCTCAAAATTAAAAATGGTTGTTTTATTTTTCTCAATCTTAGCATTGTTAAATTCTACCAGTTTTAAAACCTCTGCGGTAAGGTTAGTTTTATTGCCACTTGTGGCTATTGTATTTTCAATTAATTTATCTGTTTTTGCCAGAGTAGCTTGCTCTATTGCAATTTTATTTTCAATTATAGCTATTTCCTTCGTTGCACTTTTTATACTATCTTTTAATTTTTTTGTAGCTATATTTTCTACCTTAGGCTTTGCAACAGCAGTTGGATAAAAAACACTGAACTGTTGAGACAATAGAGATACATTTTCTGGGCAGCTAATTTGTAGACTGTTTAAATCTATTTGCGTACTCAGCTTATCAATTACAATGTACTTGGTGTTTTTGTTTATGCTTACTTTAGCCTTGTGCCTAAGCTCTGCACCATAGCCAAAGTAAACGGCAGCCTCATTCATAGTGGCATTTGCTTTTGCGGTATCTTGTTGTGCTGATGCTATAAGGCCAGATAACATTGTAGCAGCAAAAATAAAAATGTACTTTATCATAAATTGTGTTTTTTAGATAGATGCGACAATTTTTAAAAATGCATAAACCAAAAAAAATAAAAGTCACTAATGAGTATTTAAAATTATCGCAAGGGTTGTAAAGCTTAATTGCTAATTTAAAAATTTTCAGATCCATAAAAATCCGTTCAATCCGTGTCATCCGTGTTCCATTTTTTATATCAAAGATGTGTTCATACCATAGCATCTACACCAGAAAGCAAAAAGAAACATACTTTTGTAACTGCAATGGAAACAACCCAAAGATATTTTCTAAAAAAAGAACATAAACTTAAAAGCCGCAAGGCTATTGAGTTATTGTTCAGCAAAGGAAAAAGTTTTTCTAACTTTCCGCTTAGAATTTGCTGGCAATTGGTAAATGATGGTGCAGGGGTGAAGGCAGGCTTTACGGCTAGCAGTAAAAGTTTTAAACTGGCTACAGATCGTAATAGAATAAAAAGGCTAATAAGAGAGGCTTACAGATTACAAAAAAATAATTTACAAGAAAAATTACATAGCCAAGGTAAAGCTTTGCACATTTTTTTTATTTACACAGGAAAAGAAGTACCTACTTACGAAATAGTTTTTGAAAAAGTAGGCAATGTTTTAAAAAGAATGACAAAATTAATAGATGATGTGGTTGAATAAAATATTGAGTTTCCCTTTTATTTTTCTCATTAAAATATACCAGTGGGTTATATCGCCATGGCTTGGCAGATCTAAATGCCGTTATACGCCTACTTGCTCGCAGTATGCGCTAGAGGCATTTAAATTACATGGCCCATTTATAGGTTTTTGGCTAGCTACAAAACGAATAGCAAGTTGTAACCCTTGGGGTGGACATGGGTATGACCCTGTGCCAAAGAAGAGTAGCAAATAGAAAAATAAAAAGTACGCTTTTATAAATGTGTTAGAGACATGGGGAGTTTTTTTAGTATCCGATAAAATCTTCGCTTCAATCTTTGAAATATACACCCTTAGGGCATAGACGTTAATTTAAGGATATATTTTTAGCTTATAACTTTGTTTCATAAGCCAGCTTGGCTCTCTACACAACCGCCAACAGGGCTGAAAGCCGCTGTTGGGCCTGCCTGTCCGGTAGGCAGGGTTTCTATAAATTCTTTTATAATTTAAAGAGAGGTCGTCAAACCCTGTTCCGATTTATCGGAATTGCAAACCCCGTCGGCGGTTTAGTTAAAGAGTTTGCTAGTATTGGTTTTAGAACGATAATTCTAAAAGTTAACTTGACAGAAATGCCCTTCGGGGAGATATAGGGGCTTTGGAGCATGAGTCTAGGAAATATTGATGAACATTGGTTTCCGGCTATCCGTTCCAATAGGCTCGTTCCTAGCCTATTTCCATTTCTATTCGGGCTAGGCTCAGCAAAGAAGCTTTATTGGGCTTCTATTGTGTAGGAGATTGTGCAATAGATTGAAGCGGATAATTGATGTGGATTGAATTGTGAAAAACATTTTTCATATTAAAGCCACATGCTAAATTTATTAGTTTAGTTTTGTAATAACCTAATAATTTTTTTGATGAACAATAAGTACGACATTTTTTTAGACAGCAAAGAACAACCCGATTTTAAAAACTATATTTTATTTGGAGAAGATAAAGAAATAGATGTTTTACCAAATTTTAATACCATAAATATTCTTGTAGGTTCGAACAATAGTGGGAAAAGTAGGTTTATGAGAACTTTAATGAAGCAACAGAATTTGCAAGGTTTGAGTGAATTTAAATACTTGGAAAGAAAATTAAAGAGATTCAATTACATAATCAATGAGTTAAAAATTAATTGGATTTTAAATCAAAATATGCATCATCCAAATGATATTTACTCGCTTATCCGAGCAAACCAAAATATAAGTTTGTTTCCATTAAATAGTGAGGCATCACAAATTTTCTATCAGTCAATATCCCCAAATTTTGATGTTAACAAATCAATGTTTAAAGTAATTAATAAAATCATTAGTAATGGATATGAACAATATTATTATTCTATAGTTGAAAATTTAAGAATAGGCATAACCATAAATGAAGCTTTTCCGGCACAATTAGAAGAAGCAAATGAAATAAATGAGGAATTAAGTAGCTTTTTTTCTACTAAAGATTTTGATTCAAATATCAATTATTTTATTCCAACTTTAAGAACAGCGCATTCACTTTTTGAAAACATAATGACTCCAAGTAAAAGTTATAAGAAATATCAGAAAGATCTTTTTTTAGAAACTGTTTTAAAAAATTATGAATTAGAAGATTTTGTAGTTGATGAAAAATACAATTCAAATTCAAAATTAACAAAAAAGATATTCGTTTTTACAGGACTTCAATTATACAATGAAATTGTAAATGCAAGAAACGGAACAAAAGAAGAAAGAAAAAGATTTGATGATTTTGAAAAATTTATAGGAAAACAATTTTTTAATGCTCCTATAGATATTGTAGCAAAATTTAACTACAATCAAAAGCATGAAAATAAAGATGATAAAGAAACTATAAATATTCATATTGGAGAATCAAGTAGAAATCTACATGATTTAGGCGATGGTATACAAGCCTTAATAATTTTGATGTATAGTATTTTTATGGCGCCAAACGACACTATGATTTTCATAGATGAACCTGAGTTAAATCTTCACCCAGGTATGCAAAGATTATTTTTAGACCAAATAACAAACAATAAAGACTTAACAAAAAAGAATCTTACTTACGTTATTGCAACACATTCAAACCATTTGTTAGATTTAACAATTGAAAAAGACAATATTTCAATTTATTCGTTTTCAAAGAATGAAAATAGTAAGTTTTTAATAAAAAATGTAAATGCAGGCGATAATGAATTATTAAGGGAACTAGGTGTAAATAACTCTTCAGTTTTCCTTGCTAATTCTAGTATTTGGGTAGAAGGTATTTCTGATAGGAATTATTTAAAAGCATTCTTACTTGCTTACTGCGAAGCTCATAAAAGAGATGAACCAACGCCAAAAGAAGACATTGATTTTGCATTTTTAGAATATGCAGGTTCAAATCTTGTGCATTATGATTTTAACAACGAAGATGAAAATAGTATAAATGCTTATGCATTAAATAACAGAATTTTTATTCTTACAGATAAAGATGAAGGAAAAGAAGATAAACATAATCAACTCAGAAAATTTGCGGAACTAAATGAAAATAATTTAGTGTATGAAACTACTGAAGATTATAGAGAAGTAGAAAATTTATTAAGTGAAGATGTTTGGAAAGCAGTATTAATTGATTTTTGTAAAAAAACAAAAACTAGAAATAGTGAAGTAAAAGATGTATTGCAAAATGAAATTGAAGGGAAGATTGAAAAGAGACCATTAAAAAATTTCGATAAAGATTATATAGGAAAATATTTAGTAGCATTAAATATTGAGGAATTAAACAAAGTTTACGAAGGGAGTAAATCAACTCCTAAGTCTCTTAAAAGTGAATACAAAACACTTCTTAGTAAAATAGTGCTTGATAAATCTATAAATGGAGAATTAACATGGGAGCATTTTTCAAAAAATGAAAAAGTAATTTCTTTAGTAGAAAAGATTTATTCATTTATTATAAACAAATAATCCATCAATTTTAAAATAAAACATAAACAATTAAAACAAGACTACTTTATACAATATTATTGCTATTGGCAATCGTTTTAGCAGAATATATAGGATATTATATAGGTACTAGTGCTAATGAAAGTACTTACATGGGATTGCTAGGAATAGCTGCATTCTTTCTTTGGGCATATGCATTTTTATACTTTGTAATTAATATTGCAGTACTATTTTTTCCAAAAGAGTCGAATATACAATTTGCAGGAACAAATCAAAGCAAAATTACAAGAGCATTATATAATCTTAAATCTGGGCTATTTTTAATTGCTATTATATCTACATTCATTTTTTCTATTTGGTTTCTCTTTCATTCTATAAATAGATATGAATTTAATCAGCTTGTAAATTATGGAGAAGAGAAAAGAGTAGAAGTTAAAAAAGTTTTTTATGGAAAACACAAAAGCTTGGACTTCGAATTTGAAATAGACAATACGATTTATGAAGAAAATCTGCCTTTAATAAACAATTATCTAATAGGGGATACAATAGAAATAATTGTTTCAAAAAATAACCCAACAGTTGTTTGGTATTTAGATAAGTTTGAAAAAGAAATAGATAAATAGTAGTTGAAAAAATATTTAGACTCTTTATTAATGGCATACATTAAAATTATTTTGTCCTTAATCTTTTTCATACCTTTCATTTGCAAAACCAAAAAAAAAATACTTTAAAGAAATTATTTGAGCAAGCCGACTCCATACAAATAATTAGTCATGAAAATTTAGAAATTAGTGGAGCACCTGAGAGGAAGAGTATTTAAAGGGAACTATTAGTTAATAACCAACCTAATAAAGATATTTTGAGAGAAAAACTTATCTTGAATAATAAAGCAAAAGATACACTCTTCAAAATATTTACAACTTCAAATAAAGACTCAATAAATGATGTACTTAATTGCTATGTACCTCACCATTCGGTAATATTTTATAAAAAGGGCAAATGTTCTTATATTGATATTTGTCTAGATTATCAGAAATATAACTTTTCAAAAGATATTAAAACAGATAAGAATGATTTAAGTTATAGAACTTGGAAAGATTTAGAAGCATTTTTTAGGGTAAAAAATTTTATTTATGAAATGCCTGATAAGAAAGATTAATTCTATAATCTAAACAAAAATTATTCTCCTTTAATTTTATTACCTAAAAGAAAAAGAGACTTTCAAACTACCAACATAAAAGCATTTGGACTATCAATTATGGGATTAGATTTAAGCCATTTTAAACCGATATTAAAAAAAGATAACGAAGAGTATATTGATTTTATTTCAGTTGAAACGTTAAGCATCAATAATTATTATTTAGAAATTAATAAAAAATTTATTTCAACTTTCGATTTTGGCGAAAATGAACAAGAAGATATAATATATTTTGAAAGTATAGGAAGTCAAAGAAAAGGTATGAAGGATTTATTTTATTCAGACTTCTCAAACGACAATTGCTATTTTGAACTAAAGGATTTTTTGAAAGCTTACCAATATTTAAAAGCAGATCATATTAGTTCTCTAAAAGAATTACAACAAAATTTTGAAACTAATTTTATTGAAAAATTTGAGCAAGGAAAAAGCATCTTATTTGTAAGTTGGTAATTAGTTGACCTCTCCTCCTCGGTTCGAGTCTTCTCGAACCGTTCGCTTAGGAAAGTTTGCATTACACTTTTATTTGAAAAAATACTAAACTTGCACAACAAGAATCCGTAATTCTAAACTTAAAAATTGAAAATGTAAAACCATAAAAGCTGATTGAAGCGAATGGTTTGTGGAAAAGGAAACAAGGCGAAGCAATAGGTTGATAATATTTTAGAATAAAGAGGATAGCTCTTATATTTGTATTAAGAGAAATTCTAAGAGGCCACTATAATGAAACTTCAAATAATTATCATACTGACTTTGTTTATTTCCTGTTCAAATAAACAAGATAAAATTATTACCGACAATAAAAAAGAAATTCAGACTAATAATCAAGTTGAAAAAGACATTTTAAAGCACGACACAGAAATTATTGAGGTATTTACTGACAGTTTAAATATTGGAGAAAAGGGGAAAAGTAAAATTGAAATAATAAAGCATAGAGTTTTTGAAGACACTTATGTTATCATTAAATTTTATAAAAAAGGTCCTGAATATTGGTTTATTCAAAACACATATTCTTATGAATGCAACGCATTATTGGGACTCGAACCTAATATTAGTGATTTCAATAATGATAAACTTAATGATATAACATTTATTTCAGGCATCGCTGCTAGAGGTGCAAATGAAATTAGGCGGCTTTTTATTTATGACGAACAGAATAAAGAGTTGATTTCACTTTTAAATTCTCAAGATTATCCAAATATGAAATATAATAAAGAACTTGACTGTATAGACGCATTTCTAGTTCACGGGGGAACTACTACTGTGTTTACAAGAATAAAAAGAGATAGTTTAAAAGAATTTGCAAGAATAAACAATGACAATAATAGAACAGTATACGAAATTGATAAAAGTGGGAAAGAAAAACTGATTAAAAAAGATACAATCTTTGACTTGAATAATATTTATGTACGGTACAAAAATTATAAGCCATTGAAAAAATATGATTAATAAACTTCTTTTGCCTCGGTTGGCACATCGATAATATCTTTGCTACTTTCTTCGCTGCCGCTTGGTCTTTTGGCCTGCGACAAATCGTTACAAATGTGTCAGACAGCTATTGAAAACTGCAAATTTTTAAAGACTTTAAGAGAGGTTCAGACACATGGCAAGTTTTTTATTTTTTGAACTTTTCCGCCGCCGCTATAAATTCTTACGCTTAAATAAAAGCCGAACAAAGATTAACTGCAGAAGGGCTGAGGGATTGGAGTGGATATCCTTTTTTGTTCGCCCCTTGGCGTACAAAAAAGATAGTAACGGAAAGCCCTAACCAATGCTCAATAAAATTTTGCTGTTGAAAGCCCCAAATGATTTTGCAAAAATTATTGCGCAGATTTATTTAGTGCCTTGTAAGCAACCGCTGCGCTTATCAGCATAAAAATAGCTCCTAGTAAAAAGGATACTCCCGAAAAATGAAATGGTGCTTTTGGCCCTGTGAAATAAGAGAAAAGCCCCGTCATTAGCATTGGGCCAAATATAGATGTTAGGCTTATTAAACTGGTGAGTGAGCCTTGCAGTTCGCCTTGTTCGTTTGCAGGCAGATTACCCGAAATGATGGCTTGCAGTGCAGGCCCACAAATACCACCCAAACAATATGGTATGAGGAACACAAACATCATCCACGATTGTGATGCGAATGCAAATAAAGTGAGCCCTAAAGCATAGAGCAACAATCCAAAATATACGCTTTTATTGTTGCCAAGTTTTACACTTGTATAGCGTATAAGCAAGCCTTGCACAAGCCCTACCAAAATACCTACCAACCCCAATGAAATACCTATCATTGTTGGACTCCAATTAAATTTTTCTATGGTAAAATAACCCCAATTGCTCTGTACAGAATGCGATGCCAAATAAATAAGTATAAAACAAAAAACCAATCCACTTAAATTGGGGTATTTTTTTAATTGTTTTAAAGAACCCCAAGGGTTAGCTCTTTTAAAATCGAAGGCCCTACGATTTTCTTTACCCAACGACTCTGGCAATACAAAATAGCCATACAAAAAATTAATAAAACTTAGCGCTGCTGCTACCATAAATGGAATACGAAGTCCAATATCTGCAAGCAGTCCTCCAATTATTGGCCCTACTACAAAACCAATTCCAAATGCAGCGCCTATCATTCCAAAGTTTTTAGTGCGGTTTTCGGCAGTGCTTATATCTGCTATATATGCTGTAGCAGTTGTAAAGCTTGCCCCACCAATACCTGCAATGGCTCTACCTATAAATAACCAAGCTAGAGAGGGTGCAAAGGTCAAAAACAAATAATCTACTCCTAATCCGAAAAGCGAAAATAGCAAAACTGGCCTGCGCCCATATTTATCACTAAGCCCGCCCAGCACTGGCGAAAAAATAAATTGCATAATGGCATATGTGGCAATTAACCAGCCTCCCCATTTAGAAGCTTCGCTCATGGTACCATGCGTAAGCTGCTCAATAAGTTTTGGTAAAACAGGTATTACAAGCCCAAAACCAGTTACATCTATAACCAACGTAAAAAAAATAAACCCAATAGCTGCTTTTTTGTTCATAAACGGTAAAATGTGTTGCAAAAATGCGTATAAAAATTAAGTTTATGGCAGGTTGTTTGAATGTTGCCGTAAAATAGCTGTAAAAAGGCTAGAAAAATATTTTTAAACTTTTGTAACTTTTTAAAACCTTGTAGCGTTAAACAATAAACGAACAAAGAGATGTAACTTTATTTTTATATAGATTTATTAAATTAGGTATGACAGAAAAAGAATATAACGAATGTGTAAAAATGTATGCAGATAATGTGTACCGTTTTATTCTTAAAAATCTTAAAAATGAGGAGGATGCTAAAGATGTGGTACAGAGTTCGTTTGAAAAAATGTGGCTGAACAGGGAGCAAGTAGACAATTTAAAATGTAAGAGCTTTTTATTTACGGTGGCCTATAATACGATGATAGACCATATTCGTAAAAATAAAAGAATAGTTTTAAAAGAGGATTTTTCAGAAACAGCCTTAGGAAATCAATCGCAGGAGCAAAACGGAAAAAGAATACTAATGGAAGCCTTAAGCAAGCTAAGCAGTAGAGACAAAAGTTTGGTAATGCTGAAAGATTATGAAGGGTATAACTATGCTGAAATTGGTGAAATAACTGGATTAAATGAAAGCCAAGTAAAAGTATATTTGCACAGAGCAAGATTGCAACTGAGAGAATATATTGTGAAAATTGAAAATGTGATATAGATATAAGATTTGAGACATAAGATTTAAGACACTAGAAATTTAAAAAAATGCGCATCAATAGAAATAATTACGAGGACTTTTTTCTGCTTTATGCAGATGCTGAGTTGTGCGCCGATGATTGCAAAGCAGTAGAAGATTTTATAGCAGAAAATGAAGATTTAAGAATAGAACTTGAAATGCTACAAGCAGCAGTGTTGCCACAAGAAGAAATACATTTTGCAGATAAAAGCTTTTTGTATAAAGAAATCGTATTTGATAGCAACTTACAAGAAAAACTGCTTTTAAAACTAGATGCTGAGCTTGTTGAAAATGAGTTGCAATCATTAAACAGTTTATTGGAAAAAGATACTGCTGCTCAATTAGAATTCAACCTTTTGAAGCGCACACAATTAGACGCTTCTGAAAAAATAATATTTGCAGATAAGCACTTGTTGTATAAAAAAGAAAAAGACAATGTAGTTATTTTTAGAATACTAAGATGGGCTGCAGCTGCTGCAATTGTTGGGTTTGGATTGTTTTTTGGAGTTAAATTAACATCTAAAGATGTTGTAAAGGATAGTGAAATAGCCATTATAAATAATGATAAAATAGAAAACCAAATTAACAAAAACCAAGTAAGTACAGATACCCAAAATGCGGGCATAGAAAATAAAAATGATTCATTAAAAGAAAGTGTTGCCACATACAACGAAGCTACCAAAGTGTCTAATGAGCCAGTATTAGCAAATGCTACAACAAATAAAGTAATAAATAAAAAAGAAGTAATAACAAGTAATGAAGTTGCAAAAACTGCTAATGCGCCAAAAGAAAAACAAGAAGAATTGTTAGCCAAGATAGAGGTAAAAGATATACCAGCAACTCAAAAAATAGTTACTGAAGATAATGCGCAAACACAAATAGCTAAAACTATTGAAAAAATAAAACAGCCTAGTACAAACGAAAATATTGTTCCATTAGAAAATACATATGCTCAAGCCGTAGCAGTAACAGATGTAGAAAAGAATGAAAATAAAATTCTTTACATGAATGAGGATGATGTAAAAAGGACTAAACTAGGTGGTTTTTTTAAGAAAATAAAAAGAGTAGTAGAAAGAACTGCAAATTTAAAATCAGGAAATAGCATACAAATAGCGGGATTTGAAATAGCCGCAAAATAATCAACTATATTTATAATTTTAAAAACAAAAAAAATGAAAAGGATTTATTTTTTAGCAACACTGTGCGCCATTGCCACAGCAAGCTATGCACAACAACCGACCACTGCAGACTCTGCTGTAAGTAAGAAGAGGCAAAACGATACCATTAGTATTGGTAGTATACTAATAATAAAGCGAAATGATAAATCGTACAGGAATGATTCCTCTTCCGTTTTACTTACAGATAATACCTACAAGAAATCTCATAGCAGAATAAGTACAAACTTTCTTGTATTAGACCTAGGCTTTGCTAACTGGGAGGACAAATCTAATTATGCAGCTGCGGGAAGCTACCTAGTAAACAAACCTGGTGCGCTTGCATTATCTAAAGATGACCTAAAACTACGTGCAGGTAAAAGTGTAAACGTAAATATTTGGTTTTTTATGCAAAAGTTGGCATTAGTTAAACGAAACGTAAACCTTAAGTATGGGCTAGGAGTAGAGCTTAATAATTATAGCTTTCGCTCTCCAATAAGTTTTAGAGAAGGTGGGGCAGTACCTTACAATGCGCCTTCTTTTACCAATGCTCCATTTATTTTTAGAGATTCTATTTCGTTTAGTAAAAATAAACTTGCCTTAAAATATATTACAGTACCACTTATGCTAAACTTTGCTAGCAATCATAAACCAGGTAAGGCAGGCTTTAGCGCAAGTGTAGGTGTAAGTGCTGGCTACCTTTACAAACAAAGAAATAAGCAGCGTAGCGATACAAGAGGTAAGCAAAAAAACCAAGGTGATTATGATTTAGAGCGCTTCAAATTTAGCTATATTGGCGAAATTGGTTTTGGTTCTTTTAGGTTGTATGGTTCTTATAGTCCAAAATCTATTTTCGAAAAAAGTTTGGATATACGACCATATAATATTGGATTTAGGTTTAGCAAGTGGTAATTATTGTTAATATTGTTTAAAATGCCCCATTTCTCAAAAGGAATTGGGGCTTTTTTTTAAAAGTTTTCCCCATTTACAATTTTTATAACATTTTAGTAATTTACATTTTATTACTTTGTAAGTCCAAATCCTATTAATATTATTTTTGAAATTTAAATATCCAAATTTTAAAACAACTACAATGAAAACCCGTGTTATTTTTTTTAGCATTATTACTATGCTTTTAGGTACTCTAATGGCTTTTTCGCCAGCGAGCAATAATTTTCGTTCTGTAAAAAAAAGGCAGACCCAGAAAAAATTTAAGCTTGCCAGCAATAACAATCCTTATTACATTATCATTTCTAAAAAAGATTATGAATTGAAAGTATTTGATGAGGAAGGATGGTATGCAACTTACCCAATTGTTTTTGGTAGCAAAGACTTAGGCGACAAAATGCGAGAAGGTGATAGAAGAACACCTAGTGGCAGCTTTAAAATAATTATAAAAAAAATAAATAAGAAATGGGGTGCTGAACTTTTATTGGATTATCCCACAGAAGAAAGCTTTCGTCGTTTTAACGAAAGAAAAGCCAAAGGGCTTGTTCCAAAAAATGCACGCATAGGCAATGGCATAGCCATACACTCTACCCGCAAAGAAGAAGAATGGACGGTAGACAATTTTTACAATTGGACGGACGGATGTGTATCTGTAAAATATTCTGAAATGCAAGACCTTTATGGCTACATTCCTGTGGGAACTGTTGTTACCATACAACCTTAAAAGTTAGGTGGGTGCGTTTAAAAATATCGCAAGGGTTGTCAACCTTATTTGGTAATTTCAAAATAAATGTACTGCATAAAGGTTGACAACCCTATTTGCAAACTGCGAAACTTATATAGACAGCCTTAACAAATTATTAAAAATAAATAAAGTGTATACTGGCTTTTCTATAGGCTCTGCGTAGCTAATTTTAAATGCAACAAATTAGGTTTGTTTAGATGCATATTAAATTTCCATCACCATAGCTTAAAAAACGAAAGTCATGTTGCAAGGCATAATCGTACATTTTTTTCCAATCGTTACCAATTGCTGCGGCCACTAATAAAAGTAATGTAGAGCGTGGCTGGTGAAAATTAGTGACAAGCATATTTGCAATTCGGAATGTATAGCCTGGTGCTATTAATATTTGTGTTTGTGTAAAAATAGATTGCCTTTTATTTTCTGCCATCCAAAACAGTAATGCGTCTAGTGCAGTAAGTGCAGTAAGTGTTGTGTTACTTAGTTTATCGTCATAAACATCCCATTGCAAAAGATTTAAGTCTTGGGTTGTTTTATCCTGATGCACTTTTACACCAAGCCAAAAAAGTGTTTCTATTGTACGAAGAGATGTAGTACCTACAACTACAATTTTACCTAAGCTGTTTTTTATTTCTTCAATAGATTTGATATCAACATCAATATACTCTGCATGCATTTCATGCGCCTCCATAGTATCAGCTTTTACAGGTTTAAATGTGCCTGCACCTACATGAAGTGTTACAAAAGTTTTTGCAATGTTTTTTCTTTGCAGTTTTTCAAAAATAGTTTCTGTAAAATGTAGCCCAGCTGTGGGTGCCGCTACAGAACCATCGTGTGTTGCAAAAATAGTTTGGTACCTGCTTGTATCTTCTTCTATTGTTTGTCTTTTTATATAAGGCGGCAATGGTACATTACCAGCAGCTTCTATAATTTCAGCAAAAGTAAATTGGTTAGGTTGCCAAGTAAATTCTATTATAAACGCTTCGGTAATTTTTTCTATTTTTTTTGCAGACAAAATTATTTTCTCCGCACCAATAAAAAATTCTTTTTCCAAGATTTCTTCTTTCCATTTGGCTGCCCCACCTACTAAGCATTTCCATTGCACAACATCTTTTTTATTCATTATGCTACTATAATCTGTAATAGTACCATAAGGCTCTAGGCAAAAAATTTCGATAATAGCACCTGTAATTTTTGCAAATTTTACTCTCGCATTTATAACTTTAGTATTGTTAAAAATAAGTAAGCTCCCAGTGGGAATGTGGACATCTATATTAGCAAAAGTAGTTTCTTCAATATTCCCATATTTGTATACGAGTAATTTTGAGGCGTCTCTATTTACAAGAGGGTGCGCTGCAATTTTATCTTCTGGCAGCGCATAATCATAATCGTTTATAGTAATCTGCTTCGGGTTCATTATTGTAAAAATGCAGATACCTCCGCCATCCATTTATCATATTCTTTTGTACAAAGCGATTCATGGCCAGAATTTTCGTAGATGACCATTTTTTTTGGTGCAGATATGTTTTCAAAAATTTGGTTTGTTTCTTTTGCGGTAGCCCGTGGGTCATTTTTTCCTCTTTGCAATAATACTGGGCATTTTATTTTTTTTACATACTCAACTGGTTTCATATTAAAAGCCCAAAAACCATGCTCTACCCCACCCCAAAATGTAAGCAATGTAGAAATAGGTTCTGCTGGCAGCCCCATCATTTTTATTCTACCTTCTACAGCCTCATATAATGAGCCGAATGGCATCTCTAATATTACTTTACTTGGTGTTATGTTGTAATCATTCATTGCTTTTGTTACCGTTGCCGCACCAAGGGATATGCCCCAAAGTAAAATATTTTTTTCTCCCGCTTTTTGAAGATATTCATAACCTAGTTTTACATCTTCGCTCTCGTAATATCCTATTGTAGAGGTATTGCCTTCGCTGTTGCCATGCGCCCTTAAGTCAACCAGCAGTGTATTATAACCAAGTTGCTGAAAAGATGCTGCTTCTTTTAATACAGCAGATTTTTTACTGCCATGCCCATGAAACATAGCTACACTTCCTTTTGCATTTGGCACAGTCACATACCAAGCATCTAATTTTAATGCGTCATCAGTTGTTAGCGTAACTGTTTTGTAAGCACTATCTGGCGCAATGTTTTTTTGTTTGATTGCATTAAAACCAAATAGCATATCCCTGGTTTTGTCCCATCCTGTTTTATCTTTTTCTGCTTTATTGGTTACTTCGCTTGGCTCATAAAAGTGGGTAAATTTATATGCATGAAACATAACCACCACATTGAGTAGTACAAAGAATATTAGTGCAATAACTCCTAAGGATTTAAAAATCTTCTTCATTTTGTAAATATATAAAAAGCTTTTCTGGAAAATACTATTATATCGAAAAGCTCACAAAGAACCTCAATATTGGCCGAGAAAACCTTTGTGAGCCCAGTGTGATTTGAGTTAGAAATTGTAGTGCTTATTTTGGATTAAAATCCACAGCAAGCTTTTGCAGATTGTCCAGTATCTTTATGCTTTCAAATTGTATAACAGTTTGATTAACTTTTACAACCAACATATTTTATACTTTTTTAAAATATAAATTAGAAAATATTTATCCATGCAAACAGATATTCTTGTAATCGGATCAGGTATTGCGGGTCTTACATATGCACTAAAAACTGCACAAGCATTACCCAATAAAAAAATTACCATTCTTACAAAAACACAAAGTGATGAAACAAATACTAAGTATGCCCAAGGAGGCATAGCTGGTGTTACCAATTTTAGCGAAGATAGTTTTGCAAAGCACATTGAAGATACGCTAATAGCTGGCGATGGGCTTTGTAACCCACATGTGGTGGAGATTGTAGTAAAAGAAGGAGTGGAAAGAATAAACGAACTTATAGCTTGGGGCGCACAGTTTGATAAAGACCCAGATGGAGATTATAGGCTCGGCAAGGAAGGTGGTCATAGTGAAAATAGAATCTTACACCACAAAGATGTAACAGGCAAAGAAATGGAAAGGGCTTTGTTAGAAGCCATAAAAAAATGCAGCAACATTAATTTAATAAGCCATTGTTTTGTATTGGATATTATTACACAACACCACCTCGGATATTTGGTTACAAAAAGCACACCCGATATTGAATGCTTTGGCGTGTATGTATTAAACCTTGCTACCAATAAAATAGAAAAAATAACAGCAGCTATTACATTACTTGCAACAGGTGGTAACGGGCAAGTGTATAGGAGCACTACCAACCCCGCTATAGCTACAGGAGATGGTGTGGCTATGGTTTACAGGGCAAAGGGCAGAATTGAAAATATTGAATTTATACAATTTCACCCTACGGCTTTGTATGAGGCAGGTGTGCGTGGGCATTCTTTTCTTATAACAGAAGCTGTACGTGGCGATGGTGGTATTTTGCGCAATGCCAATGGCGAAGCATTTATGGAAAGATATGATGCAAGAAAAGATTTAGCCCCAAGAGATATCGTAGCTCGTGCAATAGATAATGAAATGAAAATAAATGGTACTGAGTTTGTGTATTTAGATTGTACACATATGAATCAAGAAAATTTTAAAGAACACTTTCCAAATATTTATGAAAAATGTTTAAGCATAGGTGTAGATGTTTCTAAAAATATGATACCCGTATCGCCAGCAGCACACTATAGTTGTGGCGGTGTAAAAACCGATGAATATGCACGTACCAGTATAAAAAATTTATATGCTGCTGGAGAGTGCGCCAGTACTGGCTTGCATGGCGCAAACAGACTTGCCAGCAACTCATTATTGGAAGCTATGGTTTTTGCACACCGTGCATTTGTAGATACATTAAAATCTTTTGATAAAACCATTTTAAGCCCTACAGAAAATAAAATTCCAGACTGGAATGCAGCAGGCACAACCGCCCCAAAAGAAATGATTTTAATTACTCAAAGTTTAAAAGAAATGAAACTACTTATGAGCGATTATGTGGGCATTGTACGCAATAATGAGCGTTTGCAAAGAGCCAATCGTAGAATAGATTTACTACACGAAGAAACAGAATATTTGTATGAGCGTACAGCAGTATCGCCACAGTTATGCGAATTGAGAAATATGATTACCGTTTCTTACCTTATTATAAAAAGTGCAGAACTACGCAAAGAAAGCAGGGGCTTGCATTTTAATACCGACTTTCCAAACAAACAAGAAATTTTGCAGAATACGATTTTGTAGGTCAATAAAATATCAATTTAACATAATTGTTCTCACAAAAACCCATCCAATAAAAGAGGGCTTCAAACTGTATTCTGATGTCTCATCAAATAATGTATAACCTTATGCTCTAACCAATGATGAAACGGCAATAAAAAAGCGATGATTACAATTTTAACAAGCAAGATAGGCAAAGGCTCTCCATGAGTAAGTACATGGAGCTGATGGTCTATCAACAAAATAATAAATTCAAATAGAAGTATAAAAGATATAAAACCAAGTGTTCGAATAAACCAAGGTTTTACTTTAAATTTTCCCATAGCAGCGAGTGCAATAAATAGCGCAAATATAAAAGCCGATATACCCATGTATTGCAAATTATTTCGTGTACGTACTTTTTCTTCTTTGGCTGTTTTTTCTCTTTCGGCTCTTTTGTTTTCAATATCTATTTCTACGGTTAAAAGATCATTTGCTTTTTGTTGTTTGTCTAAGCTATCTTTTATGGTAAATAGTAATAATTTATTGGCTACTTCTTTTTGCTTATCGCCTCCTTTAATGTATAAAGAATCTAAATCTTTGTATAATTCCTTTTCGCCAGTAAGGCTCTGTATTTGCTTTGCTAATGGTATGTTTAGTTCTAAATATTTTGCGGCTTCTAAATATTTATTATTTTTATCTAAATACATTGCAAACGATGCATTCCAATTTATGGTAGCATTAATATCATTTGGGCTTATTTCCTTTTTTGATAAATTAAGGTGGTATAATGCACTATCCATCTTCTTTTCATAAAGATAAATAATTCCTTTTATTCTATCATATTCAGAAAACATTCCGTACTTCTTAAAACTTTCAAACATTCCAGCATTTTTCTTAAAAAAATCGGGCAAGTTTTTTTCATCCTCATAATATACTATTTGCAGCTCTGCATTTCTTGCAAACCTTAAAAACATTTCATTGACGCCTACTTTTTTTTGCAAAATTTTTAGGTACTCTTTAGCAGTATTAAACTCTTTATTTTTTGCATATAATGTAATAATGTTTGCATAATTATACATTTCATTGGTACTGTCTTTTAATGCTTTGGATTGGTCTATTGCTTTTACATAATAGTCTTTTGATTTTTCTGTTTGATTAATTTTATCATAGAAAGATGCTATACGTTCGTATAAACTAACTTTCATTTTATCATCTTTTACCGTTTCAGCAAGGTTTAGAGCCAACATAAGTTTTTTGAAAGCTGCTAAATTTTCGTCTTTTGCTAGCAAACTGTTTGCATAACTTATCTGCACATAAATTATCAAGGAATCGTTATTTGATAACTCAGCATAGTTTACAGATTCTTCATGTATTTTGATGGCCTCGGAGAGCTTACCCATATTTCTAAATGTAGCGGCTTTCTTTTGTAATAAAGAAGCTATCTCAATATTATACTGTACATCTTTTGCTATCAATAACCCTCTATCTATAGCGGTAAGGGCAAGCTGCTGCCTATCTACATTATTGTTCAAGGCTAACCATTGCTCTGCCGTTTTTCTGTACATGGTAGCAATCAATTTTTTATCTCTTATCTGCTCTGCTTCAAAAATGGCTTTGTTTATGTATTCCGTTTCTTTATCTTTATTTTGTCCTGCGTATATTCTTGCAATATCAAAATAGGAGTTACACTTTGCTTCAATAGTTTTAGCTTTCAAGGCTATTTTTAAAATACTATCTTCTTGATTTTGCAAAACAGGAGTTTGTGCAAATAATTTAAAAGAAAATAAAATAAAAAATATAAGAAAAAATTTTTTCATTTATGGAAGACTTGCATTTTTGTCTAAATACTGAATACTAATATCTGAATACTTTAATGATGCGCCCACCCTACCACCAACTCAGGGTAAATACCAATAGCCAAAATAAGAATAGCAGTTATTACCAACACCACTTTAAATGTAGTGGTAATCTCATTTTCATCCACCACATTTTCAGTAGCATCTTTAAAGTACATGGCTTGTATAACACGGAAATAATAGTACGCACTTATAGCAGCAAATAAAACGGCTACAATTACCAACCAAAATTTATGGCCATTTTCTACTGCGCCCATTAGCATAAAAAACTTACTTTGAAAACCTGCTGTAAGCGGAATACCGGTAAGCGATAATAAAAATATAGTAGCACATAATGCAAGCAATGGATTTGTTTTTCCCAAACCATTAAAACCTTCAATGGTATAATCTTTCATTTTTATAAGCACTGCAAAAATACCAATTGTAGCAAGGCAATATGCAGCAGTATAAATAATTAAACCATCATTTGCTTTTTCGTTTAAAGAAAAAACAGCAAACATCATAAAGCCTGCTTGTGCAATACTTGAGTAAGCCAACATACGTTTTACACTCTGTTGAAAAACGGCCGTTACATTTCCAATCAATAATGTTGCTACAGTAATAAATACAATTAAATTTTGCCATTGCCCCTGCACTCTTCCAAAAGAATTTTGAAATAAACGTACAAATGCAAAGAAACCTGCAACTTTTACAATCGTACTCATGAATGATGTGAAAACTGTTGGCGCTCCATCATACACATCGGGTGTCCAAAAATGAAATGGCGCAGCCGATACTTTAAATGATAATGCAATTACTAAAAACACCAAGCCTACTGCAATCATTGATGGCATTGCACCTTCGGCCATTTGTAAGTTGCCAATATAAAATGAACCATTTGCATTACCACCATAAATAAATGCAATACCCATCAATAATATTCCTGTAGAAAAAGCGCCCATCAAAAAATATTTTAATGACGCTTCGTTGCTTTTTAAATTTCGTTTATCGCTGCCCGTGAGTATATATAAAGGAATGCTCATTATTTCTATTCCTAAAAACAACATCAACAAAGTATTGAAGCTTGCTAAAATACTTACGCCACACAACACAAAAAATATGAGTGCGAAATATTCACCCACGTGCTCACCTACTTTTTCTATATCGGTTGCATTGAGTAAAAAATAAATAATAGTACACAAAAAAACGATGGCTAAAAATGCAAGGCTGTAACTGTCCACATGTAGCATTTCTTTGGTATCAATATTTATTTGCAAAATTTTTGTTGCATTAAAAACATTTAGCTCCAATGCATTTACAATAAATAAAAGTAGTGCACCTGCTATTGCGAGATATTTTGGCGTGGTTTTACTTTTAATAAACACACCCGAGAACATCATGATAATTCCCCAAATTGCCGATATAATAATTGCGTTCATATTCTAGTATTGAGTATTGAGTACTTAGTATTTAGACAAAACACTCGATTTATTTCTATATTTTAATTATACTTTTTTTGTTTACGAGCCAATATCTCTGATTGAACTTCATTGGCGACGCTCCGTTCAACAGTTTATCTTTGTTCATATTTTATCGATTATACTTGTCAGGCACAAACGTTACAATATTCCACAAACATTTCAATTATAAAAAATTCTTACCTTAATTGAGATGTCAGCCTGAGCTTGTCGAAGGCGGGTTTAGTTAAAGGAAAGTTTGTTACAAATAGCATCGGGTTCGACAAGCTTCCCGAAAAATCGGGACAGGCTACCCTGACAACTTTTAAATTCAAAACTTTCAACTCCTTTTAAAAATCAACCTCTTTTCTCTTTCTCAACCGCCGTCAGGGCTAAAAAGCCGCTGACGGGGTTTCGCACCCCAATTAACTAATAAACCAATCAACAATTCAACCTTTAAATTAAAAAAACTCCAATCTCTCTCAGACTCCAAAGTCCTCCGCCTATCGGCGGAGATTTAGGGGGCTAAACTCGCCACTGCCTCCTTTGCCAAATCAATCATAGGCTGTGGAAACACCCCAAAAGCAAAAATCATTATTACAATAAGTATAAGCCCCAATTTTTCATTGAAAGAAATATCTGTTACATTTTCTATTGTAGCATTTGCATTACCATAAAAAACTTTTTGTATCATATTTAATGTATAAACAGCTGCTAAAATTATTGATATACCTGCCGCCACTGCCATCCAAACATTGTGTTTGTAAATACCTGCAAACATCATAAACTCTCCTACAAATGCATTGGTAAGTGGCAATGCAATATTTGCAAAAGCAATTACTACTAAAAAGATAGTAAGCGTTGGTGCTTTGTGTGCAAGCCCACCGAGCTGACTCATATTTTTTATTCCTGTTTGTCTTTCTACAATATCAAGTACAATCCACAATCCTACTATGTTTATACCATGGTTAAACATTTGTATCATTACTCCTTGCAAACTAATTTCATTCATAGCAAAGATAGCCGCACACATTAAACCAATATGCGCAATAGAAGAATATGCCACCAACTTTTTCAAATTATCTTGCATCATGGCTATGCAGCTTGCATATATAATTCCGATGATGCTTAGTATCATTACTATATTGGTAAACTTTGGCACTGCTAACGGAAACATGGGTATCAACCATTTTATAACTCCAAACAAACCCATTTTTACCATTATGCCCGAAAGCACCATGGTAACTGAAGTTGGCGATTGGTCGTATGCATCCGGCTGCCAAGTATGAAAAGGAAAGATGGGCATTTTTATAGCAAAGGCAATAAAGAACAACCAAAATAACCAACCTTGCTCAGCAACACTAAGCGTGGCATTATAAAAAGATTGTAAAGAAAAAGAATGGAGTGCTTGAGTACCATCTTCAAACAAACGTGGGCTTGTATGCAAGTAAACATATATAATACCGACTAGCATAAGCAATGAACCTGCAAATGTATAAACGAAAAATTTAAAGGTAGCTTGTATTCGTTTTTCACCACCCCAAATGCTGCTTAAAAAATAAACAGGTATAAGAGCAAGTTCCCAAAAGAAATAAAATACCAATGCATCTTTTGCTACAAACACACCCATCAACCCACACTCTGCAAGCAACATTAATCCAAAAAATGTTCCTGCATTCTTGTAACTATTTTTATACGTAGCTATAAATATTAAAGGAAATGCAACGGCAGTTAGCAAAGTAAGTATTCTACCCGCCCCATCGAGCGATACAAAAAAACTTGTACCCAAATTTTTAAGCCAGATATAATTTACCGCATTGTAATTGGTAAACTTTACATCTGTAAACGCAAGCGTAGTAAGTGATACCGCCAATACTGCTAATGAACCAAACAATGCAATATTCTTTGCAATGCTTTCAGATTTTACAGTAAAACAAAATATGCCTGCCAATAAAGGCAGCCACATTAATAATTCAGGAAAAGTAATATAATTGCCCAAAGCCTAATTTTTTATAAACAGTTGTATAATAAATAAGATTAACATTCCAATGACCATCAACAGTACATAGGCACCCACTTGTCCGCTTTGCAACCAACGCAATTGTCGGCTACCATAGTTTACAAATTTACCTGTACCATTTACCACTCCATCTATTCCTTTTTTCTCTACAACATTGGTAAAGAAAGCAGATATAGAGCGCAATGGGTTTGTAATTATTTTTGTATAAAGCTCATCGAAGTACCATTTGTTTTCCAACACTTCCCCAATTCCTGACGATGCTACTTCGTTCTCTTTTTTGTAATTTTTAAATTTGTTTAAGCCAAATAACAATGAACCTAAAGCTAGTGCAACAGAAACTCCCATCAATAAATATTCTGTACTGTGGTTCATTTCATGCTTCACAGTTATAGCATTGCTTTGTGCAAATATGGGTTCAAGAAATGTTTCTAATCTGTGGCCGCCATGCATAAATACTTCGGGTATTCCAACCCAACCACCCACGATAGCAAGTATAGCTAATACAATTAATGGAATGGTAATTGCTTTTGGACTTTCGTGTAAATGATGCTCTTGGTCGTGTGTACCTCTAAAAGAACCCAAGAAAGTCATGGCATATAAACGGAACATATAAAACGCTGTCATTACTGCACCTGCTACACCAATTCCCCAAAGGATAGGATGCTTTGCAAATGCTGCGGCTAGTATTTCATCTTTACTAAAAAAACCTGAAAACGGAGGCATACCTGCAATGGCAATACACCCAATTAAAAAAGTAAGATGCGTGGTAGGCATGTATTTTTTTAATGCCCCCATGTTGCGCATATCTTGCTCGCCACTCATAGCATGTATTACACTACCTGCTCCAAGGAATAACAATGCTTTAAAAAATGCATGTGTCATTACATGAAAAACAGCTCCTGTGTATGCGCCTACGCCAAGCCCCAAAAACATATAGCCCAATTGGCTTACGGTAGAATATGCCAATACTTTTTTAATATCATTTTGTTTGATGGCAATGGTAGCAGCTACGATTGCAGTTGCTAAACCAAACATCGCAATTATATTTTGCGTAGCAGGCGCCATGGTAAATAAAATGTTGCTACGTGCTATCATATATATACCCGCTGTTACCATTGTAGCCGCATGTATCAATGCACTCACAGGTGTTGGGCCTGCCATGGCATCTGGCAACCATGTATATAAAGGTATTTGTGCACTCTTACCACAAGCACCTAAAAATAACAATGCTGTTATTCCTGTTATATCAAACGAAGATAATTTTGCAAGACTTGCTTTCGTAAATACTTCATCATACTGTACTGTACCTACTTTATTTATCAACCAAAAAACGGCCAATAAAAAACCAAGGTCACCAATACGATTCATTATGAAGGCTTTCTTTGCTGCATTGGTGTAATCATTATTTTTAAACCAATACCCTATCAATAAATAAGAGCAAAGTCCTACACCTTCCCATCCAAAAAACATGATAACATAATTGCCACCCATTACAAGTAACAACATGGAGAAAACAAATAAATTTAAATAAGAAAAATATTTTGAAAAATCTTTGCTTGGCTCATCGTGCATGTAAGAGGTAGAGTACACATGTATGAGAAAACCTACGCCGGTAATGATTAATAAAAATAAAGAAGAGAGTTGGTCTATCTTAAAATCGAACCCAACTTTTAATGTTTCTATATTTAGCAAATTAAAATAATGCGCATTAAATATTGTTCCATTTTTTACTTGCAAAAATGCCATTACACTTAGTGCAAAAGCGCCAAAGATTGTTGCACTAGCTATAAAGCCCGATGCGCCTTTTGATAAAATATTTCTTCCTAAACCCGTGATAAGAAAACCTATCAATGGTAGTAGAGGAATGAGGCAAATTAATACATTGTTCATAAAGGAGATAAAAGATAATAGATGTTAGACACAAGACTATTGTGTTATACTTATTATCCTATTTAATTTTTTAATCTGTTTAAAAAGTTCACATCTATGCTATGTGTGTTTCTGTACAACATTACAATAATAGAAAGCCCCACACTTACTTCTGCTGCTGCTACTATCATTATAAAGAAAACAAAAATTTGTGCATCGCTTGCAAATGTTGGTAATGCTTTAGCCGCAGCACTTGCTGAGTGCATATTTGAAAATGCTACCAACAATAGGTTTACTGCATTCAACATTAACTCCACACACATAAAAACAATAATGGCATTGCGGCGTGTCAATACACCCACAATTCCTATACTGAATAATGTTAATGATAATGCTATGTAATATTTAATATCCATTTTTTTGAACGCTGATAAATATGATTGATATGAATTTTTATGATTTTATCTACGTTATCTTACAAATCATAAAAACCTGTGTTTTATTTTTACTCAATACTTTTAATCTTTCTTCCCAATAACCACCGCTCCCACCATAGCACTCAAAAACAATATGCTACTTATTTCAAAAGGCAATACATAATCTGTAAACAACACCTTGCCCAATGTTTTTATTAATCCCGCATTGCCACCTGCCATCATTACAGGGTGTGTATTTTTCATGGTCATAAATGCTGATAACAATACAAGCAATAAACTTCCGCCTGATATTACTGCTATAAACTGCATGCGTTGATTTTTTGCAGGTTCACTTTCTGCATTCAAATTCATGAGCATTACTACAAATAAAAACAATACCATAATGGCTCCTGCATACACAATAATATTTACAATGGCCAAAAATTGTGCATTCAATAAAATATAATGCCCTGATATAGCAAAGAATACTACGATGAGCCACAAAATACTGTTTACAGGGCTTTTGCTTGTAATCATCATAATGGCACTGCCCACCGCCATTAGCGATAATAAAATAAATGAAATTGTAAGTGTGATACCCATTGCTGTTAATTAACCGTTTCTCTTTTTACCCTGTTACCCGCTGCTTTTTCGTACCCTTCTTTGTCTGTAATCGGATTAGGAATTAGTAAATCTTCTTTGTTATAAATAAATTGTTTTCTTTGATAATCTGCTGGTGTAAATGTTTCGCTTAAATAAATAGCATCTTTCGGACAAGCTTCTTCGCATAACCCACAAAATATACAACGCAGCATATTTATCTCATACTTTGCTGCATATTTTTCTTCTCTGTATAAATGTTCTTCGCCAGGTTGCCTTTCTGCTGCTTCCATTGTAATGGCTTCCGCAGGGCAAGCTACGGCACACAAACCACATGCTGTGCAGTTTTCACGCCCTTCCTCATCTCTATTCAATATTTGTAACCCTCTAAAAACAGGACTAAATTCTCTTTTTTGCTCAGGATAATGCACCGTTGGATTGCGGGTAAAAATGTGCCTGAAAGTAATAGCCATGCCTTTGATTATAGCGGGCAAATACAATTTTTCCATAAAGCTCATTGGCTTCCTACTTACACTTTGTGCTCTGTTGGTTAATGATTGCATAATTTTACTATGGTTGCAAAAATAAAGGTTTATGTTTCTTTATTGTTGCGTTTAAAATTTTTATTTTTTACTTCACACAAAACTCGCCGAGGAGCAATGGCGTAAAGGTTTTTTATTTATTATCATCCATCTACACTTTGCTAAAAGATGAAAAAAGATATTCTGCCTAAGGGCTGCTAAGCCCCCTAAATCCCCCGAAGGGGGACTTGGAAGTCCCAAATACTTTAAAGACTGTTCTTTTTATCAAACTCTCAACCTTCAACTTTGAACTTTCAACCTTGAATCTTCATCCACTCATCACAGGTGAGTGGCTACCACCACAACAAATGATTAGCCTTTGCTAAAATTATTGCGCCTGTTGCTAGCATATTAAATAGTGCAAGCGGTATTAAAATTCTCCATCCTAAATGCATAAGTTGGTCATATCGAAATCTTGGAATTGTCCAACGCACCCACATGAATATAAAAATGAAAAATACAACTTTTATTAAGAGCATTCCAATGCCAATTAATGCAAGCCAATTGCCCATGTCGGCATGTGCAGCCTCGTTAAAAAATGGCACATCATAGCCACCAAAATAGAGGGTGGCCATTACCGCACTACTGATAAACATATTGATGTATTCTGCAAAAAGATAGAAACCCAATTTCATAGATGAATACTCTGTGTGGTAACCACCAATCAATTCACTCTCTGCTTCTGCCAAATCGAATGGCGTACGATTACACTCTGCAAATGCACAAATAATAAATATTAAAAAACCAAGCGGTTGGTAAATAATATTCCAATGCCCTGCTTGCTGTTGTAGCACCATTTCTTTTAGGCTTAATGTGCCTGTAAGAAAAAGTAATGCAATCATGGAAATACCCATGGCCAATTCGTAGCTGATGATTTGTGATGCTGCACGCAAGCCACCCATTAATGCAAACTTATTGTTACTTGCCCAACTACCAATCATGATGCCATACACACCTAAGCTTAATACACCAAATACATATAAAATACCAATGTTGATATCTGCAATTTGTAAGGAAATATCTCTATCAAATAAATGTACTTTATCACCCCAAGGTATAACGGCACTTGTCATGATAGCTGTCATCATTGCCAATGCAGGCCCCATAATGAACAACAATTTTGAAGAAAAATTTGGAATGATTTCTTCTTTGAAAAATAATTTTAATCCATCTGCTAATGGTTGAAACATACCAAATGGCCCTGCACGGTTGGGGCCAGGTCTATCTTGCAGCCAACCTGCTACTTTACGCTCAGCAAATGTGGTGTACATGGCTATTACAAGTGAACCCATTACTACAATTGTAATGAGTACGAGTTTTTCTATAATGGTAAAAAGTTCTATTGCTAAAAACATAATTTATTTTTCTAAAACGATTTTATTTTTTACGTAACTATTTATTTTCTTACTTACGGAAAATGCAAGTTTAGATTCTGCATCTGTTATTGGTTCTGAATCATCAGGATACCTTGCAGTTACAATATAATCAGTTAATATTTCTACGTCGCTTTGCAATTTTAAAATATCAATATCCAATTCTTTTATTTGGTCAACAAGTTTACTAAGGTTATGTGTTTTATTTAAAGGTAAATCTAAATAAATAATATAAGCTTTTAAATCCTTTTCTGCCGCCTGTTGGCAATGATAACAAATACTTCTATTGTACAAATATTCACCACCCAAAAGTGCATTCGCCGTATCCAAATCTTCTCTAGCAAAACTTAACCATTCTTCAATATATACTTTTTTCTTATCTAGCATATACAACTTTAGATTCGTTAATTATTGTTGTTAAAAAAGAGTTTTTAATAGATTTGAAATATTCAATCTCGTCAGTAGTTCTTACCAAAATATCGGTATCAACAAACCGACTATTCGAGATTTTTTTATAAATTTCATTTGGTCTTTTTCGTTTTGGTAAATCACTACTATCTACCTCTACTAATAAATCTAAATCGCTATCCTCATTTGCAGTTCCATTTGCATAGCTCCCAAATAAATATATTTTTTTAGGGTGCATAGTTTCCACTATCACATCTTTTAATAAATTTATTTGTTCTGTTGTTATCATTTTTTTAATTTATGCAAATACTAATCTGCCTTTTGGTTCAGGTATTGTCCAACCTTTTTCAGTTGCAATGTTCAACCAATCTATTGCTACTTCTTGCACTTGGCTTAATGCTTCATTATAGGTATCGCCGTGTGCTGTGCAACCTTTTAGTTCGGGCATTTCGGCTACAAAACATTTATCATCATCACTCCAAAAAATAATTATTTCATATTTGATAATCATTCTATTCAAAATCATTTGAATGTGAAGGTCCATTTATTTCACTCAACTCCAAACCTTCTTTGTTTACCTCACTTACATCATGTATATCCATCAATAATTTTGGTGCACGTCCACTCATTACATTGGTCATTGTTTCTTGCGGTGTGTCTAACACTTTATATTTGTTTGCACCAATTACAGAGTGGCGGCTAATGGTTGTTACACCTTCAATAGTCCAATCTGTGGTTTGCTTTTTATCAAACCTACATGTGTTACAAATCCAACCTGGCTTTCCATCAAAACTTTGTACTTCGCCCCACTCATCTTTACGTGCCGTTACTCTAAATACTTCATTGCCCCTAAGCCATAGCGTTGTTTTGCCACAGCATTTTGGGTTTTCACAATTGCGATGCGCATCTACAGGTTTTGTAAACCACACCCTATTTTTAAATCTAAATGTTTTATCTGTTAATGCGCCTACAGGACAAACATCAATCATGTTTCCACTAAAATCATTGTCCACCGCTTTTGCAATATAGGTAGATATGGCTGCATGGTCGCCTCTATCTACAATGCCATGAACACGCTTGTCTGTAATTTGGTCTGCCACATAAGTGCAACGATAGCATAGTATGCACCTTGTCATGTGCAGTTGTATGTAAGGGCCAATATCTTCCCGTTTAAAAGTACGGCGTGCAAATTGATAACGAGTACCTGCCTTACCATGGTCGTAACCTAAATCTTGCAAATGGCATTCGCCTGCTTGGTCGCATATTGGGCAATCCAACGGATGATTTACCAACAAAAATTCTACGACTCCAGCTCTTGCATCTTGTACTTTATCGCTTGTAATATTTTTTACAATCATGCCATCCATTACAGTAGTACGGCAGCTTGCTACCAACTTAGGCATTGGCCTTGGGTCGGCTGTAGAACCTGCTGCTACTTCTACCAAGCATGTTCTGCATTTACCACCACTGCCCTGTAACTTGCTATAGTAGCACATTGCTGGCGGTGTTACATCGCCACCTATCATACGTGCAGCATTTAGTACCGTTGTACCTGGTGCTACTTCTAATGTAATGTTATCTACCGTTACGGTAAATGTTGATTTTTTTATTTCTTCAGACATTTATAGTAAATCTAAGTTTGAATTATATTTATTTATTTTCAAAAACTCCACCCAATTTTTCAATTCTATTACAGGAGCACAGTTTTTATTTTTCATTTGTTTAAACAGTTTTAAAAGCCTTTCATCTTTTCTTGAACTTACTGATTTTGTAATTCTCAATAAATCTTTCAAATCTGTTGGCAATTTATAATCTGTTATATTTATCCCATTCTCCTCGCATATTTTTAAAATCCATTTTTCAATAACAGGTCTTATTTGAATAATAAAATGCTGTTTTGTTTTATGCTTCCAAAGTTTTAAATAATCTGTTGTTTTCTTTTCATCAAACATTTTCAAATAATCTAACTGCTCTTTGTCTTCATCAATAATGCCCAAGCAAAATTCCGACTCAAAACTTTCTTGCATTTCTTTTGCTACTTTTCCATTGCCTTTATGGTGGTTTACAAAATCTTTATCTGCAACTAAAAGAACTTCAATTAAACAGGAATCAATGTAGCATTCGGGAATAATACATTTATTGCTGTTGTGCATGTGGTAAATAATTTTCTAAATTTAAAAACAAATCTACACCATACTGATACATTTCGTGCAATTCTTCATCTGTCATTCTTCTTATTAATGTTTCACCATTTTCTTTATCATATCCTACCGTATAAATTGCATAATCATCTTTCTTTAAATTTTCCATTATATCATTAATCACATAAGGACTATGGGTTGCTATGAAAAATTGATTCCCGTTCTCGTCATATATCATATCACTTGTAAACTTAGATATGTATGGTGGATACATATTTGCCTCAGGTTCTTCAAATAAAAGTACCGTATTTTTATTTGAAGCAATTGCAGCCTTATGAAAAATAAGTCTTCGTAAAGTATCAGCTATCATAAAATACGGAACTGTAAAAAATTTATCTCCCAATAAATTTAAAATTTTATACTCTTGTATTTCTGAATCATATAAAAACTTTAATCCATATTTATTTAGTAAATCAATAATAGATTTATGAAGTTCTGTCTTTGTAGAAATAATTTCAAAAATATTCTCTCCAAAAGGATGATTTAAACTATACGCTTCTTTTGAATTATATAAAATATTTTTTTTGAATTCATATTTTAAAATTGGTGATTGATTATTTGTTCGTTCATGTGCCTTATCTTTTACGCTACTTTCGTAAAAATTTAAATAAGAGTTCCCTTCGTATTTTATATCATTTTTATCATTAATTACATAACTCCCTTTACCTAATAATTTATCCCTAGCATCTGTTTTTAAACTTACACCTAAACTTTCAATTTCTTTATCAATAATTTCAAATCCATCACCAAATCTATCTTCTTGAAGACTTGTAAACAAACCGCCTTTTTCATAAATTACTTTAGCTCTAAAGTAATTATTCAAAATAACTTGTATGGGCTTTTCAATCGTACCATTAAAGAATAATGTAGTATTTTTCCCAACCCTAATAAAATCAGAAAAATTTACTGTTTTGTTATAGACAGAAAATAAACTTAACGCCTCCAAAATATTGCTCTTCCCCACATTAGGCTCACCCACAAAAACATTAATTCGTTTACAGCCTTCAATTTTTTGATGGCGTATGCTTTTAAAATTTTTTATTTCTATATCGTTAATAATACTCATTTGTTATCTTTATCATCCTCATTTTTCCACCAATCTTTACCTAATTTATCTTCAAATTTTTGTACGTTTTTTAAACTAAACATTTGCATAATTGGATTTGTATCGGCAAACATATCAAAATTACTTTCCTTAAAACTTTGTTGTGGATAATTGTTGATTATAAAAATTTTCTTTACCCAATCCCACATTTCTTCAATTGTAATTCCTATACTTTTTAGATATATAACAAAAATCCCTTCATACAACTCCCCTACTTTTTCGCTAATTTCTATATTGTTTATGTAATATTCATTATTGTCTAAATATTTATAATAAATTTCATTAATTCTTTCATCTGTAGGTTGTAGTTCCAATGCTTTTTCAACACATATAATATCTATCTGAACAACTTTTTCTCCAACTAAAATATTATTTTGTTCATCAAATTGATAAGGTCTCAAAAATAACTGATACAAAGGATTCGTTACAGTACTGTCAGGCAATTTGTTTCTAAAATAATATAACCAATCCATATTATAATTTTAAACGGTTACCGGCACATGTATCTCATCTGCATAATGCCTCAATCCATAATTTTCTGTCAAACACAATTCGGGGTTGTTTACATGCCACTCAAACTCATCTCTAAAATGGCGAATAGCCGCTGCCACAGGCCATGCCGCAGCATCACCCAATGGACAAATGGTATTGCCTTCTATTTTTCTTTGAATATCCCACAACAAATCTATATCCTTCATTTCCCCTTTTCCATTCTCTAATCTTTGCAAAATCTTTTCCATCCATCCGGTGCCTTCTCTGCAAGGGCTGCATTGGCCGCAGCTTTCGTGGCGGTAAAAGCGAGCTAGTGTGTATGTGTTGCGAACAATACATTGGTCTTCGTCCAACACAATAAAACCACCACTACCCATCATGCTTCCTGTAGCAAAACCACCATCGCTTAAGCTTTCATAATTCATCAAACGCTTTTCACCTTTGGCAGTAGTGAGCAATAAATTAGCAGGCAAAATAGGCACACTAGAACCACCCGGAATACAAGCTTTCAATTTTTTCCCATTAGCAATGCCACCGCAATATTCATCGCTGTAAATAAACTCTTCTACAGAAATGGTCATGTCTATTTCATAAATGCCCGGCTTATTTATATTACCACATGCCGATATTAATTTTGTACCCGTGCTTCTTCCAATACCAATTTTTGCATACTCTTCTCCACCTTCGTTTATGATGGGAACTACAGCTGCTATGGTTTCTACATTGTTCACCACGGTTGGTCTATCCCACACACCCTTTACCGCAGGAAACGGTGGTTTAATGCGAGGGTTGCCACGCTTGCCTTCCAAGCTTTCTAGCAGTGCCGTTTCTTCGCCACATATATATGCACCTGCACCACGTTGTACATAAATTTCGCAATCAAATCCACTGCCTTGAATATTTTTTCCAAGCCAACCATTTTGCTTTGCTTCATCAATGGCATGCTCCAAAATATTTGTTATCCATGCGTACTCGCCACGTATGTATATGTAGCTCACATTGCTGCCAAGCGCATACGACGACACAATCATACCTTCTATTAAAATATGCGGAATAAATTCCATCAAATATCTATCCTTAAAAGTACCGGGCTCACTCTCATCTGCATTCACCACCAAATGCCTTGGCACACCTTCGGGCTTGGCTATAAAACTCCATTTCATGCCACACGGAAAACCTGCACCGCCTCTACCACGCAAGCCACTTTTTTTTACTTCTTCCACAATATCTTCCGTCTTCATTTTAAGTGCCTTCTCCACACTTGCGTAGCCGCCTTCACGCCTATACACTTCGTAGGTGCGTATGCCGGGTACATGTTGTTTTGCTAATAATAATTTTTTACTCATATTAATTTTTTTCACGCAAAGCTCGCTAAGGAGCAAAGACGCAAAGGTTTCTATTTTATTTAAAATGCTTACGCATTTTTTTTAATTTTTTTGTCCAAACAAAGAAGCAGCAATGTTGAACTTCGGTGGCGTCGCACATTTCATCTTCACTTATCTATTTAGCTTTTATTATGCACTCACTAAAACCTATTCTTCCTTTTTCGGATAATCAAAATTAAACATCCAATTCACCCCAAACTTATCTTCTAACACTCCAAATCTTGCACCCCAAAAAGTATCCTGCAATTCCATGGTTATTTTTCCGCCTTCACTCAAGTTTGTAAACGTTTTATTTATTAACTCCAAGCTGTCAAAATTTAAAGATAAATG
>JANNVW010000072.1:0-11049 GCA_031408295.1 Ferruginibacter sp.
ATTTTATGGCCTTGGTTTAATTAATGCTAGTAAATATACACTTGATGAAATTCGATATTTGGGTTATGTTCAAATAATTTTAGGCATCATCAATCTTTGGTTTGTAGGCTATGGCTTATATTTTTGGGCAATGGGTTTTAGTGTAATGCATATAGCGTATGGCGTGTATATGTGGATGAAGTATGAAAGGAAGAAGAGTTGAAGATTGTTGAACGTAGTTTAATAGTTGAAAAAAAACACTTCCTGAAAAATTTTGAAAGTTGAAATTTTGAAAGAATGTCAGGGTGAGCTTGTCGAACCCGATGCAAAAAATAAACCCTGCCTTCGGCATCCGCCAATGGCGCAGGCACTTTAATGATATAGAGGATTATGCTAAACCCAATAAATAATTTAAATAAACTTTTCGATAGTCGTGTGCGGCTTGGGATAATGAGCGCCCTTATGGTAAATGAGGAAGTAAATTTTAATGACCTAAAAGAATTGTTAGAAATCACAGATGGCAACTTGGCAAGTCATTTAAAAGCATTGGAAGAAAACAATATTATAAAAGTAGAAAAAGGTTTTATTGGGCGTAAAACAAATACCACTTACTCTATTACAAAAAATGGAACGGCAGCATTTAAACTGCATATAGCAGCGCTTGAAAAAATGATTAAAAACACAAAATAATTTTTTTTGAATATATACTTTGAAAAACAAAGTGCTTTTAAATTATGAATAAAATAATATCGATATCATCTTTGAGTGCAAGGCTTTGGTTTCTTACTTCTGTATTTTTTACAATAGGAGTTGTTACAGGAATTTTCCTATCAGGTGCTAGTGAATTAGGTATTCTTATTAGTTTTCTTAGTCTTATATTTTCTCTTGGAGGAAGTGTCCCTGTCTTAATTACATTCTTTATAGCATTGCCTATCATACAAGTGCAAAGAATTTCTTTACAGAAAAAAATGTGGAGGTTCATAACTCTTATGGCAATAATAACCTTGCTATATGGATTATTAGGGGCCTTAATAAGTAGCAATTCCCCAGTAAAATTTGACACATACGAGGATAATTTTTTTATCCATTTAAGCCTATATAGTTCAGCACTCTTTCTATGCTCACTGCTGGCATTATTTGCAAGTCTAAAAGAAATTATTGGCTTCTTTTCTAATGAAAATACCAACACACAATCTCACCAAGCAATTTTTCAACAACTTTTTTATAAACAACAAAAAACAACAACCATCATGGACTACGAAACAGCGCCACAAGCGCAACAACCACGACCACAACAACGAGTTTCATCAAACTCAAATAGTATTTTAATTAAAGGTATTATTACAGGTGTACTTATACTTGTAATGCTTGTACCTACATTTTTCATTAATACCTTAATAACCGAAAGAGAAAACAGACAAAAAGAAGTGGTAAAAGAAGTAAGCAGCAAATGGGCAGAAGCACAAACATTATCAGCACCATTTATTACGGTGCCATACAATACACAGTTTACAGATACTGATGGTAAAATAAAAAACAGTAGAACAAACTTGATTTTATTAGCAGACCAACTTTTTGTAAATGGGACAATTATGCCAGAAGTAAGACCACGCTCCATTTACAAAGTGCTATTGTATAAATCTGATATAAATTTTAAAGGTTCGTTTAAGCCAGAGTGGCCTAAAGATATTGACATTGCCAATGTAGACTTTGCAAATGCTAAATTATGTTTTGCATTGAGCGATTACAAAGGCATAGAAGAGGAAATTATTATACAATATAACGAAGACAAATTATTACTCAATCCAGGTTTACCCATTACCGATTTAGGAGATGTTGGTTTATCTGTTCCATTTGCAATAAATGCAGAGCAATTAAAAGCTGGTGTACCTTTTAACATGCATATAAAATTAAAAGGTAGCGAGCAATTGCATTTTTTACCACTAAGCACCAATAGCAAATTCGATATTTCTTCTTCTTGGCCTAGCCCATCTTTTGATGGAAATAGTTTGCCTAATGAGCGCAAGTATAACGATAGTGGCTTTAATGCAAAATGGAATTTCAATAGAGCCAACTTGCCTTTTGGAACTGTAGTAAGAGAAGGTGCATTAAAAGCAAGTACAACCGCATTTGGTGTAAGCCTTGTGCAGCCTGCTGATCAGTACAACAAAACAAGTCGTAGTGTAAAATATGCTATCCTTTTAATTGGATTAACATTTGCATTATTTTTCATAATTGAGCTCATGCAAAAGAAACCATTGCACCCTGTACAATATATTTTAGTAGGTTTAGCATTGGTAATATTTTATACATTGCTATTAAGCATTAGTGAATACTTGTTGTTTGATTACGCTTATTCCATTGCAGCAGCAGCTACTATTTTACTCATTACATTTTATGCAAAAAGCCATTTTAATAGTTGGAAGTCTGCTTCCATTTTTGGGGTACTGCTTACATGTTTGTACGGCTTCATCTTTATTTTAATACGCTTAGAAGATACTGCATTGTTGGTAGGAAGTATAGGACTATTTATCATACTGGCTTTGGTAATGTATGGTAGTAGAAAAATAAATTGGTATGGGAATACTGAGAGAGCCTAACACTCCAATGGAATTGAACTTTTGTTATTTTAAAAAAATTGAGGGTCTAAAATTTGTCGGGGGCGGTGGATATTAAATGATGGTGTAGTTGAGAAACCGTCTTCGGCAATTTTAGTTTTATAAAAATATAAACATGCATAAATATATAATAAAAATACGTTCACAAATATTGGTCTATCTCACACATAATATGGCATTGCCATTTTTAAAATTTGTACGCCGTCCATTAATGTTTCCTTACAATAAAGAAACATTAATGAATATGGGAGAAGGAACTTTAGGTAACGATTTATATTGTTTCTTAGAAGCAAAAAAATTAGACCTTCTGCCGTATTATGCTAAGCATGATATAAAGCATATTTTGTTAAGCTACGACACTACAGATGTAGGCGAAGTATGTTTACAATGTTTTATGCTAGGTAATAAACATTTGTCATTTCCAGTTGCAGCTACAGTTTTGTATGGTGTTGTAACCATGCCAGAGTATTGGAAAAAATTTATAGTGGCTTATAAACGTGGAGCAAAAAGCGCATCGTTACAAAATTGGCAATGGTTCAATATTATTACTGAGCAAACAAATGTATTGCAGCAAAAAATAAATTGCAAATGAAAAAGTTTTTAAAATCTTTCTCTCATGCGTTAAATGGGTTACAACATGCGCTTGTACAGGAGCAAAATTTTAGAATAGAAATTTTTTGCGCATTCTTAACTATTGGTTTCGCATTTGTTTTTAATATTAACAAAATAGAATGGTTTATCGTAATCATAAATATAGCAGCAGTATTAGCGGCTGAATTATTTAATACTGCTATAGAAAATCTTTGCAACATGGTTCATAAAACAACGCATCCTATTATAAAAGTTGTGAAAGATGTATCTGCCGCAGCAGTTGTTATTACTGCATTGTGCGCATTTATATGTGGCTGTATCATATTTATTCCTTACTTTTTTAATTTAATAAAATCATTATGAAAAATAAAATTTCTCCTTTTGCCGAATGGCTTTTCTATTGCTTTTTATTTATTGCCATATTAATAGCAGCAAGAATAATTTACAGTGGGAATAATTTATACCTATTTCTTGTCTGGAATTTATTTTTGGCGTGGATACCATATGCCATTAGTTTATATTTCAAAAAGAGTATTACACAAAATAAAATTGTACAAGTTTTATTGTTTACTAGTTGGTTATTGTTTTTTCCAAATGCGCTATACATTGTTACAGATATTATTCATGTAAAAGAAACAGAAGCGGTACCAGTATGGTTCGATGCAATTTTATTATTTATGGCTTCTTTTGCAGGATTGGCATTGGCATTTGCCTCTATAATAAATGTAGAAAATTTGTTGCGTCATTATTTTCATAAAAAATTCGCAAATGCGCTTGTTGTTTTTTTACTTTTTATAGGTTCTTTTGGTGTTTACCTTGGTAGGTTTCGGCGTTGGAATAGTTGGGATGTATTGCACAATCCATTAGCATTAGCAGCCGATATTTTACACCGATTTACTTCACCCTTTGCACATACAAAAACTTGGGGTGTTACTTTATTACTTACAGGGCTCTATGCTGTGTGTTGGTTTTTTATTAAAGCATTTCCAGTTGCAAGCATTCATTCAAAACAAAAACATATTTAAAAATGAGTTTTATAAATATTTTAATTGAAGTCGGAGCATTATTTTTTAGAAAAGATTAAACAATAAATATTTTAATGCACAACAATTGTTGTTACCTCTTTTTTATTATTGCTATCTAGCAGTACCAATTCATATTGCCCTTGCGAAATATGTTTATTTAAATTTATTTTTTTAGTTTCCTCCATATTGGTAACTACAATATTTTCAGTATGAATAATTTTACCATCGTTGCCTATTAATTGCAAAATATAATTGCCTACTTTATTGGTGAATTTAATATTTATGAGTTTTTTATTGGTAACAGGATTAGGGAAAATTATTATAGATGGTTTTACTATTGCTTCATCTAAAACAGCACCAACCATCGCAATGGCTGTATATTTTACTATACCATTTACATTATTTGCTTTTACCCTATACCAATTATTACTTTTAGAAGCAGTAGCATCTGTTTTACTGTATGTAAGATTGCTGCCATCATTTGCAATTGCTGCTTGCGTATTAATCGTTGTAAAGTTTATTCCATCATTGCTTTGTTCAACGCTGTAGCTACTTACGTTTCTTTCATTTTGTATTCCCCAATGTATGATTACAGTATTATCTACATTACGAGTGGCAGAAATTGTAGTAAAATTTGTAGAGGGTTGCTTAAACACAATCATAAATCTATTAGCAACTCTACTTCCGGCATCGGCAGTAATATTAAATAACACTGTTGTTACATTAGAAAAGCTAATTGCAGTTTCCGTTTGCAAAAATTTATCTTTTAAAAATGCTTCTAATCCAATATTTGTAAGAACAGATAGATCTATTTCAAAATAATATTGGGCTATACGGGTGTTTGTAATGTTTAGAAAAAAAGTATCTAATGCTTGAAGGGTTGCATGCCTTTCTACTACTAATAGTCTATTCCCTTTTCTAATGGCAAGATTATCTGCTGTGTTGGATATTTTTTTTACATCATCATTATCTATTAAATTACTATACCCGTTATTGAAATCAATTTTTACCCCATCTACTAATGAATTATTGCCATTGCCATCTTTCAAAAATAAATTTATTTCAAGTGTAGGTGTTGTTACTCCTGTACGTGCTTGAGCATTTACCCTACTTACTAACCGACTATCTTTTGCCTTAGATGTTTCTTTTATTGTAATAGAGCCACCAGTTATTGATTGAATAAAAAATGCTTCACCGCTTTGTATTGAATCTCTAATATTTCCACCTGGTATTTTTACATAGTGTGTACCATCAAATACATAAGGCTCATAACCACCTACACCAAAAGCTCCATATAAAGTTGGATTCCATGCATAAAAACTATTAGCTATAGCTACTGTATCTACAAGTCTAAAATCAATAGCAGATGGATAAGGGTTTCCAACAGATAAAAAACCATTTGTAGGTACTCTAAAAAAATGGTCCCCTGTTCTTATTTTTCCTTTTATCCGAAGTGTAGTTGCAGTGCCTAATCCTGTAGTTGTGTTTGGGGCAGCTCTATCACCTCTTACAAATACCATGTAACCTTCTTTGTTTGCAATTTTTGTATTTATTGTATTTGCAATTTCTATATAAGTATTTGTTGCAGTATCATAGTATTTCATAGAGCCCCGCTGTGTATAATAATCTAGCTCACCACCAAAAGTGGCAAGTACAGGCCCTGTAGGTCCAGTAATTTGTGTTCCAAAACCAGTTGCTGCAAGGGCGTTGTTTCCCTCTCTCCATGAATTTGCAATACTTGGCGACGTTGCAATTTCCACTGGTGCTGCTAATAAACGCCATGATTTTTGTCCAAATAAATAACGTTCTATTGTTACATTACTTGTAGTTATATTTCCTGTAGTAGTACCGGCATTTGTAATATCATTGTAACTAGCCGTGCGCAATGCGTTTGACACAAGCGTAAGAAAATCGTTTGTAGTAAATGTAATATTGCTAGCGCCAAACGATACATTACCTGTTACTGAAAGTGAATCTGATAATGAAGCAATATTGCTTAGCACAATATTTTTTATGGTATGATTTAAAATACTTGTACCAGCAAACACTTGTGCTACTAGCCCAGTTAAATTTAATGTGCCATCTAAAAAATTAAATACACCTGTATTGGTAATAGTGCCATACAAACTATACATACCAATAACAGTAACGGTTACAGATGCTCCTGCTTGTATATTAATATTGTGCGACAATGCATTACCAGATGGTATTAACGGATAGTTAGTAAGCCCTGTTGGTACTAGTACATTGGTGGTAGAAGTAGGAACACCACCACAAGTCCAATTGCCAGCTTTAAACCAATCGGTATCTATTACTCCAGTCCAAATGCCTGAAGTGCCGCCAGTAACAGTTATAGTTAATGTAGTTGTGGTTGCACATTGCCCAGCAGTGGGAGTAAAAGTGTAAACAGTAGTTGTTGTATTATCTAAAGCCGGGGACCAATTTCCTGTAATTCCATTTAACGATGTGGTTGGTAATGGAGATAGAGGAGCACCAGAACATATTGCTGCCACAGCATCAAAGGTTGGTGTAGTGTTTGCATTTACAGTTATAGTTAATGTAGTTGTGGTTGCACATTGCCCAGTAGCAGGAGTAAAAGTGTAAACAGTAGTTGTTGTATTATCTAAAGCTGGAGCCCAATTTCCTGTAATAGCAGGTGTATTTGTTGATAATGTAGGTAGTGCATTTAAATTAGCTCCAGTACATATTGGGGCCACTGGGGTAAAAGTTGGAGTAACGGCTATACCAAGTGTACCAACAGTAATATTAAAAGTAGTTCTACAATTTCTTGCATCTGCAACAGTAATAGTGTAAGGTGCAGCAGCTAGTCCTGTAAAAATATTACTTGATTGAAATACAACCCCATTTTTACTATAAGTTAGTGGTAAAGTTCCTCCTGTAGCTACGGCAGTAATAGTTCCATCGCTTAAGCCACAAGTAGCAGGCGAGGATGTTGCACTTAATGTAGGCGCTGGTAAATCTAAAACTGTAACTGCTAGAGTTTTTATACAAAGATTTGCATCTCTCACCGTGATGGTATAATTATTAGCAGCCAATAATGTAAATAAGCCTGTTGGTTGAAAAGTAATACCATCTTTACTATATTGTAATGCACCAGTACCACCAGTTGCTGCTGCTGTAATAGTTCCATTGGCATTGGCACAAGCTGCATGTACAACTGTAGCCGTTAATGTTTGTGGCCCTACTGTATTAGGAACTAAAATTGCTTGCGTTGTTAAACAACTATTAGCATCTTTTACAATTACGGTATATGTTCCAGCAAATAATGGCGTTAAAATATTTGTTACTGATTGGTATGTTAATCCTCCATCGCTACTGTATTGGTATGGTGCTGTGCCACCAGTTACATTTATAGCAATACTTCCATTTTGATTACCACATTTTGCAGCAACAACCACAGTTGTAAAAATTGCTGCCGATAAATTACCAATTGTAACACCAGTAGTTACTACACAACCCCTATCATCTTTCATATACACGGTATAAAACCCCGCAGCTAATCCATTAAATATATTGCTACTTTGGTAAACAATTCCGTCTAAACTAAATTGATAAGGTGTAGTACCTAATGTACCAGTTGCAAAAATGCTTCCATCATTATTATTACAAGATGCAGCAATGGTAAATGCTGTTACTTTCGGAATGGCAGCGGTTGATACGGTGATAATTGTAGAGGTAAAACAACCCGTAGCATCTTTTATATAGACAGTATAACTACCAGCTGCCAAATTTGTAAATATATTACTCACTTCAAATATTGTTCCATTAATACTAAACTCGTAAGGTGCTGTACCACCTGAACCAGCGGTTAATGTAATACTTCCATTATTAATACCACAGCTAGTGGGTAATGAAAAACCAGTTACACTTGGTAAGGAAGGTGCTGTTAATACAACAGTTGTTCTATTAATACATCCTGTAGCATCACGTACCCCCATAATATAAGTGCCAGGTGCAAGGTTATTAAATATTGGATTGTTTTGAAAAGCACCACTGTTAATATTATAACTATAAGGAGCTGTGCCAGCACCAGCAGTAACTGTTATAGAACCATTATTTGAATTGCATACTATTGCGGTTTGCGTAGTTGAAATTGTAGGGCCACCAATAGAGGGAACAACAACTGTTAAGTAAACCAAACAATTACTAGGGTCATTTGATGCATTAAAATCTTCATCATCTGCTATAATAATTGTATAAGTACCAGCACCTAAATTTGTAAAAGTGTGTGTAGGGTTAAAATCTACAAATGGTCCACCAATACCTGTTATACTTGCATGGTAAGGTGTATTTGGACCAACCCCTGTAAGCGTTATAGAGCCGTTGCTAGTATTACATGCAGTACCCGTTACTGTATAGGTTGCTGTAGAAAGTACAGCCAGGCCGATAGTTGCTATAATAGTTTTGGTGCATCCATTAGCATCTTTAGCAGTTATTGCATAAGTGCCAGGAACCATTATAGCCCAAATAGGATCTAATGCAGTTAAATAAGCACCATAATTAATGCTGTAAGTACAAGTAGCGCAATTAGCACCATTTACCCTAAACTGATCTATTCTTCCTACATTATCATTACAAGCGTAAGCATTTCTTATTCTAACCGTAAAAGTTGTAATGGCAGGCCCACCACTACTAGGGTTAATTGTTACTAGTTGTGTAGCTATACAACCAGTAGCATCTTTTACAATAACCGTATAATTACCAGATCCTACATTTAAAAAAGTACCCGAGCTAAAAAATGTAACACCATTAATACTATATGTAAGTGGGGCAATACCACCACTTCCATTTGCAATAATAACTGCATTGGCACTTGCACAACTAGCTTGCATAGGAACGTTTGCAATTAAAGAAAGCCCTGTTACAGAAATTACAGAAACTATTTTAGTGACAATACAATTATTAAAATCTTTTACAGTAACCGTATAAGTACTAGGAGCCAAATTATTAAAAATATTGCTCGGCTGGTATGCACCACCATTAATATTATATTGAAGTGGTAATACACCACCAGTAGCAACTGCAGTTATTACGCCATTATTATTACAAGAAGAATTTACTGCACTTAGTGTTAAGCCAAGCCCCGATGCATTTCCAACAACTACTATAGTTGTTTTTATACAACCCAAAGCATCTTTTACATAAACAGAATAAGTGTTAGGAGCTAGATTAGTAAAGGTAAATGTTGAGGAATAAGTTATGCCATCTATACTATATTCCAAAGGAGTACTAACACCAGACCCCGTAGCAGTAATGGTTCCATTGTTTGCAATACACGAAGCTGCTGTAGATACTGCTGTAATGGTAGGCCCTGCAACTGCATTTACAATAATATTTACAGCACCAATACATCCACCAGCATTTCTTACAAATGCAATATAATTTCCTGCTGCTAAGTTTGTAAATAAATTAGTTGCTACAAAAGTAGTTCCGTTAATACTATACGTAAATGGTCCCACGCCTATACCCGTAATGGTTATTGAGCCATTATTCGTTGCACAATTAGCAGCTGTAGAAACTGCTGTAGCTGTTGGTCCTCCTGTACTACTAATTAGTACATTAGTGGTAGCAATACATCCAAAAAAATCTTTTACTGTTACAGTATAGGTACCCGCAGCTAACCCTGTAAATAAACCAGTACTTTGAAAAATTGTACCATTAATACTATAAGTTAAAGGAGCTACCCCATTTGAACCTGTTGCAGTAATGCTTCCATTTATATTTCCACAAGCTGCAGGTGTGGTTGTGCCTGTTACAGTAGGTGGAGGATTATTAGCCACAGTTACACTTACTGAAACAAAACAACCAATGGCATCTTTTACCGTAACGGTATACGCTCCAGGTGTAAGACCAGTAAATAATCCGCTTGCTTGAAAAATATTTCCATTGATACTATATTGCAATGGATTGGTACCACCGCTTCCAAAAGCATTTATAGTACCATTGTTATTACCACAAGTAGCAGAAGCAGGTATTGCATTTAATAGTGGTGTAGGGCCACTTAAAATAGTAACGTTAGCCGAATTAATACAGCCCAAAGCATCTTTTACTTTTATGACATAAGTGTTGGGCAATAACCCTGTAAAAAAATTATTAGCTTGATATGTTGCACCATTATTTATAGAGTATTGATAAGGCAAAGTGCCACCAGACGTAGTTATAGTAACCGTTCCTGCATTGCTGCCACAAGTAGCATTGATTTGCGTAAAAATAAAAGTAGGGCCATCGGAATTTAAAATAGTAACATTGGTTTTATTAATACAACCATTTGCATCTTTTACAAAAACAGTGTAAATACCAGCTGCTAAATTTATGAACGGATTAATAACGCCATAAGTAATACCATCCAAACTATAAGTGTAAGGTGCAAGCGTACCAGATGCAGCAATATTTATTTGCCCAGTATTATTACCACAAGTAGTATGGGTAGGTGTAGCAACAATTGTAGGTGCAGGTAAAATAAAATTTGCAGTAGTTTGTACACCACTACAAGCAAAATTTATTGTTGCTAATATTGTATAAGTAGTATTTGGTAATAATGTAGTAAACACTCCAGTGGTATTGGTTGCAATTTGTGTAGTGCCAATGTATAGTGTATATGTTATAATAGAGCCAACTGGTGGGGCTGGAGTCAATGTGGCTGTAGCACTTTGTGTAGCACAATTGGTAGCAATATTAAGAAGCTGTTTGAGTTAATTACCCGAAAGTCCTTATGTGGATAAGTTGAAAACAAAATTTGTGTAAAAAAGAGAGTTGCCCGATAATAGTGGAATGACAAAACCCCACTACTTTTCAAGCAACTTTCAATGGCAAAT
>JANNVW010000073.1:0-5914 GCA_031408295.1 Ferruginibacter sp.
ATGGCAAATTATTGAAAGTTTATTAACTTTCAAACGAAAGTCGAAACATAATTTAAGACAAATCTGGGAAGCGATATGTTATCTAACAAAAACAGGTTGTCAATGGCGGCATTTACCTAGCACTTATCCACCTTGGGAAACAGTTTATTGGTATTTTAGAAAATGGACTTTAGAGGGAATAATAGAAGTAGCACATCAACAATTACGTAAAGCGTTAAGGAAAAAGAATGGCAAAAAAGAATCTGCAAGTTTAGGTATTATTGATAGCCATAGTGTAAGAATGAGTTCAATAAGTGGTCAAGAAAGAGGGATAGATGGCAATAAAAAAATAAAAGGAAGTAAGCGGCATATTATTGTAGATACTATGGGCTTAATAATATGTGTAGTAGCTCACGCCGCTAATATACACGATAGTAAAGGTGCAAAAGAAGTATTTGATTGTCTATATGATTTACGTTTTGATGAAGAAAGGTTAGAAAAAATATTAGCAGATGGTGGATACAAAGGAGAAATTGCAGATTACTTAAAAGAAAAAATGAATATAGCATTAGAGGTTGTTAAACGTAATGATAAAAACAATTGGGAGGTGATTCCCAAAAGATGGATTGTGGAAAGAACATTTGCATGGCTACTAAACTTTAGAAGATTAGTAATGGATTATGAAAGAACTAAAGAATCAGCGATTAGTTTTGTTTATATAGCAATGCTAAACCTTATGGGTAAAAAATTTAATTAACTCAAACAGCTTCTAAGTCATCGTTTATATTTTCTGGAAACTAGAATTTTGTATCATAAATTAAACAAATAAAATATGAAACAAATTATTGTAATGGCTATTGCCGTGAGTGTAAGTGCCAATATTTTTGCACAAAATGAAAATAAGAATATTTTTAGAAGTTTTTATGCTAATCAAATTAGAGCTAAATCTTCTAAAAAGGAGCTTCAAGTTTTTACAGAGTTTAATCCCCAATTTTTTGCCGCAAACGGCTACGGTTTTGGTTTTGGGGTAGAGTTTTCAAGATTCCAAGTGGGAGGAATATTTTTAAAAACGGTATTAACACCTACTTTTAGAGATGCAATATTTGATAATGCCAAGAAGCTCGAAATTCCCAAAAATACAGCATCAGAACTTTTTGTAAATGTCTTTTTACGAAAAGACAGAAAAGGTTTTTATGCTGGAACCATTTTGAGTGTTGATAAGTATTCTGCAATTGACCTACCAACTCAACAGAAAGAGGACTTTACTAAAACATACCTTGTAACCCGTGCTGGTTTTAGATGGTTTCCCTTTAAAGAGTATTTTTATATAGATGGAGGTTATGGTGTTTCTTTTAATATGAGTAGTTCTAAAGAAAGAATTCTTGGCAGTTCAATATACTCTCCAAAATCGATTTTAGCTTTACCTTTTTTTGCAGTGGGTGCCAGAATTTCAATTTCAAAAAAGTAATAAATTTCTAGCATTGTTGCCCGAGATATTTTATAGTATGGGTGGGTTATGACCACCCATTATTATTGCTTACTGAATTAAATATGTACATAAAGAGCATTCATGTACTTGCTATAGTATCCTTCAGAGGACAATTAAGTATTACTCTAATGAAATAAATATTTAGAAATAATTACTCCTTCTTTTCAATCTTATAAAACAGTGATTAAATCATTTTTATTTCGAGGATTCTATAATTATATTTCCTATATTTTGTCCAGTTTGAACATATTAATGAACTTCATTTATTTTAGTTCTTTTGGGTTAAACATGGAGGATAAATGACCAAATTGTAATTACAAAACTAACTTTAAAGTTTACAACTGTCAGCCAAACTATTGCCAATACGATGTTGAAGTGACAGTTTTCCTGTTTGTCTATATCTTTTTTTATTTTTTGTTTAATTCTTCTAATTTCTTTTTTGCATTACTATCGTTTGGAGAAAGTTCCAAGATTTTTACATAACACATTTTCGCTTTCTCGATGTAACCTTTGGCAATGTATGCATCAGCAAGGCTATCCCACACATTTATTGATTGAGGATAGTTTTTAGTATTAGACTCGAAAATAGAGACTGCAATATCAGGCAGTTGCCTATCATAAAGGGCAACATATCCGATTGTATTTACAAAGTTCTCGTCTGGTTTAGTTTCAAAAAACAGTTCTTTATAAATTTTTGCATTGTATTTAGCCAGTATGTTTGGGTCTTTCGTTACTTCATTTATATCAATTTCATACGGTTGGAAGATAGAGCGAAGTCCATAATAAGTAGCGGGTATAGTAACAGTTAGATGTTTCTCATCTTCAAAGTATTTTAAATCTACTTTCAAATCACGAGACTTATTTTTTTTCAGAAGGGTATAAAATTGTTTCCCCCACTTATAATGTCTTTTGTCTTCATGAAAGTTATTCGCTAATCCGATAAATATTCGTGCCTTCAAATCAGTTCTTTTCTCTAATATTTCCTTCCCCCTTTTTCCTATGTAATTGTGATCCCAAAACCAAGAGGGGTCAATGAGTAAATAATAGCTAAACAATTTCGGATTTTCTAATAGACAATGTAAAGCAAATAGTCCACCCATTGAATGTCCTATAATCATACTTTGTGGAGCAGTTCTATAGGATTTATTTATCTCTGGCATCAATTCTTTATCTATAAAATTCATAAAACCATTTGCTTTACCGCTACTCTTAAAAGCTGCAATATTCTCTCTGTCCAAATAATTTAAAGAGTTTGTAGGCGTATAATCTCTCGTTCGATTTGTGTTTTCGATGGAAACAATAATCAGTTCAGGGATTTGTAATTTTAGATTGTAATTAGAGTGCATTGATTGTGCAATTCCTGACACTTCAAAAAACGTGCTTCTTTCCCCATCTAAAACATAGGCAACTATGTATTCTTTATCGGGACTATTTTTATAGGAAGATGGTAAATAAACTGAGTAGTTTCTGTTTTCATTAAGCATTTTAGAATGTATTGTATACCGCTGTCCTATAACAATCAAACTATCTGTTGATTGGGCAAAAGAGTAGTTGAAGTTTAAAATGAATAAACAAAGTAGCTTAGGTATGATTAAGGTTCTAAATATATTTTTAAAGTTTGTCATTGTTGCGTTTTTCATTGAAATTGTTTTTAAAGTCATGATACTGTCATCACTAATGATTAGCCTGTAAAATGTTAATTTAAGATTTGTCTTATTTAAAGTCATTGTCAGTCAAATTCCATTTAGAAGTAAATCCTGCTTTTCCCTCGAAATAAAAATCGTTTGTTGTATTTGAAAATAATCGAACATTTTTATGGGATAAATACGGAATATAATTTTCAAACAGCTTACTTTTTAGGTTTTGAATTATGACTGGTTGGTCATTTTTACCTTTCACCATGCTCATTAAAACGTTTATATTAGACATTGAAAAAGCCACATTTCCATCTTTATTTTCAAAATTGATTTTAGTCTTTTTGCTTTTCAAAATAGTGTCAAATCCTGCAATATTTACAATTTCTAAAATACTTTCAATTGAGCGTTTTTGTTCATTGGTGGTTGCCTCTGAAAAATAGTACTCTCCCCATTTTCCTGAAGAACCTGTCAAAATCACTTTAACTCCTTTCAAGTCAATATTATTGAAATGGCCATTGTGAATTTCAAGTAAACTGTTCAATTTGCAAAAAGAATTAGTCATAGGGAGTCCAAATGGACATGGGCAAGGTGCATTGCAACTGCAACTTTCATAATATGTAGCTTTAAGAGACCATTTTGTGTTTTCAGTTTTTTGCTGACATCCTAAAATGAAAACCAATAGTGTGAAAAAGAATAGGTTATTTGTCATGTGTTGAACAGGTTTTATCTTTCATTTTACAGAGCAGCTTTTAAAATTTTTTGTAACTGCCTTGCCGACTTAAAACCACATTCAGCAGCGATATAGTCAATCGTATAATCAGGGTTGCTTTTTAGCGTTTTTGCTTTTTCTAAACGAAGTTTGGTTATATATTCCACAATGGTAATTTCCGTTGCGTCTTTAAAAATCCTACTGAGATTTCTTGGACTCGTATTAACAAGTGCTGCCAATTTTTCAATGGATATTGCATTTGCAATATTTTCCATTAAAAAATCCTGAACCTGATGAATTTTTGGATTAACATGATTACGATAATCCAAATAGATGTTTTGTTGTGTGTGTTTATGGCTTCTACGGCAATAAACAACAAGCCCACGGGCTACCTTATTTACAAAATAGGGGTTAGTCAATTCTTCAAGTATAGATAGTGCTAAATCTATTCCTGCACTTATTCCTCCACTTGTATAAATGTTACCGCTTTTCACAAACAATACATCATCTAAAATTTTTGCTTCTGGGAAATGTGTTTGCAATAAATCTACTCTTCGCCAATGCGTTGTACATTCTCTATTGTTCAGTAATCCTGCTGCTCCTAACACAAAAGCCGCATTACATACCGAACAAATATTTATTTTTCTTTTGGAACATTCTTCCAACCATTGGAGAAATTCTTTTTCTTTTGCTATAAGTTTTTTTAAACTTTCAAAATGCACCCCCGGAATAAAAATAAAATCGTCTTTTTGCAATTTTGCTTTTTTATAATTTTGAATTTTACCAAAAGGAAGTCCCGCAGCACTCGTAATGTTAGATTCAAAAGAGTAGAATTCAAGGTTTAGGTTGAAGCCATAAAATTTAGCTTCTGTAAAAACTTGTACTGGTCCTGCAAGGTCCAATAGCTCAACGGAAGGCGGTATTACAAAAACTATTTTTTTCATTTTTTATAGTACAAAAATAGAGATTGTTTTTATAACTAGAAAGGACAATCAAACGTCATATACGGACAGAAGTATAAATGTTTTTTTGGAAAGTCCTTGTAAAATTTAGAGTATCCGACAAGTTCAGAGACATCAACATTCGTTATAGTCCTAAATGTGGTAAATTTACCCATCCAGAAAATAGTCAATTAGTGAGATTTAAATTATCAAGCGTCCCATTACATATATCAATTCAATAACAGATTTTTTGTCTAAAAAAACTCTACAATTAAAAATTATCTCTTACGTCAAAGAACTTAAAATATACAAACTAGCAGTAAATAATATTGAAAAGATTTTAACAAAACAGTTGTTCTTAAGAAGCTGTTTGAGTTAATTATTTTAAAGTCCTTGTGTGGATAAATTGAAAACAAAAAGTTGTGTAAAAAAGAGAGTTGCCTGATAATAGTGGAATAACAAAACCCCATTACTTTTTAAGCAACTTTCAATGGCAAATTATTGAAAGTTTATTAACTTTCAAACGAAAGTCGAAACATAATTTAAGATTGATATGAGAAGCAATATGTAACCTAACAAAAACAGGTTGTCAATGGCGGCATTTACCTAGCAATTATGCACCTTGGGAAACTGTTTATTGATATTTTAGAAAATGGACTTTAGAAGGGATAATAGAAGTGGCACATCAACAATTACGTAAGGCGCTAAGAAAAAAGAGTGGTAAAAAAGAATCGGCAAGTTTAGGTATTATTGATAGCCATAGTGTACGTATGAGTTCAATAAGCGGACAGCAAAGAGGTATAGATGGCAATAAAAAAATAAAAGGAAGTAAGCGACATATTATTGTAGATACTATGGGCTTAATAATATGTATAGTAGCTCACGCCGCTAATATACACGAAAGTAAAAGAGCAAAGGAAGTATTTGACTGTTTATATGATTTACGTTTTGATGAAGAAAGGTTAGAAAAAATATTAGCAGATGGCGGATACCAAGGAGAAATTGCTGATTATTTAAAAGAAAAAATGAACATACCATTAGAGGTTGTTAAACGCAATGATAAAAACAATTGGGAGGTTATTCCAAAACGTTGGATTGTAGAAAGAACATTCGCATGGCTATTAAATTTTAGAAGATTAGTAATGGATTACGAAAGAAC
>JANNVW010000074.1:0-1832 GCA_031408295.1 Ferruginibacter sp.
TAGCTATTTAGGAAATGTACGTTTTGGTAGTAATACAAGTGAGTACTATCAACAAAATATTGAAATCCCTTTCTTTAATTTTTATTTAAAACTACAAGGCACTACCAGAGAAATTGCCGAAGCAACAATTTTTTTTAGTGGAGAAAATGAGTGGAGAAAGTTTGAGCAATGGCCACCGAAGAATATTGAAAATAAAAATGCCTTTTTAACTACAAATGGAAAAGTAAACATTTTGACAGATAAAGAAAATGTAGTACTAATAGTAAAAGATGCTGCTAATAAAATGGTAGACAAGTTGAAAGACATTGTTAAAAAAACAGACAATAAAAACAATCCAAATATTAGTCCAGAGTCGTCATCATTTACCGAATATATTAGTGATCCTGCACACCCCATTCCTTATACAGAAGATGTACATTTTGATAGAACAAGGGAATACATGTCTGACGATCAACGCTTTGCTAGTCGCAGACCAGATGTGCTAACATTTAGCTCCGATGCTTTAATGGAAGACTTAACACTCTCTGGCCCATTAGTAGCAGATTTAATGGTGAGTATTAGTACAACTGATGCCGATTTTGTAGTTAAACTAATCGATGTTTTTCCTGATGAATTTAAATACAATGAAAAAGAAGTTGGAAAAGGAAATGGAACAGCATATCCTATGGGTGGCTATCAAATGCTAGTACGTGGCGAAATTATGAGAGGTAAATTTAGAAACAGTTTTGAAAAGCCTGAGGCTTTTGTACCTAACCAAATAACAAACGTAAAATATACATTGCCCGATGTTGCACATACATTTAAAAAAGGACATAAGTTAATGATACAAATACAAAGCAGTTGGTTTCCTTTGTTTGATAGAAATCCTCAAACCTTTACAGATATTTATAATTGTACAGATGCAGATTTTCAAAAAAGTACCATTCGTATTTATCATGATGCTGCAAATCAGTCAAGAATTATTTTACCTGTTTTAAATAAATAAAATGAAGAAATTAATTGCCATTGCTTTCTTATTTAATTACTTAATAGCTACTGGGCAAAATACGTTGAATTTAGTACCTATGCCGGCGGAGGTTAAAATAGGTAAAGGGAATTTGACAATAAGTGAACCTATTGGATTTATAGTAAATGATGGTTTTGAATTTGGCGATGGCGGTATTGACGACTTTCAAGAATATCTTAAACACAATTTTAAGTTTTCTAAATTTATTAATGGTGATACACATAGCTACGGCTTACCAACTGAAATATTTTTAAGTATCGATAATAAAAGAAAAGATGATGGCTACACAATTGAAGTAAGAAAAAAGGAAATTGTAATTGAGGGAAATTCAAAAGGAATATACTATGGGTTTGAAACGTTGAAACAATTAATAAAAAAAAGAAGTAAAAATCAAATAACTATTCCGCAATGCAAAATTGTTGATGCTCCCCGTTTCCAATACCGTGGTATGCATCTCGATGTTGCCCGTCACTTCTACCCTATTTCGTTTGTAAAAAAATATATTGATTATTTGGCCGCTTATAAATTCAATACCTTTCATTGGCATTTAACCGACGACCAAGGTTGGCGAATTGAAATTAAAAAATATCCAAAACTTACACAAGTGGGAGGTTTTAGAAACGGAACAATTATAGGGCGCTATCCGGGAAAAGGAAATGATGGATTACGTTACGGAGGCTTTTACACTCAAGCACAAATAAAAGAAATTGTGCAATATGCTGCCGATAAATATATTACAGTAATTCCCGAAATTGAAATGCCAGGGCATGCAAGTGCTGCTATTGCAGCTTATCCGCAATTAAGTTGTTTTCCTAATGAAGATACA
>JANNVW010000075.1:0-34691 GCA_031408295.1 Ferruginibacter sp.
CTGCCCACTGCCCACTGCCCACTGCCCACTGCCCACTGCCCACTGCCCACTGCCCACTGCCCACTGCCCACTGCCCACTGCCCACTGCCCACTGCCCACTGCCCACTGCCCTACTTAAAACTCTACTTACGCTTAAATAGCTTTTTAACAAAACCCACAAAGCCAAAAATATTTTTATACCCAGGTAAGCCTCCGTCTGCCACATAATAACTTCCTGCCTCGCTACCATAACCATAGCCATAACCATAGCCATAACCGTACCCATACCCATAGCCATTACCATAACCACCAAAACCAAAGTTTAAGAGTGATGCTCCCCTTGGTTTTACACCATTAAAAACCACGCACATATTGTTAAATTTCTTTTCTTTATGCAGGCCATCCATTAGCTTCAAAAATACGGATGGTGTTACATCGTGCCGCACTACATATATCGTGGTTTCCGCATAAATATTCAACAACTGAGAATCTGTAACGGGCCCAATAGGCGCAGAATCTATTATCAAATAGTCGAACCTAGTTTTAAGTGCTGTTATCATTTCCCCAAACTCGTTTCTACCTATTAACTCTGTAGGGTTTGGAGGAATGGGGCCTGCGGTTACCAAAAAAAGATTGTTATGTGCTGTAGGTTTTATTATTTCATCTAAAGTAGATTTTCCAATTAAATAACTAGAAATACCTGGGTCTCTTTTTACCCCAAGCTCTTTACTCAATTTGGGTTTACGCAAATCCATTTCCAACAATGCCACTTTTTTACCCGTAAGTGTTATACTCAATGCAAGGTTAGTAGCTACAAAACTTTTGCCCTCGCCAGATATACTAGAGGTTACCAAAATGGTTTTATTTTTTTCGCTAACACCCATAAATCCTAAGTTGGTTCTTAGCGATCTAAACTGCTCCGCTATTACTGTTCTTTTTCCTTCGGTAATAGCTATGTTATTTTTATCAGGTGTCTGTATTATTTCCCCTACTACCGGTACTTTTGTTTTATTCTCTATCTCGGTTCTAAACAATACTTTGCTGCTAAGCGGTTCATTTAACTGCACAAAAACTAAGAAAGCCAATAAGCCAATAAGCAAACCCATTAAATAATAATTTTTAGGTATGGGGCTTATAGGCCCATAAGAACCACCACTTTCTAATACACGTAAATCCGCCGTAGTAGATGCAGATGAAATAGCGGTTTCTTCTCTTTTATTAAGCAAAAAAGTATAAATGTTATTCTTAATAGCTTGCTGCCTGCTAATGGCTAATAAAGCCCTTTGCTTGCTAGGTAAAAGCGATAATGCACTGCTATTTTTAGTTATATTTTGGCTAATGCTATTGCGTTCTGTTTCGTAAGTTCTACGAATGTTATTTATATTTTCTCTTAAATCGTTTTTTAATCTGACTACTTTATCTTCTGCTAGTATTAGCGCTTCATTTTTTTCTCCTGCTACAGATTTTACTTTATCTAAATCAAACTCTGCAGTATACAACTGCCCCAAAAGATTGTTTAACGTGGGGTCACTAACCATTTGTGTGGCTGGCACTGTACCGGGCTTTCTACCTTTGCTGTACACATAATTTTGCACACCTGCAAGCACATCAAGTTGTAAATCTAGCCCTGTTTTTTGCCTATCTAATTCTTTTAATAAACTAGCATAATCGTCCCCTTGCCCAGTAATATCTGCTGTTATCCCTTCTCTAGCCCTTACAGCAGCTTCTGAGCGCTCTATACTATCAAGTTCGGCAGTTACTTTTGCTAGCCTATCATCTACAAATTTTAAGGTACGTATAGCTATTTGGTTTTTATCTTCTATACCTGCTATATTGTACAATTCACAAAGTTTGTTTAACACTTTTATACCTTTTTCTGGTACTGGTGTTTGTATGCTAAGATCTATAACGGTAGATGAAAAAGAAAGTGGCGTAGCATTTAGCACAATACCAGACGCCCCTGCTGTATTGAATATTACAAAATAATTTTTCCCAACTACATTCTTCGTATAGTTATTATTTATTATGGCCCTGTAATCTGTGCCAGCTATATTTATAACATCATTAAAATTGTGTGTAATATTATTAAGCTTATACGTATTGTTTTTCCAGTTTATATCTAAATTAAATTTTCCACCACCATTTATGCTGCTGTCTTTATTTATGGCCTGAAAATACAATGGTGAATTACTCCCATATAATTCTTCCCTTTGTACTTTTCCTTCATTGTACACGGTCGTATATAAATCTAGCTCCTTTACCACATTCTGCATGAGCGATGATGATTTTAAAACCAAAATCTCATTCTCTACAATTTTTTTTTCGCTAAAAATATTTAAGGCATCTAAAACTTTGCTATCACCACCACCTTTTTGTGGATCTTTTAATAATACCTTAGCCGCAGCTACATATATTTTTGTTTGTGATCGTAAATAGATAAACGCTACAGAAAGTGATATGGCTAAAAATATGGCAAGCAATGGCCAGAAGGGCAAATAACGATGCACTATTTGCACCAATATATTTGATTGTGGTTTGTCTTCAAAAAATTGATCTTCGCTCATTCCCTTCTAAATTTTATTTAAATACTTGGCTCAAAATAATAACAACAAGCGACACTACAGAAGCTATTAAAGATATATTGGTTTGCAGTTTTCTTCTATTTTCTTCTTTCACAAATTTTTCGGTGTCGGCAGCTACTATAATAATATCGTTTGGTTTTGCATAATACCATGGCGATGAAAATATAGAGTGATCCTCTAAATTTATACGCTTTACTTTTTTCTCATTACCTTCTTCCCGTATTATAGTTATGCCGTTCTTTTTTGCCGAAGGGGTTACATCTCCACTTAGCACAAGTGCATCTATAATAGAGATTTGTTCCTCGGGCATGTTTAGTACTTGTGGCTTTCCCACTTCACCCATAATGGTTAGCTTATGGTTGAGGTAATTTACTTGCACTATGGGTTCTTTGCTGTAAGCCGCTAAACCATTCTCTATTTTCTTAGCCAATTCTTTTCTAGTTAATCCTTCGGCAGTTATGCTACCTAGCCTGTGTACTTGCACTGTACCATTGGCTTGTACTGTATACCCTCCACTTGTAGAACCAGATGCTATTGAACCTTGTGCGGCATTAAAAATTAAATCTTCTGTAGGGTTTATACTGCTTACGGTAATGCTAAGTTTATCTCCTTTTATAATTTTAGACTCAAAATCATTGGTTATAAAACCACTAAGCGTAGTATCTTTTTGTAGGGTTTTAAAATATGTAGATGGCTGCGTAACCTTGCAAGAACTTAATAAAAAAGGGATAGCACCCAATATAAATACAAGCAAGTTCTTTAATCCCTTTATATGCAGTAGACTTAGCGGTTTATACTTCATCATGATAAGATAATCAACCAAAGAAATGTTTTATATGCTTTGGTTGTGAAACAAAAATCGTGAAAATTATTGATTAAACGAAGAGCACGCTACAATATTTTGTATTAAGCAAAACTTTATCCATTAAAAAGCAAAGACAATCCAAAATAGGATTGCCTTTGTTTAAAAATTTACAATAAAATGTTCCGTTTATATGCTACTTAGTTTTTTATAATTTACCGTTTTTGCAGCTGCTATAGCCAATACAGCTGCTATTAATACTATTACGCCACTATCTATTGGGCAGTCAGGGTCAGCAGGATCCGGGCAGGGGTCAATAGGTTGTGCTTGTAATAAAGATGGCAAAATAGCCAATACAAAAACCAACAAGCCAAATATAATATGTTGTTTCAAAAACTTCATGGTAAAATATCTTTTTTTCAAAAATAGGATTTGTTTCTTACAAATTTAAAAACAAATACTTAAAATGATTGTAAACCTAATATATAACAACGGAATTTTAAGCTTTTTATTATATTCAATGTATTTATTTTACATAAAGTTTACATGCCTTATAAAATAAAGAGGCAGCTTTTAAAAAGCTGCCTCCTATCAATATACAAATCAGTTATAATACTAACACACTCAATATCTCTTTCTTACCATCCGCATTCGTCATTGTTAGCTGATATTGCCCTGGTGCTATAGCTTTACCAAGTGCTATTGTTTTTACTACATTAGTACTTGCTATTGCAATATTAGCACTAAACACTACCCTACCCTCATTGTTTACCAATGTAATGTTATAGTCACCTACTTTATTGGTAAACTTAATATTAACCGTTTGGTCTTTTATTGGGTTAGGGTTTACACTAATAGCTGGTTTAGCTAATTGGTCTGCTGGCAAAGCACCTACCATGGCTATGCCAGAGTATTTTGCGCTAGCATTTGCCATATTAGCTTTTACCCTATACCAATTGCTTGCACTTGTAGCCGCCACATCTAGCTTGCTGTAAGTAGGGTTAGTACCATTGTTAGCCAAAGCAGTTTGTGCTGTAAGTGGGCTAAAGTTTACCCCATCAGTACTATGCTCTACACTATATGTGCTTACATTTCTTTCGTTTTGTACACCCCAGTTTACGGTAATGGTTTTATCTGCATTACGGGTAGCTGCTATAGTTGTAAAGCTTACTGTAGGTGCTTGTTTAAATACAATTCTAAACCTATCTGCTACTTTACTAGCTGCATTGCTGGTAATATCGAAAGCTACATTTGTAACAGCACTAAGGCTTACTGGCGTAGCAGTTTGTAAAAATTTATCCTCCAAGAAAGCCTCAAGGCCAGTGTTGCTTAATACCGATGGGTCTATCTCAAAACGATAAGCTGCTATACGGGTATTGCTGAGGTTTAGGAAGATGGTGTCGGTGGATTGTAGGTTTGTACGTCTATCTGCTACTAAAATTACATTGCTATTTTTTATAGAAATATTATCTACAGCATTATTAATTTTTCTTACATCTTTATTATCAATATTGTTAGTATAATTATTATTAAAATTAAGTACTGTGGCATCCGCTAAATAATCTTCTCCAATATTATTTTTGGAATAGAGATTTATCTCTAAAGTAGGAGTTGTAACCCCAACTCTGCTTACCAAACTACTTCCAATAGATTTATCAGTTTCCTTAACCGTTATTGAACCATTAACTGTTGCGTTACCATTTTGAATAAACACAGCCTGCCCGCTTTCAATTGTATTAAGTATTGCTCCACTACCATTTCGCCTGTAATCCGATGTTGGGTCTCCAGGAGTTTGTTTTGCATAAGTTTCATATTGTCCAACACCATAGAAACCTCCAGAAGGATTCCAAATATAAAATACCTCCGTCATTTGAGGACTTAAAGTAACTTTCTTAAAGTCTATTTGAGAAGCATATGGATTACCAAAAGACTGAAACTTATTTGCTGTAACATTAAATGTTTGGTTACCTGTACGAATTTGCCCACTCATACGGAGTGTGGTTGTACCTGCTAAAGTTGCTGGTGCTGCATCTATACCTCTATCCCCCCTTACAAATATGTAATATCCTTCGTCATTTCCAATTGTTTTATTAGCAAGCAAGTCAGCACTGGTAACCTCATCAAAGATATTCGTACCCATGTTATACACTTTCATAGATCCCCTCTGGGTATTTTCATCCACCCCACCAGGCAAACCTATAGCACCAGGTCCTGTAATACGAGTACCAAATCCATTGGCTGTTAGTGCTGTACCGCCCTCTCTCCAAGTATCATTTATAGTGGCAGTACCTGCTCCACCAACAATAGGTGTTGCCAGTAAACGCCACGATTTAAATGCTCGTAGGTAACGCTCTATCGTTACGTTACCTGTAATACTGTTGCCAGATAAAGTACCTGCTTGTGTAATATCGGCAACTCTTGCAGTGCCAGTAACAGTAGATTTTAAAGTAAGGTGATTGTTGGTTGTAAATACTACATTGCTTGCGCCAAAAGATACACTATCAGTAACAGCTAATGCGGCTGATAATGCAACCCCAGTTGGATTACTTAATGTAAGATTTTTTACTGAACCACTTGCTATACTAGTACCTGCCAATGTTTGTGGCGAAGTACCAGCCATATTTAAAGTGCCTGCTGTAAGATTGAAAGTACCAGTATTTGTAATAGCTCCGTATAAATTAAGTACACCCGCACCAGATACAATTACAGATGCACCAGTGGCAATAGATATGTTGTTTGCTGATGCAGTACCTGTTGTTATAATTGGGTAATTTGGTGCTCCAGTTGGTATGGTAACATTTGTACCAGCTGATGGTAGAGTTCCACCACACCAGTTTGCAGTGGTGTTCCAATCTGTATTGGTAGTACCTGTCCAAGTACCACTTGGATTAATACTAACTGTAGATGTACTTATAATTGATGTAGGACAACTACCATTTGTTACAGATACTAAATTCAATGTTTGATTTGCAACTACACTAGTTATGGTAACCACAGCAGTTCCTCCTGCTAATGTAACAGTTGTATTTGCTCCACCGTTAATATTATATGTAACTACTGCTCCACTTGTACCACTTAAGTTAAATACCGCATTAGCACCAGAGCATATTGGGCTATTGTTAGATGTTATAGATGCTGTTGGCAATGAATTAACTGTTAGTACACCATTTATGCTTGTAGTACCATTCCAGAAACCTCCATTAAATCCTCCATACACCCATGGGCAGGTTACTCCAAACCTAAATCTGAATGTATAATAAAGAGTACCAGACGCAGCAGGACTAAAAGTATTGGTATATTCATCATTATTACCTGATTGAACATTGTAAGTAGCAGGTAACCATATCCATCCAATAGAATTAGGATTGTTGTTACTTAAACTATATCCAAATTCAGCTGTAATATTAGCGTTAGCTCCTGCAGCTTCTGTTACACCTACCTGGTATACTTGGCCATAACTAGTAAACGGAGAACCTTGACAAACAGTACCCGAAGCAGGGAATTGTAAGTTAGCAAAAGTAGGCGACTGATCTACCGTTATTGTAACAGTGTTTGAAGTTGCTGCTGCACAAACACCACTCGTAACTACACATCTATAATATGTTGTAGCTGTTAATGATCCCAATGTTAAAGTAGCAGCATTTGCTCCTCCAATATTATTAAAGGTAGCATTATCGCTAGATGATTGCCATTGTATAGTACCTACATTACTTGCAATACTTATTGCTGTAGGTGTACTTCCAGAGCAGATTGTTTGGCTTGCAGATGCAATACCAACAGCACTGGTAGCACTTACATTTAATACACCATTTACATTGGTAGTTCCATTCCAAAAACCAGTATTATAACCACCATAAACCCATTCACAAGCACCTTGACGGAATCTAAATGTGTAATAGTATGTTCCAGGGGTTGCAGGAGTAAATGTATTTGTATACTCATCATCATTAAATGCTTGCCCTTGATAAGTAGTAGATAGCCAAGTCCATCCAGCCGAATTCGGGTTGTTATTTGTAGAACTATAACCAAATTCAGCAGTAATAGAAGGGTTTGCACCTGGTGCCTCAGTTACACCTACTTGAAATACCTTACCATAAGAGGTAAATGAAGAACCTTGGCAGATATTACCAGTAGCAGGAAATTGCAAGTTGGCAAAAGTTGGAGAAAGAATCATACTTATAGTAACTGGTGCAGAATTAACTGCAGCACAAGGGGTATTAGTAACCACAACTCTAAAATATGTTACTACAGATAAATTTCCTATAGTAGCTCCAGTTAATGTTGCTGAAGTTGCACCAATTATATCTGTGTATGTAAAATTATCTGTAGAACTTTGCCACTGTATCGTACCCGTATTACCTGCTAAAGTTAAATTAGCTGGCTGAGTACCAGGGCAAATAGTTTGGTCTGCTGATACTGTACCTGCTATAGATAAAGCTGTTGTGGTAACATTGGAAACCGAAGCTACCGTATTGTTGCTTGCTTGTACATCGCCTGTAACTGTTGTGCTCGTGCTGAATGTATAAGTGCCAACAGCACTCATATTTAATGAAGTAGGAATTAAAACATTAAGATTTGTTAAACCTGCTAAAGTACCCGTATTTATTATATGCGTTAATGTTGATGTTGCAGCCCCTGTTACGTTTACTGTTACTGTTACTGGATTTACACTAAAATCAATTGTACCATTACTATAATTTCTAATCGTTACCGTAACGGGAACTGATGCATTTGCACAAATTGGAGAAGTAGGATTTACTAAAGTTACAGCACCCATATCTAAAGCTTCAAATTCATCAGCGCCCATATCAGGAACACTAGCCCTTGTTTGGCAGTCAATATCATCTATAACCGCTGCTACATTTATGCCTGTATTATTAAGTGTAGCATTTGCTAATACTGATTGTAGGTGTAAATCTGAAGCAGAAGTAAATGTTGGGTTTACGTTAACTGAGTTAGCATCTTTTCCAGTTGTTGTACGCCAAGTAGCTAATGTTGTTTGTTGATTTGCAGTACTGCCATTTATTGAACCTACCTTAGCTAATACAGTATTTGTGCCACTAATAAAAAAATTATTATTATTAGAATTCAAATTTGTATATGGTGTCGTGTAAGCTAATGCAATTGCATAACCTATACCAGCTCCACTACCACCAGAATTGTACACTAAAATGTTATTCTGCAAATTTACAATTGGATTAGAGCCTCCTATTGCTAGAGCATACCCTGGCATTGTTCCCCTTGGAGCAGTCATCAAAACTGTATTATTATAAACATTGGTTGTTCCAGCGCCACCTCCTAAATAGATGCCTGTAGTAATATCTGGTGTAGTTGATGGAGATGCTATACCAGTAACCATGTTATTACTTATGGTTGTTATACTTGGGTTAACAATAACACATTGTATAATACCTGCAGCCGCATCAGCAGAACTCGTCACTACTCCACTTATAATATTCTTACTAACTGTTGCGTTTACAACTTCATTTACTGTTGCTGGAGTAGAGGCAATACTACCAATGTGATTGCCAAGAGAAATACCAAATACATCTGTAGTAGCAGAGATTCCAGATATTTTATTTGCAATAATATTTACGCCATTTTCAAAACCAGTTACAATACCTCCCAAACGAATATTATCTGGAGAAGTAGTATTCATTAAGTTTTGGTTTATTACAGTTCCTGTATTTTTATTAGCTGCGCTTGCTCCTTGTGAGCTAATTCCGTATTGTGATTTGCTTATATTGTTGTTTATAAATTGATTATTATTATTGCCTGTTCCAAATGAGCCAGTTGATATTAACGAACTACCACTACCAATACCAAATAAAGTGGTTGTATTTGTATTTCCAACTATATTACAATTTATAACTTTATTATTAGTGGCACCATCTGCTACATTAGTTTGCAACCAAACTACCGCACTAGACCCACTTGCACTTGTATTGTTTATGGTAAGATTTCTTGTAGCAGAAACAGCAGGACAGATAGTGTTTGCGGTACTTCCATTAGTACCATCAATTGTAACATAATCCGCTGCATTTAGCACAAAAATTGCTGAAGCACTCGTACCCGAAATTGAAGGACTTATACCAGTACTTGGTTTTATAGTTAATGTATTGGTTGCACTTGCTGTAGCATTTGCATTTATAGTAAGAGGAAATGTTTCACTAGCATAAGTAGCATCTGTAAGGTTAAATATAATGGCACTACCCAAACATGATACATTGTATGCGTTAATTGCAGCGGTAAGTGTTGTAAAATTACCGCCAACACCTACTGTATATGTACCATTTAAAAAAGTAATTAAATAACTGTTAGGTGTAGTTGGTGCTGTAGTTACTGCAGCTACGCCAGTAGCCACTAAGCCTGTAGCAGGATTACTACCCACATTTGGAGTTCCAACTAAATCTTGTGCAATCACATAATAGCTAATTATATCAGCTCCTGTTACTCCACCCATATCACCATTTTGAATAGTAAAATTCCAAGTACTATTTGTTGTTGTACCAACAGTATATGTACCTGCATTGGAGAACCAACTTCCACCATTTTTACGGTAATAAATACGAGGTATATTAGCTCCTGATAATGGCACACCTGTTACATCTGTAATGACTACACCAGTAAGTGTAATATTGGTTGTAAGGCATGTATTTAACAAAGCTGTGTACGTAATTGTAGGAGGTAAAACATCTAAAGGAACTAAATCAGCTTCATCTGCTCCAATATCTGGTTTTGTTCCTCCACCATTTAAAGTGCCGCCGCCACCAGGTCTTGTTTGAGCATCATAGTCAATTGTAGTTGCTACCACGACTGCTCCTGACTCAATAGGTGTAGCTGTTGTGCCCATGTTTAAATGTAAATCGGCAGTAGCCTCATCTACAAATGTTAATCCTAAACCGTTATAACTATTTGCATCTCCTCCACTTGTAGTTTTCCATGTAGCAAAAGTTCTATCACCTGCCCCAACAGCACCCCAAACACCAAGTGTAGCTGCATTTGCACTGTTAAGTACGTTGTAATCACAAGCCCAACCTGTGGCACTACCGGTAGTATTTGCAATTGCATAGAAATTGCCTGTACCAGTTCTTTTCATCAATACAATATTATTTTTAATATCTACTGTATTTGCTGCTGCTTTTTGAATTCCAACAGAAGCAGAACTTACTGTTTGAGAACCAGCTATAATAATGGTATTATAATGGTAAGTCATTGTACCACTTGCTCCATTATCAAATACACCTGCAACTTGCATAGCATTTGTTAACGCTCCGTTACTAAGGCTTATCATGTTATTAACAAATGTAAAAGAAGCTCCTCCTCCCCAAAAACCAGCCACAAAGCCATTTGTTCCTGTAGAAGCATTTGTAATTCCATAAATACGATTTCTGCTTATTGTACCAGTTCCACTACCTGTCGTAATAATGGCAACAGCAGCAACACTATTAGCAGTTGTTGTAGTTACATTTAAGTTGTAAATATTATTTTGACTAATAACCTGATTTGCAGAACTCGAGTACATTACTATGCCACAATTTGCTATAGTAGTCGCAATGTTACTAGTGCTTAAACCAGCATAACTTAAATCTCTAATAGTATTTTGCGTGATTGTTGAAGTTCCTCCGCCAAATTCCATTCCATGAATGCTATTTGTAGAACCTGCACTTGTACTGTAGTTAATTAAATTTACTACTGTATTACTTTGAACTGTGTTAGTGCTCGTAGTAGCAGATATATAAATACCTCTAATAGTACATGCAGAAGTCGTAAATGCTGATGAGCCTAATTGTATGCTATTTGAAGTAGAAGTGGTTCCAATAATATTATTGTTACAAGTAAAAGTACTGCTAGTACCACTACTCAAAATACCGTTAAATATGTTAGCTATGGCAGCTGTTACCGTATTAGCTATAGTAATACCTGCAACAGTATTACCACTCATATTTACTGCTGCTACAGAAGTATTTAATAAGCCGTTTACCAAACCGCCAGTAGCAGTAGGAATAATAGTAATTGCTCCAGTTGTAGAAGCCGAGCCGATGATATTTGCTGTTGTGTTACCAACATTCGCTATACCAGCTACAACAAAAATCCCTGTAAAAATCCCATTGCCTGTAGCTGTATTAGAAGCTGTAGTAAGTGAAATACCTGAAATTGTATTACCCTGAATCTCACTAGAAGTAACCCCTTGTAGCTGAATACCTACAAACCTATTAGCAAATGCTCCTGCGTAAGTAGTAACGCCTGTACTTGATGCATTTGCATATCCTATAATATTATTACTGATGTTAAAGCCTCCTGCACCAGCTGTAATATTGTAAATATTTATACCACTGTATGTAGCACCCGCTGTAGAGGTTTTTGTGGTTGTTTGGTATAATTTATTACCTGTTATTGTAAAATTTGTGCTAGCCAAAGTTTGAATACCATTACTGTTTATAGCTGCAGGCGAGTAATAGTCGTAAATATTATTACTGGTAATACTTACACCACTATTGCCAATAGCAAGAGAAGTAGTAGCCCCATTACTAAATATACCATTTACCATAGGGTTTAATCCCGCCATACCAATATCGTTATTATCTATCGTATTGTTATCATTACCTGTACTACCTGTAGTACCTTGTATTAAAATATTTGCACTTAAAGATGCTTGTGAAGAACCCAATACTTTACAATAAGTTATTTTATTTGAAACGGCGTCATTAATAAATTGTACAGTATACATACCAGAAGTAGCAGAAAAATCAGTATTAGCAATCGTTAACTCTTTTAATACACCTGCTCCCCCTGGTCTTCCATCAAAGAAAACATTATCTCCCCCATCGAAATTTATAGTACCTATTGTACTTGATGTTGTTATACTTAAATTAGCAGCTCCTGTTTGTGGCCTAAAAGTAACTGTATTAGTAGCACTAGTGCCCGCAAATTGTGGAATTGTAATAGGGAAAGTTTCTACAGTAGAAACATAAGCAGGCTGCAATTCAAAAATATAAGCACCTGTAAGTGTACAGCCACTTAAAATATTTACAACTTGTGATACTGAACTATATGTACCCGAAGGACCAATAGAATATGTACCTGGTATTGGACAACTAATTGTTGTAGCACTGCTGGTTAAAGGAGCAGCAGTTAAATAAAGAGGACCGCCTGAACATGCAGTATTATTGTAAGTATATACATAATAATCATAAGTTGTACCTGCTGTTAAACCTGTACTCGAAAAAGTTGTACCTGTACCAACAGAAACAACCGTACCTAAACCTAAGGTATTACCTGCCGTATATGTGGTAGCGGTTACTGGATTAGTAACAGCAGCACCAGATGGATACCTTGCAACAATATAACCTGATGGTACTGGTGAAGCAGCCGTAAAAGAACCATTGATTTGTGTAGTAGAAAATGGCGTAAGACTTAAAACTGTTGGTTGTGCAGTAGGTGCTACACATGGAGGCGGTGGCGTGAAAGTATAAGTAAGACCGCTTGCAGGCATACCTGGGGTAGCAACAGTTGTGTTATAATTTTGCCCAGTGGTGTTTGTACCACCTGCAGTACTTGCACCGAATGCTTGAGCAGTTGTATTTGTCCTAATCAAATAGTCCGCATTTGTTGCACCACGTAGCCCTATTTGTAAATCGTTCGCAGTGGAATTAGATATCCCAGTTGCTCCTACTGCATAAGATCCTGGTCCGTAAACGATGTTTATTATATTTGAAGTTTCTTTTAGTCTTATTTGAAAACTTTGCCCGTAAACAAAGCCAGTTCCTGTGCTAAAATTAGGTCTAAAGTCTTTCCACTGAAAAACTATCTCTCTGTTTGGTGTCACACCTACAGTTTCCCATCTCATTTCTCCAGTTCTTCCACCAATATTAAAAAAAGAATTTATATCTCTCCCCCATGCAGAAATAGCTCCAGTGTGCAAGTTACCGCTGCTAATAGGGGCAGTCAAAGCAGCAGTACCTGTTCCGAAATGAATATTTCCATTTGTATTTACATTAAAAGTAGTATATCCAGTACCGTTAAATGTAAATGTGAAAGGTATAGTTGGATTGAAATTAAGATCATCTAAAGAACCAGCATTGGTATTAGCTGTTGCTGTTCCCAAAACTGTTCCTCCTGTAATTGCAGTATAAACTCCATTACTTTGGCTAAAAGAATAGTTTGAAACAAGTTGAGCATTTGTACTTAAAACAGCAAACAATAAAACGAATACTACGTAAATTTTACGCATAACTAAATAATTTATATTGAATAAAAAAGATAGTGCCATACGGCACTGTGGCTTTACAAGAGAAGGAGGATAAATACTTGTACCAATAGAAAATCTTAGAATAACTGGCAGAATAATGCCATAAAATGTTTTTGCAATTGTTGCAAAAACACCGTCTAAGGGGATTAAATTAGTACATAATGACTAGCAAATTAGTATATTTTCTCGTAGAAATACGGTATAACGAATGCTAGTAAAATGATTATTTGTGCATAACTTTTAATAATATGATATTAAATTGTTATTTAAATATGAATTAATTGTAAAGTTAAAGTTAATTATAAATTATAAATCATTTTGTTATGTAATTATTATTTTATTGTTAAATATATTTAAAAATGTTAATAAAACTGGTGTAAATGTATACAAGTTTTGTGAGCCTCAAACACAATAAAAAAGAGAATTTAATTCTTCGTTTACAAATGAGTTGTTTTTTTGCTGAGAAGAAGGTAGGCAAGTATTGTTGTACACAGTTTTAAAACTCCCTTTACCTTGTCTACCTACATCACAAATACTAGCACCGCAGTAGACCCCTAGTAGAGCCGTACATACTTCATCATAATACGTATATTTCACCCGAATCCACTTTTTCAAAAAACACTATTTTTATACCGTTTACCCCTTTCAAATCCCATACTTTTTTTCATACATAACCATACCAAGTATTCGTTAGGCACGAACGCATGTTGTGGAAATAGCGCCTTTTTTTCAAAGATATAGAGAGAGCAGCAACATTCAAGAACCAAAACTGTGGTTCTGTGGCATGCTTTTTCGCATTTATTAGTGTTAATCTTCGCCTAGGTTCGTGTCTCACGAACCTTACCATGAATTCGTGAGACACAGAAGCAAGCGACGGCGCAGGCGATGAGAATAAAGTATTTTCCAAAGATGTAAAGCGAACAATAACATTCAAAAGCCAAAACTGTGGTTCCTAGCGAATGGTTCGTGTCCCCACGAACCATTCGCTCCAATCAATTTTCGCAATCATAAAATTACCAATTCGTAAAGATGTGGAGTAGAACTTAGCGTAGGTTTCGTGGGGACACGAACCGTGGCGATGGCTTGCATTCGCAAGACACAAACGCAGGCGACAGAAACGCTCTTTATTTTGCCTAGATGCACTACAAATACTAGAGCCGTAATAGACCCCTAGTAGAGCCGTACATACTTCATCAGAAGCCGTATAAAATACCCGAAGCCTCTTTTTGCTTTTCTATCCCTAGCGTTAAGGCGCAGCCGTCTCTAAGGATGTTTAATAAAATGAGTATTTACTCATTTATTGTAAACAGACAGAGTCTGTTGCTTATTTACACCTAACTCCACGAATTCATATTAGCTTCAAAAGGGTGCATTTAAAATTGAAATTTTGTAATTGAATAATTTTTTATAGATTTAATTATTATGATAGCAGAAATAAACACAACAATTGTAGATGGTTATTTTGAAATGATAGATAACCTAAGTAATGTAAACAAAAAAGCTTTGATTAATAAAATAGTTAATTCTATAAACACAGATATAGATGACGAACCTTACAAAAATTTGAAAGATTCGTTTGGTACTTTTAAATCCTAGCCTTGGTTCGTGTCCCCACGAACCATTCGCTCCAATCAATTTTCGCAATCATAAAATTACCAATTCGTAAACATGTGGAGTAGAACTTAGCGCACGTTTCGAGGGGACACGAACCGTGGCGATAGCCTTGCATTCGCAAGACACATACGCAGGCAACAGAACGCAGGCGATGAGAAAAGAGTATTTTTCAAAGATGTACAGCGAACAATAACATACAAAAGCCAAAACTGTGGTTCTGTGGCAATGCTTTTTAACATTTAGATAGTGTTAATCCCCCACCATTACTAGCCTTGGTTCGTGTCCCCACGAACCATTCGCTCCAGTCAATTTTCGCAATCATAAAATTACCAATTCGTAAACATGTGGAGTAGAACTTAGCGCACGTTTCGTGGGGACACGAACCATGGCGATGGGCTTGCATTCGCAAGACACAAACGCAGGCGACAGGGGTACAAATTGTCCCTTAGTTGATATTTGCATTTCATTTATATTATTCTTGCAGTATATTTTTTTAATTTCAACTATCGCCAAACTGTCGACAGTTAAAGCCAACAGCCTTTTTTGGTGGCCCACCATAACTTTTCGGAAGATTTGGTATATTGGTTTTAATCCCTAAGGGATGACATTAATATAGTAAACATCAAAAGGTTTTAAATAACCCCGAAGGGGTGATATTAGCAATAATGTCATCCCTTCGGGATTTGCACCTCACTAATATTATTTAATTCTATATTAATACCAGCCTTTCAGGCTTAATTTATTATGTTGACATTACACTTTTTAATCATCCGAATATCTCCGCCTAGGTTCGTGTCACACGAACCTTATCGTGCATTCGTGAGACACGAAAGCAGACCACAGAAAAAACATGTCGCTCCTACGGAGCTCTGATTATGTTTTATTATTCATTTCTACTGACATGTCGCCTCTAACGAGGCTAAATATTTTCGAATTATAGCTCCAGAGGAGCGACATATCAGTAGATGAATTTTAAGGTTTGTTGTATTAAGCTCCATAGAGCCTGTCCCGAAAATCGGGAAGCGGCATGTTAAAGGTGTTTTCAAATCTTCCGAACAGCTATGCTGTCCCACAAACCTTACCGTGCATTTGTGGCAAATATTTTCAATTTAGAGAATTTCGTTTTTAAAAGCGTTTGCCGTGGTTAAGTTATGTAGTTTTTTAATTAGTGTTGATATTTCATTAAACTCGCTGAAGCTCAAAAACCAATTGCATTTTGGTTAAAGCCACTTTAGTTCACATTTTGTCTCCGTGCTATAATACTGAGCAATGCATAAGCCCTTAATTTAATAGGATGGAAATAATTAATAAATTATTAAATTATTAAAAACCATGAATGTATTTGATATCTTTTACATTTGTACAAATTTAAAATATGAGGTTTAAAATTTCAATATTTGCGTTGGGTGTTTTATGTATGTTAAACAGCAATGCTCAAAAAAAAATTGAAATAAAAAAAGAGGTTGCTCGTCCGAAAATAGTAATAGGCTTGGTAATAGACCAAATGCGTTGGGACTATTTGTATAGATATTACAACAGATATAACGAAACTGGTTTTAAGCGATTATTGAGCAAAGGATACAATTTTGAAAATACATTTATTCCTTATGTGCCTACCTATACTGCTGTAGGACACTCTTGTGTATATACTGGTGGCATACCAGCTACCACAGGCATAATAGGTAATAATTGGTACGAAAAAAGCATTAATAGGGGTATGTACTGCACGCAAGACAGCACAGCCAAAGGTATTGGAAACAATAATGAAGATGGTAAAATGAGCCCAAGAAATTTATGGGCAACTACCATTGGAGATGAATTAAAATTAAGCAATATAGCCCAGAGTAAAGTTATTGGCATTGCACTAAAAGACAGGGGCGCTATTTTAACCGCTGGGCACACTGCAAATGCAGCTTATTGGTTCGATGAAGCTACAGGTAAGTGGATAACCAGTGATTATTATATGAACGCCTTACCTAACTGGGTAGCGGACTTTAATGCAAAAGATTGGGCTGGTACATATATGAAAAAGGATTGGGAAACAATGTACCCAATAGAAACATATACACAAAGCACAAGCGATAATAAGGAGTATGAAACCAATCTCTCTGGTCTTAATACAAATGTATTTCCTTATAAATTATCTACGTTAAATGCAGGAAAATATAGCACATTTAAATTTACACCTCACGCTGCTTCCTTTACTTTTGATTTTGCTAAAGCCACTATAGACCAAGAAAAAATGGGTGCTGGTGCATATACTGATATGCTTACGGTAAGTATTTCATCTACTGATTATGCGGGGCACGCTTTTGGTCCCAATTCAATTGAAATAGAAGACACTTATTTAAGACTGGACAAGGATTTGTCTACTTTTTTAGAATACCTAGATAAAAAATTTGGTAGCAATAATTATCTATTTTTCATAACTGCAGATCATGGTGTATCTCATATACCAGGCTTTTTAAAAGAAAATAAAATACCTACTGGCACAATGAGTGAAAGTGAATTAATGAAAGAATTAAATAAACAGATTGAAGATAGTTTTGCTGTAAAAAAAGCTATCTCCGTTATACAAAACTATCAAGTGTATATAGATAATACAGCAATAAGAACCCAAGGCAAAAATGAAGAAATTATAACTCAATTTATAATGGAAAAAATAGCCCGAAAGCCATATGTAACAAATATTGTAGAAACAGCAAAATTGGGAAGTGCAACTATAGCAGAACCAATGAAAAGTATGCTCATAAACGGGTATACGCCATCACGTAGTGGCGATATACAATTTGTAATAAAGCCTGGTTATTTTGATGGAGGGAAAAAGGGAACAACGCATGGTTCATGGAATCCATATGATGCGCATATTCCATTGATTTTTTTAGGCTGGCATGTAAAACAAGGCAGTACAAATAAAGAAGTTTACATGACAGATATTGCCCCTACCCTTGCTGCTATGCTACATATACAAATGCCATCGGGTAGTGTAGGAAAAGTGTTGGAAGAAGTAATAAAGTAAATACTACAACATTTAAAGAATTTTCTTTAATACAATAAAAGCAACTACTACAAGTATTAGAATAGTAATTATGGTTATATAAGTATTGGAGTTATCTGCAATACCTTTTCTTTTTTTCTTTTTCTTAAGTTGACGGTGCAAATCGGCGTTTAATTTATCAACTATTTGTGGCACTTTTTGTTCTTCTAATTGAGATAAACCTTCTGCAGCTTCTTGGTCAAATAAATCATCATCGCTAAAGCTTAATGAGTCATTAAGTGCTTGCAAGCGGTTGTTTTTATCAGCACTACTTTCGCTGCCATCCGATGATATGTTTACATTCCCGTTATTCATCCTTGTGCATTCTTTGCATTAATATTTTTAAATTTCTTTTGCCATTTTGTATATTACTTTTTACCTGCAACATATTAAAACTAGTAAGGCCTACAATTTCTTGATAGGACTTTTTTTGAAGATAAAATAAAGTTACACAAATGGCTTGTTCTTCGTTCAATAATTTTAGTGCTTCTTCAAGATTTGTAAGTGCTACTTCTTTTTTTACAATTGCATCTTTTGCTACAGCTGCATCCTCTCCTACCAAATTATCATTTATAGCAGTAGTTATTTTACCCTTGCCCCTAAGTTTCATTAAGCAATGATTTTTGGCAATCATGTATAGCCAACTCTTAAAATAATCTACTTTGTATTTTTGCAACTCTCCTATTGCTTTCAAAAATATTTGTTGTACAGCATCTTTTGCATCGTCTTCATTTTTAAGATACTTCATACATACACCTAACAACAAGCCTGTATAGCGTTGGAGCAATATACCCAACCATTCATTGTTATGATCTAGGTAAAAGGAGTGCAGTATTTCTGAATCTTCTTTATCGTTGTGTTGCAAATGCATTATAACGTATGTAGCAGTTTGTTTTGTTATTAGATGAAAGTAATTTCATTTTCCATAAAACGGCTATTGCAAAATATTTTTTTCGGAAACAGTTTTAGTATTTTCTTTAGTTGATGGCTTATCAAAAAAAAGCATTTTTATTGCTACAATAACAAGTAGTATTGCAAAGCATTTCTTCAATATATCTTGCGGTATGGACAATGCCATTTTACTTCCAAAAAAACTACCTACCACAAATGCAATTGCTAAAATACCTATTACATAAAAATTTATAGGAGTGCCTGCTTTTTGGCTGCTATAATAATATTGTAAAAAGCCTAGTATACCTACTGGCAGCATAATAAGACCAAGCGAAGTACCTTGTGCTGTATGCTGGCTAAAGCCTAAAAAATATACTAGTGCAGGCACTATTACAATACCTCCACCTACACCCACCATACCGCCAAGCATACCTGCTACCAAGCCTATTGCTAAGAGAATGAGTACTATTTGCGTATCCATTTTGCTATTTTTTTGCTTTTCCATCTTCCGTAAAATGATCTTTATACATGCTTATGGCATCTTCTATTACTTTGTAGGCTATTTCTTTATTTTGAAAATCGTCTATCTCCACTATTTTATTTTCGAGTACTTTATAATTTTCAAAATAATTTTTAAGCACATTTATAAAATGCTCTGGCAATTCATTTATATCTTTTAAATGATTTACAGAAGGGTCGTTGGTAGCTACTGCAATTATTTTATCATCTTTTTCTCCATTATCTATCATTTGCATATTACCAATTACCGTAGCTTTTACCAAGCAAAGTGGGTTTATGCTTTCGCTACATAATACAAGTATATCTAGCGGGTCTCCATCGTCGCCCAATGTTTTTGGAATAAAGCCATAATTTATTGGATAATGGAATGAGGAATAAATAACCCTGTCCAATTTTAGCAAACCGGTAGCTTTGTCAATTTCATACTTACAGCTACTACCCTTAGATATTTCTATAAGTGCGTTTACTTGTGCTGGTGCATCAAAGCCGAAATGTGCACCATGCCATGGGTGTAATACGTGCATATAATATTTTTTTTAAGTTTGAATAATTTTAAACCCAGCTAAACAAGCCACTATACAACAAGCTACACTTGCTACAATATAAACAGCCGCTGTGGTATAATTCCCTTCTTTTATAAATTGTACATTTTCTACACTAAATGCAGAAAATGTGGTAAAGCCTCCACAAATACCAGTAGCCAAAAACAGTTTTAATGGGGCAGAAATCGTTTCGTTTTTTGTTCCTAAAGCAAATACAATTCCAATAAAAATACTACCAGTTACATTTATTAGAAATGTTGTAAATGGAAAACTACTTTGCTTAAAAGCCGCTGCAATCATATACCTGAGCATAGACCCAAGCCCCCCACCAAGCCCTACAAGCAAAATATTTTTAATTGGCATCATTTTATAGTGGCAGTATCGCCAGAGGTATATTTAAAATCTACACACCAAATTTTATTTTGCTTTACCAATTTTATTTTAATAGGCTCATTCATATACGAATTGCTATAATCAATAATACTGGTAGAGTCATTTAAATCTTGTACAGTATTAATAGTGTATGATGCTTTTTTGTATGCCAATTTTTTGTCAGCTGGAAGCCTAGTATAATAATTCTTGTACGATTCAAAAGTTTGAATATTTTGTGAATCCTTACACAAAAGTACTTCTGCATTTTTAAAATCCCCATCCAAAGTGGTTCTTATAAAATCTCTGCCAACATCCATAGCAGTATTTGGCTTATTTTCAGTTTTGCTATTACAAGCAAATAATGCCAATAAAATTATCGAAAGACTTAAACTTATTTTCATATTTCAAATTTAAAGCTAAAATTTTTCTAAACAGTATAAAAAAAGCACTCTTTTATGGAGTGCTTTTAAAATTAAAATTTGTTTTATTTCTGTTTCGCTTCTTGCAAAGCTTTATTTACTTCGTTTTTTATAGAATCCATGTTTACACCCTTCATAGCCTTACTCACTTCATTTTTCATAGAATCCATATTCACCCCATCCATTGCTTTATTAATCACATTTTTCATAGAGTCCATATTTATGCCATCCATCGCTTTATTGATACTGTCTCCCAAATTTATTCCTTTCTCATTCATTTTGTCGGATGCCATTTCCATCATACTCGATTTATCAAAAGCTACTTTCCATTGCCCATTTTCTTTTTTCATAGGGAAATTGATAACCTCTCCCTTCACCTTATCTTTTACAGGTACTTTTGCATTGTCTCCATTAATGATAGCTTCTCCAAACTCTACCTTCGTTTTATCAAACTCACCCATACTCTTATCTCCTTTATTCATGCCCATATCCATCATACTAAGCATAGTTGCACTTTCTGCTGTACACAATTCCTTAATCTTTACTTTGTCATTCTTTTGCATAGCATCAAAAAAATCTGATAACACTGCTGAAGGGTTTCCACCACTATTACTCTTACAACCAAAGAGAAAAGCACTCATAAAAAGTAAGCCAACTAATAATAATTTTTGCATAACAAGGTTTTTAATTTGAATAGTAAAAATATTACTATTTATTTAAATTAAGCATAGCAATTTTAGTTGACAACACATTTGTTGTAATATCATCCACACCTACAAACTCAAATTGCTTAATAAAACTATGCTTAAACTTTACAACACTATCCGAAGCATACAAAAAGCTTTTGTAAACAAACTCTGTACAATACATTTTATCATCTGTTTTCAAATCAAAATCTAAATCAAATTTTATATTTTCGTTGAATAAGGATTTTACCTTTGTTATTAATTTATTTTTAATTTCATTTGATACTTTACACCTAAAAACACCCACAGCATTATTTTCTGTTGGGGTACAAAATTTTTCAAACAAATCTCTCCTTATCGTTTCATCAGGATTCCATTCGCCGCCAATGGCATGGTATACAAATAGCGTATCATTTTCAATACTTGCAATACCACAATGAGAAAAAGTTTTATCATTTCTATTAAGCGATTTTAAACATTGGCTCGTAAAATCATTGCCCGTTCTTGTAACCACATCTCCAGAAATAATTTTTTGCTTTAGGCTTACAATATCCTTTAATATTTCACTAGTGCTAGATATTGGTTGCAAAGAATCATTATTACGTTTTTTTGCTTGCATATTGCAAAATGTACAAAACAAAATAAGGTAGCAATAAAGCCACCTTATTTTTATTATTTGTTGTAGTTTTTTATACATCATGTACGCTCTCTTCTTGCCTTTTGCTCAGCTTCTTTTTCTTCCATAGCAGTTTTATCATCTTTATTGTAAGCTTTAATAATAGCTTTTACCAATTTATGCCTTACTACGTCTTCCTCATCTAGCTCAATATGCGCAATACCGTCTATGTTTTTCAAAAGTCTTGTAGCCCTCCACAATCCGCTTTGCATATTTTTAGGAAGATCTACTTGTGTAGGATCCCCTGTTATTATAGCTTTTGCATTGGGACCTATTCTTGTTAAAAACATTTTTATTTGTAGGTCATTTGTGTTTTGTGCCTCATCTAAAATAATAAATGCATTATCGAGTGTACGACCTCGCATATACGCTAGAGGCGCTATCTCAATTGTACGTGTGCTCATGTAATATGCGAGCTTATCGGCAGGTATCATATCATCCAGTGCATCATACAATGGTCGTAGGTAAGGGTCTATTTTTTCTTTTAAATCGCCAGGTAAAAATCCTAAACTTTCCCCCGCCTCTACCGCAGGCCTTGTAAGAATTATTTTTTTTACTGTTTTATTTTTTAAAGCACGCACAGCAAGCGCTACAGCTGTGTATGTTTTACCAGTACCAGCTGGCCCAATAGCAAATACAATATCATTTTTATCGCATGCATGTACCATCAGTTTTTGATTACTTGTTCTTGCACGTATTGTTTTTCCATTGGGGCCAAATACCAATACATCATTTGGGTTTCGATCTATAAAATTATCTATACTTTTTTCATCGTCTCCGCCAAGTATTTGTGTAAAATAATTTTCGCTCATATGCCCACTTCGTTCTAAGTATTTAAGCAATAAGTCTATTTTTTCTTTTGCATCTTCAATCTGCGTATCGGCACCGCTTAATTTTAACTGAGTGCCCCGGCTTAGGATTTTTAATAGAGGGAATTTTTTTTTCAGAATGTCGAGTTTACCGTTGTTAACTCCGAAAAATTCAATTGGGTTTACATTTTCTAAATTGATAATTACTTCTGTCAATTTTATTTTTGTTTTAATTAAAAAAAATTTAGATAGTCTGGTAATTCAAATGTAAATAATAGAACTGTGTGTTTAAAAAATAAATATACACATTATGTTATTGTGATGTGAACAAGAAACTAAAATTTACCAACGATTTTAAAGTTAAGAAGCCTAGGAGTAAGCCTATTTGGTAATGCATAAACAGTATTTGAAAAATCTTTTATGAGCTGAAACGAAATGGTATTATCTCTATTAATTAAATTAAAAACTTCCAAACTAGCCCAAATATTTTCAAATTTTCTAAATGGATTATGACTCCTTCTTGCTGATTTTTCGCTAAGCAACAAAGCGCTGAAACCTACGTCTACTCTTATATACGGCGCTATTGTTAGTCCATTTCTATACTTGCTAGAGCCTGGTATATTGTAACTCATATTGCTACCATAAATAGTATTGAGGTGTACTTTAAAATTTTTATTGGTTGGCAAATAATCTTCTAAATATAAGCCAAATGTAATGAGTCTATCTGTTGGCCTGCGTACATACCCAACCTCATTTCTTATACTATCTGTAGGCACCCTATCAATAGAATTAACATTTATGATTTCTCCAGCAGCATTCTTGTAATCATAATAAAAATCATTATTTAAGTTTTCTTTAGTATTCATAAAGCCGATACTTACCCAGCTTTCCGCATCTTTTACTAACTCTCCAAACAAACGAAGCTCCACACCCGCTGCATAAGCCTTAGCATTATTGCTACCCAAATATCTAATTTTTACATTGTCTACATTATATGGCACCACATCTGTCATTGCCTTATAATAACCTTCTGTTGTAAAACGAAATACACGATTACCAAATCCTTTAAAATTATAATCTGCTCCTGCAACTACTTGAATACTTTTTTGCGCTTTTATACCTGTATTTAACGAGCCGTCTTGCCTGCGTATCTCTCTATAAAAAGGTGGTTGGTTATACACACCTGCCGCTATTTTATATACAATATCTTTTTTACCAGATGGTTTGTAGCTCAATTGTGCTCTTGGGCTTAACAAAAATTGTTTGTTTAGGCTGTTATAATTAAAACGTGCTCCTACTTGCAAACTTATATCTGTTTGCTTTTTAGAAAGCCTAATATTATCTTGTATATAGCCACTAAATTTTTGGATACTTAAATCCGCCGTACTATTTTGTGCGCTATAAATTGTTAAAGCACCAGGCGTGTAAGGCAAGGAATATCCAGCAGAATCCCTATACTCAAACTCAGTAAGTTTATCGTTTATGGTTGTTTGATCAGCAGATAAGCCCCACTGTACAAAATGCTTTTTAGCATCGTAGCTTCCTTTGTGGCTTACATTATATACATCAATATTCAACAAATTGCGTGCATAGTTCTGGTATAGGCCAGCGCCAAGTGCATTTACTATTTGCCCAAAAGTAGCACTGTTGTTATCAAAATCTCTATCCCCAAAAGTGTATGACCCAGTAATATCTATATTTTCTTTCTCCGTATCTTTAAACTGACTTAGCATCCACTTTAATTTTACTTTTTTGTTTACAGATTGTATAATAGACAAACCAATTAAACTCGTTTTATAACTATCTCTTTCTTGCCCTTCAAAGTTCACATCTAAACCAAGATTAGCCGTAAAAAAGGGAGAAAATACAGAAGTAGTTTTCTTTACGGACTCTGGAAAATAAGTAAACCGAGATGCAGATACGATACCTAAAAGCTCTACTTGCAATTTATCTGAAAACTTATAGGTAAATAACCCTTGCACATCAGACGCACTTGGTATGTAAGCACCAGTTGTGGGTTGATTACTCAAGAGATTTCTATTGCTTTTATTGCGCACAGCAGCTACGTACGTAAATTTTTTATTTTTTGTGGCACCTTCTAACTGCAAACCTTGCTCCAACAAACCTACATATGCACTACCACCAAAAATTGTTGGTTTTTTGTATTGAATATCCAATACACTACTCATTTTATCGCCATACTTACTTTGAAAACCTCCCGTATAAAAATTTATGTTCTTAGTCAACTCAGGATTTATAAGACTCAAGCCTTCCTGCTGACCGCTGCTGACTAAGTAAGGTCTGTAAATTTCAAAATCATTTATGTACACAAGGTTTTCATCATAATTACCCCCACGGACATTGTATTGAGAAGACAATTCATTATTGCTACCAACCAATGTTTTTATCAAACCTTCCACCCCACCAATAGTACTTGGTAGTGTAATTGCAGTTTTGGGATTTATTTTTATTAGCCCCGCTTCTTTTCGCTCCCTTTCATTACCAATTGTTACCGCTTCCAATGTTTTACCACTTAGCTTTAACTGTACCAAAATAGATTCTGTTTCATCACTACTTAAAAAGAAGTTTCTTTGTTGATCAATAAAACCTGTATAGGAAAAAATGAGTGCTATAGATTTTTTGGCTGGTAATTTAATAGAAAATGTACCACTATCTGAGGTTAAAATCCCAGAATTTTTACCAAGAATAACTATGGAAACATTCTTTAATGGGTAATCATTTTCATCTACTACCCTACCAATTACAGTAGCATACTTGGTTTGAGCAGTTGCAATAATAGAAAAAAAGCATAGTGTAAAGGCTATTAAAAATCTCATAGGTTGAAGATAGAAAAAAAAACTTAATGGTAAGTTACTTAACCTAATTTTTATATGATACATATAAAAAAGATTGAAAATATACTATAACCTGTTTTATAGTGTTGAAGAGCATATTTACTAATAGTATGATTACATTATTAAGTAAAAAAATGATAAAAACTAAACCTTTTACATTTAATACATATAGCCATTGTTTGACAAAATAATCTAAATACCAATTTTAGATATTCTTTAGTATAAGCCAATTTGATAAACATATACTACTAAAAAACGAATAGCAAATACGAAAATGAAGGAATTCTTTATATCGATTATGATAAGCTCATGATTTACAAATACAAAATACAAAAATACTGATTTAAAAACCTATTGTATCTTCGCATAATGATGAACAAACTATCTGGATGGGATGATACAATTGTAGCCTTGGCGACAGCACCCGGCATTGGTGCTATTGCGGTTATAAGAATATCAGGTAGTAAAGCATTTGGTATTATTGACACTTTGTTTCCATCAAAGAAAATAGCAGAACAAGTTACGCATACGGCACTTGTAGGCATGCTAAAAGATGGAGACAGATTGATAGATGAAGTGGTGCTTACCTTATTTAAAGGCCCAAAAAGTTTTACAGGAGAAGATACGATAGAAATAAGTTGCCACGGCAGTACATTTATACAACAACAAATTATTGAGGCTTGTGTGAGCAAAGGCGCACGCCTAGCACGAGCAGGTGAGTTTACACAACGAGCATTTTTAAATGGTAAAATGGATCTTACACAAGCCGAAGCAGTAGCAGATATTATTGCAGCAAATACGGCTGCTTCACAAAAAGCAGCATTGCACAATATACGTGGGGGCTTTTCGCACGAGCTCTCATATATGCGTGAGCAACTCATAAGTTTTTCTGCACTCATAGAACTGGAATTGGATTTTGCAACCGAAGATGTAGAGTTTGCTGACAGAACCCAGTTTAAAAAACTGGTAGAACAAATCAACCAATCAACCAATCAACTAATAAACTCTTTTACTTTAGGAAACGTAATAAAGAATGGTGTAAGCGTAGCTATTATTGGCAAACCTAATGCTGGCAAATCTACCTTATTAAATATTTTATTGAATGAAGAACGTGCCATTGTAAGCGATATTGCTGGCACTACAAGAGATACTATTGAAGAAATAATAAATATACAAGGCATATTATTTAGATTAATAGATACAGCAGGTATTAGAGAAAACGCTGGCGATATTATTGAAAACTTTGGTATAGAAAAAAGCCTTGGCAAAATGCGTAGTGCAGATATTGTGCTCTATATTTTTGATGTAAATACAGAAAGTGCTACTGATTTACAAACACAAGTAAATATTTTTGAAACAGAAAATATAAAATACTTACTTGTAGGAAACAAGGCTGATAAAAGTTTTGAAGACAAAAAATATTCACAAAAAGATATTCAATTTATATCTGCAAAAAACAATAAGGGTATTGATAAACTTAAACAAACATTATTTACTGCTACCGTACAAGCAACTACCAATGCAGAAAATAATATTGTAACCAATGCTCGTCATTTAGAATCGCTTAAAAACATTGCATCTTCTTTGCAAGAAATAAAAAATGGATTGGATACCAATATTTCTGGTGATTTATTATCGTCTGATATTCGTGCAGCATTGTATCATTTAGGTGAAATAACTGGTGAGGTTACAAATGAAGATAAGTTGGATTTTATATTTTCTAAGTTTTGTATCGGAAAGTAAATGTTATCCAGATTTATTTTAAATTACAATAATGGCAAAAGCAAATAAAAACATAATAACTATAGAGCAAGTTTTATTCAATGAACTATCTACCCTTATTGAGCAAAGTCAGCAGCAAGTGGCAGCCCAAGCTAATAGTACTCTTACAATTTTGTTTTGGCATGTTGGCAACCGAATCAATACTGAAATCCTAAAAAATAAAAGAGCCGATTATGGCAAACAGATTGTGCCTACACTGTCGGCACAGTTGGAAAATAAGTATGGTAGAAACTTTGAATTGGGCAACTTACGCAGAATGCTACAGTTTGCTGAGCAATTTCCCGATGTTTCAATTGTCGTGCCAGTGGCACGACAATTGAGCTGGTCTCACTTTTTAATATTAATACCACTTAAAACCTTTGAGGCTAAAATGTTTTATGCAAACTTAGCAGCAGAAGGAGCATTGGGCAAAAGAGAGTTGCGCAAACAAATAGCTACCAAAACTTATGAAAGAACACAAATAGCCAACCTTCAAAACAAAAGCAACAGTACCAATATTTACAACAGCTTTAAAGACCCATATTTATTAGATTTTTTAGGCTTGCAAAATACCTATTTAGAAAAAGATTTAGAAACTGCCATTTTAAAAGAACTTGAAAAATTTATACTGGAGCTTGGCAAGGGGTTTGCCTTTGTAGAACGCCAAAAAAGAATGATAATAGATGGTGATGATTTATATTTAGATTTATTTTTTTACCATCGCAATTTAAAACGCCTAGTAGCCATAGAGCTAAAGCTAGGCAAGTTTGAAGCCAAGCACAAAGGGCAAATGGAACTTTATCTAAAATGGTTAGACAAATATGAAAAGGCAGAAGGCGAATTACCACCAGTAGGATTAATACTTTGCGCAGAAAGTAGCAGAGAACAAATAGAGTTATTGGAAATGCACAAAGATGGCATTATGGTGGCAGAATATTGGACAGATCTCCCTCCCAAAAAACAATTGGAGCAAAAAATACATAGCCTTTTGGTGGAAGCAAAAGAAAGATTGGAAAGAAATAAAACAATAGGAAATAAAAAGTAGAAATGAATTTTTCTACTTTTATTTTTTCCTAATATTCGTGGAGCATTGTTTCACTTAGGAGAAATTACAGGTGAGGTTACCAATGAGGACAAGTTGGATTTTATATTTTCGAAGTTTTGTATTATGAATAATCCCTAGAATTTATCATTTTATCATGCTCTTATATACACTACTCAAAATTCAATATACATATACCCCAAACAACAAAATTTCTATCGCTCAACTAAATACAATATAAGCGTAATAATTTTAAATTCGAAACAGAAAATACACTAACAAACCTTTGTCATATTAAAGTAATTTTTCTTACTAAGAAACGGTTATTAATAACTATTTCTTTAATTTAGTGTTCAAACACTAACATAAAGCATCTTATAAACTTTTTAAGGCAACCAAAACTAATTGAGCTCCATTAAGCTCAAGATGCTAAATCCCCCCCAAAAAAATTAGGTAAGCCAGTAGAGGGGTTTACTTATAATGGGTTGCTAATTAATTTTGGCAACCTATTTTTTTTAGTGCTCCTAAGTACTAGATAAGAACATATCTTGAAGCAAACTATCACTATTACTGACATAGGTGTACAACAATGGAATGACAAATCACCACTTTGTTTAAGCTTTACATATCGTTTTAGCAAAGGCATAAAATTTGAAGCAGCAAAGAAGAAAGAGAAAAGTGATGATGAGAAGAATAGGGGAAAGTAAAAATATCATAATCCACATTAATTTGTTATAATAAAGGAAAGCCACTATTTTAAAAGTAGTGGCTTCCATTTATACAATTAACTATTTCCATAATTATTTATTTCTACTAAGTTCTATATAATATCCAATTTGTAAAAAATCTCTACCCGTTTCATCATTTATTTTATAGTCAAATTGGTGCAGATAACCAATTTGAAAAGCTGAGTGTTTTGCAGGCTTATAATTGAAGGCAAACAAAATTCTATTCCTTTCAAAATATGGCTCCTTATCAGTAAAAAATAATTCGTTGCTTGCAGAAAATTGGTATTGCTTAAAACCTTTTTTTTCACTACCAAATGGGTAGACCAAACCAAGCCGATACCTGAATCTGTTTCTATAACCATTACTGGTAAATCTAAATTCAGCTCTATAGCGTTGCTCCACTTTAAGTTTCCAAACAGATTGTGTTAGTAAAACTTGAGGCCAAAGCCTAAATTCATCATTATTTTTGGGAAGCTTAAAATTACCGCCTTCTTTGTAGGTATTATAATCGCCTGCCGCTAGGGTAAGTGTTACATTAGGCTGTATTTTAAAATTAACCCCTCCCTTAAACTCATAATAATGAAATTGGTTGTAAAATTGAAGAGACCTTATTTGTGCTTCTCCAAACACACTCCATTTATTGTTGATATTATATTTTGCGTTTAAAATATTCCAACTGCCCAAAGATGATTTTTGAGCAAATGAATTATGAGAAATAGAAACAATTGCAAAAAACATAAAAAAAATTATATATCTTAATTGAAACTTCATAATTTATTTTATTGTACTCGTTTGAACAACAGCAGCCAGATTAAATTTATACGTAAAGTTACAATGTGCACTACCAGCCACAATGCTAAAAGAATATTATAACTTATAAAAGATTACCCTTTTTAACCTGAATCTTTACAAACATTAAGTTGGCAATAATTGTATGAAACAAAAAAATTAAAAAAACTAATAACTCTTCCAAATATCCCAACCCAATTTACCCAACAACAATACCATTACTACGATAAAAAATATTCGTATAAATGCGTTCCCATTTTTTATAGCCATTTTACTACCCACATACGCCCCAAGCATATTTGCCGCCATCATTGGTAGTGCTATATGAAACAACACCACCTTTTGCAAAAAGAAAGCAACCAGCGAAGCACCATCAGCAATGGCATTTATAACTTTAGCATATGCAGATGCTTTTAAAAAATTAAACCCTACAAACTGTACTAATGCAAAAACCAATAGCGTACCCGTGCCTGGACCAATAGTACCATTATACAAACCAAGCACAATACCTATTGCAGCAAATAAAAAATATAATTTATTTGTATTGGTTTGTGGCTTTTCTCTTTGTCCTATTTCTTTTTTAAAAAAAGTATATAACGTTAGCAGTATTATTAAAACAAATAAAATGGGTTTAAAAATATGCAACGGAATTTCGTGCATTAAATATGTACCACTATAAGAAGCAATGGCCGTAAGCACTCCAGCAATTATTATGTATTTGTAATTTACTTTTACCGATTTCATATAATGCCTAGCCGCTACAATAGTGCCGCCAATACTTGCAAACCTATTGGTAGCAATAATATTGGTATGCATCATATTTGGAAACAAAATAAAAAGCAATGGCACTTGTATTAAGCCACCACCACCCACCACAGCATCTATAAACCCTGCAAAAAAAGAACCTATTGTTGCTATTGCGATTATCCAAAATTCATTCATTAAAAAAATAAATTACTTTATACAAATATGGTAAGAAACTAAACTTCTAAACCTCTAAACTATCTAAACTTTACTTAAACGTATCCCACCTTCCTCAAAACTTATTTTTCTTTCTCTATACAAATTACCCGTTGTCATTTTAAATGTTTTTTTGCTCATGGCAAAAAACAAATAAATTTCTTCAGGGTTACTTTTATCATGATAAGGCAAGTAGCCATTATTTTCTTTTAGCAATCGTAATACTTTATCTGCTTCGCCCTCCACCCTACTGTAGCCCATTTTTCCTGCCACTACATCTATTTTATTATCATGATAAACTTTTTTTACAAAACCTTTAAATTTATCGCCTTCCCCAATTGGTCTAAACACTTCGTTCATATGCAACACACCAGTATGAAGATTATTTACGATCATCAAATAACCGATATCCGTTCTGCGAAGCACAATTAAATCTACTTCATCTCCTTCTTTAACGGTAATATGGTCATTGTGTAAAAACTCCTCCACCCTTTCGCTAGCCGCAGCCCTACCTGTTTGGTCGTCTCTATAAATTTTTACTAAGTATTCGCCCTTTGGCAACATTCCCTGTATTTGCTTGCTTTTTGGCACAAACAAATCTTTCATTATGCCCCACTCCATAAACGCACCTTGCTCGGTTACAGACACCACTTTCATTTTTAAAATATCGCCCACCACGCCAAAAGGCTTATCAGTAGTAGCTATCAGCCTGTCTTCCCCATCATGATACACAAATACATCTATGTCATCGCCTTCATTCAAACCTTCGGGCACATATCTTTTTGGCAATAAAATGCCAGCTTCTCCATCATCTAAATACACACCAAAATCTACCTTACGCAATACCCGTAGCGTATTATAATCTCCCGTTTTTACCATTTTTATTTTTGTTAATTGTAATAAAGGTAAAAAACAAAACCCAACATCTTCTATTGCACGATTTTTATTCTACTATTTTTACCGAATGAATATTTGGTAGAGATGAACTTTTGCGCTTTTACTAAAAAAGTCCTTTAATATAGTCACTAAAAAAAGTGAAAGCAAAACAGCGCACTACTACTGTTGCTAAACAAAGGGGTATAAGCTTTTTCATATTTGCATTAAAGCCCACACCCACAGCAATAGCCGCTGGAGCACCTAAGAAGAAAGTACCAATAATACCTAAGCCATATAATCCGTATTTCTCCCAAATTTTATAAATTAATCCTGTTTTTGGTTTAGGCACTCTATTCTTTCTAAAATTTCTGGCAATGATTTTTTCTATATTATCTCCCAAAAATGCAGCAATAAAAACACCTGCAATGCCTCCTGTTAAAGTGCAAATTAAAATAACCCAAGTATCTAAACCAAAGGCGTGTGCAGCGCCAAGGGCAGCATAAATTTCGAATGCGGCCATGGCTGTTACTGTCAATATTTTTAAAATCATAAGGGGTAAATTAAAGTAGCAAGTTAAACTATATTTTAAATTTTTGTTTAGAGATTTTAGGCTTACAAAAAACATTTAACAAAATCAATCTCCGCATTGTTGGGCAATGTTATGCTGTTGCGCATAGCCAGCATGGGCAGTAGTAGCTCCTGCACAAATGAAATATCAACATTACACAAACTTCTGTGCAGGACTACTAAAGACAGGCTGATACAAATGTTGGGCTATATTCTGCTGCTGATGCTTCTCCATAATCGCACCACTCCAAAAAAACATTATTTCTTACCCTACTCTTTACTATCTTTAAATCTGTAAATAAATAATTATGAAAATTTCTTTTCACGGAGCAGCACAAACCGTTACTGGCTCTAAGCATCTTATTACTTTAGATAATGGTAAAAAAATTTTATTGGATTGTGGTTTATTTCAAGGCATGGGCGATAAAACGGACGAGCTAAATGAAAGCTTTGGCTTTGACCCACGAGAAGTAAATTATGTAATTCTTTCTCATGCACATATAGACCATTGTGGCTTATTGCCAAAGCTGGTAAAAGATGGGTATAAAGGGCAAATATTTGCTACGCCAGGCACAAAAGATTTGGCAAGTATTCTTATGGAAGATAGTGCTGGTATACAAGAGAGCGAAGCAAAATATACAAATAAAAGATTGGCATTACAAGGTCTTCTTTATGTGTCGCCATTATATACTACGCTTGATGCCATGGCAGCAGCGGAGCGTTTTGAAACAGTAGATTATAACAACTGGCATACCATTGAAGATGGAATAGAATTTTGTTATACAGATGTAGGGCATATTATTGGTAGCGCTGCTGTGCATTTGCGCATTGCAGAAAATGGTAAAAAAACATGTATAACTTTTAGTGGAGATGTGGGTAGATACAGAGACATTATTCTGCGGGCACCAGCCGTTTTTGAGCAGGCAGATTATATTTTAATAGAGAGTACATACGGTAATAGTTTGCATGAAGAATTTACCCCGTCTACGGATTTGTTGCTAGAGTGGATAGAAAAAACCTGCATACAGAAAAAAGGAAAATTGATTATGCCAGCTTTTAGTGTGGGGCGTACACAAGAAATTTTGTATGCATTAAACCAATTGAGTTTGGAAAATCGTTTGCCAGAGCTTGATTATTTTGTAGATAGTCCATTGAGTATGGAAGCTACAGCAGTTATAAAAAGCCACCCTGAATATTTTAATGAAAATATTCAGAAAGTAATGAAGGTAGATAAAGACCCCTTCGCTTTTCCTGGACTAATTTTTACAAAATCGGCAGACGATTCTAAGCGATTAAATTATAGGAAAGAACCTTGTGTAATTATTTCTGCAAGTGGTATGGCAGAAGCTGGGCGGGTAAAACACCATATAAGTAATAATATTGAAGGAAAGCGAAATAGCATTTTGCTTACGGGGTATTGTGAGCCACGCTCACTCGGGGGTAGGCTAAAAAATGGAGATCAAGAAGTACGCATTTTTGGGCAATGGCATGAAGTAAATGCAGAAATAGGGCAAATACGCAGCATGAGTGCTCATGGAGATTATAATGATTTATTGCATTTTTTAGCTTGCCAAGATGCGGGTAAAGTAAAGAAAGTTTTTTTGGTACATGGTGAGCAAGATGTGCAGCAAGATTTTAAAGCAAAGCTTGTAGCCAAAGGTTTTACCAACGTTGATATACCAGATATGCACACAGAGTGGGATCTAAATTAAGGGCAATTAATACATATTCTTTTAAAAGATTTGGTTATAAAAACGTAGTTCTCTATATTTGCACTCCGAAAGAAAGAAATGCCGTGTTGGTCAACCGGTTAAGACGCCTCCCTTTCACGGAGGAATAACGGGTTCGATTCCCGTACATGGTACACGGCATAAGCCTCTCAGAAATGAGGGGCTTTTCTTTTATAAAATCGCTATGTATGATTATTGTTTAT
>JANNVW010000076.1:0-7868 GCA_031408295.1 Ferruginibacter sp.
TTTAAACCAAGTAGAAAGTTTTATTGAAAGACTTAACAGCACCTGCTATACAGGCATAAATGGATACGAATTTCATTACGCAGTATATGGGCAAGGCGCAGGCTATAAGCGGCATAAAGACCAATTTAAAAACGATAGCAACAGGAAATATTCTTTGATAAATTATTTAAACAACAATTGGCTAGAGGCAGATGGTGGTCAATTATTGGTTTATCAAAATGAAGTAGCACAAAAAATACAACCACAATCTCAAACAGCTGTATTTTTTAAAAGCGATGAAATGGAGCATGAAGTGGTAAAGGCAAATAGGAATAGAATGAGTATTACGGGGTGGTTGAAGAGGATGTAATAAAAAAAGGTTGCATCTTTTTATTGATGCAACCCTTTACTAAAATTTATTTTTCTTTATTTTAAATATTTATCAAAAAAATCCACCATCACATTTACAAAAGCTGCATCTTCAAACTGACCTGTACCATGCCCTGAGGCGGTCAACATATTTATTTTAATATCTGTAGCTCCTTTTGCAGCAAGCAATGCATCATACAATATTTGACCTTGTGCACGAGGTACAGTACAATCTCCTAAGCCATGTGCAATGTACATGGGAGGGTCATTTGCAGTAACATAAGTTATAGGATTTGTAGCTTGCACTAAAGTGGGTTGTGTTTGTATTGGGAAGCCCATCAAGCTAGATTCAGGAGAGTTCGGGCCATTGTGTGTTGCATTAGCAGGGTTACAACCTTGTGCAATAGTCTGTGCATCCATTTGTAAAAAATCTGTAGGGCCAAACCAATCTACAGCCGCTTGTATGGTAGAAGATTTGGTAGCATCACCTTGTGTTAAATTTTCCAATGCATTTATACCACCACTTGTAGCAAGCAAAGCGGTAAGATGCCCGCCTGCTGATGTGCCCCAAGCCCCAATTTTATCTGGGTTAAATTTATAGGTAGCAGCATTTGCTCTTATCCAACGAACTGCAGCTTTTACATCTTGTATTTGAGCAGGAAATTTTGCCACACCACTTAGTCTATAATTAACCGCCACTACCGCATATCCCTTTTCGAGTAATGCTTCCGTTTTTTGGCTAGTTCTGTATTCCATTTTATCGCCTTGTACCCAGCCGCCGCCATGTATAAGTACCACTACAGGAAATGGCGCCACCGCTTTTGGGGTGTAAACATCTACTTTTTGTGCAGCGTGTAAAGTGCCGTAAGCAATATCAAAAGTCTTAGTTATTTCTGGTAATACAACTGGTACAGGGTCTATGGTAATTAAATCTGCGGTTGATGATTTTTTGCAATTGCTTAAGCATATTGTACACAATAAAAATATTGAGATATTTATGTATTTCATAAGATGGGCGATAAGTTTACTAAGTATAGATAATATTTTTCAAAAAGATTTAATGCAAAATAATATTTTAAAATTTGATTAATAATATTTTTGGTAAACTTTTTGCTAAGTATTTTGTTTATAAACGAAAGCAAATTAAAATTATTATTAATTGTGTATAAATTTTACTCTATGAAAACTATTTTGACCCCCTGTTTTATTTTCATTTTATTTATAAATGGCTTTGCACAGCAAACCGTTTACCCAAGCGATATTAATTGGAATAACGCCAAAACCCGATTTGGTTGCAAGGGCGACGGTATTACCGATGATACAGATAGCTTGCGAAAAGCTGCTCGTACATACACGAATCAATATCATACAAATATTGTTGTTTTTTTACCCAAAGGCACTTATCTTATTAGCGATAGCATAAAATTTTTAAGTACTTTTTTTGATAAAGATGTGGTTTTCTTAGGAGAACATCCTGATAGTACGATTATAAAACTGAAAGACAATGCAGCGGGGTTTCAAGATGCGGCAAACCCTAGACCCATGATACAAACAAGAAGTGGTAACCAAGCATTTGGTAATTATTTTAAAAACCTTACCATAAATACTGGTAATAATAATGCTGGAGCAGTAGGCTTAGATTATATAACGAGCAACTATGGTACTGTAGAAAATGTAAAAATAATTTCGCCTGATAATAGCGGCTATTGCGGTTTACAAATGGAGAGGGCATGGGCTGGACCTGGGCTTATAAAAAATGTTTTTATTAAAGGATATCAATTTGGTATAAGGGTTACACAATGTGAATACAGTATGACCTTTGAAGATGTTACGCTTCAAAACCAAAGCGTATGTGCTGTATATAATGTATGCAACACACTGGCTATGCGAAAAATCACAAGCAACAATACTGTAAAAGCATTTGAAAATAGGGGAAGAATTGTTTTGCTAGATAGCAAATTAGATGGAGGCAATGCAAGTACAAATGCTATAGATAATATTAATGGATTTTTCTTTGGTAGAAACATTACCACTACAGGTTATGCAAATGCGTTTAGCAATAATGGTACGCCAATAATTGGTAACAACATTACGGAATTTCGCACAGGTAATGATAACTCTATGTTTCCAAACGATGGCAAAAGCCTTAACCTGCCCATAGAAGAAACACCTATGTATGTAAATAATAATTTGAACGAATGGGGCAAAGCAAATAATTATGGGGCACAACCCACGAATCCATTTTATGGAACTTTTGATGCTGGCCCAGGCATACAAGCTGCTTTTGCTAGTGGCAAAAAAGTAATTTATTTTGATAAGATGGGCGATAATGGAAGTGGATATTGCATTTATAATGATATTGTAATTCCTCCTTCTGTGCAAATGATAACTGGTTTTCATGAAGCAGGTTTTCAATTTTTTAATAATAGCCGCTTCGTAGTAAACGATAGTGCTGCACCGTTGTTTATAGACGCAATGGGGGGTACAAGAATATTAAATAACAGTAAGCGAACCGTTGTTTTTAAGAGTGCATCTTTAAGAGATTATGATAACACAATCAACAATAAAAATGGAAAAGTTTTTTTGCAAGATGAAGTAAATTATTTTAAACCTACTTTTCCTGTGCGTATGTGGGCAAGGCATTTGAATAGTGAAGTACAACCGGAGGGAGATACAAATGTGTACAACAATGGTGGCAGACATTGGATATTAGGATACAAAACAGAAGGTAGGGCTACACTTGCAATAACGGTGGATAGTGGGCGCACAGAAATATTGGGTTCGTTGGTTTATCCTGCAAGCGGGTTTGCAGCTGGCAATACATTACCGGCATTTATTGTGAGAGATGCTTGCTTTAGTGTAACAGGGCTTACTCGTACCAGTTATGCGGGCAATGGTTGGTATGGTATTTCAGTAAAAGAAACGCAAGGAGCAGTTACACAAAACTTTCTTACATCGGCTAGCGCTAATTTTTTTACAATGCCATTTTACAGTAGTAGTAAAATAAATTGTTGTTTACCAGCCATTGCTATTATTAGCGGGAGCAACAATGTTTTTACTGGTAGTGTAAATAATTATACTGTAGCGGCAGGTATAAGCGGAACTACCTATAATTGGCTTGTACAAGGAGGTGCCATACAGAGTGGACAAGGCTCTAATCAAATTTCTGTGCTTTGGAATACCTTGGGTGCAGGTACGGTAAGTGTAAACCAATCTCAAAATAATTGTGGCGAAATTTTTGAAATACCTGTAAACGTAAATGCAGTAGTGTTACCCATAAATATGAGTAGTTTAATATTGCAATGCGATAAGGATAATGCTCGTTTTGTGTGGGATGTATATAATGAGGAAAACATAAAATTGTATAGCCTACAAGCTAGTAAAGACGGCATTTTGTGGAAAAATATTATAAATGTAAATAGTGAGAATATTGTACCAAAGCAATACAAAATTACTATCGCAAAAAATAGTTATGCATTTTACAGATTGGCAGTTGTAAATAATAATACAGGTGTAGAAAAATATTCTAACATTGTTTCAAACCAATGTGTGGACAAAAATGAAAATGTGATTGTGTATCCAAATCCTGTAAATAACAAATTATTTATTAAAGTAAATGGGCTTAATAATTTTACAGCACAATTAACAGATGCTGCTGGAAAAACAATTTTTCAAACAATTTTTCAAATACAGCCTAATGAAATACAATTTATAAATACAAATGAATTATCATCGGGTGTATATTTTTTAAAAATTATAGATAATAAAAATGGGTTGATAACGGTAAAAAAGGTTATCAAATAATGGCAGTATTATTTAGTCACCGATTTCCCAAATGAAATCAATTCACTAGCACTCATATACCCACCCGTTTCTGTAACAATTTTTCCATCTCCATTTATTAAATACAAAGAAGGATAGCTTGTAACATTGTATTTTTCAGAAACGGAGATACCTTCACCAGCTTCGGCGTCTAGTGATACATTGATAAAATGTTCGTTAAAGTATGTGCCCGCTTTAGCATTAGAAAAAGTATTTTTCTTCAATCTTTTGCAAGGGCCACACCAAGATGCATACACATCTAAAAAAACAAGTTTGTTGTCTTTTTTTGCTAGCGCCAATGCTTCTGCCCAAGAGCCTTTGTGAAATTGAATCCCGCCTTTGGTATCTTCTTTAAAATTTACTTTTGGGTTATTGTAAGAATAATAAGCAAATGCCCCGCCAGCTAATAAAATAGTGAATATGATGTTTTTCATTTTCATAGTAGTTTTTGTATGGTATAAATACAAGAATTTATGTATGCTCGTTTTCTAGGTTAAAAGTAAGACACATCCCGCAAAGGATGCAATAATACATACAAATATTTCTCACCAATATATAAAAACTACCTTTGTACATATTTTTTATTATGACTTTTGAAGATTTAAATTTGAACAACGCATTACTTTCTGCATTAAACGATGCAGGATATACTAACCCAACTACCATACAACACAAGGTTTACCCAGTTGTAATGAGCGGCAGAGATGTGTGCGGCATAGCACAAACGGGTACGGGTAAGACTTTTGCGTATTTGCTACCGTGCTTAAAACAATGGAAATTTAGCAAAGAAAAATATGCAGAGATATTGGTGATAGTACCTACCAGAGAGTTGGTAGCACAAGTAGTAGAAGCCGTAAAAGAACTCACTACATACATGAACGTAATAGCAGTAGGGGTATATGGTGGCACAAATATAAATACGCAAGCTGCTGAGGTAATGAAGGGTGTAGATGTATTGGTGGCTACACCAGGAAGACTGTTTGACCTTTTAATGAACGGTGCTGTAAAAACCAAGAACATAAAAAAAGTAGTGATAGATGAAATGGACGAAATGCTAAACCTTGGCTTTCGTACACAAATAAAAAACATATTAGATTTACTGCCTGCAAAACGACAAAACTTATTATTTTCTGCTACAATAACCGATGAGGTAGAAATATTGATGGATACTTTTTTTAACGAGCCAGTAAGAGTAGAAGCGGCACCAACAGGCACGCCATTGGAAAATATTGAACAGATTGGGTATGCAGTACCAAACTTTTATACCAAAGTAAATTTGCTAAAACTGTTATTGGCAGAAGATGAAACGATGACCAAGTTATTGGTGTTTGTAGCCACTAAAAAATTAGCCGATGAATTATATACACAACTAGAAACGATTTATCCTGAAACATGTGGTGTTATTCACTCTAACAAAGAACAGAACCATCGTTTTAATACCGTAAAACAATTTCACGAAGGCAATTATAGATTTATAATTGCAACAGATATTGTAGCAAGGGGAATAGATATTTCTGAGGTAACCCATGTTATAAATTTTGATGTGCCCGAAGTGCCCGAAAATTATATTCATAGAATTGGGCGAACAGGTAGAGCGGATAAAAAAGGAATTGCAATAACTTTCTTTACGGAAAAAGAAAAACCATTCTTAGATGTGATTCAATCTTTAATGAAATATAAAGTACCGCTTTCTGCATTGCCTGAAAACCTTGAAATATCCGAGGTTTTAACGGAAGATGAAATACCGAAAGTTTATATGAAAACCTACCAAGTGAGGTTGCCAAAGAAAGAAGAAGTAGGATCTGCTTTTCATGAAAAATCTGCAAAGAACAGTAAGGTAAATTTTATTGTAAGAAAAAAAGACAGAATGATGAAAAAATATGGCAGACCAAAAACGAGGGGCGCAAAGCCACCGAGAAAGAAATAGGGGTCAGCCTGAGGCACTCATAAAAAGTTTTTTAAGCTCTTCCCTACTAAAATAGGGACAGGTTGCAAATGACACTTAGGATTCCCACAAAGTTCACTAGGCTTCACTAAGTTTTTCTTTGTGTTACTTTGTGTGCTTTGTGGGATTTTTATTGCTTTGTTTTTCAGCGTCTAATAGCATGTGTCATTAGCAGCTTGTCGAAGGCGGGTCAGTATAAATCAGCTGGTGGCTATTTTAAAGGATTTCTTTCTGTTTGTTTATTATCTTCTAGGGTATTAAATCGTTTTAAAAAATAATTTAACGTAAGCTTGGCAAGCCTATTTTTTACACTGATGTAATTAAATATTTGTTTTGGTAGTGCCCCCACATTTATTTTTGCTTCCTTGGCTGTTCTACCAAGTTCTAATTTATTGTTTTGCCGCTCTATCATTTTCTGAATACCGAAAAACAAAATATTGAAATAGATATTATGGGCTTTGTTGGCTTCATAATCTAATCCAATAAAATGGGTTTCCATTTCGCTCTTGTAAAAAATAAATGTATAAAACCCAACCATGATGTTATTTTGATACAAAGCGTAAAATTCAAAATTTTCTTGTAAATCATTTTTTAATTCATAAAAATATTGTGCATTTACGGTTCCCAATTTTATGGTTTGTTTGTTTACAACATTCCAATATAGTTTTTCAATTTCAACTGTGTGTTCTAAAATTTCATCAGCAGACAATCTTTTTTGTTCAATTCCATCAAAGGCTTTTAAAACCTTCTTTGCTCGTTGCAAATATTTTTTATGCAAATCTTTTAAATAATCATCAAAGGTTTTCCAATGAGTACGCCTATGTATTTCCATAGTAACATCTCCATTAAAAAAATGATAATCGAATAGCTTGCTTTGATGCTCAATAAATACTTCGTTACAATCTTTAATAATGATGCCACAAGGTTTGTAGTTTTTCTGTACTTTAAATAACTCAATTGCATCAAAAACAAAATTATTATGCAGCTCATTTTTAAAATAAAATCCTTGGTAACCTATTCTAAACAAATGCCCACAAATCAACAATGGCAAGCGCTTTGGTAAAACTAATTTTATCAATTTAGATTTAAATTGCTTTTCTGTATTAAAATTTAAATGCTTGTGTTGAAAGGAAAATTGTTGTAGATAAACAACACCAATTAATTTTTCTTTTAAAAAGACTTGTATGTAATTGTTATCTACATCATCTATGTCAGAATTTTCAAACGCTAATAGGTGTTGGCTTTGTAAATGCTGGGGTAATGATAAAAAATCATCCCACACATTACTTATATCACTAATGTTTTTAGATATAGCTATTGTAATTTTCAATATATAAACAAACGTTTTTTTGAATCGTAAATGTAGAACATAAATCAATTATTTTTGTTAAATTAATAAGCTACTGTTTCACACTAATAAAAAATTTAAAAAATATCCTAAATGGCACAAGCACAAAACACAAGGTTGCAAATTGGCAAAGGGCAAATTAGCGGATATATTTCCATATTTCTAGCAATGTTGGCATTGCTTAGTATATTTTGTTTTTATTTTCCTGAAAAACTTACCACACCTGAGTTTAGAGAAATTTATACGGCAACGATGATGCAATTGGTTTTAAAAATTGTGGTAATTGGTGCTTTCTTTTTTGCACTACTGAGTTTTTTATTAAGCAAAAAAATTAAATGGGCTTTAATAGGCTCTACTATTGCAGGTACAGCCATTATTATGGGTGCATTAAAGGTACAAGGCTCT
>JANNVW010000077.1:0-44817 GCA_031408295.1 Ferruginibacter sp.
TTACATGCAAAACTACCTAAACGAGTTTTGCTATAAGTTTAACAGAAGATATTTTGGAGAAAAGTTATTTGATAGATTACTTGATGCTACTCTTTCTAATGCATGGTATAAACCTTTTCCAAATAGCGTATAGTCATTAAGATTAGATATTTTGGGAGCAGGATTTCTTGGTGGTATAGGTTTTACCATGTCTATTTTTATTACTATGTTGGCTTTTACAGATGCAGAAGTTATTGCAAATGCAAAATTCGTAATAATCATTTCATCAATTATCTCTGGAATTATTGGATATTCAATTTTAAAATATAGCGTAAAAGATACTTTACAAGGGGAAGAGTAATTCAGATAATTTAAAAACCCGCAAAAAAAATGCGGGTTTTTAAAATTTAGCGGAGAGCTAGGGATTCGAACCCCAGGACCTGTAACAGTCAACAGTTTTCAAGACTGCCGCAATCGACCACTCTGCCAGCTCTCCGCGGCAAAAGTAAGGGTTCAATTTTTAATTTCAAAACACTTTGCAATCTTTTACCTACTTTTTTTACAAATAATTTTATTTTTTGGCTACAACTCAAGTGAATGCTGAAACGTAGCAAATATTCTATACAATATTTTTTTTGAGATACATAGGCGTATAAGCCTTGAAGTAATTTAACTTTGCATTATTAACAAAAGATTTAGAAGTAAAATACAGAAATGAAATACGAAGTAGGAGATAAGATTTTGGTGCTGGCAACTGACGAAGATGGCAAAGTTGTGGAAATAATGAATGAGAAAATGGTAATGATAGAAGTGAGAGGGGTGCGATTTCCTGCGTATATGGACCAGATTGATTTTCCATATTTTAAAATGTTTTCGCAACCAAAGAAAATAGTAGAAAAAAAGACGATTTATGTTGATAATATAAAAAGAGAAAAAACGCCCATAAAAACAAAAATTGGCGATGGCGTTTTTCTTCAATTTTTACCCATTTACGATAAAGATATTTTTGATGATGATGTGGTTGAAAAATTAAAAATTTTTTTAATAAATAAAAATGAAGAAGGGTACGATTTTAATTACAATTTAATGTTTAATGGAGAAAGTTCATTTAACCTTAAAAACAATATTGGCGGACTATCAGAATTTTACTTGCACGACGTAAGTTTTGAGGATATGGGAGAAGCTCCAAAATTTGAGTTTGATTTTTCGCTTACTATTCCTGACAAAAAGAAAGTAACTGCACACGAAGTATTTTTTAAACTTAGTGGTAAAAAGTTGTTCAAAAAAATAGAAGAAACGCAATTAAAAAACGATGCTTCATTTAACTATGAATTGTTTACCCATTATCCTGACAAAATGGATGATGAAAAAGTAGACCTAAGTAGACTTGGTGGTGCAGGATTTAGGGTTTATGATGCTGGAAAAATAAAAGATAATCTTGCTATAGCACGCTCTGTGGTAGACTTACACATAGAAAAACTTACTGATAGTTGGAAACACTTATCAAATTTTGAAATACTTACCCTTCAACTAAATAATTTTGAAAAATACTACGACTTAGCAGTGGCGCATAGGCAAGCTACACTTATTGTAATACATGGAGTAGGCGAGGGTAAGTTAAGGGATGAAATACATGATATTCTAAAATTAAAAAATGAAGTAAAATCTTTTGTTAACCAGTTTCATCCATTGTATGGTTATGGTGCTACAGAAATATATTTTAAGTAAATATTTCATAAAAAATTATGAAAAAAATCATAATTTAAAGTTTCTCCGTTAACAATTTATCTGCTACAATTTTACTTAGCATTTCATTTGTTTTCTTGCCATAATTTACTTTCATACTGCCATCAAATGCTTCAATAGAAATAATTTTTACAATTAGCCCAAGATGAAGCTCACGACTATTTAAAAATTTTAGAAAATCTTCTGATGAATTGGTAACCGCAGCAAGTCTTACTTTATCTCCTGCATTGTGGTCACTTAATTTTTTGTATTGTAACCATTGTATTTTTCCATCTTTATCGGGTATAGGCGATCCATGTGGATCTACATTGGGGAAACCAAGCAGTTCATCCATTTTATTAAAGAATAATGGAGATTGTAAATGCTCTACCTGTTCGGCAATTTCATGCACTTGTTCCCACCCAAACCCCATTTTTTCTACCAAATACATTTCTGTAAGGCGGTGTTTTCGTATTATTAACCCTGCCTCTTTTTTACCTTTTTCTGATAATCTCAATGGTTTATAGCTTTCATACAACACCATTTTTTTTTCGGCTAATTTTTTTATCATACTGTTTACAGAAGGCATTTTTATTTGAAGTTCTTTGCTAAGTTCTTGCACTGTTACTTCCCCTTTATCATCACTAAGGTTGAAAAGGGCTTTCAAATAATTTTCTTCTGCATATGTATTCATGGAGCTAAGATAAGAAAGGCATTTCATGCAAAGAAACAAAGATTGAAAAGGGAGGTGTGTAAGAGATATGATTTTATTGAAACTTTATTAAATGTTGCGAATAGAAAAATTGGGAAGCACCAATTCTGTAAATAACTAGCGAGTAGCAATATCCACTGAGCATAATTTTAATATTACATATAAAGGCACGAAATTTAGAAGCGGGCTTAAAAAGTGTAGGTTTTTTGATAAAGTTTGAAATCCCAATTTATTGTGATAGGCTACAACTGAAATAAGCCTAAAAAACTGTTTGTTTACTAACATCTAAAATCTTGTTTCTACAATCCAATTTCCCCTTATCTTTGCGCCCTAAAACTTACAGATTTGGCAACAAAGTTTTCTAAAGAAACTTACCTTTATTGGTACGAATTGATGTTATTAATGCGTCGTTTTGAGGAAAAAACGGGGCAATTATATGGAATGCAAAAAATACGTGGCTTTTGCCATTTGTATATTGGCCAAGAAGCAATAGCAGCTGGTTGTATGACTGCAACTACTGCGGATGATAAATTTATAACTGCGTACCGCAACCATGCGCTGGCTATAGCTAAAGGCGTAAGTGCTAAAAGCTGTATGGCAGAATTGTATGGAAAAGCTACTGGTTGTAGCAAAGGAAAGGGTGGTAGTATGCATTTATTTGGTGTGGAGCAAGGTTTTTTTGGTGGACATGGAATTGTAGGAGCGCAAATAGGCACAGGTGCAGGTATTGCATTTGCTGAAAGATATAATGGTACAAAAAATGTAGTGCTTTGCTTTTTTGGGGATGGTGCTGCAAGGCAAGGAATGTTGCATGAAACATTCAATATGGCTATGTTATGGGATTTACCTGTAGTTTTTATTTGCGAAAATAATCATTATGCAATGGGTACTTCGGTGGCACGTACAAGTAAAACATTGGATATTTATAAAATGGCAGATGCATATGAAATGCCTGCTGATACTGTAGATGGTATGAGCCCAGAAGATGTGCATAATGCAATATTGCGTGCAGTAAACAGAGCTAGGGAAAAAGGTGGTCCAACATTGCTTGAAATAAAGACTTACAGGTATAAAGGGCATAGCATGAGCGACCCCTCTAAATATAGAACCAAAGAAGAACTTGAGGAGTACAAAGAGAAAGATCCAATAAATCATGTATTGAAAGTATTGACAACAGATTTTTCTATAACAGAGCAAGAAATAGAAGTTATAAATGATAGGGTAAAACTAGAGGTAGATGAGGCTGTGCAATTTGCAGAAGATAGTCCTTGGCCAGATGAAGATGAATTACTCAAAGATGTTTACATGCAAGAGGATTATCCATACATAACAGACTAAAAAACTTTCCTTGTTGAAAGAATAATTAAATAAACAATAAAAAACATGGCAGATAAGAAAGTAACAGTTGAGAATGCTGAAATTCTAACAGAATCAGGAACAGAAATAGTAAGAAAAGATTTTTTAACCACTTATAGCAAACCTATAATTTATGCTGTAACCGCACTTGTATTATTAGCAGGAGGTTGGTACGGCTATAAGAAATTGGTAAAAGAACCTAAAGAAAAAAATGCTGCTGAAGCTATCTTTTCTGCAGAAAATTTGTTTGACAAAATGTCTAACGCAGCATTTAGTAAAGACTCTGTGAATATTGTTTTGAATGGTGGAACATTAGATGGTGCGAAAGTTACGGGCTTATTGAGTGTAATAAGCAAGTTTAGTGGAACAGCTTCTGCTAACAGGGCTAGTTACATTGTGGGTGCTACATATTTGCAAATTAAAGAGTTTGATAAAGCAATTAAATACTTGAATGATTTTAGCGCAAATGGAGCTTATCAAACAGATATAAAAAAGAATATTATGCTTGGGCATGCTTATGCAGAATTAAAAAAATCGGATGATGCTTTTACTGCCTATAAAAAAGCCACAGCAATAAATACAAAAGATGAAGCGCTTACTGCAGATGCATTATTGATAGCTGCAGCATATGCTGAAACTTTGGGAAAGACAAAAGATGCTATTGAATTGTATCAAAATGCAAAAGATAATTATCCTAATTTTCAAGCAGTACAAAATGGCGATGTAGATAAATATCTTGCAAAGCTTGGTGTAACAAAATAATTAAAAAAAATGGCAGTAAGTACAAACAAACTAACTGATACAACGGGCATCCAACTAACGGATGCCTTTGTTGTAATTGTAAAAACAGAATGGAACGCACATGTGGTGGATGTATTGGAAGAAGGCGCTATAAACAAGTTAAAGGAAAATGGTGTAGCTTTTAAAACCTTAACGGTGCCTGGTGCGTTAGAATTGCCTTTTGCTGTAAACAAGTATTGGCATAATTTAAAAGAGCAGGAAGAAGAGGAATTATTAGATGAAGATTTTTTGTTAGAAATAGAAAAGCTAGATAAATTTAAACCAAAGAGTATTCATTTTCCTGATGCATTTATAGTGCTTGGTTGTGTAATAAAAGGTGACACAGCACATTTTGATTATGTATGTGCTGGCGTAACACAAGGCATTATGCAATTGAATACAACCTTGCCAGTACCTATAATATATGGCGTACTTACGGTAGATAATGAGGAACAAGCTAAAGAAAGAATGGGTGGTAAGCATGGTCACAAAGGAGAAGAGGCTGCTGCTGCTGCAATAAAAATGATGGCATTGGTGAATTCGCTATAAAATATAGAATAGCAAAACCTACAAGTTTTCTTACTTGCAAGATTTTTATAAAGCACCCTAAAAAGACCTTATAGGTTTAAGATTAAAAATTACATGAAAGTACAATTATTTATTCCTTGTTTTGTAGATCAATTGTATCCTACTACTGCCTTTAACATGGTAAAAGTTTTGGAGAAAGCTGGCTGTGAAGTGGCGTACAATACCAACCAAACTTGTTGTGGACAACCAGCTTTTAATGCTGGCTTTTGTGATGAGAGTAGGGCAGTAGCAGAAAAGTTTTTAAAAGATTTTGACCATACAGATTATGTGGTAGCACCAAGTGCAAGCTGCGTTGGGTTTATAAGAAATTATTATCCTACATTGTTTGAAAACGGGGTAAACCATAATAAAATAAAAGACTTGGGTGCAAGAACATTTGAGTTTAGCGAATTTTTAATTGATATTTTAAAAGTTGAAAATTTCGGCGCATCACTTCATACAAAAGCTACTTACCATGATAGTTGTGCTGCATTGCGTGAGTGTAAAATAAAAGAAGGTCCAAGAAGATTATTGAGCAATGTAGAGGGACTAGAAATTGTGGAAATGAATGATGTGGAAACTTGTTGTGGCTTTGGCGGAACTTTTTCTGTAAAGTTTGAAGGTATATCAACTGCTATGGCAGATCAAAAAATAGCGAATGTGCAAGCTACAGGTGCATCCTGCATTATATCTACCGATTGTAGTTGTATGATGCAACTGAGTGGTGTAATAAAACATAAAAAATTACCAATAGAAACAATGCATTTGGCAGATGTGCTGGCCAGTGGGTGGTGAGAGAGTATTGAGTACTTAGATTAGTTTGAAATAGATTGAAACTTTTTATTGGATAGTAATCGTAAAAAATTAATCTTAAAAAATAATTGCTTAACACCCGAAATTATCTAAACTCCTTAACTGCCTAAACCTCTAAACTTTTTCAACAATATTCAATAACCTTCAACTTCTTTCCAAAAAATGAATTACTGGCTAGTAAAATCAGAACCTTTTAAATATAGTTGGGATCAATTTGTAAAAGATAAAGTAACCCATTGGGATGGTGTACGTAATTATCTTGCAAGAAATTATTTAAAAGCTATGAAGAAAGGCGATAAACTTTTCTTTTACCATAGCAATGAAGGATTAGAAATTGTGGGTATTGCAAAAGTGGTGAAAGAATTTTATCAAGACCCCACAACCCCAGAACCTGCTTGGGTTGTAGTGGATTTATCTCCAGTAAAAAAAATAAAAAAGTCGGTTACTTTAAAGCAAGTAAAAGAAGAATCTAGTCTCCAAGAAATGGCACTTATAAAATCTATGCGCCTCTCTGTACAACCTGTACGAGAAGAAGAGTGGCATATTGTTATGGAAATGGCTGGTGAGAAGGTTTAAGCAATTAATTTTTCTTTGAAGTTTGTTCTAAACGTACAATCAATTGGAATTAATCTATCATTAATAAATATTGCATCATATTTTACTGTTTTTATGTAGCCCTAATTAACAATAAAAGATTTATGAATTTGCAAAGCGCTAAAAACTTTTTATGAGTGTATCATTCTTACAAACCAATAGCATCGGACGCTTTTTCATTCAAAATAATTAATCTCAACATTTACTCACTTACAAAAGCATCTATTATTTGCATTACTGCTGCGCCATCATTTGCACTACATGGGTTGGGGGCTTGGTCTAAAAAATATTGTACTGTTTTTTCAATCATGGGTTGTTGCACATGTTGCAAGGGTTCAAAAGAAAATGTTTGGGGAACATCATTTACCACAACAGTAATAGTAGTACCTCCAAATATACTAAAGTAAATAGAACCATTGCTGCCTATGATGGTACAATTATCTACTGCTTTGGCTGCATTAAAAGACCAACTGCCAGTGAAAATAATACCATTTTTAAATTGTATGTTTCCTACCACCAAATCATCGGCAAGATAATTACCCGCTTGGTTTACAGCCATGCCATTCATTTTTTCTACAGCACCAAAGAAATAATACATTAAATCTAACTGGTGCGGTGCAAGATCATGAAAAAGTCCACCACCAGAAATGCTAGGATTTACACGCCATGCTACTTCGGTTGTGGCAAGCTCCGCAGCGGTTAATGAGGGTTTGCAAAATTCTATATGAACCATGCGTACATCACCAATGGATTTGTCTTGTAGCAATGTTTTTATTTTTTTAAATATAGGTTGCTCTCTGCGGTAATGGGCTACTACCACTTTTACTTGCTTAGCATTGGCTGCAGTGGCAATGTTTAAAGCAGATAAATAATGCAGTGTCATTGGTTTTTCTACATACACAGGCTTACCTGCATCTATGGCTGCTAAGGCATACGCTTCATGTGAGTCGGGTGGAGTAGCAATATAAATGGCATTTACTTCGGGGTCGTTTATTAATGCATGTGCATCATCGTACCAGCGTGGTACATTGTGTCGTTTTGCATAGTTGGCTGCTTTGGTGCCATTACGACGCATAACAGCCACCAATGCGGAGTTGGGTACTTTGTTAAATGCTGGACCACTTTTTATTTCGGTTACATTGCCACAGCCTATGATGCCCCAATTAATTGTATGCATTTTATATCGAATAACTGTTTTACAAGAAATTTTGTAAAGCGGTAAAAGTAACCAATCTTTAGAATTGTACAAATAGGTTACAGCAACAATTGTACATTTGCATATGGCAAAAAAACACATCGTAATCCTTACAGGTGCAGGCATAAGCGCAGAAAGCGGTTTAAAAACATTTAGAGACAGCGATGGGCTTTGGATGGGCTACAATATAGAAGATGTAGCTACGCCAAGGGGTTTTGCAAAAGACCCTGCTCTCGTATTAGATTTTTATAACCAACGCAGAAAAGATGTAAAAGCTGCTGAACCAAACAATGCACATAAAGGATTAGCAGCTTTAGAACATGATTTTAAAGTAACGATTGTTACCCAAAATATAGACGACTTGCATGAGCGTGGCGGCTCAAGCAAAGTAATGCATTTGCATGGGCAAATATTTCAAATGCGTAGTGTAAAAAATACAGAAGATATTTTTCCGATAGATGGAGACATTAATGTAGGAGACTTGGCAAGTGATGGCACACAACTTCGCCCACATATTGTATGGTTTGAAGAACCCGTACCTATGATAGAAAAAGCGGCTTTTGTGATGCAAACGGCAGATGTATTTGTACTGGTGGGTACATCGCTACAAGTTTACCCTGCGGCTGGTTTAATAGATTTTGTACCAAGCGAAGTGCCAAAATATATTATTGATAAAGTAATACCTGAAGTGGGTAAGTATGAAAATGTAATTCCGATTGTAGGGACGGCTACGGAAGGGGTGGAGAAGTTAAGGGAAATATTGGATGCATAAAAAATTGGCACGTGAGACACGCATCAAGGCGAAGAAATTACTTTAGCTCCTTTTGCTATTAGTTATAACTGTAGACAAATTATCTACAGTTGTAAACTTGGTAAATTGATACTAAATTATTATAGTCTTCATATCTTTTACAAAATATTGTTGTTTTCCGTAAAAATTACCCCATTCGCCTCCAGTTCTTTCAATACAGGCGCATATATTTCTTTAATTATGGGAAGATGTAATCCCGATAATTTTATACTACCATTTAAAATTAATTTTGCTGCAATACCCAATGGTAGCCCAACAGTTTTAGCCATGGCAGTGTGAATACTATCTTTTCCATAAACAACTAATGAAGAAATGATTTGATGTTTTTCTGCAGCTAATTCATATTCAATTTCGTGCTGCATTACAATCATGTCTTTATCAGTAGGGGAGAGTAGGAGTTTTTTTTCTAGGGCAAATTGTAAACCATCTGCAGCACTTATTTTGCCTTTGTTGATAATGGTATTGTTGTCATTTAAACCAAGAAATGCTAAACGGTTTTTATCTTCTATAGAGAGATTTAGAGAGATATTATTAAAATCGAAATGTTGTTTGTAAAAATCTGCTAGAGAAAGGTCATCGCTTTCATATACAATTGTTTCGTCAGTAAGCTTTAAATCGATAATTGTTTTCCAACCAAGCATAAAATCTTTATAGCGTAGTGTGGTGCGTACAAAAGTTTTTACATCGTGTAAGTCATACAAATCTATGTAGGGTAAACTATTTCTATTGGGGTAATAACTTAATGCGCCAATAGTTTTATCTGCCGTTTGAATTGCTCTACTAGCATCAAATAAGTTTTCGTATTTTTCGGTAATATGTTTACCATCTTGTATGTACTCAGCGCCTGCTTTGCCCGCCAGTACTACATTGCGTGGATTCCAACTTATTTTGTAATGCCAAGGGTTATCATCACTCTCGGGTGCAACTAGGCCACCGCAATGGCTTTCAAAAGATGTTATTTTTCCGCCTTTGGCTTTTATATCATCAATAATTTGCATAGCACTCATATGGTCTATGCCTGGGTCTAAACCCATTTCGCAAAGAAAAATAATGCCTTTGCTTTTTACTTCATCGGCCAACAATTTTATTTGGTCATCTGCATACGAAGCAGTAAGTAAATGTTTACCATATTGTACACAGTCTTTTGCAATATGTATATGCAAAAATGGCGGCATCATAGAAATAACCAAGTCGGTATTTTTAATAAGCTCTACTCGTAAAATATCGTTGGTAATATTGGCTTCGATGGCGGTAGACGATATATGCTTTTTTGTTTTTTGTTCTATCAGTTTTTTATCGGCATCTACAATGGTTACATGCCAATTGTTTTCGGCAGCATTTTCTATTAAATACTCAATAAGTACCGAAGCCGACTTACCAGCACCAAAAAGCAGTATATTTTGCATTTTTATTTTTTGTGCAAGATAAACAAAAGGATATTTACCTAATGTAGATTTATATTTAGAGTAAAGGAATGCAACTATTATGCACTGGCCAAAATTTTAGAGTAATTTTGCTTTTTATGATGCTGATGATTGCTAGTGAAAATAAGCTTGCGGGGTAAATTGATTTCTTAATTTTTACAGTAATGCTGATTAACAAAATAAATTTATAAGCTAGCTCAATAAGAATTATTCTGCTCTCAGATTTAAATGGGTTTTATAGAAAAATGTCAATTATTAATGCGTAAAGTTATCAAAGGAAGAAATTTTTTAAGTTATTACTGAGCCGAAAAATGAATTTGTGACTTATATCCGTTTTTAAAAACTTCTACATAACTAGCAGGAGTTAACACATCTACTATTTGATTTTTATTAAATATGGTTACTTTTTTGTATCCTTTAAAAGACCACTCATATAAATTTTGCTGATGCCATAAATAGGCATTTTCATTTGTTGGTAGCTTTATAAAAACCCCATCAGGCAATGTATGTAAGGTGGTAGAAAATGTTTTTTGTACATTATTTTCATCCAATCTTTCTTTATGAATTATGTTGTCAATTACATCCATTTTTACATTTTCTATTAAGCCATACTTTTCAGCATTGGCTTGCAGCCAAATGGTTTTAAAAAGTTTAAAATCGGCATGTCTGCAAAAGCCACATGGACGATGCCCTGCTGCAAATGCTGTGGCTTCGTCTAAAAAAAATAATTCTGTCCAACGGTTGGGTGTCATTACTTCTCTGTGCATGCTTTTATATTTCAGCATACAGGTTATCCAATATTTTACTGCGTGGTTTTTTATAATTTCTTTTTGCCCGTTGTGTATTACGCCTCTATTGCCTGTAAAAGCACCATGCTCAGGTGTGGCTATTATTTTGCTAAAAGGGTTTATGCGGTTTTGGAGAGGCATGTTAGTTTGTTTGAAGTTTGAGATAGTAAATTTATTTAAAGTTGTCCATCATTTCGTATCGTTAAGCAAAGTGTTCTTTGGAGTTTATACAAAAAAGTGAGACTTTGTAAAAATAATCTTTAAACATTTACTTATTGGTTGGTGTCCCCACCAACCATTTCTTGTGAGGTGCTTATTATTACCTATTTTATAGTTTAATATTTGTAAACTTATTCCAACAATGGTTGGTGGGGACACCAACCATTAAAGAATTTATTTAAAGTTGTCCATCATTTCGTATCGTTAAGCAAAGTGTTCTTTGGAGTTTATACAAAAAAGTGAGCCTTTGTAAAAATAATCTTTAAACATTCTAGGGCATTCCAAAAAAAGCATACAGCTTGAATTATTGTTGAATAAAGCTTCACTGCCCAAAGGCGCAGGGATGGGAACGGCACCGAAGCGTAGCGAAGGTACAGTGGACAGCCCGCTACTGCTGCCCAATAAAGGTATCAGCCCACCGCCCCAAAGTTTTATTCTTATATTGCTAACCTAATCCAACAATCAAATAAATGAGTATATTTTTAATGACTTAAATTTGTACTCTTAAAACCTATTAATGGCTTACACTTCCCTTGAAAAATGTTTACTAGACCTTGAAAAAAATGGACAACTTATTCGCATAAAAGAAGAAGTGAATCCTTACTTAGAAATGGCTACCATTCACTTGCGCATACATGAGGCGGGCGGAAAAGCCATTTTGTTTGAAAAAGTAAAAGGGAGTAAATATAGGGCTGCATCTAACATTTTTGGTACGCTTGAACGTAGTGAATTTATTTTTAGAAATACATTGGGGCATGTGCGAAATTTAATTGAATTGAAAAACAATCCGATGGTGGCAATAAAAAATCCGTTTAAACATATAGGCACATTGGCTGCTGGTTTTAAAGCGTTACCTTTAAAAAATGCCATACACAAACCCGTACTTTTTGAAGAAATAAAAATAGAAGATATACCACAAATTGTGCATTGGCCAATGGATGGCGGGGCTTATGTAACGTTGCCGCAGGTTTATACAGAAGATATAGATAAGCCCGGTATTATGAATGGCAACATGGGTATGTATCGCATTCAATTATCGGGAAACGATTATGTGATGAATGAAGAAATTGGTTTGCATTATCAATTGCACAGAGGCATTGGTGTACATCAAACAAAGGCGAATAAAAAAGGGCAACCACTTAAAGTTAGCATTTTTGTAGGTGGACCACCATCTCATTCGGTTGCAGCTGTAATGCCGCTGCCTGAGGGTTTGGGCGAAGCTACTTTTGCTGGCGCATTGGGTGGGCGCAGGTTTCGTTATACCTACAAAGATGGTTTTTGCATAAGTACCGATGCAGATTTTGTAATAACAGGTACGGTAGAACCTTTGCAAAATAAACCCGAAGGACCGTTTGGAGACCACTTAGGTTATTACAGTTTGAAACATGATTTTCCGCTAATGAAAGTGCATAAAGTGTATGCACGTAAAAATGCTATTTGGCCATTTACGGTTGTGGGTAGACCACCGCAAGAAGATACAAGTTTTGGGCAACTCATACATTCTATAACTGGTAGTGCTTTGCAAAACGAAATACCTGGGCTTAAGGAAGTAAATGCTGTTGACGCTGCGGGTGTACACCCACTCTTGCTTGCCATAGGTAGCGAGCGTTACACACCATACACACCTGCTACACAACCTGCCGAAATTCTTACTATTGCCAATCATATATTGGGTACGGGGCAATTGAGTTTGGCAAAATTTCTTTTTATAACTGCTGATGCAGAAAATAAAATAGATACACATCATATAGAAGCATATTTTATTTATTTACTAGAAAGAATAAACCTCAAAAGAGATATACATTTTTATACCAACACCACAATAGATACACTCGATTACTCTGGCACATCTATAAACAGTGGTAGCAAAGTTGTGTTTGCTGCCAATGGTATTGTAAAAAGAGCATTGGGTAAAATTGTTCCATCTTTTTTGAATGCGCTTAATGGAAAATTAATCATGCCTGGTGTGCTATCTATTCAACTAAAGCCTTTTACAACCTACGATGGAGCGCATGAGGAGCTAAATACTGTAAATGAGGCATTGAAAAGTTATGCTACAGAACTAGATGCATTTCCAATAATTATTTTATGTGATGATGCTGCTTTTGCTGCTGAAAAATTAAATAACTTTCTATGGTTAGCGTTTACTCGTACAAATCCATCTCATGATATATATGGTATAAATAGTTTTACCGAAAATAAACATTGGGGTTGTGGCTCCGTAATTTTTGATGCAAGAATAAAGCCACACCATGCACCGCCGTTGGTTTTGGATGAAGGCGTGGAGAGGAGAGTGGATGAGATTTTGAAGGGGTTGAATATTTCGGATTGAAAATTTTAGTTTTTATATACTTAATTCGGCCAAATTTTTTATTAATTGTTCAAAATAATTCAGGGTAATATGAAAAAAGTATTTTATTTAATAACAACGGTATGCTTAGTTCAAAGCTGTGTTGGGCAAAAAACTCCCAAACTTCCTACCAGTAAAGACAACAACACTTTGCTATGGGAAATAAGTGGCAATGGTTTGAAAAAGCCTAGTTATATGTTTGGTACTTTTCATTTGTTGTGTAAAGATGACATTAAGTTTAGTACAAATTTACAAACGGCTTTAACAGCCTCTAAAGAAGTGTATTTTGAAATGGATTTAGATGACCCAAAAAATACAATGGGAGCCATGTTTTTTATGAACATGAAAAACAAAACACTCAAGGAATTGTATTCAGAAAAAGAGTATGAAAAAGTGGCTAAGTTTTTTAAGGATTCTTTAAAAATGAATGTAAACCTTTTTGCAAAAATGAAACCAATGATGCTTGAAGCTTTGTTATATCCTCGTATGATGCCTTGCAAAACCCCAAGTGGTGTAGAAATGGAGTTGATGACAATTGCTTTAAAACAAAAAAAGGAAATAAAAGGTTTTGAAACTATTGAATTTCAATCATCCGTTTTTGACAGTATCCCATACGAAGTACAAGCAAAATCATTGCTAAAAGATATAGACAGCACAGAAGTGTTTAAAGTTTATTTCAATAGAATGGTAAATATTTATAAGCAACAAGAAACTGAAAAGCTTGTACAACTTATGGCCGATACAACTTTTAGCGGAGGTGAAAATGATGACATACTATTAAAGAATAGAAACGAGAATTGGGTAAAGCAATTAAAGATAATTCTGAATGAAAATAATATTTTTATGGGAGTGGGTGCAGCGCATTTGTTTGGTAAAGATGGGTTAATTGTACTTTTACGTAAACAAGGTTATGCTGTAAGAGGTATACAGAACAAATAGTACGTAAATTTGGAGTATTCCAGATTTTAAATAAGTAGCAATGAAAGTAACCCTAAATAGAGTAAACGATAATTTTCATTTTCAATTAAAAAATGAGCGTGGACATATTGTTGATGTGGATAATAAAAGTGAGTTTGGTGGAGATGATTTAGGTGCAAGCCCAATGGAGCTTTTATTGATGGGTGTAGCAGGTTGTAGCAGCATAGATATTATAACTATCTTAAAAAAACAGCGGCAAGAAATTACTTCTTTTAAAGCAGAAGTTGAAGGCGTACGTGTACCCATTGAAGATGCAAAACCGTTTAAAGAAATTACCGTAGTTTTTTATTTAGAAGGAAAAATTGATGCAGAAAAAGCCTTGCGTGCTGCTGAATTATCGTTTGATAAATATTGCTCTGTTTCAAAAACATTAGAGCCAACTGCTACAATACATTTTAAAGTTGTACTTAATAATACGCCATTATGAATACGCCGAAATATGGCTTTGAAACAGAAGCCATAAGAACACAGGTTGAAAGAACGCAATACCAAGAGCATTCCGTTCCACTTTATTTAACATCTAGTTTTGTGTTTGACGATGCAGAAGATATGCGAGCATCTTTTGCAGAAGAAAAAGAAAGGGATATTTATAGCAGGTACGGAAATCCTAACATAACAGAGTTTGTAGAAAAAATTTGTAAAATGGAGGGAGCGGAGGCGGGGCAAGCTTTTGCAACTGGTATGGCTGCTGTGTATTCTACCTTTGCGGCTTTGCTACATGCAGGAGATCATATTGTTTCTGCTAGCAGTGTTTTTGGTGCTACACATACATTGTTTACAAAATATTTTCCTAAGTGGAATATCGAAACCTCTTATTTTGGTATTAATGAACCAGAGAGCATTGAAAGTTTAATTAAACCAAACACAAAAATTATTTATGCAGAAAGCCCTACAAACCCTGCTGTAGATATTTTAGACTTGGAATATTTGGGAGTTATGGCAAAGAAGCATAACCTCATTTTAATTATTGATAATTGTTTTGCTACACCATACATACAAAATCCAATAAAGTTTGGCGCACATTTGGTAATACATTCTGCTACAAAATTAATGGATGGGCAAGGTAGAGTACTTGCTGGTATTACGGTTGGTAGCAAAGATTTAATAAGAGAAATATATTTATTTTCTAGAATTACTGGCCCATCGCTTTCACCATTTAATGCTTGGGTAATATCTAAAAGTTTAGAAACATTGGCCGTGCGCTTAGAAAAGCATTGCGAAAATGCAGAAAAAGTAGCCTTGTTTTTAGAAAGCCATGCAAATGTAAAAAGTGTAAAATATCCATTCTTAAAATCGCACCCACAATATGAGATTGCAAAAAAACAAATGCGCTTGGGTGGCAATGTGGTGGCATTTGAAATAAAGGGTGGGATAGAGGCTGGGCGAAATTTTTTAGATAACATTAAATTATGTTCGCTCTCTGCAAACCTTGGCGATACAAGAACCATTGTTACACATCCTGCATCTACCACACATAGCAAATTATCCGCAGAAGAAAGATTATCAGTGAGTATAACGGATGGTTTGGTTCGTGTATCTGTTGGTTTAGAAACGGTGGGAGATGTTATTGATGATTTGAGGCAGGCGTTGGGGTGATTAATTTTGCAATACTTTTTGTAAAATTGATTCGCACTACATTCATCTATGCTATAAAATTTTCTTTTTTTGATATTACTTGAATGTCGTTTCCAATTGTAATAATTCCATTTTGTTGTTGTAAAACATTTTGCCCAAAATAAATTTTATTATTTTTTGATCTGTATGTTGCCAAAGTTTTTAAAGGCTCTTTTCCTTTTTCCATATTTTGTTGGTTAATGGTTGTCATTACACAACGGGAACATGGTTTTACAGCAAAGAAGTTTATATCATTTATGTTAAACATTTCCATTTCATCTTCTATATGTGCATGCCCGCCAGTAAAAACAATATTTGGCCTAAAACGATTTATGGGTATTTGCTCATCCAATTTTGCATTTAAATGATTAAGTGATGCTTGCCCAATTATCAGTATTGGATAACCATCCGAAAAAGAAGTTACTTCATTGTTGTTAGCATATCTTTTATCCACTAATCTTTTGGTATCATCGGGCATGTAAACAAGTTTGCAAGTGGTTTGCAGCATTTCACTAAACCATTTGTTGCACAATGTGGATACTTCTATTGCTTCGCAAACATCATCCCAAACAGAAACTTGTATCGTACTTTTTCCTTCGTTGTAAAATGGAATAGTGATGCTTTGGGTTGGATTATTTTTATGCGTAACCACAATACCATCTCCTGTTTCAGTAGGTTGTAACAATGCCATTTGCGGATGTGTGCGTTGCGATAAAAACATATAGTTTTCATCCACCAACATCCATTTTCTATCATGTTTAAAACCAGTATTGGTAATTTCTACTGTTGCTTTTGTTATGCCGCCCAATGATTTTATTGGGTAAATGTATAGTTCGCTTACTGTTAACATAGCACAAATGTATATTTTCTTAATGTAAATTTTGCAGTAGTTTTTACTGAAATAAATAAATTTTCTATTTGCTCTTTTTAACAAGAACCCTTATTTTTGCAAAGTCTATAAAATTAGTAGGATAATAAGTAATAAAAAAAAATGATAGTATTGTAATGATTGAAAAAATAAGTGGTATAACTACAACTTTAAAACTAGCATTGGATTTCAAAAAGAAATTTTGGGTTGTGGTGCCTATTGTTTTGTTGGTTAGCTTGGCATTGGCATTGGGTTTTACTTACCATCATATGTTTTCGTGGCAAGGTTTTAAAGATGGATTTACAAGAGATTTTTTGGTATTTTTTTTAATAGGTGCATTGGCTCAGTTGGTTGATGGCTCTTTGGGCATGGGCTATGGCGCTACCTGCACTTCTTTTTTGTTGTTTATGGGTGTACCTCCATTGCTTAGTAGTACAGCCATTCATGTGTCGGAAATGTTTACTACAGGAGCATCAGCAGTGTCTCATTTTACTTTTGGAAACATTAATAAAAAATTATTTAAGTACTTGCTTATACCTGGTGTTATCGGCTCAGTGGTAGGAGCATATCTTTTATCTGGCGTTATTAATGGCGAAAAAATAAAACCTTATGTAGCCATATACATGATGGCTCTTGCAATAATTATCATTATAAAAGCAATTAGAAAAAATATTGTGAAAAGGAAAACAAAACATTTAGGCATATTGGCATCTTTTGGTGGTTTTATGGATGCTGTTGGCGGTGGCGGTTGGGGACCCATTGTAACATCTACTTTAATTGGAAATGGACGATGCCCAAAATACACTATTGGGTCAGTAAACGCCGCTGAGTTTGCGGTTTCATTTGCAAGTGGGGTTACGTTTTTATTATTTGGTGGCATACAAAGTTGGCAATTAATATTAGGACTCATTTTGGGAGGAGTAGTTACAGCACCTATTGCAGCATTGCTCGTAAATAAAATTAAAAGAAAACCAATGATGATTTTGGTAGGCATCATGATTTTATTATTGAGTGTGAAAACGCTGTCAAAATTATTTTAATGAATATAGATACAGCAAAAGAATTATCATTAAAAACAGGGGAGTGGTATATTGAGAAAACATTGGCTTTTTTATCAAATGAATATAAGGGCTGTGTTTGCTTTTCCACTTCTTTTGGGCAAGAAGATCAAGTAATAACAGATATTATCGCCAAAAATAATTTCGCAATTTCTATTTTTACGTTAGATACGGGACGACTTTTTCAAGAAACATATGATGTATTTGAAAAAACTTTAGTTAAGTACAACACAAAAATTGATGTTCATTTTCCAAATGCAACTGATGTAGAAAATATGTTGAACGAAAAAGGACCAAATAGTTTTTATGCATTGGTTGAAAATAGAAAAGAATGTTGTACTATTAGAAAAGTGGCTCCCTTAAAAAAAGCTTTACAAGGAAATAGCATTTGGATTACAGGTTTGCGTGCAGAACAATCTGATAATAGAAACGACTTGCAAGCATTTGAGTACGATGAAAAATTTGATATCATAAAATACAATCCATTATTGAAATGGACGTTGGATGAAGTAGAACATTATTTACAAGAAAATAAAGTGCCGCAAAATAGTTTGCACAAAAAAGGATTTATAAGTATTGGTTGCGCACCTTGTACAAGAGCCATAGAAGCTGGCGAAGATATACGAGCTGGACGCTGGTGGTGGGAAACAAGTCATAAAGAATGTGGCTTGCATCAAAAATAAAAAATATTATGAGTACGATACTACAAACAAATGTATTAGAAAGTGAGGCCATTTACATACTTAGAGAAGTAGTGGCACAATTTAATAAACCAGTGTTGCTTTTTTCAGGCGGTAAAGATTCTATTACGCTCGTTAGGCTAGCGCAAAAAGCATTTTTTCCTGCTAAAATTCCTTTCCCATTATTGCATGTGGATACAGGGCATAATTTTCGGGAAACGATTGACTTTAGAGATAAACTAGTAGCAGAACTTGGGTTAGAATTGATTGTACGCCATGTGCAAGATAGTATTGATGCAGGCAAAGCAGTAGAAGAGTCTGGCAGATATTCTAGCAGAAACACATTGCAAACCGTAACCTTACTGGATGCCATTGAAGAATTTAAATTTGATGCATGCATAGGCGGCGCAAGAAGAGATGAAGAAAAAGCAAGAGCTAAAGAGCGCATCTTTTCAGTGAGAGATGATTTTGGACAATGGGATGAAAAAAATCAACGACCAGAGTTGTTTGATATTTTAAATGGGAAAATAAACAATGGACAAAACGTAAGGGTGTTTCCTATTTCCAACTGGACAGAGCTTGATGTGTGGAGTTATATTGAAGAAGAAAATATTGATATTCCTTCCATTTATTTTTCGCATACCAGAAATACATTTTTAAGAGATGGATTAATATGGTCGCAATCGGAATTTGTTTACCAAGAAGAAGATGAAGAAGCTGAAGAAAGGGTAGTACGTTTTAGAACGGTTGGAGATATGACTTGCACCGCAGCGGTAGAGTCTTTTGCGGCTACAATAAAAGATGTGGTGAGCGAAATACGGGTTTCTACCATTTCTGAAAGAGGCGCAAGAATAGATGATAAACGCTCCGAAGCAGCCATGGAAAAAAGAAAACAGCAGGGGTATTTTTAGGGACGACAGACAACGGACGACGCCTTCAACTTTTCAACAATTTTCAACAACCTTCAACAACCTTCAACTTTGAACCTTTAACTAATTACAATGGAAGTACTAAAAATAGCAACAGCAGGCAGTGTAGATGATGGCAAGAGTACGCTCATAGGAAGATTATTGTACGATACAAAATCGCTTACCACCGATAAGATAGAAGCCATAGAAAAAAGCAGCAAACAAAAAGGCTACGATTATCTAGATTTATCTTTAGCTACAGATGGCTTGGTGGCAGAAAGAGAGCAAGGCATTACGATAGATGTGGCGCATATTTATTTTTCTACGGCTAAAAAAAGTTACATCATTGCAGATACGCCGGGACATGTGGAATACACACGCAACATGGTTACTGGCGCATCTACATCTCAAGTTTCTATTATTCTTATTGATGCTAGAAAAGGCGTGATAGAACAAACGTACAGGCATTTTTTTATAAATAATTTATTGCGGGTGAAACACGTAATAGTAGCCGTAAATAAAATGGATTTGGTGGACTATGATGAAGCCGTTTACAACAAAATAAAAAAAGATTTTGAAGCGTTAAATGATAAGAGTACATATAAGGAACAACAAATTATGTACATTCCAATAAGCGCTATTAATGGGGGTAATGTTGTAAATAAATCTGGCAACATGCAATGGTACAATGGGCAAACTGTATTGGAACATTTAGAAAGTTTGGATGTACAAGATGTGAATGATACAACCCAATTGCGTTTTCCAGTACAAACGGTTATACGCCCTAAAACAGCCGACTACCATGACTTTAGAGGGTATGCAGGTAAATTGTATGGCAATAATATAAAAGTTGGAGATGCGGTAACGGTGCTACCATCACTCACCGAATCTACAGTAACCAACATACATTTTTTTGACAAACAGTACACTGAAGCTGCTGCAGAATCATCTATTGTAATTGAATTGGAAAATGACATAAATGTAACCCGTGGCGATATGATTGTAAAACAAAACGAGTTGCCAAAAATAGAAAAAGAAATAACCGCTACAGTTTGTTGGATGGATAGTAAGCCATTAGTAGCAGGCACTAAATATATTGTACAACACCATACCAATAATGTGCTAGCAAAAATTGAAAAGGTAGAAAATATTATTGCTACGGATTACTCTGGCTCAAAACCTGCTACAAGTTTATCTATAAATGAAATTGGCACCGTAAAAATAAAACTGAGCAAGCCTGTATATTTTGATGCATATATAGCCAACAAATCTAATGGTTCGTTTATTTTAATAGATACCAATACGAATACTACGGCAGGGGTGGGGTTTATAAATTAGGGTTGGTGATTGTGGGATGACAAACACAATAAAGATGCTTCCATGCCTAGGCACTAACGGGAGGGAAGGATGGGCGCTCACTAGGATGGGAACCTACCAACGCAGGCGAAGTTGTTAATACGCTTGTTTATTTTTTAAGAGTTTATCAATCTTCCCAATCATTTCTTTAGCGTTCAAGTTTTCTGGGCTTAATTTTAAGGACTTTTCATAATGTTTCTTTGAGATTTTATATTGTCCTATAATATAATATCCCTCGCCTAAGCTGTCAAAAGCATCACCTGAATTTGGATTTTCATTTGTATTTAATTCAAAAATTTTAATAGCGTCATTAATTCTATTGTCTTTTATTAGAGCATAACCAATATTATTTAACTTATTCTCAAAATTCCATTTCGGATTTTTTGCTTTAGTTGACAAATAATTTTCCTTAGCTTTTTGAAATGGAGCATTTAAGAAATTAGAAGTTAGTTCCTCTTCTGATAATAAATATGGGTCAATCAAATTTTTGTCAACGATACCTGCAATATGATTAATAACTTGGTCTTGTACGTCAAAATATTTATACCCATTAGATAAAAAAATGATAGTCATATCACTATTTAAAAATTTCCTAAATGCAGTAACATTGCCACCACTGAAACCATAAGATACTTTATTATTAATTTTATACTGCCCCCATCCATATAGAAAATCATCATTTTGATTTTTGAAATTAAAAGGAGTCCACATAATAGCTTTAGTTTCTTTTTTCAATAATATATTTTTATCCAAATTTTCGTTCCACCCAATAAGCTCCGAAAGTGTAATATTTAAACCATTCCCTGAATGTGCGCTTATGCCGTTATTGACAGTATTCTTAATATATTTTTTTAATGTATTGTTGTAATCATATTTGTTAGCTCTATCCTTAATAATTTCGTTTCTGTTAGATGAAAATATTACATTGGATTTCGCTGATGGAAATTGGTTCTCTAAAATATAATTATCGAATGAGTTACCCGTTATTTTTTCAATAATCATTGTTAATAACCAAAAATTTGTTTGGTTATATCTAAATTGATTCCCTGTTTCAAATTGCATTTGTTTTTGTGATAGCCTTTGAAGTTTTTCTATATTCGATAACGTGTATGGGATATCCTCAAATCTAACTATATCTGGCAGGCCTGATGAATGGGTTAGTAGGTTTTTTATTTTAATTTCTTTCCATTCTTTGGGTAGGCTGTCTATATATTTAGAAATTTTATCGTCTAAATTTAAATTGTTTTTTTCTATTAATTGAAATACTCCAACTGTTGATACTAATTTGGTTGTAGAAAAAATTCCAAATAATGTATTTTTATTTACAAATGAATTTGTTTCTATTGATGATTTGCCATAGTAACTTTCATAAATAATTTTTCCTTTTTTTACAACCGCTACTGCCATGCCCGGAATTTGGTTCACCAATTGTACTTGCTTTAAGTAGGTATCAATGTTTCGTTTTATTTCGTTATTGTTTTGACAAAAACAATAATTATGAAACAGTAAAAGACAAAATAAAGAGATGATATTTTTCATGTAGTAATTTAAAGGAAACGGAAATAATGGGAGTTGTTTTAGTTTATAGTTTTTATTTATTTTCTGTTTTAGTAGTTTTCCGCCTTGGTTTTTATCCAACGAACCATCTTTCTCAATCACCATAAAATGTGTCTCTCCTTATAAGGATTTTAACCATAGTTTCATTTTTGCGAAATAGTCCTTATGATATTTTGTTAAACCAAAAAAACTGTCATTGCATTTATCTGTTGTTTCAAAGCCGCCATGTTGTGCTTTTAAATGCATTACCGTATGAATGTTTTTCTTTTTGAGACCATCTACTCTAGCTTTTTCTTCATAAGAAAGTGGGTAGTCTTCAAATTCATTGAATTGCATATAGACAGGTTTGTCGAAATTCTTCCAAGTAGGTAGTGGATTATAGTTTAATTCTAAAGTGCTGTACCATTGGTTTCTATTTTTTAAATCTACCTTGTGACTTTTGGGAAACAACCATTCTTTCAATAAAGTGTCTTGCTCAATGCTTTTTGTATAATCATCTAACTGCTGAGCAAGATTAGGATTATCCATATAATCGAGAAAGTAGCTTCGTTGTTTAAGCACATTGGCAATTTGCGTTTCTGTATAAATTCCTTTACATTTCATAGATCCCTTAGTACCATCAATATCCATTTGTCTCACCGTAATTGGAGGGGCAGTAATATTTACCACAAAATCTATTTTATCGCCACTGTGGTCAATTGCCTTAGCATTTACCCACTCACCTTGCCAAACGCCAACAAGCCCCACTTTTTTGCAGGATAAATCTTTTCTTGATCTTAGAAAATCAATACCCGCAAGTGCATCTTGGGCTAAATCAACATAGCCCAATGTTTCATAGTTTCTACCTTCAGATTCTCCAATACCTTGTTTGTCGTAAGCCAATACTGTAACACCTTCTCTTGCAATTTGGTCTGCCAACAACCTTAGGTTAGAGGCATATCCGTTTCTGTTTTCTGCCCCTGCACCGTGAGCCAGTACCACTGCCTTACCATTTGGCTTTTCGGGAATAAACAAAGTGCCGCCTAATTTTACGCCATTAGCATTTGTGTATGTTACTTTTTCATTGGTATAAAACTCCTTTTTAATGGCTGTTGTAATAAGTTTTTCATTTTCGTAAATCTCAATTTTATTTGTTTTGAATTTATAGGTTTGTACAACTTCATTTGATACAATCGTTTTCCCAGCTGTCCATGTATTGTCGTTTACTTTATTTAATCCACGAAATTCATTTGTTTTATCGTAATAGGCATATAATCTCACTTTTGATTGACCTATCACAATGAGTTCGTTATTGGGTGTTAAATAATCTCCCATAAACGAATCGAAGTACTCAGGATTTATTTCAACTTGAATGGATGCTGATTTGGGTACTTCCCGCCATGAATAACTTTTATGTACAATTTTCCAAGCACCTTCGTATTTTAATAGTAAAAAATAATCAGTAAATAATCTTGTATCAGAAGCTACAATTTCCACTTTTGCAATGGCCGCATCTTTCTCAATGTCTATGGAAATGATTCGCCCAACTCTGTTTGATTTTTCGCCCTCATGGAAATTAGCAATATATTGCTCTCCTGAACGTGTCCACAAAGTATCTTTTGCAACTGTGTACAAATTGAAGTTTGGATGAAAGGCCTTTCTTAATCTTTGTGGTTGACCATTTGCTGTGCCTTCGATGTAATCCAACAGAGTTTCTCTTATCTGGTCTAATTCACTTTTTTGATTGACTGTATTTAAATTTAAAGAATTGACTTGTTTAATTACTTCATTGGCAACAGAAGCAGATGCTGTGGGATCCTGACCAGTTACAAATCTACCGTCAACTATATAAAAGTTACTTTTCTCCGAGAAAACAAAATTGCCCTGATTGTCTGTAATGGCTTTGTCCATTGCAAAAGGAAATGATTTGTAATACTCTTCATTTTTATCTTCGTTTTTATCAGGGAACCCAGTTATTTTTCGCCCTGCATAGAGCGAATTCCCACTATCGTCTTTTAAATAGGCAATCCCTGCTGTTCCATGACATAAAGTGGAAATAACACCATTCCTGTTGTAAATTTTTCTTGCAATTTTTTGAATCGTTGTATCTTCTGCTACACCATACATTGCCGCACCGCCACCGCTATAAAAAATGGCGGAATAGTTGTCTGCAATGATTTCAGATGGCGTCATTGTATGCCCCAGCTTGTTCATAAACAAGCCATCGTACAAATACTTTTTGTGCGTGGGGTTTGATGTATTGATATAGCCAAGAGGAATTGCTCCGCCTTTGGGGCTTATAATGTCTATTTCGAATCCAGCATTGGTGAAAATATCATAGGGCACGGCAATTTCACCAAAATGGTTGGCGGCATTGATGGTAGTATTTCCATAAAAATGCTGATTAGAGGTTACGAATAAGATTCTCTTTTGAGCTTTAACTGTAGATACAAATGCAAGCATGATACTTGCAAGTAATAAAAATTGTCTTTTCATTTTTTAAAATAGTTTTAAATAATTTCTTAGGCAAAAATGAAAAAACAAATCGTCTATCAGGTTCAAAGTCATAAAAAACCAGTTCAAATCTATAAAATTGAACTACAAACCTTGTGTTTTTTGATATTCAGCAGGTGTTTGACCTGTCATTTTCTTAAATACTGTGAAAAATGATGATTTGGAATTAAAGCCACTTTCGTATCCTACGCCTTCAATAGTGTAAGTTTTATTCTTAATGAGTAACATCTTGGCACTTTCAATTCTTAGCTCATTAATATATACATTAAATGATTTATTGAATTTCTCGTTAATTACTTGTGATAGGGTATGGGCGGTTACATTCAATTCTTTTGCCGTTTCAGAGAGTGTAAGTTGAGGATTAAGAAACAATTTTTTTTCAGTTATCAACGAAAGTTTTTGCTCAATTTCAGTTAACAAATCACTATCAAGCTTTTTACCTTCGTATCTTATTTTTTCTTCAAAAAAAGTAGTGTTTTTGTTTGTTCTAAAAATTAATAATAATGCAACTAAATAAATTACAAACGAAAACGATAATGCACCCACTATATAAGATGTGTATGAGGCAATAGTATAAGCAAGCCAAATTACTGCAACGCCTATATAAACACTGAGTAGCCAAAGATGAATGTTTTTTAATTTCTCCTTTTTGTTAAAAACGGTTTTAAAGATTTCTTTTACATATATAAAGGATAATGCTATATACAAAAACCATTGAAGATAAATGCCTTTTACAATCCAACCACTCCATAAACCCCTATTTTTTGTATAAGGAAGCAGAAAACCTAAAATTGTTATTCCAATGAGATAAGGGAATATATGGATTGCCCAATTTTTAGCAATGTTTGTATATTGCTTTTTTAGGTACAAATAAAGAAATGGGCCAATTAATATACATGCCGAAAGCCCAATTTGTATAAAGCTGTTACTAAGTTGCGAATTGAAATAGAAAAAAAGAGACTTGGTTATCCTTATACTGAGAGCCAAGAGCAAGAATGCAAGAAAGTAATTTGAAAAACGCTTTCTATATGCACTGTAAAAAAAATAAAATGAAAGTATGAACCCATTGAAAGCGCCAATTGCACTAAAGAAGAATAAAAGTTGATTAGATGAATTCAAGGGTTGAATTTAATTATTTTTATAACTATTTTTTGTGGTTGTTTAACAATTTTATTTTTATGAAAATTATCAATTATCGTTTTACAAAAACCGCTAACTTTTGCCTTTCTGCTAATATACGCCACTTTTCCCCTTCTCCAATTTTTTCAAATAATGTGTATCAGCACTTTTATTTGCCAATGCTGTACGAATACTTCTATTTTTTCTATATATCTTTTTGAAAACAACATATGTTTTTTTATTTGGTCGGTTAATCTTGAGTTAACTTCGGCACCGCAAAAATAAAACTTAGCAAGCTTCCATATGTTGATGGAAATGCTGCTAACAAAACTAACGGTTCGTTTATTTTAATTGATACAAATACTACGGCAGGGGTTGATTTTATAAATTAATTTTATATGAAAAAATATTTATAACTAATTGAAGTGCATAAATTTCTATTTTTTTTGAAATAGAACTAAATATATTTGTAAAAATGAGTCTTATTAGTAAGAATGAATAGAATTATAGTTCATATTTTTTTAACCTTTTTTATAGCATCGCAAAGTTATATAGCCATTTCGCAGGTTAAAGAACCCAATGACACTTTCTTTTTATTAAAGAAAAAAGGTCTTTTAAAAAAGTTTGGTGAAAGCATTTATAGGCAAACATTTGATGAAGCTCCACTAGGTGCTCTAATAAAAATTGTAAATCCATTTATACAATACCAAGGCAAAATTATACGCAATATTAGCATTGCGCCTACTGGTTTTTATACAATAGTACATGATACTGTAGATGGAAATAATGGACGTTTTATAGAAGATGTGGGAGATTTTCTTCATAAAAATACCTTGCCAAAAATTATAAGAAATAACCTTTTTTTTAAAGAAGGGGATATAGTATTTCCCCTAAGATTATCAGATAATGAAACATTTTTGAGAAGCCAACCTTTTTTAAGAGATGCAAGAATTGTTGTACAAGCTGACTCATTAAGCAATTTTGTAGATGTTATTATACTTACTAGAGATGTATTTTCTATTGGTGTAAATGTACCTATAAACAACCCTAAGAAATTGGAAGCTATTATAACGGAAGAAAATCTTTTTGGTACAGGAAATAGAATGGAGTTAACTTGGTTATATGATAAAGACCGTACACCTACTTATGGGGTAGGTGCTACTTTTACAAAAAGAAATATTGGTGGTAGATTTATAAACTGGACAGCTGGCTTTAAAAACTACAGCTTTGCCTTTAATAATGCTAGGCAACAAGAAGATATATTTTTTACTTCATTTGATAAGCCTTTACTAAGCAGGTACAATCCATGGACTGGTGCAGCTTATGTTTCTTATAACAGAAATAAAAATGCGTTTAGAGATATTGATTTTGTGGATAGACTTCAATACAGATTTTTGAAAACCGATTTGTGGGCTGGTATTAATATTGGATACAATACAAAAAGAGAAATTGATTCTGATAAACGGTTAAGACACTTTTTAGCATTGCGTAGTTTATATAACGAGTTTTACAGAAAACCAACTATTTTTAGAGATAGATACAGTCCAGATTATGCTGATATAAATGGTATTTTGGCTAGCTATAGTTTATACAAACAAAATTTTTATAGAACTAATTTTATCTACGGCTTTGGAAGAAACGAAGATGTTGCTGAAGGTTTGAGTGCCACAATTATTGGAGGGCTTACCAATAAAGAAGGTATTAGGAGACCGTATTATGGATTAGAATTTGAAGGAACAGACTTTGGTAAAAAAGGAACATTTACTACATATACTTTTAAGTTAGGAGGGTTTTTTAATAAGAAAAAAACAGAAGATGCTAATCTTTTATTAGCAATAGATAAATTTACAAAATTAAACACACTTAGTACTTACTGGAGAAACCGAATTTTCTATAAATTAAATTTCACTAGGCAAATAAATACAAACCTAAATGGATACCTGGCATTGGCAAGTAACTATGGCTTGCCATATTTTCAGAATCCCAATTATGCGGTAGATACTCGTACTACTTTCAAATTGGAATCTGTATTTTATAACCTTAGAAAATTTATAGGTTTTAGATTTGCGCCGTTTATTTTTTCTGATTTTATTTTAGTTAAAGAATTAAATCAGCCAACTACGCTTAAAACTTTGTACTCGGCTCTTGGGGGCGGTCTTAGGGCAAGAAATGAAAATCTTGTTTTTGAAACTATTGAATTGAAAGGATATTATTTTCCTAGGGTAGAGGGAGATTTCAAAAATTGGAAAGTTGAATTCGCAACTAAAATTAGATTTAATTTCAACACTATATTTGTTCGCAAACCAGATTTTGTTTCACCCAATTAGTTTACATGTATACTAAAGAACAAGCATCTGCGGCAAGGCAAAAGTTTTGGACAAGTTTTGGTAAGTACATGCGCCCAGTGCCTAGCGCAACATCAGAAAAAACAAACTGGATAAATTATAATACTGGCATTAAGGGTATTGCTTTTAAAATGAATGCAGATAAAGATTCGGCCTTTGTATGTATAGAAATTTCACTAAAAGACAAAGTATTGCAGGAAAAATATTTTGATTTATTTACACAGCTTAAAACGCAATTTCTTTTAAAAGTAGGCGCTGACTGTCATTTTGAAAAATCTTATACAAATGAATATGGCGAAACAATAAGCCGTATCACAAATACTATTTGTAAAATAAATATTTTTAAAGAAACAGATTGGCCTATTTTAATAAGTTTTTTGAAAATAAATATTATGTCATTTGATGCATTTTGGGCAGAATACAAAGTTGCATTTGAAATGCTTGGCTAGTATTATTTTTTAGCATAAAAAAAGCCTTCAAGAAAATACCTGAAGGCTTTTTTAAAATAAACTTTTATTAATCCTCTAAAGAAAATGGATACTCAAATAATCCATCATAGCCAGGGTAAAATCCACTTATTTTTAATTCTTTGTTTGCACCAATAGCAGTCTTTAAATCTTCTACTGTAGATACAGATTTATCATTTAATTTTAAAATTACAAATCCATCCCTCATTCTACTTTGGTTTTCAATTGCACCATCTGGTCTTATTTTCTTTACAATAACACCACCTGCTACACCATACTCTTTAGCTTTTTTTGGATCTAGTGTAGCAAAATCAGCCCCTAGTTTATCAATAAGCATATCTGCTTTTACTACATCAAATGTGTTTCCTTTATTTTTTAAAGATACATCTGTGGTTATTTCTTTTCCGTTTCTCATATAAGAAATGGTTACTTTGTCGCCTGGCTTATACCTGCTTACTTGCTCTTGCATTTCAGCTCCGCTAATAACAGCTACACCGTTTATTTTTGTTATTTCATCTCCCTTACGAATGCCAGCAGCAAAAGCGCCGCCATCTTTTGGTACATCAGTTGTATAAATTCCAGAAGCTTCTATTGGAATTTTTTGTGCCTTTTTTTCTTCATCGCTCATATCTCCAGCTGGTGCATATGCAATGCCTATATATGCACGCTGCACTGTGCCAAATTTTATAATATCATCTACTACTTTTTTTACAATATTTACAGGTATTGCATAAGAGTAGCCAGAGTAATAACCAGTAGGGGAAGCAATAGCAGAGTTTATTCCAACTATCTTGCCTTCGGTATTAATTAACGCTCCGCCACTATTACCCATGTTTACAGCAGCATCTGTTTGTATAAATGATTCTACGCCGCTTCCTCCAGCTTTATCTTTATTAAGCCCGAGGCTTCTTGCTTTTGCACTTACAATACCTGCCGTTACTGTTGCTTCTAAGTTTAATGGATAACCAATTGCCAAAACCCATTGGCCAATTTTTACATCGTCAGAATTACCATAAATGAGGTAAGGCAAACCAGCAGCTTCTACTTTTATTACTGCCAAATCATAAGCAGGGTCGGTACCTATTACTTTTGCTTTGTAATTTTTTTTATTGCTTAATGTCACCATTATTTCATCTGCATTTGCAACCACATGATTGTTGGTTACAATGTAGCCATCATCGCTTATAAGTACGCCCGAGCCAGAGGCTCTTTGTTCAGGAATATTACCATTGCCTCTTCCAAAAAATTGTTGAAACATATCATCATCACCAAAGAAATCGCTAAAAGGATTTTGCTGACGCTGCTTTGGAAGATTATTAGATACTTGCTTAGCGTTGGTTTTTGTTTTTATATGAACAACTGCTGGTGTAGCAGCTTGTGCTGGTATTGTAAAATCTACAGCTCCAGGAGGTGTAGCGCCATCAAATAAACCTGTTTGTTTGGCATAATTAGTAGGTAATGTACCAGCTGTTTGTCCACCGTAAGTGTTGCTGTTTTTTGTGTATTTGCCATAACCCCAAATTACACCTAATGTCGTGATAGCACTAATGGCTACAGTAAATGCGATTTGTTTAAATTTCATGTTGTTGTTTGTTTTAGAATTTTAGTAATTAATAAAAGTAAATAATCAAATTGTATGCCTTTGCATAACAAAGTAACGATACCCTGACAAATTGCTATTTACCTCAAATACTATTTAACAATAAATTAGTAAGCTTTTCGTACTTGGTTGTGGCTTGGCGTTTTTAAAGATTTGAAAATCATTAATCCAAACACCTGTTTAGCTTTCCATAAAGATAATAATAACTCTCCAATGTTCAAAGATGTTTGTGCGGTCGAAATAATTGCACAATAAAGGAACAAATGCTCATGGCTGCATTTTTGCCGCCAGCTTATTACCAAACACAGCGTTGTAAGAAGCCAGTAATCCGTTGTATAATATTCTTTTAGTTTCTTTGCTATGCCTCATTAACTGCTTTATTTGTAATGTTTATACGTATTACCTGCCTTGTCGGCAGTATTTACGATTTGCATTGTAAAAGTATTGGTCTGTATTAAAAGAGTAACTTTATCACTCGTGACATTATTTTGACAATAATTCCAAAATCTCCATAGCCTTGCTTGCATCATTTTTATTCACAAAAATATGATCATGATAAAATGCAGCTACTACATTACAACTAATATTTGCATCTGCTAATGCTTTTGAAAATGCAGCAGTTAAGCCTACAGCTTCTAAAGCCGAATGTACAGCAAGGGTAATCCATGCTGCTATAAAAGAGTAGGGTAGTAATAGTTTATCTGCCAATTCTTTTTTTATAATAATAGTTGTGCCCTCGGGTTCTCTAAATGACATTACTATTTCATCTGCATTTATATTCAGGTTATTTGTATTTAAGCAGAATACATAATCACCATTATGATGAAATGGCTTCATTGTTTTTAATAATACTTGCAAATTTGTTTCTCCTGCCATACTATTTTTTTGAAAAGTATTTGTAAAGCCCAAATGCGGAAACCAATGTCCATGATGCTTCTAGGATAATAAATGGTACATATTTTAAAAGGATGGATGCTAAGCAAGCAATACCTGCACCTACAAAATTCATGGTTAAATAAACCAAGCTTTCGCTCTCTATTTTTCCAATGAGGTTTAAAAAAAATGCTACCAATAAAATGGTAACACCAATAAAGCCTATCCAATCTGTTAAGTTCATCATTATTTTTTAATGTATTCTATCGCCCCTTACCTCCACACTATTCATCAATATTTTTTCAAAAGCCAACCATTCTGCCCACCTTTTTCTTACCACATCTTTTGGTAAATAATACTCTGCTAGGTTTATAAATAGGGTGTAATGCCCTGCTTCGCTCTCCATAAATTTTCTATAAAAATTTCGCATATAATCATCATCTAATCCTTCACTCAATCTTTTAAAGCGTTCACAACTTCTAGCTTCTATAAGTGCCATTATTAGCATTTGATCCAAAAAATGTTGATCTCTACTACCGCCCTTTATTACAAATTTCAACAATTCGTTTACATATACATCCTTACGCTGGCGACCAAGTGTAAGCCCACGTTTTTTCAATTCGGCTAGCACTTGTCTAAAATGCCCCCATTCTTCTGTAACTATTGGGCTTAGTTCTTCTACTAACCATTCTTTTTCAGAATTTTTTTGAATAAGTGTAATACAAGTTGTGGCTGCTTTTTGCTCGCAGTAGGCATGGTCTGTAAGTATTTCTTCCAATTGTATTTCGGCAAGGTTTACCCAGCGTGGATCTGTGGGGAGTTTTAAGCCAAGTATATTTTTTACGTCAATATTTTCCATTTGGCAAAGATATATGTAAACCACAATTGGGCAAAGAACCAAAGTAGCACAATGGAAATTTATATATGTTAGAATGTGGGATACATGATAGACAATGCTGCAGAAAGATAAAATGTTGAAAACTTACGCCCGATTGCAGCGGCTATCCTTTTTTGCCTGCCTTTGAGGCAAAAAAGATAGTAGCGAAAAGCGGGACTAATGTTGAGCAAAGCTTTTAAGTTGGCGTACAAAAAAATCTTCTCCACAGGTTCTTAAATACTTTCTTGTTTGGTAAATTAAAAAATCTTTAAATTACGTTCACAACTATTGTTATGAAAATAATTTCTTTTATAGCTGCTGCTATTTTTACGATTGCGCTTATTGTAGTACTTAATACAAAAATTGTAGCACCTGCGCCGCTTGGTAAATTACTATCGCCACAGCACGGGCTTTGGCAAAACGCTGAGCCAAGCGATAAAAACTTTTCTGAAGATTTGAAATTTGTAAATTTAAAAGGTAAGACCTCCGTTTATTTTGATGAAAGGCTTGTGCCGCATGTGTTTGCAGAGCAAGAAAATGATGCGTATTTTGTACAAGGTTATTTGCATGCAAAGTTTAGGTTGTTTCAAATGGAGCTGCAAACCTACTCTGCAGCTGGGCGTGCTAGCGAAGTGGTGGGAGATATTGCACTAAAGCATGATAGAGAATTTAGGCGTTTGGGAATGGTATATGCTGCGGAAATAGCTATGAAAGAAATGGATAAAAGCCCTATTATAAAATCGAGTTGCGATGCTTATACGGCTGGCGTAAACGAATACATAAAAACACTTACAGAAAGTACATTGCCTGTGGAGTATAAATTGCTTGGCATAAAACCTGAGCAATGGAGCAATTTAAAAACAGCTTTGTTTATGAAATACATGGCGTACGATTTGGCATCGCATGAAAAAGATTTTGAAATGACAAATGCAAAATCTTTTTTTTCTAAGGCTGATTTTGATTTGTTATATCCTACAATTCAAGATTCTTTAGACCCAATAATACCAAGAGGTACAGCTTTTTCAAAGCAAACTGTTTTTCCTATTGCACCCAAGAATGTAGATTCTGTTTATCTTAAAAATGATGTAGTGACAGCGGAAGAATTTTCTAAAGCCAACCCTGAAAACGGTAGTAATAATTGGGCTGTTGCTGGTAGCAAAACAAAAACTGGTGCACCTATTTTATGCAACGACCCACACCTTGGGTTAAACCTTCCATCTATTTGGTATGAGATGCAGATATCTACACCTGCATTTAATGCATATGGTGCTAGTTTTCCTGGTGCGCCGAGTGTTATTATTGGTTTTAATGATAGTTGTGCATTTGGATTTACCAATGGTGGTAGAGATGTTCGGGATTATTATGAAATAAAATTTAAAGACAAAACAAAATCAGAATATTGGTTTAACAATGCATGGAAGAAAACAGAACTAAAAGTAGAAATAATAAAAATAGTTGGCAAACCTTCGTTTATTGATACCGTTGCCTACACCGTATTTGGTCCTGTGATGTATGATGAAAGTTTTAATGGTGGTAAAGAAACAAACAGCAAAAGTTATGCAGTACGTTGGAAAGCGCATGATGCGAGCAATGATATGTTGGTGTTTAATTTATTGAACCATGCAAAAAATTATGCAGATTATACGGCAGCTGTTACCAACCTAGCTACACCTGGTCAAAATTGTGTGTTTGCTTGTAAGAATGGGGATATAGCCCTTCGTACGCAAGGGGATTGGCCTGCAAAATGGAAGGGACAAGGTGATTTTGTAATGCCCGGTACAGATAGTTCGTACATGTGGCAAGGCATGATTCCACAAAGTGAAGTGCCTTATCAATTTAATCCATTGAGGGGATTTGTGAGTAGTGCCAACCAAAAACCTGTAGATGAAAGTTATCCTTATTATATTGGTAGAGAGTATCCAATAGCTCGTGGCTTGGTTATAAATAAAAAACTAGCTGCAATGAATCAAATAACGCCGCAGGATATGATGGCATTGCAAACGGATAATTATAATATTTACGCTGCGGATTTAGTGCCGTTGTTTTTAAAACAAATAAATGCAACTACATTATCTGTCGATGAAATGAAGTATTTTACTTTATTGCAAGGATGGAATTTTATAAACGATGCAGATTCGAAGGGAGCTACAGTGTATAATGAATTCTTTAAAAAATTTAGAACTAGTGTGTATGATGATGAATTTGTAAATGCCCCAAAAGTAATACTAAAGCCATTTGAGAGTACATTGATGGAAGCTATATTACACGATACCGCTTATAAGTTTTTAGATAATGTGACAACTCCACAAAAAGAAAACTTGCAAGATATAGCTACAAAATCTTTTAAAGAAGCAAGTGCAGAATTGAAAAAAATTGAAGCAGAAGGAAAATTAGAATGGGCAAAAAATAAAGGTACATTTATAAATCATTTACTAAAACTTGCACCATTTAATAGAGCTAATCTTGCTGTTGGTGGGGGTGTAGGTATTATAAATGCCACCACAAACGACCACGGCCCTAGCTGGAAAATGATTGTGAGCCTTACTGCAAAAACGGAAGCTTACGGTATTTATCCTGGCGGGCAAAATGGAAACCCAGGTAGTAAATTTTACGACAATTTTGTAGATGAATGGGTAGCTGGGAAATACTATGCCTTGTGGATGATGACCAAAGATGAAACAAAAGATAGTCGTGTAAAATGGACAATGAATTTTAGTAACTAGGAATGCCACGAACCTGCCTCAGTCGGCAGACGGGTGTACGAATTACAATTAACTTTTAATAAATAATATTTATACAATGAAATTTTTTATATCTACAATTCTGATAGCTGTTTTAAGTTTTGCAGCTTGTTTATATTTTCCATGGTGGGTTATTGCTATTGCAAGTTTTATAGTTGCCTTTGCTATTCCACAAAAAGCTGGACTCGCTTTTTTATCTGGCTTTTTAGCACTCTTTATTTTATGGGTAGCCATGAGTGTTTATATGAGCAGTGCCAATGGTAATTTGCTGGTACATAAAATCTCGATATTGTTTTTAAAAGCTGATAATGCTACGTTGTTATTCATGCTGACTGGGTTAATAGGTGGATTGGTGGCTGGTTTTGGAAGTTTGAGTGGGCGGTTGTTGAGGAAGATGGTTGTGGCTAAATAATTTTTATTCAGATCTTAAAAATAATATTTAGATGTTCAGGAGTATTTTGTTTGCTAATATGATTAGCCACTCTTATCTACTACTATTAGTCAATATATTTCGTTATTTTATTGGTAAAGTATTGATTTTTAATTTTTTGAGTATAAAAATAGCCATCACTTTACTATAAAAATCTCTAAAAAGAACCCTCACTTTGCTATTGATATTCGTCAAAACAACCCTCACTTTGTGAAAAAAAGCATATTTTTACATAAGTGTTACAACGAAAAATTATATCGAAATTAGAAGACTGGGCTTCATCAGTAGATAGAAAGCCTTTAATACTCCGTGGTGCAAGACAAGTGGGTAAAACCACCGTAATAGATCAATTTGCCAAACAGTTTGAGCAGTACATAAGCATAAACCTTGAACGCAAAGCTGAAAAAGAAGCTTTTGAAAATTATACCACAATCGATGAACTTGTAAAACAACTATTTTTTATAAAACAAAAATTTTACTCCAAAAAAGAGAAAACGCTTTTGTTTATAGATGAGATACAAGAAGTGCCAGAAGCGCTAAATTTACTACGCTATTTTTATGAAGATACTCCGGAAATTTTTGTAGTAGCAGCAGGTTCTTTGTTAGAATTTGTTTTTAGAAAAGATATAAATATTCCAGTGGGCAGGGTAGAAAATTTAGTGCTAAACCCTTTTTCATTTGAAGAGTTTTTAATGGCTTTGAATGATGAAACGGCATTGGAACAATTGCACCAAATACCTATGAGCAATTTTGCTCATGAACGTATGTTGGAATTGTTTAATAAATATATTTTGATAGGCGGAATGCCTGAAGCTGTAAAAAAATATATTCAACACCAAGACTTAAAGCTGCTCGGTAAAACGTATGAAAATTTGCTTGCTGGTTATTTGGAAGATGTAAAAAAATATGCCAACAGCAATGTGCAAGCACAAATAATACGAAATGTAATGCGCAACTCATTTGAGCAAGCAGGGCAACGGATAACTTATGTGGGCTTTGGTAATTCAAATTATAATTCTAAAGAAGTAAAAGAGGCATTAAGTTTGTTGGAAGATGCAAGACTGTTACATGTTGTGTATCCTTTAACCACTACAACAAGGCCTATAGAATGGAATTATAAAAAAAAGCCACGCTTGCATTTGTTAGATATAGGGCTGGTAAATTATTTTAAAGGCATACAAAAAGAAATAATGCTAGCCACAGATGTAGAAAAAGTATATAAAGGGAGCATTATAGAGCAAATAGTGGGGCAAGAAATGATAGCGTATCAAACAAGTATTTTGTATAAGCCAAATTTTTGGGTAAGAGAAAAAAAAGAATCATCTGCAGAAGTAGATTATTTATACATAGATGGGGAAAAAATAATACCTATAGAAGTAAAAGCGGGTGCTACTGGAAAATTAAAATCGCTGCATATATTTATGGATACTGCAAGCCACAGTATGGCTGTAAGGGTTTATGGTGGAAAGCTAGAAGTAACTACTTGTAAAACCATTAGCAATAAAACATATTTTTTATTAAACCTGCCTTATTACTTAATTGCAGAATTACAAAACTATTTAACTTGGTTTGAATGTGAAATAGAAAAAATTAAAGTTGATTAGGTTTTATTAGATATGTAAGCCTACTTTTTCATTCACAAATAATTTATAAATTCTGTAACATCTACTTTGTTAAATTCGTCGTATATTTCAAAACATCTTTATGCGAATATTTTTATTCTCCCTTCTTCTTATTATTTCCCAAACAGGGTTAGCACAAAAAATTTATGGTACTGTTTTTAACTCACAAGGCGATTTACTTCCCTATGCATCTATTACCGTAAAAGGCACTACAAAAGGTGCTAGTGCCAATGATAAAGCAAAATATTCACTAAATGTTTCTGCTGGTACTTACACCATCGTATGCCAACATTTAGGATTTACTACGTTAGAGAAAAAAGTTACTGTAAAAGAAGATACAGAACTCACTTTTATATTAACTAGCCAAAAGCTGAGCATGGAAACGGTAATAATAAAATCGGGGGGTGAAGACCCAGCTTATGAGGTTATACGAAATACAATAAAAAAGCGAAGTTATTATTTAAAGCAAGTAGATAAGTTTACCTGCAAAATTTATGGAAAAGATATTATTAAACTAAAGTCGCTCCCTAAAAAAGTATTTGGCAGAAAAATAGAAGATAAAGACAGAAAAGAAATGGGCGTTGATTCCTCTGGCAGAGGCATTATTTATTTATCGGAATCGGTATCTAAAGTAAGTGCGCAATTGCCAGATAAGTTTAAGTTAGATGTATTGAGTAGCAGGGTGAGTGGTAGTGATGGCTTTGGTTTTAATTTTCCTGCTTTCATTAGTTTGTACAACAATAATGTAAAAATCTTTATAGATAATTTTAATCCAAGGGGGTTTATATCTCCAATTTCTGATGGAGCTATTAATTTTTACAAATATAAATTTCTAGGAAGTTTTGTTGAAAATGGGCGCACAATAAGTAGTATAAAAGTTACTCCAAGGCGTAAGTTTGAACCATTATTTACAGGTACTATAAATATTGTAGATGATGAATGGAGTATACATAGTTTTGATTTTATACTGACCAAAACTGCACAATTGGAAATAATGGATACGCTGCAAATTACCCAATTGCATACTGCTGTAGATGCTACTATACGTAGGGTAAAAAATCAGGTAATACATTTCGATTTTAAACAATTTAATATTGCAGCAGGCGGAAATTTTCTTTCCGTATATTCTGATTATGATACTAAAGCTACATTTCCAAAAAAGTTTTTTGATAATGTAGTTATCAAATATGATACAGGTGTAAATAAAAAACCTGTAGCATACTGGGATAGCACTAGATCTGCACCCCTAGAGCGGGAAGAGGAACTAGATTATCAAAAAAAGGATAGTATGTTTAAAACAAGTAAAGATTCTTTACTAACAAAGCATACGCTTGATTCTATAAATAAAGGACAGCCTAAGGTAAAGCCAATTGGCGTGCTTACAGCAGGTATAAATCGTTTCAATTATCAGAAAAAACACATTTATTTCTGGGGAATAGATCCAGTAATATTTGGTATAGAATACAATACTGTGGAAGGCGTTGCATATAACTTTAAAGGTTCAGTAACACAGGTAAGTAGAAAAACCAACAACCGTATTACTTTCCAACCATTACTGCGATATGGTTTTCACAACAAACATTTTAACCCTTCTGCCACCTTTATATATGGTGTGCAGAAGCAGGATAGTATAAAAGGGACAACTAAAAATTATTCAATAGCTTTTGGTGGTGGTAAAAGAGTAAGTCAATTTAATAAAACGAGCAATTATACGCCCTTATCTAATACACTAAATACGTTATTATACGGAAATAATTTTCTGAAAATATATGAAAACTATTTTGCTGGTATTGCTTACAATAGAAGATTTGATAATGGTTTGCAGTTGTCATTTGGTGGGTTATTTGAAGATAGAATTCCTGTAGAGAATACTACGGAATATATTTTTACAAAAAAATACACTTCAGATCTTACTGCTAACTATCCTGTCGAAAAAATAAATGCACAATTTCAAGCGCACCAAGCTTTTGTTTTGGGAGCTACCGTAAGCTTTAAACCAGGGCAAAAGTACATTCAGTTACCTACTACCAAAATCCCTTTAGGTTCTAAGTATCCTACCTTTACCATAAGCTATACAAAAGGTATTCAATCTATTTTTGGGAGCGATGTAAATTTTGATAAATGGCAATCAAGCATAAAAGATGATAAAAATTTTAAATTGCTTGGGGTATTTAATTATAACCTTGGTGTTGGCGGATTCTTGAATAGCAAAAAAGTTTTTATTCAAGATTACAAGCATTTTAATGGCAATAGATTTTTAGCAGCTGTAGAGTATTTAAATAGCTTTCAACTTGCACCTAATTATAGCAACAGTAATACAGAGCCTTTCTACGCTTTTGGTCATATAGAGCATCATTTTAATGGGTTGCTCACCAATAAAATTCCTTTATTTAGAAGGCTTAATTGGAACTTATTGGTAGGTAGTAATGCACTTTATGTAAAAAAAGAAACTAATTATATAGAAGTATTTGCAGGATTAGAAAATATTTTAAAACTATTTAGGGTAGATGTAGTTGTAGGTTATGATGCAAATACAAAATTAGCAACTACGCTAAGAATTGGTACTGGTGGGCTTTTGGGAAGTAATATGGGTAGTAGACCACCTGGTACACCTGTATATGTGAATTTGTAAAGCTGTGTGTAAAGATTCTTGTTTTAGAGATTTCTTGATTTACTTGGTTAATTTTTGCCCCATTTTATGGTATAAAATATCTGTTAAAAACCGCTCTGCGAAACCTCTTTCTACTCTAGTTCTCTGCAGTGAACATCTTCAATGTTTTCATTATTTTAAAAGATCCCCAGCTTTTTTTCTAAAATCCTCATTCGTTAAAATCTTAATTTCAAAAGGGTTCATCCAGCCTTGTATCATTTCACTTTCTGATTCTGTAAGATTATCAAAAAAATATGCCATTTCTATTCGTTTCCCTTTTTTGGTACTGCCATACAATGCCTTGGTAAGCACCCAAGCGGTGCTGCCACCTTTTTCGCCAAAATGGTTCAACCAACTTTTGTTTATGGGATTTTCCATAGCGGTTTCCAATACCAATTCTATGATGTTGTATGTGTCTTCGTCAAAAAAAGCACGGTTGTTTAGTATATTACAAATGCGCACATAATCCTTGGTAGTAGATGCTGGTAATCTATCGCTCCAAGCTTTTTGCATTTTCATTGTTAAATCTTGAGGTCTAAATTTAGATTTAAGCAAAGTATCAAATTTTAAAGCCTTATGCATATCATATATATAACGGCAGTATTGTTCTTCAGACAAATTCCGTATTCCTTTTAAAATATCATTTTCATTTTTTTTCTTAGAATTTTGATACATAAAAAGTGATGCTACCATAGGGTAGATAGCAGAATGTTGTGTTAACCCCAGTTGTGTAATATTGCTTTGCACATTATCTAAACCTACCAAGTCCATTAAATATTCCGTATTGGCATTGCTGCTAAACATAATCATACCCCTTGCTACATCTATTAAAAGTACGCTGTCATTTTTTATATGCCCTTTAGTTTTTTCGTACGCAATCCAGCCTGGGTGAGCATCTCCATCGGTATTTGGTAAATAATATTTGTCTAAATCTGCTAAAGCCACCAGTTCGTTTTCATCAATAATATTTTTTGCAGCTTGTTTTGCAAATTCTATTGCTACCAATATTTTTACAGTACTGGCAAGCGGCATCATTTTAGTTTCATTCAACTGTGCCACTAAAGTATCGTTTTGCAATAGGTATAACGATGCTCTAGTTTTATTTGCTTTTATAAAGTTTAACATAGAGTCTGCACGGCTTTGGGCTATAGCAGAAAAAGCAATAGAAAGTATAAATATTAAAAGGAGATATTTTTTTTTCATAATAATTTTAGTTAGCAAAATGATGTAATAAATAAAATTGATTTTGCATTGAAGGCATTATTAATTACAAATTATTAATTAAAAAGCATTCTTCCACATCATACTCTCCACGGGTACATCTGGCTGACCACTGTATTTTGCATTTTTCTTTTGGTTGTATTTTACTTCTATTTCTCCATCTACAGGAAAATAAATAAGCTGTCCAATGGGCATACCTTTATATACTCTTACTGGTTGTTTAACAGAAATTTCTAGCGTCCAGTTACCACAAAATCCAACATCACCTTTGCCAGCAGTAGCATGTATGTCAATCCCCAACCGACCTGTAGAAGATTTACCTTCCAAAAATGGAACGTGCGCATGTGTTTCTGTATACTCTTCTGTAACACCTAAGTAAAACATATGCGGCAATAATAAAATGCCTTCTTCAGGTATTTCAAAATGTTTTATGCGGTTGTGTTTTTTTGCATCTAACTCCGCATGTTCATACGTAGCAAGGTTTTTACCAAGGTGTACGTCATAGCTGTTACTACCAAGGTCTTCTCTGTTATAAGGAACAACTTTTATTGTTCCTTTTTCCATTTCTTCCAAAATTCTAGTGTCGCTTAATATCATATTTTATTTTTTTGTCCAAACAAAGAAGCAGCATCTATCAATCCCGAAATTTCGGGATGTCACTCACTTCATCTGTATACCATTATTCATCTTTTTTTGAATTACCTTATTTATATATTTCAAAATGAATCTTTTTTTCTACTTTTTTCGATGAAAAAACCTTTGTGTCTTCGTGACTTTCCCGATTTTCGAGACAAGTCGTGGCTAAACCCATTTTTGCGACTGTGTCCGCCAAAGGAGGAAGCAAAAACAAAACCCCGCCTTACCTTTTCAAAAAAAACGTCTTTCCGCCTTCTCGGCAAATACTCTTTTACGAAAAAAAAGCAATTTCTTTGCAGTAAGAAGAAAAAACAGCCATGCCACTTATATACTCAAATCAAATAAATTCTGGCACAAAAATAGGTGTTTGGCATATTACAGAAGCCGAAAATTTTTTCTTGCAAAAAGTTACGCTCCAGCGGAGCATTACGCACCCGCACAAGCGCTTGCAACACCTTGCTGGTAGGCACTTGCTACTCGATTTGTTTCCAGATTTTCCATTATCGCTTATACAAATTGCAGATACTCGAAAGCCATTTTTAGAAGATGAGGCTTTTCATTTTTCTATTTCTCACTGTGGAGATTATGCAGCAGCAATTGTGAGTACGCAAAATAGGGTAGGAGTAGACATTGAAATACCACATCCAAAAGTTGAACGTATACAACACAAATTTTTAACAGAAGAAGAAAAAACAGTTTTAGAAGCTGTAAACCACAATGGTCATAGTATGCTTACTATGGCCTGGAGTATAAAAGAAGCTATGTTTAAATGGGAAGGTATAGGAGAGGTAGATTTTAAAAAACAGATGCAAATAATATCTGTAAGTAAATCTATAAATGGGTTTATTGCAGATTGTATATTTAGTAAAGGAAAAAAAATTCCATTACATGTGCATAGCATTTTGGTAGGCGATAATAATTTGAGTTGGGTATACACATAACTAGCCTTGTATGGGTACCTGATTTAGCAACTTACACATAGAATCGTATAATTCTGGATATTGTTCTAGTAGTTTGTTAGGCTTTTCAAAAAATATTTCTACACTTTCTGCCCAAAACTCTTGAAAATTTTTAAATGCATACTCAGTGTATAATCCATCAGTCTTTACTTTTTCCGCTTCAAATATTTTATTGCTACAAATAGTGTAATGAGAAAAACCTGATATGAAATTTTTATCTTTTGTACCCTCAAAAGAAAAATTTTGTGCTTGGTAAGCATGAGCAAACTCATGTAAACCTAAGTTCTGTTAATCTTCATTCACCACTCCTTACTCCTCACATTTTTATAATTTTTTGTGATTAAATTATGGTGATTAATATTTAATCACAAAAATAAAATCACAACTTTGTGATTAAAATATTTTTTTGAAAAAATAATCACAATATGAACTGGGTAAAAAATATAAGAGAAAATTTTGGGCTTACCCAATCGCAACTAGCCTCATTTATAGAAGTAAGTAAGAGTACCCTTGCCATGGCAGAAACAGGTACACGCTTACTACCTACAGCAGCATTATTAAAATTAAATATGCTAGAGGCACATTTGCAACAGCCCCGCAAAATGGCTACAAATAAAATAGTACAACAAGCATTGCAAAAACACAACAGCACCCTTACTAAAGCCATTAACTATAAAACTAAGGAGCTGGCTTATCAAATAGCCGTACATAAAAATAAAGTAGATGTGGCTGTAAAGCAGCATACACAGGCTTTACAAGCTTTAGTACTTGTGCAGGCTATGACAACTGTAAAGCAAACAAAAAAAATAAATAAAAAAGATGCAGCTTGGTTTAGACTGTTGCAAATAAATGCTATGCGTACAATAAAAAATACACACCCAATGCAGCAAGCACAATGGCAAAGTAAAATAGATGGGCTACAACAAGAAGCTACTGCATTGCAAACAATACTAGAAACACTTGTGTAATTGTTAATAAAAAGTAGGCGCTTTGTTAAGCATTTTGCAAATTATATAAACAAGCTTTTGCTTAACAAAATATTGTAAAACTCGTTTTTACATTTGGTTATTAATTTATTTTTTAACAATCAAAATTTTATTTATGAGTTACTCAGTAAACCTTCTAACAACAGCAGCAGACTGCGATTCGGTAATTTTAGTAGCCGAAAAAGAAAAAAGCGATTTAAGTTATCGCAAAACATCGGTAGAGCGCCAAAAGGACAATTATGCCAGCAATAGTATTGGTATAGATGTAGACATTGCCGCTACCAATGCAGAAATAGCAGCGCTAATACCCGTTGTACAATCGCTGCCGCCAGGTGCAGCTAGGGACGACAACGAAACACGCCTAAAAAAACTAGAGCTTAAAAAATTCTTGCTGGCACAAAAAGATAAAAACTACGGCAGCGTAGCATTGCTTATGCGGGAGAACGATTTAGAAAGGGTAGTGAAAGAAATAGCAGAAGTAGATGCTTTTATAGCGGCAATAAATGCACACAAATTGACTATTTAAGTTTAGTTGTTATAAAAAAATGCAGGCTCAATATTGTGTGCCTGCATTTTTTTTGTGGATTTTCTCAGTATTACAGATGTATTGTTTTTGTATTTTAAATTTACTGAACGAGCCAGCCTTTTTTTACGAGGGCTACCCAACCAAGCTCAATTATTGTATAGCTATAAATTATTACCAAACAGTTATCGAAAATAACACACAGTTATGCCTATAAATGCACACTTATAAATTGGTATAACAAAATGAAGAAGTATAGCTATACTTTTATAACACAAAATAATTAAAGCAAAAAAGTATTGTATATAAGTATTTTTAGTTGTAAAAAACTACGTATAAACACCTAGTTTTCTTTGTTTAAAAATCAGTATAAACACCTATTTTTTTTATGAATGTTGCGGCATATATTTGTTTTTTACAATACTATAAATAACAGCAATAATAATTAATTAAAATTTTTGGCAACAAGAAAAGCTGGTGAAAACAACATCAAACTCTGGTGTTTTTCTCTTTTTCTACAAAGCGGGTGGTTTACTTTTATAAAAGATAACAATAAGAAAACAGACAAGGTTTATTAAGCACAATTTGAAACAGTAATTATGCACCATATAAGCAATTTTATTGATAAAAAAATCAGGGTTTTTCCTGTTTTTTAAATCAAACTAACCGTATACATTTACAAAGTATTGGCATTACCAACAAAATATCGGCTTATGAAATTGAAAATAATTATTCTAGTTTCTTTCATTATTTTATACACCAAAAGCAAAGCACAAGCAGATACCAGCTTAGCCGATAAGTCATTTTACGCAACTAATTTTTTAAATACAGTAAACAATAAGCTTTCAAAATTTACAAATAAAATATCTCGACGTACAGACAAAACCCTCTATAAATTTCATAAGGCGGAACTTAAACTCCATAAAAAAATATTTGCCAAAGA
>JANNVW010000078.1:0-39691 GCA_031408295.1 Ferruginibacter sp.
GGTGTTAATTGTTTGGTGTTAATTGTTTGGTGTTAATTGTTTGGTGTTAATTGTTTGGTGTTAATTGTTTGGTGTTAATTGTTTGGTGTTATCAACATCTTATTCCTAACTCATTATGCGTTAAAATCTTATACTTTGAGTCTACTGTCTAAATATCTAACGTCTTGTGTCTAAATTTTAATACATTTGCAGCCCTAATGAATCAAAAAATGAAAAAAGTTATACCCCTTATTGCATTACTTTTTGTTTATTGTTGTGCTCAAGCGCAAGATGCTAAGCCAGTTACAAGAACATTTCATATAGCTATTTTTTCACCATTATATTTGGACTCCGCTTTTGATGGTAATTTTTATAGGTATGAAAAAGGCTTTCCAAAATTTGCACTACCTGGGTTGGATTTTGTACAAGGTGCACAAATAGCATTGGATAGTTTACAAGTAATTAAAGGTAGTGTACAAGCTAACGTATACGACTCCAAAGCTGAAAAAGAAAATATAGCTTGGCTTATTGCAAATCACAAACTTGACAGCGTAGATTTGCTCATTGGGTCTGTAAAAGATATTGAGCTTACCCAATTAGCTACATTTGCAAAACAAAAAAATATACCTTTTATTTCTGCCACATCTCCTAACGATGGGGGCATAACCGCAAACCCATTTTTTATAATGGTAAACTCTACCCTAAGAGCACATTGCGAAAATATTTATAGCTATATTTTGCAAAAACATGGCACAGATAAAATTTATTTGTGCAGAAAAAAAGGAACCCAAGAAGATAAAATAGCAGATTATTTTAAAAGTATAAATGAGCGTGATGGTAAGCCGCTTTTATCAATAGAGACAATAAATTTTGCTGATGATTATAGCATTATAAAGAACAGCTTAGATAGCAATAGAACTTCAATAATTATAGGAGGAAGCCTCAATGAAGATTTTGCAACTGGACTAGCTACAGAATCGAATACAATTAAAGATACTTACCCATTAGAAATTATAGGTATGCCAAATTGGGATGCTTTTACTGACCTGAGAAAATCTACCCTTAAAGACTTACCTATTTTATATACAGCAACATACTACAATAGCAAAACAGATATGTACAGTAAAAAAGTACAAGCTGTATATTCAAAAAAATACAGAGGTGCGGCTATGGACATGACTTATAAAGGTTTTGAAGCCGTATATGTATTTGCAAAACTACTAACCAAATTTCCAGATGACTTTATGAGCCACCTAAACGAAGCGCCTAATAAAGTTTTTACAGAATATAATTTTAAACCAGTATATGTAAATAAAAAAAATGAAGTGCCAGACTATTTTGAAAACAAACATCTTTTTTTGATGAAGATATTGAGTGGTAAGGTGGCAAGAGTTTGGTGAAATTTTTAGCGTGTAAATAAAACAAATACGGCACAAAGCCAATATACTTTATAAATGAATTGGCAGTGAGTTTACACTAGCTGCTTTTTTTATAGGTACAATTCGTACGACAATTGAAGTCATAAAAAAAATTACTATTTTATGCAAACGGTTGAAATGAGACATCCATTTTTATATGCAAAAAAATAATGTCACTTAATTGTAAAAATAACAAAATAGTAAAAAAATATATAATAAAAAAGGAGAATGTGTTTATATTTTGCTTCCCAACACTTTAAACTAAAATAAATATTTTTACTTGATAACTAGCAGATTTAAAGCCATTTTTACCCCTTTAAATTTCTGTAATACTTTTTCTACTGCTACAATATTACACTCTGCAAACCGTTTTAGTGTCTGAACATTAAAAGGTCATATAATAGTCATTTCAATTAAAGTGAATAAATTATAAATTAATTTAGCAAAATACAAGCTTCATTAATCCATTAAAACATTATGAATAGCGCTTTGCAGAATATAGCATTAGAAATAAATACCCTTTTGGCAAAAGCTGAGCTGGTGCGTACAACCAATATTAATGAAAGCATTGCACTAGCAGAAAAAGCTGTAGCCATTAGCAAAGCAGATGGTACTGAAATATGGATAGGAAAAAGTATTTCTAAATTAGCATTTTATTTAATGGTGAATGGAGCGTACAATCTATCATTGCCATTGGCAAATGATGCGCTTTTTATTTGTGAAAAAATACATGATGAAGAAGGTTTGGCAGAAGCAAAATTTACACTAGCCAGTATTTATTATAAAACAAATAATCTTCAACTGGGTTTAAAATATTTAGTAGAATGCATATTTATTTTCAAGAAAAATAATAATCATTTATTCTTATCTAAAGCATGCAAGGCGTTGGGTACTATTTATGAATACTTTGGCGATGAAGAAAACGCAATACGTTCCTACGATTTAGCCATTGATGCTGCCAGAGCAATAGACAATAGTAACTTGAAAACTAATGCCTACAATCCACTATCGGGCCTTTACCTAAACCAAAACGATATTGAAAAAGCAAAATACCTTATTGAAAAAGCGATAGCACAAAAACAACAAACGGGAGATATACGTGGCCTCGCTTTTTCTTATTACGGCAGAGGCAAAATTTATATTAAGACCAACGAATATGAACTTGCTGAAAAAGATTTGCAACAATCAATAGATATACATTTAGAAATGGGAGAAATACTAGGTTTAGGATTTTCGTACCAAAAAATGGGTGTTTTATTTGAAGCAAAAAACCAATCTGAAAAGGCAAAAGAAATGTTTCTAAAAGCTTTCCATTTGAGTGAAAAGCATAATATACGGATGGTTAGATCAAAGGCCTGTTTGTCTTTGTATCAAATTTTAAAAAGGCAAAATAGCTCTAATGAGGCTATGTACTTTTTAGAACAATATCATGAAGACATAGGTGTACAGGTACAAGACCACACACACCAAATTGTGAATAGTTATAACATGATTCACATTATGCAAGCAAAGGCAATTGAAGATAAAGTGCAGTTAGAGCGATTGGAGATGATTGAAAAAAATAACGAGGCCGTATCAGCAGTAAAAGTGAGGCAGGATTTTTTATCGAATATGAGTCACGAAATTAGAACACCGCTCAATGCCGTAATAACAATACCAAAACTTTTGCAAGAGAGGGCTAATCCAGAAGATCAGCAGTTATTAGATGCACTAAAATTTTCTGCTAATAATTTAATGTTACTTATTAACGATGTACTAGATTTTAGTAAACTAGAGGCAGGTAAAATGGAATTGGAATATAGACCAACGGAACTAAAGGTTTTATTGCACAACATCATTAACACTTACGATAGTTTAGCAAAAGAAAAAGGTATATGCCTAAATCTTATTCTTGATAATAGTATTGCAGATTCTTATGAACTAGATGAAATAAAACTAACACAAATATTAAGTAACTTAATAGGTAATGCAATTAAGTTTACAGACAAAGGAAGTGTAGACTTAACTGTAAAAAAAGTTACGCATACAGAAAAAGGTACTCAGTTGCTATTTAAAGTAGTAGATAGTGGCATAGGTATTCCAGATGACTTTTTAACTGAAATATTTGATTCTTTCTCTCAACCAAAATTATTTTTATCAAAAAAACATGCAGGTACAGGACTTGGTCTTGCCATTGTAAAAAAACTTATAGAGCTCTACAAGAGCAAAATAAATATTGATACGAAGATTGGTGAAGGAACAACATTTTCTTTTACACTTTGCTTAGCGCCTTGTGAAAAACTTATTCTGTTACATAATAAAATAAGTCATAACCAGTTAAAAGATTTAAAAGTACTTATAGCAGAAGATAACAAAATAAATATGTTGGTAGCTAGCAAACTCCTCTCTAAATGGGGCGTTGTAGCAGACTGGGCAAAAGATGGTGTAGAGGCAGTAGACAAAGCCAATACAAAAAAATATGATATTATTTTAATGGACATACATATGCCAGAAAAAAATGGCTATGATGCCACAAAAGAAATACGGCTAACAGCGTGTATAAATAGTACAACAATGATTTATGCTTTAACTGCAGACATTACTGCAAATATGCAAGAGGAATATGGTACAATTTTTAAAGGATTTTTAAGGAAACCTATAGAGGTAGAGCAGTTGTATGAAGTGTTGAGTGCTCAGGTATAACTATACAATACACACTCGAAATTGTGTATTGTATAAACTTCTTTTCTAATTTTTAGTACAGATTGCTGGCGCATATTATCTGCTCCTCAAATCTGTTAGTGGAGCAGCAGTACCAAAAAAACTTGCTAAAACTATAACTTATAAAATAAAAATTATTTGTTGCGTTGCTATTGTTGTTGGTACGCTTGGCTACTTACCTGCGCTGCATATCAAGAACGGCAAAACGGTAAAAATCTTTTTATTTTTGCTTTAGTAATATATGATTGATTAGTATTATTGTTGAACTAATAAGCCAAAAGTAAATCCTAATAAATAAATGAAAAAATAAGTAACCCAAATCTCAATTCCTTCTATGTTCATTCCATATTTTTTGATAAAAACATAGTCATCAATAATAAGACAAATCCAAAATATAACTGAAAATAAAATTGTCAAATACTTAAATATTTTCAACGCTTTTTTAAAAGAGTTTTTCATTACTCTTTGATTCAAATTCTTTTTGACATTTGTTAGTATTTCAAATTTAATAAAATTCTCCAAAATAATTGTTTGCACTTTTGAAGCACCGCTGGTTGTTATGCAGCCCAAGCAAAACAAAACTCGCTATTTAACTTTCTCAACTCGAATGCCAGTAGTCAAAATTTCTTCAAATTTTCCAGTAGCTGTATTAGCACGCCAAGCTTTTAAAATATTTGATTGAATATTGGTATTGCTGCGATTATACGTTACTATTAAACTTCTGTCCATCTGACCATTTAGCAGCACAGAACCGTATTCAAAATCAGATTCATTTGGCAACGATTCTATTTTTAAGCTATCGGAAATTTCAAATTTATTTTCTCTATCAACAAGAAGAAACATAACATTTTTTTCTGTTGTATCACGATATGCTTCTACCCAGTATCCATCATAAGCCCTCATTTCGCCATGTTTACTATATGGAGCATCAAGTAAGCTCCAATTTGATTCAGTTACCTGATTTGGTCTAACATGACATGAAACAAGGTAAATCAATATAATTTGAAAAAATAAATGTTTCATAAATCAATTTTTACTGTTGTTTACATTTCAAATCTACTAAAATTCTCCAAAGTAATTGATTGCACTTTTAAAGCGCCGCCGTTGTTGGTATGCAGCGTAGGCAAAGTGCATAGGAGTACCAACAACTCTTTAGCAGACAGCTTGCTCTCGTTGCTCAATCATATTCTACTACTCAGCAGGGCTGTGCGTTCCAACAAAACTTGCTAAAACTATAACTTATAAAATAAAAATTGTTTGTTCCCCTACAATTGTTGTTGGTACGCTTGGCTACTTACCTGCGCTGCATAACAACAACGGCACGGCTACAATTACGCAACTGCAGAATTAGAAAACGTTACTTGCCAACGACTGCAAAAACATTGTTTATTTCAAATTTCGCTCTTTTAAAAGATTTTCTAATTCTTTATTATTGTGTTTTGGATTGTTAAACAATTTATATGCAAAATACAAAGGTATTAGTGTAACAAATCCCCAACTGTTTTTCACAATACTGTAAAATACTATTCCCATCAAAAATCCAACTAATACAGCATTAGTAATATTAGTTGATTTCATTTTTTTTGCTTCGTTTAATAGCTCTTTGTCTGTTAATTCAGATAATTCTTTTTGTATCACTTGATTTAATTTGTTTGTAAAATTTATGTTGGTAGTTTTTTATTTATTATATCAACCAAAGTTGTCTCCGCCTTTGTTGGCATTCCAAATTTAATAAAATTCTCCGAAGTAATTAGTTACATTCTTGAAGCGCCGGCATTGTTGGTATGCAGCGTAGCTAAAGTGCGTGGGGATAACAACAACTCTTTAGCAGGCAGCTTGCGCCAGTTGCTCATTCATATTCTACTGCCGAGCATAGCAGGGATAGTAGTGGAAATATTTTTTGATTCCGCATTGGCGGGAGAAAAAAAATATTGCAGCTTATAGCCTCCCGCAAAAAAAGCGGGACAAGCGCACAAATGTTCATAATTGCTGTTTCTGCTCATGCTCCAAAAACTAGACACAAGATATTATGCGACGTTTGTTGGGTTTATAAAAATTAAGGTTTCTTTATACGTCGGGGTTTCTCAACAAGATTTTTTTTATAATTTATAGTTTGCGTTTGCGAAAACCCCGCCGAGACAGCACCTCACCAAAACACGTATGCCAACTTTTAAAAAGTTGGCATACGTGTTTTGCATCCACATCAAAATATTATTTTTTTTATTCCACTTCCGATTGTGTTTCTTTCTCTTTCACTTCTTCTGCAGCGGCAACATCTTTCTTCGTAAAATTTATTTTTTGATTTTCAACATCTAATTCAGCTATCAATACATCGCCTGCTTTTACATTCATATTTAAAATTTCTTCTGCCAATGGATCTTCTAAATACTTTTGTATGGCTCTGTGTAGTGGCCTTGCACCAAACTGGCTATCGTAACCTTTATCTGCTACAAACGTTTTTGCCTCGGGCGACAATTCCATACTAAAGCCAAGATTATTTAAGCGTTTCATAACAGATTTCATCAAAATATCTATTATCTCAAAAATATCATCTTTAGTAAGAGCGTTAAAAATAACCACATCATCTATCCTGTTTAAAAACTCTGGGCTAAATGTACGCTTGAGTGCTTTTTCTATAACAGCTTTATTATTTTCATCTGAGTGTTCCATTCTATTGGCAGTAGCAAATCCCACACCTTCTCCAAAGTCTTTTAATTGGCGTGCACCAATATTCGATGTCATAATAATCATCGTATTTTTAAAATCTACTTTTCTGCCAAGGCCATCGGTAAGCATACCATCATCTAACACTTGCAATAAAATATTGTAAATATCTGGATGCGCTTTTTCTATTTCATCTAATAAAATAACGCTGTAAGGCTTACGGCGCACACGTTCTGTAAGTTGTCCACCTTCTTCGTACCCTACATATCCTGGAGGCGCTCCTATTAAACGACTCACCGTAAATTTTTCCATGTACTCACTCATATCTATGCGTATGAGTGCATCTTCGCTATCAAACATTTGGCGGGCAAGTGTACGAGCAAGCTCGGTTTTACCCACACCCGTTGGCCCAAGGAAAATAAATGTACCAATTGGTTTTTTAGGGTCCTTCAACCCTACTCTATTTCTTTGAATAGCTTTTACCACTTTGCTTATTGCATCTTGTTGCCCTACCACAGCGCCTTTCAGGTCATCGCCCATTTTACGCAGCTTATCTGTTTCTGCTTGTACCATACGTTTTACAGGTATGCCCGTCATCATATGTATTACCTCCGCTATATCTTCTTCTTCTATCGGAAAGCGCTTATTTTTACTTTCTTCTTCCCAATCTGTTTTAGCTTTTTCCAATTCATCTTGCAACTTCTTTTCTGTATCTCTCAACGAAGCAGCCTCTTCAAACTTTTGGCTTTTTACAACCTTATTTTTTTCGAGTTTTATATCCTCTATTTTTTTCTCTAGCTCTATAATAGCTTCTGGTACATTTATGTTTTTAATATGCTTTCTTGCGCCTACTTCATCTAGTACATCTATAGCTTTATCAGGTAACAAACGATCTGTCATATATCTATCACTTAGTTTTACACAAGCTTCAATAGCCTCTGCACTATACGTTACATTATGATAATCTTCGTATTTACTTTTTATGTTTGTCAATATTTCTATTGCTTCATCTACACTTGGTTGCTCTACCAATACCTTTTGAAAACGACGATCTAATGCACCGTCTTTTTCTATATGCTGGCGATACTCATCTAGCGTAGATGCTCCAATACATTGCAACTCGCCTCTAGCCAAAGCTGGTTTCACAATATTAGATGCATCTAACGAGCCACTAGCCCCACCTGCACCTACAATAGTGTGTATTTCGTCTATAAATAAAATTACATCTCTGTTTTTTTCAAGCTCATTCATAATAGCTTTCATACGCTCCTCAAATTGGCCACGGTATTTTGTACCAGCTACCAAGGCTGCAAGATCTAAACTTACCACTCTCTTATCGAACAATACTCTGCTAACTTTTCTTTGTACTATACGCAACGCTAACCCCTCTACAATAGCAGTTTTACCCACACCTGGTTCGCCTATCAATATGGGGTTATTCTTTTTTCTACGAGATAAAATTTGTGACACCCTTTCTATTTCTGTTTCTCTGCCTACAATAGGATCTAGTTGTCCGTTTTCTGCCATACGGGTTATATCCCTACCAAAATTATCTAGTACAGGCGTTTTTGTTTTTGGCAAATTAGCAGCACCAGCTTTCGTTGGTTTTTGTGCACCAAACTTTTTGCTATCGTCATCAAAATCATCTTCGTCATTAAACTCCGAACGAGGCAAATCGCTTGCTACAAACCCAAGCTCCGTTTTAAAAATATCATAGTCCACATCAAACTGATTTAAAATTTGTGTTGCTATATTTTCTTTGTTCTTTAAAATAGATAGCATAAGATGTTCACTCTCTACATTTACACTTTTTACAGCTTTGGCCTCTAATACTGTTATGCGTATTACTTTCTCTGCTTGCTTTGTAAGTGGTAGGGAATTGATGTTTGCTATATTTTTACCAGTCTTATCTTTTACCGCTAGTTCTATTTCTTTACGCAGTTCATATATATCTACATTCAGCGATTTAAGAATTTTAATAGCAGAATTTTCACCATCTCTTATGAGCCCAAGTACAAGATGCTCGGTACCTATAAAGTCGTTACCAAGCCTCAATGCCTCTTCTCTGCTATAGGAGATTATTTCTTTTACTTGTGTCGAAAAATTATTATCCATTCTATTAATTTTTTACTTGTACAATGTTAACGAAAAAAAGGGGCGAATAGTTTGTAAAAACAGAAATATGTTGATATGTGCACAAGATAATTTAAAGCAAGTTACCATACAATTATTAGCTTACATTTTTATAGTCGAAATATTTTATATCTTAGATCCTTAATCGCATAAAATGATAGTCAAAACGGATACCAAAGAAAAATTTATTGTAATAACGCCAATTGAGGCAATAATTTCTGCTAATATGACAGCAGATATTGAAAAACTAGCTCAATATGCCAGTAAAGATGTGCCGCATATTATAATAAAAATGAGCGAAGTAAAAGAAATTGCCCCCGAGGCGGCTCAAAAAATGGCCGAAGTACAACAGCAATTTTATGAAAATGACCACTCCTTTGTGATATGTGAAATGCAAACAGCTGTAGAAGGCATTTTTGAAAACGAAAATTTAACAGATATAATGAACATAACACCTACCGAGAGCGAAGCTTGGGATATTGTGCAAATGGAGGAGATAGAAAGAGAGTTGATGAGGGATTTTGAGGAAGAATGAGCAGTGGGTAGTTAGCAGAGGGCAATTTGCAGTTGGCAGGGGGCAGTTGGCAGAATGCAGTGGGCAGTGGGCAATTGGGGAGTTTTTTAGTAGATACAATTTTCAATGCGTAAATGTTTGATGCATTAATTTTAGATTTAGTGAAATTTAAAATACTTTTCAGAAGATGAAGAAAAAATAAATATTTTAATAAATTATTAAATTGAAAGTAAAAGTAACAACCATACTTACTTAAAATTTTATGTAGATTAAATTATTACTAATCTATTTTTACTTTTAAAGCAGCATATTTACAAATATTACAGTCTTCATAAAAATAAAGTAAAAAAAAATAACTTGTTAGCACTCACAATACTTGGAAACAACTCGGCTATACCAGCATATGGGAGAAATCCTACTGCGCAGGTGTTGCAAACAACCGACGAAAATTATTTGATTGATTGTGGCGAGGGTACACAACTACAGCTTACCAAGTACAATATAAAAAAGAGTAAAATAAATAATATTTTTATTTCTCATTTACATGGTGATCATTATTTTGGTTTGATGGGTCTTATTTCTAGCATGGCCTTACTTGGCAGAATGAATGATTTACATATTTATGCACCTGCTTTATTAGAACCTATAATACAATTGCATTTAAATGCAGCCAATACTACCCTCAGTTATACAATTTATTTTCATGCTTTAAAAGATGAAGGTGAAATAGCAAATGATAAAAAAATATCGGTAAAAGCATTTAAAGTAAATCATAGAATAGAATGCTACGGATTTTTATTTACCGAAAAGAAAAATCCAAGAAAAATAGTATTGGAAAAAGTAAAGGCTTACGAAATACCTGAGGCTTACTATGGAGAATTACAAAGAGGAAAAGATTATACCAACAAAAAAGGAACTATAATTTCTAATGAAGATGTAACAGAGGCTTCCGCTGAAGCTCGTTGTTATGCCTACTGTGCAGATACCATATATGACGAAGCTATTGTAGATAAAATAAAAGCTGCACATGTTATTTATCATGAAACAACTTATTTAAAAGATTTGGAAGAGCGTGCAGCTTTAAGATTTCATTGTACAACAGTGCAAGCTGGTAATATTGCAAAGTTGGCAGGCGTAGAAAAATTATTGATAGGTCATTTTTCATCTAAATATGAATTACTAGATGATTTTCTTACAGAAACAAAGGCCGTTTTTGAAAATACAGAATTGGCTTTAGAGGGAGCTTGTTTTAAAATTTAGATGTTAGATGTTTAATTTTAGACATTAGAATACGATTTTTGTACATTTTAATTTGAATGGCGATATAAAAAAATATAATTACTCCGTTTTTATAATATAATTATTCCCATCTGCCATAAGCCAGTTGTATCCTTCTCCAAAATAAATGCCATCATCCTCATCCCCATCAATTTTATACAGCATGATGGAAGATTTTAAAGCAAGCGAATCTACATATAAGTTAAGATTTTCCAATATGACATCTTTATAATGTGTATTTATAAAAAGTTTTCCTTTGGCTTTGTGTATAAGAGCTGCACAATCATTGCGTATAGTAATAGAAGGATTATAATCAATAAAAAAAGCAGCTACTTTATTTGTTTTCTCTGGCAATAAACATGCTATACCAATTGCTACAAATGCTCCTTCATTTATACCAGCAAGCATGATATTATTTGACAATAAGAAAGGATATTTTTGTTCTATTTTTAAAATAATTTCTTTGCCAATAATATTTGCATAAGGTATAATTAGATTTGCAACTTCTGTACTAGGGCTATTGGTGAAAATTATTTTAACTATGCTCGTATTTACAGCAGTGCTATTCACAAAATTTTGAAAGCATGTATCAAGAATATTTTTACTAGAATCATTTTCGGCAGTAAGAAAATAAATAGTTTGTTTCTTATCGCCCTTTGCAGGAAAAATTTCAATATAAATGTTTGAAGAATCTTTTTCTATAATATACCTTATGGTTTTTGTAGTATCCTGGGCATAGCCAATGACCACAAATAAAAAACTACATATGGTTACAAAAATAGTTTTCAAATTAAGGTATTAGCTGCTAAGTATTTTTTTATATCGGTATGTACAGCATTGCTTAGCGGAACATTTGGTAAACGCAATACGTTTTGTATAATATTCATTTCAGCTAAAAATGCTTTTACACCTGCAGGATTATTTTCTGCAAATAATAATTTATATGCATCTACTAATTGGTTATTAATTTTTACTGCCTCGGGGAACTCGTTTTTTAAACAATGGTTTACCATACTACTAAATGCTTTAGGGAAAGCATTTGCTGCAACACTTATCACACCATCCATACCACAAGCCATTTCTGGCAGCACCAAATCATCGTCTCCACTGGTTACCAAAAAATGTTCTGGTCTGCCTTTTAATATTTCTATAGCTTGTTGTATATCATTACTAGCTTCTTTTACACCAGCAATATTACTCAGTTCTGCAAGGCGAAGTGTAGTACCTGGTAGCATACTTCTACCCGTACGACCTGGAACATTGTATAAAATAATTGGCTTAGGCGAAGCTGCTGCTAATGCTTTATAATGTTGGTATATTCCTTCTTGCGAAGGTTTATTGTAATAGGGGCTTGCGCTTAAAACAGCCACTGCTCCTTCTAATGGATAGCTTTGTAAATCATTTATAACAGCTGCTGTATCATTGCCACCAATACCAATTACCATTGGTACTCTGCAAGCAATATACTTTTCGGTAAAATGAATGATAGCTTTTTTTTCTTCTGAATTAAGTACGGGTGTTTCGCCTGTGGTACCCAAGGTTACAACATAATTTACTCCATCATTAATAATATAATCAATCAGTTTACCAAGTGCATTATAATCTACCGAAGAATCATTTGCAAAAGGTGTTACAATAGCCACACCAGTGCCAGTCAAAATTTTACGTAAGCTCATCAGAAATATTTATTTTTTGCGAAGGTAAGAAAATGAGGCTAGTAATGGAATCTATGCAAACAAAAACCTATGCAACAAACTTAAAAGTAATACCCAAGCGAAATGGAAAAAACAGTGTTCAATCTTTTTTCAGAAGTGGATGGAAGATAATAATCTGAATAAATATTTGGAGAAATAGAAAATTTTCTTATGCTATAATCTGCACTTAGTGAAAGTGCTAAGGATTGAATTGCAAAAGATGTATTGTTAGTTTTGGTTCTTGATAATACCCTACCTTTTCTTGCAGCAATTCTTTGCAAAAATTGAAGTACCACTGGATTAATTATTTTATTTACACGAGTAGTTGTATATTTTTCAATGCCCGCCGTAAGTATAAATTGCGGCGTTATGGATAAATCATCATTTTTAGTGAACAGTTTTTCAAACTCAAAACTATGTTCTATTCCGGCTGAAATAGAAAAGTCCTTTATTGAATTTTTTGTACTGTCATTAAAAACCTTACGAGCACTATCATAATAAATTGGATTAACCTCATTAAATTTACCTGTAGTATATCCAATAGCTATAGACGGCTCTACAAACCATTTTTTGTATCTAATACTTGCATATAAATCGTTTTGAAAAGTGGAGTTAGCATTGTATGTTTTATTATCTGCAAAGTAATGTGTGTAAGAAAGGATGGTACTAATACTTTTACCAGAATAATTATACGAAGGATTAATTGCGGTTTGATACACTTTGAACATTCCGTTATAACTAGTTAAATAAGGAGTTACAGAAATACCCAAACCTGTTTTATTGTAATAACCTATAGATGGGGTGTAATAAAGCTGATTAACTTGAGCTTGGGAGGCATTTACTGAATTGTTCTTTTGGCTAAAAAATTTATTGCCTACTCCTACAGATAAATTAAAAAAACTTTTAGGCTTCTCAATGCTATCTAATAAACTCTTCAATAAGTCGAGTTCAAAAAGAGAGTCAAGAGCAGTATCATTTCTTTTGGAAGTTTCTTGTGCAAATAAGTCACCACTTAACATAAGCATAAAAAACACTAAAGCGGTAATTTTGCTCATATTCAAGTAGGTATTTGGATAGGACTATCGAAAACCAAAAAGGTTTAAGGCTTAGAAAAATATTTCTTAAACTAGCTATTTATTATTTTAGAATTGTGAAGATACTTATCATTTTCACTAAATATAAATAAACAAGTTCCATTTTTTATTTTTTCAATAATAGGCTTATTCAACTTTTCTGGCACGGCTGGGCAGCCCCAACTTCTTCCAATAAAACCTTGGCTTTGTATATAGTTTTCACTCACATAAGGTGCTCCGTGCATTACAATAGAGCGTTCATTTGCATTATCGTTTATGCCTTTTTCAAGGCCGTTTAGTTTTAGCGAAAACCCATTTTTTCCAATATAAGTAGAAGATGTGCTGTAAAAACCCAAACTACTTTGTAAACTCTCTGGCACATTAGAAAACCTTGATGCCATTACTTCTCCACTTCCTTGCCCATGTGCTACATAGGTTTTAAACAAAATTTTATAACTGTTTAAATCTATTACAAACAATCTTTTTTGAGAAGATGGTCTTGTAAAATCTACAATTGAAATAATATGACCATTGGCAATTTTTCCTTTTGACTTGAGATAGTCGAACCCTTTGAGAGCGTATTGAAAAGCATGCTCAGATAAACCAGAAAAGTTTAATTTCAGGCTATCATAAATTCTAGAAGACAATGCCAAGTCATTTTCGCTGGTAGGAGTAATAGTTGGCTCTACAATTGGTTTTGATAGAGAAAAAGGTTTTGTATGTGCAAATGCAATGGGTAGGTGAACCATAAAAGCAAATATTCCAGCAAAAAAGAGATACAGCCGTTTTCTATTAAATATTTTCATTTTAAATTGGATTAGAAACAATAAAAACGTTTTTTAAAAAGTAATATTGTTCAGTGTAATATTGTTTAAACTTATAATTTGGTTGAAACGGGCGTGAAAGTAGTATCTCTTTTGTTTAAAAATTGTTAAGGAATGTTAAAGAAAATACAAGTTTTAAAGAGCAGAAAAGGACAAAATAGTTAAAGCTGTGGTTATTAAACGTTAGCAATAGTGCAAAATTTTAAGAGCGTTACTAATTTTTAACTCCAACAAGAAAGTTTAATTTAAACGGCTTCATTTTTGCAAAACTATTTGGTTGTATTACTTGTAAATGGTTTTGAAGAAAAAAATATTTATAAACCTTTTGAAATAAATCATGAAAATAATATTAAGGCAAGTAGCCGCAATTATAATGCTCATATGTACATTTAGCCAAGCTGAAGCACAGAAAACAAATGCGAAAGATAAGTCAGCATCATTTTCTATGGCATTTGGTGGCAATCAATTTACTACTGCATTAGACTATAAATATCTTTGGAAATTGGGAAAAAGAAAACGTTTTGCAGCAGGATTTGGACTAAGACTAACAAATAATTTTGGCAACTTAAATTATTATAAAACAGCTCCAGCAATATTAACAAGTGGCAAAACTGGTCCAGGCGTTTTCTTTGCCGATGATGTTAACCAAAATATAGATTCTGTTTATTTTAAAAAAACGCAAGTAAATGCTTTAAATATTAGCATTAATTTTATCTATAAAATAAAAGAAAAATTTACCTTGGGCTTTAATATAGATGCAATCGGTTTTTCATTTGGTGGCAAACAGCAAGGTTCGTATTTTCCAAATGCGGGAGTAGGTAGTACTACAAATGCAAAACCAACATCATTTAATGTATTGCTTATAAGTGATAATGATAAGGGCTCATTAAATAGTGAACTTTATGCGCAATATAATTTTAATAAAACTTGGGGAGCAAAGCTTGGTTTTCAGTTTTTGTTTACGGAATATACAACAGATACAAAAGTGCAAACCACTCCGACTGGTCAGCAAAATGATAGGTTTAGAAATAAGGCTTCGCAGATATCAGTTGGGGTCACACATAATTTTTAATAATAAATTAATATAGAAACATGAAATTTGAAATTGTTAATCAAAATAAGAACATGAAATTTTTAAAACTTACAGTAATACTATTGTTTATTACTAACATATTATTTGGGCAATCCTATACAGTGTCTGATGAAGGCAGTAAAGTACGCTTTGTTATAAAAAACTTTGGTGTAAAAACGGGAGGGAATTTTGCTGGACTAAAGGGTACTGTCATTTTTAATCCAAAAGCTTTGGCCACTAGCCAAATGGAAGTATCTATTAACGCTAATACGGTAGACACTGATAACGATGCACGAGATAAACACCTTAAGAAAGACGAATATTTTGGCGTAGAAAAATTTCCATTAATTACTTTTAAAAGTACAAAGATTACCGAAAGTACTGCTGCTGGTCGTTATTTTGTAGTTGGAAACTTGACAATAAAGGGCGTAACCAAACCTTTACAATTTGGTTTTAGTGTTACAGCTTCTGCTACTGGCAATGTATTTAATGGCGAGTTTGAAATAAATCGCAGAGATTTTGGGGTAGGTGGAAACAGTATGTCTATGTCTGATAAGTTAAAAGTAGTATTAAGCATTTCTGCAAAAAAATAAATATGCAATTCAAAAAAATTTTAGCACCAGTATTAAGTCAGCTAGTTGATGGCATTCAACAATTAGAAGAAATTGAGTACTCCCAAAAATCATTGTTACTAAATGGTAGTACCATTGGTGGGCACACACGCCATATTATTGAGCTATTTCAATGTTTGGTAAACGGATATGCTGATGGCTTAATAAATTATGAGCTTCGTAAAAGAGATCATGAAATAGAAACAAATAAAGAAGTGGCTTGCAACATGCTTAAAAATTTAATTAACACAGTAGGCCTTCCCAATAAGCCCCTTATACTACAAGGTTTTTATACACAAGAAGAAGATAAAGATTGTATAATTGATACTAACTACTACAGGGAATTAATTTACAATTTAGAACATACTATTCACCACATGGCATTAATACGTGTAGCTATAAATGAGGTTAGTAATATTACATTGCCTCAAAGTTTTGGTGTAGCGGCGGCAACTATTCAATATCAAAAAACATGTGTACAGTAACTTACATACCATCGGCTAGTGGCTACTACCTTACCAGCAATAGAGATGAAAAGCATACTCGTGCTTTTGCAATATCACCAGCCAAATACATCATAGAGGGAGCAGATTTAATTTTTCCAAAAGATGCTGATGCAGGTGGAACTTGGATTGTATTAAAAGAAAATGGAGATTCACTTTGCTTATTAAATGGAGCGTTTGAAAATTTTGAAGCTAAAGAACCATATGGCATTAGCCGAGGAAAAATTGTATTAAATATAGCTGTAAATACTAACCTTATACATGCATTTATGCATATAGAGCTTTTAGAAACAGCGCCCTTTACGCTTATTGTAGTAAACGATAAAAAGTTATTTGAATGCAGGTGGGATGGAGAAAAAAAACACTGTAAAACATTAGACAATGCAGCTACTTATATTTGGAGTAGTGCTACGTTATACGATGCTACACAACAAGCCAAACGGGAGGCTTGGTTTAACATTTGGAAAAAAACAAACAGTGCAATTACACAAAAAGATATATTTGATTTTCATAAAAATACAGGAGATGGTAATGTAGAAAATGATTTGATAATGAATAGAGATAATAAATATTTTACCGTAAGCATTACTGGCATTTCTGTAAACAATAATGATTATTTAATGCAGTATGATGATATTATAAAGCATGACAGCAGCAGCAACAGCTTCTCTTACCAAAGAGCAAACAGCTAAAAAATCTTTTCTCAAAAAACAAACTACTCCTTTTTTTATAAAATTATTTAACTGGGAGTATTGGAGCTTTGGTGCAATATATGCACCAATATATTTCTATTGGTTTTATTTATGCATCCGTGCAAAAAATTTATTCTTCTTTTCTGCTAGCAATCCAAGTATAGAAAATGCGGGCTATTTAATGGAACGCAAAAGTGATATTTACGATATTATGCCGCATGCATATTATCCAAAAACATTGTTGGTAAAAAAAGGGTTATCTACAACAGCAATAACGGCACTTATACAAGAAAAAGCATTTCAATTTCCAGTAATTGTAAAACCCGATATTGGTGGAAAAGGCAGAGGCGTTCGTAAAATAGAAAGTATAGAAGATGCTGTAGCCTATATACAATTTGCACAATTTCCCATGCTGGTGCAGGCTTTGGTAGAGTATAAAAATGAAGCTGGTATATTTTATTACAGATACCCTTGGGAAGAAAATGGAAAAATATCAGGCATTGTGGCCAAAGAGTTTTTAGCAGTAACTGGAGATGGTGAAAGTAATATTGAAACTCTGGTAATGCAAAATCCAAGATTTGTTTTACAGTTAGATGCATTGCGAAGAATGCCAGAAATAAATTTGACAGAAATATTAAAAGCAGGAGAAGAAAAAGTAATGGTACCATTTGGCAACCATGCAAGAGGTTCAAAGTTTATAGATGCATCAGATAAAATTAATACACAATTAGAAAAAAGTATAAACCATATTTGTAAACAAGTACCCGATTTTTATTATGGTCGGCTAGATATTATGTTTGCTAACTGGCAAGATTTAAGTGCAGGAAAAAATTTAAGCATAATAGAGTTGAATGGCGCTGGCAGTGAGCCTACACATATATACGACCCAACGCACTCCATCTTTTTTGCATGGAAAGAAATTGCTAGACATTTAAAAATATTGTATAAGATAAGCGTTTATAATCACCGAAAAAGAAACATACCATATCTAACTTTCCAAAAAGGGATAAACATGTTTAGAGATGCAAGAAATGTGGAGAAAAAATTAGACGGGTTATTATAAAATTTATTTCATTTACACATGCAGACAGAAAAACGAAAAGGTGCTAGATCATTAAAAGATATTCCTACAAACATTTTAGCACAGTTAAACAAAGGAGAAATAGAAACAGTAAATCTTATGGAGTGGTTAGCTATAGACGCACAAAAACTACTGTATAATGTATTAGTCCAACTAAATAGAAATAAATACTATACTCCCATTATTGCTGCTGTAGAATTACTTAAAAAGAAAACCATAAACACCATAAATGAAGCTATTGGGCAAGGCTTGTTTGAACAAGCTAGCCAGTATAAAGACAAAGAGCTATTTACTATTTTAGCTATACATACAGCAGATGCGGTAAGGTGTTGGGCTTGCTACTGCGTTAGTAAAAATAAAAAGCTTAGCCTTATTCAAACATTAAACCAAATAAAACCTTTTGCAGCCGATACACATTTTGGCGTAAGAGAAATTGCTTGGCTTTCTATAAGACCTATTATAGCTGAAAATATAACAGAGAGTATTGCAATTCTTTCTACATGGACAGCATCAACCGATGAAAATATTCGTCGTTTTGCCAGCGAAGCCACAAGGCCCAGAGGAGTTTGGTGTGAGCATATTGGTATGCTAAAAGAGCAGCCACAACTTGCGCTTGATATTTTAAAACCACTTCAAAACGATTCTGCAAAATATGTACAAGATAGTGTAGGCAACTGGCTAAACGATGCAAGCAAAACAGCTCCTACATTTGTAATAAATATTTGCAAACAATGGAGTAAAGAAAGTAAGACTAAAGCAACAACATATATTATTAAGAAGGCGTTGAGGACTATTGAAAAATCTTAAATAGTGCATTTTTGTTCTTTTGGTTTCTAACAAATACTGTAGGAAATTTAGAACCAATCTATACAAAAATGATATATCTTTAGCTTAATTTATACAAAAAATATTTTGCTTTAATGGTTGTAGCTAATTACATATTCCTTCTTATTTGTAATTGTATTTTATGTTACAACAACAATATTAATATTAAAAAACCTTAAATCTTCCCTACCAAAAGGGTGTTGTCTACAGTTGGTGTTGTAGCGCCACCAGCATTTTCTATTGTTAAAGCAAATTGGTTAGCACCTTCAGGTACTCCAGTAACTTCTATAAATCGGTCTCTTATTTTATCATCTACCAACCCCACACTTACTGGTTTCCCATTTACGGTAGCCCATAATTGAAAATCTCTAGCATCTCCAGAAGACACTAAATGATGAATCATTATATAAGCTTTTCCAGTTTTCTTATCCCAAAACATGGTACAACGGCATGTGGTATACATTCCCACTCCCATCATCGCAATTGGTGTTATACCAGGATTTTTTAATACATCATAATTTGCAAGGGGTAAAGATTCTACCACACTACTTTTAGTGGCTAACAAAGCAGCTTGCTCTTTGTTTTGCTTATACTGGGTATAATTAAAAAACGCACTTACACCAAACAATAACACCGATGCGGCTGCAAGCATTTTAACCCAGCTCAATCGCTTTACGTTTTTAACTGCGGGTTGCATTTGTACTAGTGGCGTACCTAAAGCTCGTAGTGCTTCCAATACTGCATCATCTGTTTTTATACCAGGCAAATAAGCACTAGCCATCATTTTTCGTTCAAGCTCCACTTCAAAATTAGCAATAGCTTTATCCAATAACGGGCTGGTTTGACGCAAAAGCTTCAATTCATTTTTCTCCTCTTCAGTACATAATCCCATTACGTACTGCTCTATTATTCCCGACGATATGTAGCTTTCAATATCCAATTATACAAAGTTTTTTCTTAGTTCTATTAATGCGTTTCTTAATCTTGTTTTTACTGTTCCAATAGGTATTTGCAATGTTTGTGCTATTTCTTCCTGCGTAAACCCATTGTAATAAGACAGTTCTAGCACATTCTTATAATCTTCTCGCAACAAATGCACTTGCTTTCTTAAGCCAATAACATTAATATTTTGCTGGGATGAATCTTTACTATTTAAGCTATATACAGCATTATCTAAGCTTTCGTTTTTTTGCTGTCCCTTATAATTTTTAGACCTGGTTTTATTTATGCTTGTATTTCGGGTAAGCGTATGCAACCATGTAAAAAGGCGTCCTTTGCTAGCGTCGTATTTGTCAATATTTTTCCAAACGGCTACAAATATCTCTTGCAATACATCGTTTGCCGTTTCTGTATCAGATATAAATTGAGAAACTACTGAGTATAAAGCACCCCTATAATGCAAATAAAGATGCTCGTAGGCATCATTATCTTTGTTGCGCAAGGCTGCAACTAGCGATTCTTCTGTATATGTAATTGTTTCTTTCAAAAATTATATACAAATATTATACATTAGGCGCATTTAACAAAATTTTTCTGTGGAAACTATCTAATTCTATATTTGGTTAATAGTTTGATAAATGATTAAAGCTAAGATTGGCATAAATACAAGATTGTGCTATATTGTGCTTTTAAAACAAATGATTTTGATGAAAAATTTATCTCTTATACTTAATGTAGTTTTAGCTGCAGCGGTTATTTTTTTGTACGTAAAAATATTTTCTGGCAGCAAAGGAAAAACTACAGCAAGTAGTATTACAAAAAAAGATAGTACTGGTTTACATACAAACATGAATACTGCCATAGCCTATGTGGAGTTGGACTCTTTAAACGAAAAAATAATATTTATAAAAGCCCGTAGGCAAGATTTAGAAAAAGAACAAAAAGCCATAGAAACAGAGTGGCGAAGTGAAATGACTGGATTGCAAAACAGGGTAAATGTGTTTCAAAAAAAGGGGAATGCCATAACGCAGGAAGAAGCGGAAAGATTTCAATCAGAAATGCAACAAGAGCAACAAAAAGTAGAATTGAAAAAACAAAATGCTACCCAAACACTTACAGAAAAGAGTTATAAGTTTATGGATGATATTCAAAAAAAACTTAAAGACTTTTTAAGCGACTACAACAAAGATAAAAAATACCAATATATTCTTACAACCGGAACTGGAATGGATTATATGTTGTATAAAGATGAATCGGCTAACATTACTACAGAAGTAATAGAAGGTATGAACGAAATAATGAACGCAAAAAAATAGCACTTACTTATTTTTTAAATTGAGATGCCAACTTTTTAAAAGTTGGCATCTCAATTTAAAAAAGCTAGCATCTCAATTTTTACTATATTGCCATTCTAAAACACTACCATGACAGAAACTACCAATGAATTTAAGCCATCGCTGGGGCTTTTTGATGCTACTATGATAGTGGCTGGCTCTATGATTGGCTCAGGAATATTTATTGTAAGTGCAGATATTACTCGAAATGTAGGCAGTGCTGGTTGGCTCATTGCAATATGGCTCATTACAGGTTTTATGACACTTACTGCAGCATTAAGCTATGGTGAGCTTAGCGCTATGTTTCCAAAAGCTGGTGGGCAATATGTTTATTTAAAAGAAGCATTTAATCCATTAGCAGGCTTTTTGTATGGATGGAGCTTTTTTGCAGTTATACAAACAGCTACCATAGCTGCTGTTGGCGTAGCTTTCTCCAAATTTGCTGGTTACTTTATTCCTGCATTAGAGTTAAATGATACCAATGTTTTGTTCCAAGTTTTAGGATTAAAAATTCATACTGCACAGCTCGTCTCTATTCTACTCATTGTTTTTCTTACATGGGTAAATACACAAGGCGTAAAGAGTGGAAAATTAATACAAACAACTTTTACTGTTGTAAAATTACTATCGTTATTTGGCTTAATTATTTTTGGATTTTTACTTGCTGCTAAATCAGAAATTTGGAATGCTAATTGGCAAGATGCTTGGACTATGAAAAGCAGAGCAGCTGATGGCAGTATTATTGGCGGAGTTACTGGAAGCGCAGTGTTGGGAGCTATTGCAGCTGCCATGGTAGGTTCTATATTTAGTAGCGATGCTTGGAATAATGTAACCTTTATTGCTGGCGAAGTAAAAAATCCTAAAAAGAATATTGGACTAAGCTTATTCTTTGGAACATTAATCGTTACCCTCATATATGTATGTGCAAACCTAATGTACGTAAGTGTACTTCCACTTGCAGATATTGCATCTGCACCACAAGATCGTGTAGCAGTGAGTGCAAGCAAAGCCATTTTTGGGGAGATAGGAACTTATGTAATAGCTGTAATGATAATGATATCTACTTTTGGGTGTAATAATGGTTTGATACTTGCTGGCGCAAGGGTTTATTATACCATGGCAAAAGATGGATTATTTTTTAAACAAACAGGAACACTTAATAAAAATGATGTGCCAGCTGTAGCACTTTGGTTACAATGTATTGTAGCATCTCTGCTTTGCTTAAGTGGTAGGTATGGCGATTTGCTAGATATGATTTCGTTTGTAGTTGTTTTATTTTACGCACTTACTATTGCAGGTATATTTATTTTAAGAAAAAAAATGCCTAATGCTGAAAGACCATACAAAGCTTTTGGCTATCCCATTTTACCTGCTATTTATATTGTAATGGCAATTGCATTTTGTGTTTTATTAATTGCATTTAAACCTGTGTATGCTGGCTGGGGGTTAGCTATTGTGCTTGCAGGTATACCACTATATTATTTAGCCGTTGCAAATAATAAGAATAAATAAAAAGAAGGGTATTTTTATGATGACGATAACAGCATTGGATAATTTATTTGAAACATTTGCTACGCTTAAAATTGGCGTTTTAGGAGATGTAATGCTAGATACCTATTGGTGGGGCAAAGTAGACCGTATATCACCAGAGGCACCAGTACCAGTAGTAGCAGTTACGAAAAAAGAACAGCGCATAGGTGGTGCAGGAAATGTAGCATTAAACATAGCAGCATTGGGCGCTTCTATAAGTGTTATTAGTATTACTGGCGATGATGATGAAGGAAAACAATTATTTGCATTGCTTAAGGATAACAATATCAATACAGATTTTATAAGTACAAGTACAGATAGAATTACTACAAATAAAATACGCATTATAAGCCGCAATCAACACATGATGCGTTTAGATGCAGAAATAGTAAGTGCGCTTACTACCACTGAAGAAGAAAAAATAATTAATGCATTTAGTGTTTATGTTGCACAAGAGAAGCCACATTTAGTGATACTAGAAGATTATAACAAAGGAGTGCTTACACCACACGTAATAGAAAAAGTTATTGACATTTGTAAAGCCAATAATATTCTTACAGCGGTAGACCCAAAAAGAAAAAATTTCTTTGAGTACAAAGGCGTAGATATTTTTAAACCAAACCTACAAGAGGCTAAAGAAGGATTAAATATTTTAGGAGATGTAGTTTCTGAAAAATTACTTGAAGAAATGCATGCTGCTTTGCATGAGAAACTAGGGCATAAAATTTCGTTTATAACCCTTTCAGAAAAAGGTGTTTTTTACGAAAGTGAAAAAGATAAAGCCATTATACCAACACATATACGCAGCATTGCAGATGTAAGCGGAGCGGGTGATACCGTAATTGCAGTAGCTTCAGTAGTGTATGCTGCATCAAAAAACATACGGCTAATGGCAGAGATGGCCAATATAGCAGGTGGGCTTGTTTGTGAAGAAGTAGGTACCGTAGCTATTGATAAAAATAAATTATTGGAAGAGTGTAAACATTTACTTACTAAATAAAAAATATGCAAACATTTTCGATAGTGATACATGGTGGCGCTGGTACTATTTTAAAGGAAGATATGACGCCAGAGCTTGAAGCCGCATATACAAAAGGTTTAGATGAAGCTTTAACAGCTGGCTTTGCCGTTTTAGAGGAAGGAGGCTCAGCCGTAAATGCTGTAAAAGCGGCTATTGTTATTTTAGAAGACAACCTACTATTTAATGCTGGCCGTGGATCTGTGTTTACTAAAAAGGGCGTGCAAGAAATGGATGCTGCAATAATGGATGGTAAAGATAGGGAAGCAGGTGCAGTGGCCGCTGTACGCAATGTGCGTAACCCAATAGAACTAGCAGCCGAGGTAATGCGCAATAGCAATCATGTTTTTTTGAGCGGAAAAGGTGCAAACGATTTTGCTATAAAACAAGGAATAAAATTAGAGCCAGATGAATTTTTCTTTTCGCAATTTAGATACGACCAATGGAAAGCCATGAGGGATAGCGATAATTATTCGTTAGACCACACACACCAAGGCTTAGAAGAATTAATGAAAGATAAAAAATTTGGAACAGTAGGTGCAGCAGCTTGCGATGCTGATGGAAATATAGCCGCTGGCACAAGTACAGGAGGTATGACAAATAAAAAATATGGCAGAATTGGGGATAGTCCTATTTTAGGTGCTGGCACATATGCGCACAATACTACTTGTGCAATAAGCTGCACAGGCCATGGTGAGCCATTTATAAAAGCAGTAGCAGCCTACGATGTAGCCGCACATATGGAGTATAAAAATATGAGCTTACACGATGCTATGCATGAAGTAGTGCATAAAAAATTAATAGAGCTAGATGGCGAGGGTGGTATGATAGGTGTGGATGCTAAAGGAAATGTAAGTATGATGTTTAATAGTGCAGGAATGTATAGGGCAATGCAAAGTAGTACAGGAGAAAAGAAAATTGGTATTTATAAGGCCCCCTAAATTCCAACGCTATTTTGTTACGTGTTTTTAACTTGAAAATTGAGTGTTGAAAACCTGCCTGACGGCAAAGGCAGGTTGATTATTGAACATTTTGCTAGCTTTAATTGTAAAAATGTTCAATGCTCAACTAACAATTTTCAATAATCAATGATTGGTTTCGCTTAACTAAACAGCATTGCCCTAAATCCCCGAAAGGGGAGTATAGTCTTTATTAATTCGAAAATAATTTTAATGAATTTTAATGAAAAAATTTGTAATAATTGTTGCAGGTGGTAGTGGCAACAGAATGAAAAGCAATATCCCAAAACAATTTTTATTGTTACAAGGCAAACCTGTATTGTATTACGCAATATATTCTTTTCTAAAAACCTATGAAGATTGCAAAATTATACTAGTACTACCAGAAGAGCATATTGCTACAGGGCAAGAAATAATAGATGCATTTTTTGATTACAATAAAATTAGTATTGTAATTGGAGGGCGTACTCGTTTTCACTCTGTACAAAATGGTTTGGCACAAATAACCGAAGAAGATAGTATAATTTTTGTACACGATGCAGTGAGACCAATAGTTACTTCTGAATTAATAAGCCGATGTTATGAGTCCGTTTTAGAAAATGGATCTGCCATACCGGTAATAGATTGTAAAGACAGCGTAAGACTCATAAATGAAGAAGGGAATGATGCAGTAGATAGGAGTACTATAAAATTAGTACAAACACCGCAAGCATTTCATGGTAAAATTTTAATACCTGCTTTTAAAATCGATTATAAAGATAAATTTACGGATGAAGCTACTGTTGTAGAAGCATTTGGCTTAAAGGTATCGCTTGTAGAGGGTGATGATGAAAATATTAAAATTACAAATCCTATAGATTTAGTTATTGCAGATTCAATACTTACTGCTAAAGCGGGTTAAATTATTTTTTAAATTGTTTTATCAATTTTGGCAACTCATTGTATTTAAGAAAAAAATAAGGCTCATTTACAGGCCCCATAGATTTATAAAAATTGGCTATCCCAACGATGTCGGAGCCCTCAAAATCAAGTTTTAATAGGCTTTTTGAATACTCTTCAATAATTTTGTTATACAAAAAATAGTTTGCTCTAAGTTTTTTACCTTCTTCTGTTACGCAAGATGCAACATTGTAAAGTCTGTGCGAATCTTTTAGCAATATTACTGCAGCAAAAACTTTTCCACCTAAAACAGCCTGCCGTACAACCAAATTATTATCCAACAATAATGCTTTACAATTTAATTTTAGTGCATCGTAATCTTCTTTTTTTACAGATACTGTTCTCTTTTGATAAAGTGCTTTATATAAGTCAACCACTTTTTCATACTCATTGGTAGGCTCATAAATAAAAGCTTGCTTTTGCGCACGCTTAATATTCTTTACAAAGTTGGATTTGTAATTAGATGCCATGCTTTCGTAATCGTGTGAAAGATCTAAAACAAAATTATTTCTTAATGATAATTCAACGCCCTTTTTTTCAATATTTTTATTGGCATAGTTTAAATTAACCTCAGCAAATTTGAAATGATTTATAACCAAATCAAGAAAACGAATCATTAATTCATCATCAACTTCATGTTTAAAAAAAATACCGCTTTGTTGTAAAAATGCTGGCTGAAACAAATATTTTATCCCAAATTTATATCTATAAATTAATGGCATTACTGCATCATAATCATCTAACACAATTGCATCCCATTGCTTATTGGCGCAATTATCTAAATAAAAAGAATGGGCATAAATTAATGTATTCGTAGCATTTATTACACAGGCATCCCATTTGCTTCTATCAATTTCGCTATATCGTAAATATTTTATTGGCACGCTAAAAATTTACCTGTGGCAATAATTTTACAAGGCGCAAGTGTTGTATATCTATACTAAATGTTATCTTTTTAGAAAGCTTGTTTAGTTCTTTATCGGTTTTTAATTGATCTTTAAATGCCTTGCTATATAACAATGGAACATAAACATTTAAAACATTTTTTAAGAGTGATACTTGTAAGCCTCCAACATAAACAAACCTAGTAGTAGATGAGGTTTTAGCCCATGCTTCTGAGTAAGTTCCTACATCTAAAAATAATTTTAAAGGTAATTTAAATGGAAATAATTGGCTTGGTAAACTAGTATTTAAGTTTACTGCCGCCACCCATTTTTGAGAATACCCTTGGCTTCCACTAAACTGGTCTAGCCTTAGCTTAAGCCCTCCCCCATTATCAATTTGTATTTGTTGCGCTGCTATGCCTGTATTTTTTATTGCAGGATTTTGATACGCAGGCGAAGCAGTTCTCCCTAAAAAATAACTACTGTATGTATAATCATCATTCCCATTACTAGCCAATAACTTTGGCTGGTACAAAAATGCAGTATTATTTTTAGCACCTAACAGTCCAAATGCAGCTGCAAAAACCCTTACTTGCAGACCTCCTCCTTTTGCATAGTTAAAAAAGTATTTACCAGATGCGTTAAACCTGTAAAAACCTTCCCCCTGCTGCACTTGAAGCTGATAATCGTAAGGATAAAGTTTTCTAGTATTGTCAATGTTAAACGAAATTTGGTTTATATACCGAGTAGACTTTTTTAAGCTGTTCGGGTAATAAGTCAGGCTATCGCTTCCAGCTTTTTGCGCATAATTATCAAAACTATTTTCGCCAATTTGAAAAGATTTAAAATCTAACCAACTCGTAACGCCATTGTTATTTTCTTTAAAATACAATTTTACAAATGGAACAATTTTATAAAAATTTTCAAATACTTTTTTACCACTTGTATCTAAACTATGGTTGCTGGAAAATTGTGAAGCATTAACTCCAATTTCAAATTTTTCAAAAAACTTATCTGCATATTTTGTATAACTTACTCTAGCTACGCCGTTAATACTGCTTGAGCCAATTGCAAACATTGGTGTTGCTATAAATCTAAAATTAGAACCTGGTAATCCATAATTATGAATCATAGCACCAATCATAAACTTATCGTACATATTAAAACCAACAGATGGAGACACAGAAATATAATTATACTTATTGGTTTCCCTTACATTGTAAAAAGAAGCTAGTTTCAGTTTCTTCATTTGTGGTTTTTCCCATGGACCTTTTTTATCTAACAGGGCAAAAGTATTTTCCAGCGATTTTCCTGAGATAGTTTCCGCTACATTTTTAAAATCATCAACCGTTGGATGTTTAAATTTCCATGCTTCAAAATAAGTACGCATAACTTTATCAAAAGTTTCTACACCTAGTTCATTTTCTAATTTAGCCATCCAAAGGCTTGCTTTTTCATAGGCAACCAATTCGTAATTTCTTTCTGTAAATTTTTCCGAAGTTGTATTTATTGGTTGGTCCTTTTTAAACTTATAAGCCACTGCTAAAAAAAAAGAGTCTGCATTATCTGGATACCTTTTTGAAAAAAAATCTTTGGGTTTATTTTGAACTGGTGCGTACAAGGCTGTATATCTTTTATCGTAGTAAGTATTCATACCTTCATCCATCCATGGGCTTCTACGCTCATTTGTACCTAAAATACCATAAAACCAATTATGCCCCACCTCATGATTTATAACTTGCTCTAAAGCTTGCTCAGAGCCATCCGCAGATAATAGGGTAATCGTTGGATATTCCATTCCACCACCAGTAGGAGCCGCATTATCTATTACACTAACTACATTGTAAGGATATTCTCCTACCCACTCTGATTTGCTAAGTATAGATTTTTTAATCATCGAAATACTTGCTTTCCACACATCATTTTTACTTGGTAGGTAATAAGCATTCAAATTAATAACTCTCCCCGATTTTAATAACAATGTATCTTGCCTAACATTAAAACGCTTGTCAGCAAACCACGCAAAGTCATGTATATTCTCTTGTTTAAATTGTATCGTTTTACTTTCTTTTGATGATGGAATTTGTATTATATCTTTTTGTGCAATATTGGATTTAGATTTTAACGCATCTGGCTTAAATGAAAGTGTATTAACATACTTTTCTTTTAACCAAATCTTTTCTTCGTCTGTCTGCAACTCACCAGTAGCAGCTACTACATAATTTTTTGGCAGTGTTATTTGCACATCAAAACTACCAAACTCACTATAAAATTCTCCTTGGTCTACATATGGCATTTCGTGCCAGCCTGTTTTATCATATACTGCTGGCTTGGGATACCATTGCGTTATTTGGTAAGACTGACCTATATGCCCTCCACGAGAAAAATTATATGGCAATTTTACATGAAAAGCTGTTTCAATTTTTATGCGACTACCTGGAGCTAGAGGGGCAGGCAATAAAAGTTTTACAATATCTTGATGTGCTGGATGATCTTCTGTAATAGCATTTACATTATCTACCTTAAAGCTTAGCTGATTAATATATCCTTTCTTAGTTTCTTCTGAAAAATAAAAATCTGTTCTATTGTTTTTTAATAGCTGGTCGCTAAAAGCTGTACGGTCATTTTTGTAAGCATTAGGCCAAAGATGCATCCAAATAAATGTAAGTGTATCTGGAGAATTATTGTAATAGTCAATACTTTCAAACGCACTGAGCGAATGATCTACATCGTTTAAAGAAACGGTGATTTTATAATCTGTTTGCTGCTGCCAATATTTTGTTTGGGCAAATGCATTGCTAATAAAAAAAATAAAGCTAAATAATAAGTAGGCTTTTTTCAAACTAAAAGTATTTATTCAAAAATAATGAAATACTGTGATGGAAAACACTAAAAACTGCTTATAATATTTTTATACTTACATACCTTTTCCCGAAAGTATTATTCGTATAGTATGAAGTAGTATTTTAAAGTCTAGGGCTAGGGAAATATTTTCTACATAAATTAAATCATACTTCATACGCTCTATCATTTCTGCAATAGATGTGGCATAACCAAATTTCACCATTCCCCATCCAGTAAGCCCAGGTTTTACCTTAAATAAATACTTATACTCTGGCTGCAATACAACAAGTTGATCTATATAAAATTTCCTTTCGGGCCTTGGTCCTACAAAACTCATGTCACCAATAAAAATGTTCCACAGCTGCGGTAATTCATCTAATCGCCACTTTCGCATTACCCTTCCCCAAGGCGTTATTCTTATATCATTATCACTACTTAGCATTGGACCGTCTTTTTCTGCATTTGGATACATGGATCTAAGCTTATACATGGTAAATACCTTTCCCTTATAGCCTATACGCTCTTGAGAAAAAAATACATCTCCTTTCGAAGATATTTTTAAACGAATAATACTGTACAGAAAAACAGGAAATATAAAAATAAAACCAATAATGCTAAGAAAAATATCAACCATACGTTTAATATTTTGTTGCCATAAAGGCATTTGCCCAAAATGGATATCTATTAAAGGAATACCCATTACATTGCTATTTTGGAGTGTTCCACTTATTATATCTAGAGTATCTGGTGTTATTTTTATATTTACATTCTGGTTACTTAATTTTTGTAAAATCTTTGTAATAAGTAATCGTTCATTATTATCAACAGCTATAATAATTTCTTCAATATTGTTTTCTTTAATGATGGTATCAATATTATCGGTGTTGTAAAAAACTTTTATACTTGTTTGAGGCAAATGAATATTCTTACCATTAAGGTTTATAAAATGTGTAATAATATAACCAGAGTTGTCGTTGGTTTTTGTAAAGTCTGTAAAAAAATCTTGTGCTTTATTACCTGAACCAATTAATAATGAATTGAAAAAAACTTTTTTATTTCTAATCTGCTTTTTGGTAAATGAAAGAAAAATACTACGGGCAACAGCGCTAAAAAAGGTTACAGGAATAATGAGGATATAAAAATCGATGTAATAATCATAATTATCTGTCCGAGGATTTTTGAGAATAAAGAAAAACAATAAAACCAAACTTCCTACTGCACTTACAACAATCGTTTTAAAAACCTCAACCACCCTAGATTTCTGATAAAGCCCTTCGTAAGTACCTGTTAGAAAATGTAGGCTAATCCACCCTAAACTGTATAAAAGTAATCCAAGATAAAAGCCTGGTGGTATACTAAATGGATAATTTTGTACCCTCGTACGCAAATAATAAAAACATACCCACGTAAAAATGGAGACACAAATATCTGTGAGGATGTACCAGCTAATATGTATTCTTGTTTGTTTCAATTTTTAAGAAATCAATGCGCTACTTTATTTATTTTATCAAGTATTTGATGCGCTACTTCCATGGCTCTATAGCCATCTAAAACAGTTACAGGTGTTTCGGTATTATTTATGATTGCATTTTTAAAAGCTAACAGCTCATCCATCATCGCATTAGTTTCTAATACTATTGGATTTGCTATAGATACCGTTTTTTTGCCTTTGCCAGTATCTATATCAAAAGAAAACACACTTTTGTCGTTAGGAGCATTTTGGCTAATAATTTCTGTTTTCTTTTCTAAAAAATCTATACCAATGTAAGCATCTTTTTGAAAGAGGCGCATTTTACGCATTTTTTTCATAGAAATACGGCTACTGGTAAGGTTTGCCACGCATCCATTATCAAATTCTATTCGCACGTTTGCTATATCAGGTGTATCGCTTAGTACCACTACCCCATTTGCAGAAATATAGCTCACATTACTTTTTACAAGATGCAAAATAATATCTATATCATGTATCATTAAATCTAAAATAACACTTACATCTGTTCCCCTAGGATTAAATTGAGACAAGCGATGCACTTCTATAAACATTGGCTCCAACTTATAATCTTTAAGTGCTACAAAAGCAGGGTTAAATCTTTCCACATGCCCCACTTGAAATTTAAGATTAGATTCCACAGCAAGCTTTAAAAGTGCTTTTGCTTCATCCATTGTATTTGTTAACGGCTTTTCTACAAATACATGTTTGCCTTTGCGAAGTGCCAGTGCACATAGTTCATAGTGAAATGTAGTTGGAGCTACAATATCTACTGCATCGCAGTCGTCTAACAATTCTTCTGGAGAAGCATATCGTTTTAATTTATATTTTTCGCTTACCAATTTTGCGTTTGCATCATCGGTATCATAAAATCCTACAACAGTCACATCTGCTATCTCCAACCAATTATTTAAATGAAATTTTCCTAAATGTCCTGCACCTATAACAGCTATTTTAAGCATATCTATTTTTTTAGTTTCTAACCTTACAATTTATTCCTGCCAAAAACCCATATTCCCAAATTTCTTTATGCGCATATCTACACGTTCCTGTGCAGGTATGGTTTTTAGTTCTTTAATCGTTTTAATTAAGTAGTTTTTCAATAGCTCAGCAGCTGCATCATAATCCCAATGCGCTCCACCAAGTGGTTCGGGCACAATTGCATCCACCAAACCAAATTCAAGCATATCTTTTCCGGTTAGTTTTAATTGCTCGGCAGCTATTTCTTTTTGAGCCCAACTTCTCCATAAAATTGTACTACAATTTTCAGGAGATATTACAGTATACCAAGTATTTTCTAACATTGCTACCCTATCCCCTACACCTATCCCTAAGGCTCCACCACTTGCACCTTCACCAATAATAACACATATTACTGGTACTTTAAGGCTTATCATTTCAAAAATATTTCTTGCTATAGCTTCACCCTGCCCACGCTCTTCTGCTTCCAACCCAGGAAAAGCGCCTGGTGTATCTATTAATGTAATGATAGGTTTATTAAATTTTTCTGCCAATTTCATTAAGCGAAGTGCTTTTCTATACCCTTCGGGGTTTGCCATACCAAAATTTCGCAATTGCCTCGTTTTGGTATTATTTCCTTTTTGTTGTCCAATTATCATTACGGTTTCGCCATCTAGTTGGGCAAATCCTCCTACCATTGCCTTATCATCCTTTATATTTCTGTCTCCATGCAGCTCAATAAAAGAGCTACACATATTTTCTATGTACTTCAATGTATAAGGTCTATCTGGGTGGCGACTCATTTGCACCCTCTGCCAAGGAGTAAGGTTATTGGTAATACCTCGTTTAGTTTGTTCAACATTTTCTTCAAGCAATGCTATTGCACTGCTCATATCTGTGTCAGATTTTTCTTGCGTAATAGCTAATTGTTCTATTTGATCATACAATTCCTTTAAAGGCTTTTCAAACTCCAGAAATTGCCTATTTTTTAGTTGTGGCATAGTATTTTTTTAGCTGATATGTGTAGTTAGTAATGTAATATAATTTGTAAAAGTAGTAGTTACAATTATTTTTATAAACTTTTGTTTATAAAAAATTAAAATCCCTATCTTTGCAATCCGAAAAAAGCAGTTAGCTGCGTTTTAGAGGCCAACGGGTTGGTAGTTCAGTTGGTTAGAATGCCGCCCTGTCACGGCGGAGGTCGCGGGTTCGAGTCCCGTCCAGCCCGCAGAGAAATCTGCTTAAGCCCACGCTAGTCGTGGGTTTTTTAGTTTTTTTGTCAAGCTTTTCGTTGAGTTGTTGTAGTTTACCACTCATTGTTATTGTTGCAAAGTTTTGCATTTCTTGGATAATAAAAACTACCATTATTATTTCTATACTTTCTTATTCCGAGCTCAGATTAACAAACTAATTATTATATACCTTAAATCGATTTGTAGTTATAGGTAATGATTTATCTCACCAAAGTACTTATTCCCTTTCTAAAAATAGTATTGCCTAAATAATCCACAGCTTCTGCCACCCATACAAAACTGCCTGTATTTTGCGCTGCCCCGTTTATTGTTCCATCCCATCCTTGGTTTTCGTTGGCAGATTTATAAATAAGCGTACCATATTTGTTATAAACAGCAAAATATTTCAACGCTTTTACACCAACAAGTCTTGGTCTTAATACATCATTTTTTCCATCTCCATTTGGGGTAAAACCTGTGGGCACATATATCTCTGACGTAAACGAAATTTTAATTTTTATACTGTCTTTTGCTAAACATCCATCCGCAGTAGTTGCTACTACTTCGTATGCAAAATCTTTGTCTAAAATACTAATCGGATTTTTTATATCTGGTCTGTTTAACCCAAAAGATGGTGACCATGTATAGCTCACAAAACCAATATTGTTTACATCAATAGCATTTAATTGTAGCGGTTGTTTTATTACAACTTGGGTATCTCTCCCTGCAAATACATTTAGTGTAGGCACTGGCGTAGCTGTTACTGTAATAGGAAAAGAAGTAACACAGCTATTATTATCTTTTATAAAAATTATATAAGGTATAGGCGCAAGATTATTAAAATTGGCAGCATTTTGATAAGTAACACCGCCATCTATTGAATATGCAAATGGTGAATATTGACCATTTGGAATGGCAAAAATTTTACCATTCGAATAACCACAGGTTGCATTTTGTGATGTAGCTGTAACTGTTGCACTTGGCTTATTACCCACTAATACATCAAAAGCTGGACTAATACAATTATTGCCATCTCTTACTTTTATTTTGTAAGGAATGGCACTAGGGGCTATATTGTTAAATACATCCGAAGGTTGGAATGTTAAGCCATCATCTTTTGAAAAATCAAAACTGGCTGTGCCGCCTATACTCGTAGCTGTTATTTTACCATTGGCAAAACCACAGGTAGAACTGTCTGATACAGCTGTAACTGTTGCCCCTGCTGTGTTAGAAACAATTATATCAAAAGCGGGGCTTATGCAACTATTACCATCTCTTACTTTTATTTTGTATGGTATAACACTTGCTGCTAGGTTGGTAAACACATTATTATTGGCAGCTTGATAGGTTAAGCCATCATCTTTTGAAAACTCAAAATTTGCTGTACCACCAACTCTTGTTGCGGTTATTATACCATTAGCATTGCCACAAGTAGAATTTTGCGATATCGCTGTAACTGTTGCCCCTGCTGTATTTGAAACGACAACATCAAAAGCAGGACTTATGCAATTATTACCATCCCTTACTTTTATTTTGTATGGTATAGCACTTGCTGCTAGGTTGGTAAACACATTGTTATTAGCAGCTTGGTAAGTTAGCCCATCATCTTTTGAAAACTCAAAATTGGCAGTGCCCCCAATTCTTATTGCGGTTATTATGCCATTGGCATTGCCACAGGTAGAATTTTGCGATATCGCTGTAACTGTTGCCCCTGCTGTGTTAGAAACTACTACATCAAAAGCAGGACTTACGCAATTATTGCCATCTCTTACTTTTATTTTATATGGTATAGCACTTGCTGCTAGATTGGTAAATACATTATTATTACCTGGTTGGTAGGTTAAACCATTATCATTTGAAAACTCAAAATTTGCTGTACCACCAACTCTTGTTGCGGTTATTATGCCATTTGCATTGCCACAAGTAGAATTTTGTGATGTGGCTGTAACCGTTGCTCCCGCAGTGTTAGAAACAATTACATTAAAAGTTGGGCTAACACAGTTATTGCCATCTCTTACTTTTATTTTGTATGGTATAGCACTTGCTGCTAGGTTGGTAAACACATTATTATTGGCAGCTTGGTAAGTTAGCCCATCGTCTTTTGAAAACTCAAAATTGGGTGTACCTCCGTTTCTTATAGCGGTAATGATGCCATTGGCATTGCCACAAGTAGAATTTTGTGATGAAGCTGTAACGGTTGCACCCGCTGTGTTACCCACAGTTATTATTACAGTATTATTTGTACATGTATTGGCATCTCTTATTCTTATCGTATAAGGCCCAGCAGGTAGCCCATTAAAAACATTAGTTGGTTGGTAAGTTGTACCGCCATTTATAGAGTACTCATATGGTGCTGCCCCACCTATTGCTGCAGCTGTAATTTTGCCATTTGCTAAGCCGCAAGTGGAGTTGTTTGGTAATGCTGTTATACCTACACCAAAAGATGGTGTAATATCTACTAGCACCATATTACTCAAACAACCATTGGCATCTCTTACTCTTAGTTGGTATTGCCCAGCACTTAAGCCTGCAAAAATACTATTAGCCTGATAATTACCTCCATTGTTTATAGAATATTCATAAGGCGCTACACCGCCATTTGGCGTGGCGTCTATTGTACCTGTGCTATTACCACAAGTAGTACCGCTATACGTGGTAATAAAAGTTGGGGTAAAAGAATTATTGGCAACAACAACTTGTTTTGTGTTTATACAACCATTACCATCTTTTACCGTAATGGTATAAGTATTTGCTGCTAAACCTGTAAATGTTCCAGTTGGAAAAAAATTTGTACCATTTATGCTATACGTATAAGGTGCTAGCGTACTTGAGCCTAACGCTACTATTTGCCCTGCTGCGTTACCACATATTTCGTTGGTGGGGGTGGTAGTAATAGTTGGACCAGTTACTGTAAAATTCTTGGTTATTTGGTATCCGCTACATGCTGCATTTAAAGTAGCAATTATAGTGTAATTTGTATGTGGCATTAGGTTTGTAAAAATACCAGTAGTGTTGCTGGTTATTTGTGTAGTACCAATAAATAAAGTGTATGTAACCACAGTAGTGGCGGGAGGTGTGGGCGTAAGCGTAGCAGTGGCACTGGCTGTTTGGCAATTTTTATTAATATTTATAACATAGCCAACATTCGGAATAAATATTCCTAAATCTAAATCGGCTATAAATCCATCTCCAGATGCATATAAAATATTATTGGTAGCATTATAAGTTAAATCATAAACCGATCTGGTTTCATAACCAGAAATAATGAAGCCATTAGGTATGGCAGGGTCATTTGTTTGTTCATATATTTCATAACCAGGAACAAAAGTGGTTCCATTGAAAGTAAACACCTTAACAGACCCATTTACACTTCCCACCCAAACATTATTTATACCATCTGCATAAATACCACCACACATTTTTGCGGTATTGGTTGTTACAACTGTTGTACCCACTGCCGCCCCAGTTACTTTATCAAACGCTTTTAGGTTTTTACCATCCCAATAAAATAAATAATTTTGGTTTACCGCAAGCATATTAGCTGAGTTATCATTATCATCATTTGGATTAGTAACTAAATAAGGCCTATTTTTCCTTTGTGCTAATGTGTTATAACCAGATGCTGTGCTCCACAATAAATTTGCTGGATTATATGGTCTAGCATTTTTGTAAATTCCATTGTTAACAGGGCTTCCATTTATTGAAGCGAATATTGAATACAAATCATTATTGGTAGGGTCAACTACAAAATCTGCAATATTTTGGTTTGTAGTAGTCAATCCTGTTAAGCCCCCAAAAGTGAGCGACTGGCTAGTTGGCGATAAATTATAGAACCCAATATTTGACGATGCTCCGCCGCTACCAGCTAATATTTCTGGGTTACCGTTATTACAATTCCAAAGCATTTTCCAAGTGCTAAAATTTGTACCAGTAGAAATATAATTATCGTAAATTCCATTTGTATTTATTCGAATAATTTTATTTAATCCAGCACTTATTCCATTTCCCAAATAGATTTTGCCTGTCTGTTTTTCAACAATCCAGCCTCCATAATTTTGCCCAAACTCCCAAACAGGTGTGGTTAATACTCCATTAAATGTCCATTGTAAAACACCTGCATCATTGTATTTAGCTAGCCTATGGTTTGTAGCTATATCTCCTCCACCCGTTACATACAAATTACCTGCATAATCAAAATCGATATCTTTTGCTTTGCCTGCGTTTAAGCCATCGAGGTTGCTGGTGCTGCTTACAAAGGGGTCTATTATAATTGGTTTGGTGTTGTCGTAGTTTTCGTTTAGTACAAAATTTACTTGGTTGTTTAAAATATTGTAAGTGGTTAAAATATTGTTTGGGGTTTGTTTTATGTTGTTTGTTGTTTGTTTTATATTGTTTGTTGTTTGCTGTATATTGTTTGGCGTTTGTTGTTTGTTGTTTATTGTTTGTTGTTTGTTGTATATTGTTTGTTGTTGACTGGTTTGAGCATAGTAAGTTATGGGAATGCTTTGCTGGATGCCGTCTATATCTGATTCTACTACGAGGTTGCCTTTTTTGTTTTTTGTAATCGTTTTTACATCGCCTCCATACTGCATCTTTATTTGGTTGATGTCTGCGCCTGCTGCTATTTCAAAACTATACTCAAAACCTATTTTGCTATTGTTGGTAAAGCTATACATAAGGTCTATACCATTGTACAAATTTTTATACGTTATTTTTTTATAGCCATATGCTTTTTCTTGTATCAATCCATACGTGTGGTAGTCGTAGGTTTTTTCTTCTTGTATTATTTCTACATTGGCATTTGCGCCCAACCACTCCATGGTTATTGCTCTATCGGTTACTATTTTTTTATGTTCTATTTCTTCTTCAGGTATACCTTGTTTTTCTAATTTTTCTTCTTCCCCTTTGCTTATACTTTCTACTTTTCTGTGTAAATATATAAGCCCTTTTTTTGTAAATAAAATAGGCATACCGTGCCCTTCAAAGCCATACAATATGCTGCCCATGGTTTCTTGCCCTTTGTAGGTAGTGCCGTATTGGCCTATGTTTTCTATAAAGGAAGCTGCTGCGTTAAAAGTTTGTTTTGTGTTGGCAGTAAACTGTGCATTGACAAAAATATTGTTGCACAAGAAGGTTATAAAAAAAAATAGTTTTAGTAATATGCATTTTTTGTTCATAGCTTATTGGGAGGCTCGGTTTTATTTTCAAATGTACAACAATATATAGCGTTTTTGGAGTTTTGAACCACTAAACCACAAAGTAAAGCACAAGGTTCACAAGTTATTTAAAAAAATTACCGCACAATCGTAACATCCGTTTTTGCATATTGCTTTCTGCCATCAAATAATGTAAATACAATTACTGCGTAGTAAGTGCCATCGGGTATTGGTTTGTTTTTGTATGTGCCATCCCAGGTGTTTTTGTAAGCATTGTTTTCATATACTTTGCTGCCGTATCTATTAAATACTTGTACCGAAGCGCCATTGGGTGCTAAGCAAAAATCTTGGTCATATACCAACCACTTATCGTTTACGCCATCTCCATTGGGCGTAAAGGCATTTCTGATGTTTATACAATTTTGTGTACCTATAACTACCACTTGTACATTGCTCGTTACTGCTGTGCAATTACCCAATATATCTCTTACTGTTAATAAATAAGTGGTGGTTTGTAATGGGTTGGCTATGGGGTTTAAAATTTTAATATTGTTGAGACTTATGGGTGCAATGGTAGATGACCAAGTGTAGTCTGCACCTGCTGTAGCGGTAGCATTTAATTGCGTGGTTGTGCCAGCTGCTATGGTAACCGTATTGCCTGCATTTGCGGTGAGTGCTGCTGTTATTTGTACATTTATTTGTGCTCTTTGGCTCTCACAGTTGCCTGCTGTAGTGGATTGACTTACATAATATGCTGTAGTGACTATACTTGCTGTGCTTGATATGGGTGCGGTTGTTGTGCCTGTGCCGCCTGTATTTGTTGTGTACCACAGTAAGTTTGTACCCGTGGCGGTGAGTGCTATGGCGGTTGCTCCTTGGCAGTAAGTAATTGGGGTGGTTACCGTTGGTGCTGCGGTTACTGCTATTACTTGTACATTTATTTGTGCTCGCTGGCTCTCACAATTGCCTGCCGTTGTTTGGCTCACATAATATGCTGTAGTACCTATGCTTGCTGTGCTTGGTATGGGTGCGGTGGTAGTGCTTGTGCCTCCTGTGGCTGTTGTGTACCATAGCAAGTTTGTGCCTGTGGCAGTTAGTGGTATTGCGGTTGCGCCTTGGCAATAAATGATAGGGGTGGTTACTATTGGTAATGTTGATGCTGCGGTTACTTCTACATTTATTTGTGCTCGTTGGCTCTCACAATTACCTGCCGTTGTTTGGCTCACATAATATGCTGTAGTGCCTATTGTTGCTGTGCTTGGTATGGGTGCTGTGGTATTGCCTGTGCCTCCTGTATTTGTTGTGTACCATAGCAAATTTGTACCTGTGGCGGTGAGTGCTGTGGC
>JANNVW010000079.1:0-35865 GCA_031408295.1 Ferruginibacter sp.
AGCAATGCTGCAACACTAATAACACCAGCAGTACCAACAATAACAAGTGCAGCACCAACTTGTGCATCAAACGGTACAAGCACTATTAGTAATTATAGTGCTGCTAACACATATACTTTTACGCCAACAGGTCCAACAGCAGGAGCTGGAGGATTAATAACTGGTATGACAGTAGGTACAAGCTATACCGTAACAGCGGGCTTAGGTATTTGTACCTCAGTATCATCAGCAACCTTTAGCAATGCAGCGATATTAGTTACCCCAGCAGTACCAACAATAACCAGTGTAGCACCAACTTGTGTTGTACCAGGTACAAGTACAATTAGTAATTATAACGCAGCCAATATATATACTTTTACTCCCACAGGGCCTATAGCCACTGCAACGGGGCTAATAACAGGTATGACAATAGGCACAAGTTATACCGTAACATCTGGCAATGCAACATGTACCTCTTTAGCATCAGCTAGCTTTAGCAATGCTGCAACACTAATAACACCAGCAGTACCAACAATAACGAGTGCTGTACCAACATGTGCATTAAACGGTACAAGCACTATAAGTAATTATAATGCAGCAAGCACTTATACTTTTACTCCTACAGGGCCTACAGCTACTGTTACAGGTCTTATAACAGGTATGACAATAGGCACGAGTTATACCGTAACATCGGGTCTAGGAATTTGCACTTCGTTACCATCAGTATCGTTTAGCAATGCAGCGATATTAGTTACCCCAGCAGTGCCAACGATAACTAGTTTAGCACCAACATGTGTTGTACCAGGTACAAGTACGATTAGCAATTATAGTGCAGCTAATACATATACTTTTACTCCAGTAGGTCCAACAGCCACAGGCACTGGACTTATAACTGGTGTGGTAATAGGAACAAGTTATACCGTAACATCTGGTAATGCAACATGTACCTCTTTAGCATCAGCTAGCTTTAGCAATGCTGCAACACTAATAACACCAGCAGTACCAACTATAACAAGTGCAGCACCAACATGTGCAGCTAACGGTACAAGCACTATTAGTAATTATAATGCTGCAAATACTTATACGTTTACTCCTACAGGGCCTACGGCTACTGTCACAGGTCTTATAACAGGTATGACAATAGGAACAAGTTATACGGTAACATCAGGCTTAGGCATTTGTATTTCTTTGCCATCAGTATCGTTTAGCAATGCAGCAATTCTAGTAACCCCAGCAGTGCCAACCATTGTTAGTGTAGCACCAACTTGTGTTGTACCAGGTACAAGTACTATCAGTAATTATAATGCAGCAACTACATATATTTTTACGCCAACAGGTCCAACAGCAGGAGCAGGTGGGTTAATAGCAGGCATGGTAATAGGTACAAGTTATACCGTAACATCTGGCAATGCAACATGTACCTCTCTATCATCAGCATCGTTTAGCAATGCTGCAACACTAATAACACCAGCAGTGCCAACTATAACGAGTGCTGTACCAACTTGTGCAGCAAATGGTACAAGCACTATTAGTAATTATAATGCTGCAAATACTTATACGTTTACTCCTACAGGGCCTACGGCTACTGTCACAGGTCTTATAACAGGTATGACAATTGGCACGAGTTATACGGTAACATCGAGCCTAGGTATTTGTACTTCGTTACCATCATTGTCCTTTAGCAATGCAACAATTTTAGTAACCCCAGCAGTACCAACCATTGCTAGTGTAGCACCAACTTGTGCAGTACCAGGCACAAGTACTATCAGTAATTACAGTGCTGCCAATACTTATACTTTTACTCCCGCAGGGCCTATAGCCACTGCAACGGGGCTAATAACAGGTATGACAATAGGTGCAAATTATACCGTAACATCAGGCAATGCAACATGTACCTCTTTAGCATCAGCATCGTTTAGCAATGCAGCAACACTAATAACACCAGCAGTACCAACTATAACAAGTGCAGCACCAACATGTGCAGCTAACGGTACAAGCACTATTAGTAATTATAGTGCAGCCAATACATATACATTTACTCCCGCAGGGCCTACAGTAGGAGCAGGTGGTCTAATAACAGGCATGGTAATAGGTACAAGTTATACAGTAACAGCAGGATTAGGAATTTGTACTTCTTTGCCGTCAGCATCGTTTAGCAATGCTGCCATGATTGTGTCACCAGCCGCTCCATTGGTAACAAGTGCAATAGCATATTGCCAGAACGCTCCCACAACAGCATTAACCGCTACAGGTACAAATCTACTTTGGTATACAGTTCCTGTTGGAGGAACGAGCTCTAATATTGCCCCTATACCATCTTCGGCCATTGCTGGAGTTACTACTTATTATGTATCTCAGACAGCTTTAACCTGCGAAGGGCCTAGAGCAGCAATTGTAGTTACTATCACGGCAACGCCTTTGTTACCAACTGTAAATAGCCCTATTAATTATTGTCCTAGAGATCCATCAACACAACTTAGTGCAATAGGTACGAATTTACTTTGGTATACAGTTCCTCTTGGAGGCACAGGTTCTACTGTTGCGCCAACACCTTCAACAGCTATACCTGGCAGCTTTACATTCTACGTGAGCCAATCTACAAATGTATCGCCTAGTTTATCTTGCGAAGGGCCAAGAGCGATAATAACTGTAAACGTAAATAATAATAACTTAACTGTAAATATTGGCAAAGACACTACAATTTGTGAAGGAGAGTCAGTGAAATTTTCACCTGCGGTAAATCCTACGCCGCCAACAATTATTTACCAATGGAGGGCAATAGGAGTGCCAAATAGCACAATAGATAATCGAGCAACAAAAGATATTACTGTTAACCCAGTTGACAATGCTCAATATATTCTTAATGCAACAATAGGTGGATGTGCTACAGAAGATACGGTTAATGTAAATGTACGCTGGAAACCAATTTTAGATGTAGAACCAAGTAAAGCAATTTGTTTGTTGGACTCTACTTTAATTAAAAGTACAGTAACACATTTTAATACCACTTTGATTGGCACTTCGATTGATTTTACATGGACGCCTACGGATAGTTTGCGTTCGCCTAATACGCAACAAACATGGGTTTATCCAGTAAAGAGCACTTGGTATAAACTAACTGCTACTACTACAAAATTAGATTATGGTTGCGACTTCACAGTATCCGATTCTATAAAAATAATAGTACAACCAATTGTGAAAGCATTTGCTGGCAATGATACTATTGCCGTAAAAGATATTCCACATCAGCTTTATGGTAAAGGAGGTATTAATTACGAATGGTCATCTCCATCTGGAGCAAGAATTTCTAATCCGATTGTTCAAAATCCTTTTGCTACTTTAAATAATGATGCAAACTTTTATTTGAAAGTAACTGATGCTATTGGTTGTGCAGGATATGATTCTATTTTTATAAAAGTATATAATGGACCAACATATTATGTGCCAAATGCTTTCTCACCTAACGGCGATGGACTTAATGATATTTTTAGGGTAATACCAGTAGGAATTTCTAATACAGTTTATTTTAGGGTATTCAATCGCTTTGGAGAAGTGGTTTTTGAAACAAACCAATGGTTGAAAGGGTGGGATGGAACGTTTAAAGGCAAGCCTCAACCTAGTGGTGTATATGTGTGGATGGTTAGTGGAAAAGATAGAGATTACAAAAAAGTAGAGATGAAAGGAACGGTAATGGTAGTTAGATAAAGTTTTAAATAATAAAACATCAAAGCAAGCCTCCTACTAATAAAAGGAGGCTTTGTAATTTTGCTAAAAGAATTGATATGGATATAGAATCAATTAGAAACTATGCTTTACAAAAAGAAGATGTAACAGAGAGCTTCCCTTTTGGAGGAGACACATTGGTATTTAAAGTAACGGAAAAAGTTTTTTTATTGATGGGGTTAGATAGTGACCCTTTGCAGTTTAATGTAAAATGTGACCCCGAAAAAGCAATAGAACTAAGGGAAGAATATCCAGATGCTGTATTGCCAGGTTATCATATGAATAAAAAGCATTGGAATTCTATAATAGTAGAAAAAATAAAAAGTAACTTGCTAAAAGAAATGATTGACGATAGTTATAATCTTGTAGCCAAGAAAAAGAAATAAGAAGTTGGTTTAAAACTGCATTTTTAAATTGTGATTATAAAATTGAATATCAACAGATGAAAAATAATGGCATTATAATATTTTTAGTACTACTTGTAGCAACAGCGTTTTATTTTTTAGGCAAAAAGAATGGAAGTGCTAATGCAAAAGTTACGATGATTGAGAATGTAGAAATGATAAAGCAAATAGCGGAGTTAGGAGCGCTAAATGTTTCGGGAAGTATGAATTTGAAAGTGAGTAATAAGGGAGATGAAGATGGCGTATGGTCAAAATTTAAAAATTATTTTGCAGAAAATACTTTGCAAGTAAACTTGCCCTACGATGCTAAGTTTGGTGTGAATATGAGCAACCAAAAAATGGATGTAGATACTAAGGCTGGGCTGGTTACGATTTACTTGCCAAGTTGTACATTGCTAAGCATGCAACTTAAATTAGATAAAATGGAAACCATGACACAAACGGGTTTGTTTGCAAACGCAAGTATGGATGATTTGGTAAAGGCACAAAAAGAATTATACTCAAAAGCGCTGTTACAACTGGAGAATAATCCTCAATATGTAAAACTAGCAGAGCAGCATATTTCTACAATACTAAGCAACTATTACAAACCTCTTGGTTATAAAGTAAACTGTGTTTTCGGTAAAACGCCTGCTCAAAATCTTTTGCCCTAGTTACAAACTGTCTAATTTAAAATATCCAAGATTTATTTTATCTTCTGGTAAATTTCCTACTTTGGTCTCTGAAATAAGAATTGAAAATTTGGTTTTAATTTCTTCTGATAGGATGTCTTTTATTTCAAAAATATCATCTACATCTACTCCATATTTATCATCAATATGAGATGTGGCTACGCTACCAAAACCAGTGTGTAAATAGAATGCAGTTTGCTTAGCAGTAGAAATAGCTTGAGCTTTATTTTGTGCTATGGTTAGCATTTTATAATGAAATTCTTCAAACTGGTTTTCTTTGTAACCGCCGAGGTTTAAAAAGAATAAATTATTTGTATTTGCTAGTACAGCTTCTTTTTCAGAAATGCTTACTTCATATCCATCTACATTTGTTACTGCTTTCCAGCCGTCTATATGTATTTTGCCAGAGCCTTTCCAAAAGCTTTTTATTTCTGGAATTAAATCTCGTAGCTCTTGGGCTATACCAAAGAAAATATCATGTTGTTCTGTATTTCTACCATCAGGTTTGCAACCTAACAGTAGCATAAAAAGTTTATAAGGCATATTGGTTTTTTTATAGCATTAAAATGCCTCGGTTTGTACGAGGCATTTTTGTAAAAAATGAATTAAATTATTTTTTTTCATGCAACTGTTGCATAGCCATTATTTGTCGCATTGTTTTCTCCATACCATCGCTACTGCCGTCTAAGAAAATTACATTTCCTTTTCCGTATTCAGCAAAATTCTTAATGGCTTCTACCCACATGCTAAATAATATTACATTGGTATCTAGGTTAGCTTGTTTCATTTCTGATGCTGCCGAACTCATACCACGTGCTACTTCTTCACGAAATAGTGCTACACCTTGCCCACGTAATTGTGCTGCTTGTCTTTCCGCCTCTGCTGCTATTTTTATTGAATTTCCTTCTGCTTCTGCCGCTTTTGTTTTTGTAATTAATAAAGCTTGTCCTTCATTTTCTGCAGCAGCTTTTAAATTATTACTTGCTACAACTTTACTCATACTTTGTATGATGGCTTCATCAAAAGTTATATCATTTATTTGTAGGTCTTGCAAATGGTAACCCCAACTTTCTAGGGTAATATCTACCTGTTCTTTTACATTTTCTACTATGTCTCTGCGCACATTTAAAACCTCTGCTTGCTTTTTGGTAGATACAAACGCACGAATACTTCCTTCTACAGTTCTAATAAGTGCTTGCATTAAATCTTTATCACTTATAAATTTGAAGGCCACATTTTTAATTGTTTCTTCATCTACATTAATAACGGAGTATAGCAACATACTTTTAAAATATACATTTGCTTGGTCTACTGTTACCGCCTGAAATTCTAATTCTACAGAGCGATTTTGAATACTTACTTTTTTGTAAATCTGCTCTAAAAAAGGGATTTTAAAATTTAGGCCAGGTCGCATGATGCGCTGGTACTTACCAAACATAGTAACAACGCCAATAAGCCCTTGATTTACGGTAACGAAACAACCTAAAAAAGCTGCAATTAATAAAGCCAGCCACCAATAATCTTTTAAAATATCTAGCATAAAAATAATTTAGATGTGTAAGTTAATGGTATTTTTTTGTTTTATGTTAAGTAATAAAGAAGAAATTTTTTCTTTGTTATTTAGTTTTCTGTAAGGTTTCGTAAAATTTATCATCAGCAATGGCCGAAGCACTTAGTGAGTGATAAATTTTTAGGTAATCTTTTATCTTATCTGCCATCTGATCGTCAAAAATTCTTAAAATTAGTTTTACCTCTGGGTGATGAGAGCGGGCATTTAGCCCAATTTCTAAATTGAGAGAATCGTTGTTGATAACCGATATCAATGCCTTTGCATCTATTACATTTACATCTTTCATTACTTTTGGCAGGCGTGCATCTCCAAGGTAAACTTCTGCACCAAGCTGTCTAAAATAATCTATATGGTTTGAGTTTTCGTTTTGCTCAACCACAATTACCTTTTCATTTTTTTTCAACAATTCCAGTACAATAAAATATCCCAAACGACCAAGTCCACAAACGATTACATGATTTTTTAAGCTGTATTTTTTTCTGCCTAATTCTAGCTGTATTCTTCGCTTCAAAAAAACATCGATGGTTAAAGAAAAAATCATCCAAATAGAAATAGTAGAGCAGAGTATTAACAGCATACCTACCACTTTACTAAGGTTAGATGATTGTGCAAGATTAATATCTCCATAGCCAACAGAAGCGGCTGTTACAATTACAAAATAGAATGCATCTATCCATGATAAGTTTTCATAAAAATGAAAAAAGCTAACAGCGCTTAGCAACATTGTAATAAAAAATATCAAAAACTTTTGAATGAGCGAAAGCGGCTTTTTTGTTAGTTTCCTATCTTCTTGTAAAAGATTTGTATAAACAGTTTCTGTATTTACTTGTATATATAATTGCTCCACAAATGCAGGTGCAGCTATTTTTGCAGGGTTTAATATTTTTAAATTGATATGGTCTTTTTGTAAATGTGGTATTAAATTTTCATTAAATAAAGAAGCTGTTATTGGAATATCCGTAACCATAGAGATTAGCGAAATAATCAATTGTAAATTATTTTCATCTTTGTCTTCTAGCAAATATACCATGGCTAAAGATGAGATGTCAATTTTTTTTATGTAGTTATTTAAGTTTTCTATTAATGAAACAGAGTCTGTTGCAGCATTAATTAACTCAAGGTTACTGTGCATTATTTCATAGCCTTGGGTATGTAATATTTTTTTTAGCCGATAAGCCAAATGGCCAGCGCCAATAATGAGTATAATTTTCTTTTGCATAATTTGTACATTAAAAATAACATATTAACTTACCAACCAATCAAATTTATAAAAATTTAATTAATTATTTTTTATGACAAAAAAGAATTGTGGTTACGTATTAAGGGGCATCATTTTGAGCATATTGTACCTACAAATATGTGGGATAAAGTAATAGAAATGTTTGGTGGTACAGATGCATCGACGAAGGCTTTTGCAGATAAAATTTCTAGAAAGCACCAATGCTCAGTAAGCTATGCCATAAAAGCTGTAAATGAGTACAAGAAATTTTTGTATCTAGCTGTGATAAGTGATTTTCATGTAACTCCATCGCAAGCCATAGATAAGGTTTGGCACGAGCATATTTTATTTACCCAAGCTTATGGTATTTTTTGTAAAGAAATTATCGAATACGAATTAAACCACCATCCTGAATTGATACCAGTAGATGAACAAACAACAAGATACCATGCACAATATTTAAGTACGATAGAATTGTATATAAAAGAATTTAACACACTTCCACCTAGCAACATTTGGGATATTACAAAATATGACAAAGAAAAAGTAATTGAAGATCTTCAAAAAGCAAGAGAGAAGAAAGCCAGTGATAATTTATACTACAGCAACAATTCTTATTCTTCTGATTTTGCTTTATATACCTCGTTCGATAATACAGATGCAAACTACTCTGGTACATATCCAGAATTTGGTGGCTTTGGCGAGGGTGATGCGGGTGGTGGCGGAGCTAGTGGTGGTTGGGATGACTCTTCTGATAATAGTGATGGTGGAAGTGACGGAGGGGACAGCGGAGGCGATAGTGGCGGTTGCGGAGGAGGATGCGGCGACTAAAAATAATTTGATGCCGTCTATTCGATTTCTATTTCGAACAGACTGCATTTTTTATTCGCCTTCATAAATCCTTACTTCTATAGATTTTACAATTCTGTTTACGGTTTCAAAAATTAGGGTAGTGCCTGCGTCAAAATCATTAAGTTTTACAAATTGTATTTTATCTTTTGTATTCCCTCTTGCTTTATATTCCCAATCATTGAAAATGGTAATATCATTTTTATCATAAGTAGATAAAATTTCGGCTTTAGTATTATTAATTCCAATACCACTTTTGGTTTTTAAATTTGTGTTTGAGGAGCTTACTGCAAAGAGTTCCCATACTTCTGGTGCAGATGTATTTTCGTTGTATCTTTTTGAAAAAGTTAAAATGTAATTGGCTTTGTTGTATACTATTTTCGCAGAATCTAAATAAATATCTTGACTGTTTTTTCTTATAACTTTCTGTCCAGTTAATTTTTCAATTTCTGATTGTGTAGCTTTAAGTTTAAAAATACCCATACGCAAAGTGCTGATGAGATTGGCATCTTGTGCTTTCAAATTTAGAGTTGTAACTAAAATAATAATCAATGTAGAAAAAAACTGTTTCATAATCAAAAATTTATTAATGAAATTGCAATCCTAAATATCCCTTTGTCCTTTGCCAAATGCCCACTGCAAACTGCTCACTGCAAACTGCCCTCTTCCCAAATCATACACAAATGCACAATTGTTTCCGCAGCTTTTAGCATATCATTTACGCCAATCCACTCTTGCTTACCATGTATATTTTGCATACCAGTAAAAATATTGGGGCAAGGTAATCCCATATAGCTTAATCGGCTACCATCTGTGCCGCCACGAATATTTTCTTGTATAACCGCTAAGCCACTGCGTTTGATGGATTCGGCAGCATTAGCCACTACTTGCGGATATTGGTCTAACACTTCTTTCATATTTCTGTATTGCTCTGTTTCTATGTATTCCATTGTAGCACCCTTGTGTTTTGCCACTATCGTTTCTGCAATACTTTTTAGTCGAGCATGATGGCTTAGCAAACCGTTTCTTGTATAATCCCTCACAATAAAACCTACTGTAGCTTTTTCAGCAATACCATTTGTAGATACAGGATGCACAAAGCCCTCACGTTTTTCTGTTGTCTCTGGACACCACTCATTTTTTGGTAATGCATCTAAAATTTCTCCAGCAATTTTTATAGCATTTACCAATTTATTTTTTGCATAGCCAGGGTGTGCTATCACACCATGTATTGTGATACTGGCTCCATCTGCACTAAAAGATTCATCTTCCAAACTTCCAGCCTCACCACCATCGAGTGTATAACCAAATTGTGCGCCTACTTTTTGCATATCTATTTTTGCTACACCCTTTCCTACCTCTTCATCAGGCGTAAATACAATTTTTATGTCGCCATGTTTTATGGTTGGGTTATCCATTAAATATTGTGCCGCCTGCATAATAATAGACACCCCAGCTTTGTCATCTGCGCCAAGCAATGTATTCCCACTAGCAGTAATAATATCGCCGCCAATATGTTCTTTTAAATATGGAGATTTCGCAATAGTTAATATTTGTGTAGCATCATCTGGCAACTGAATATCGCTACCATCATAATTTTTATGCAACAACGGCTTTACATTTGTACCACTACAATCGGGTGCAGTATCCACATGGCTGCAAAAGCAAATAGTAGGAATATTTTTTTTGTCACTATTGCTGGGTAATGTAGCGTACACATAACCAAACGTATCTAATTCCACATTGCTTAACCCCATAGCTTTTAATTCTGCTTCCAAAATTTTGCTTAGATTTTTTTGTTTTTCTGTTGTAGGAAAACTATTGCTTTCTGGGTCACTCTGTGTATCTATTTGTACATAGCGCATAAATCTTTCAATAATAGCTTCCTTATTTATATTTATCATGTGGGTTTATTTGTGATTGTGAAATTAAGGAATGAGAAATGAATAGAAAGGAAAATTATGTGCTTTTCTGCTAAAATCAATTAGTCTTTTTTGTAGCACAACTTTTTTATGCCAACAAAAGAATTTTAGCATTATTCTACTAGTTTCTACATTAAATCTTTTTTAATCTTTTATTATGCAATATATAGATGCAGAGATTGTGCAATAGAAGATGCAAAATATTTTTTACTGCTCTGTAAAAACACTTTAATCTGCCAGCTTTATGACGAACCCCAACGGGGTTCACTATGAGTAACCATCCCGACAAAATCGGGAAAACCCGTGGACTTTTGCAAAGCAAAAGCCCCGAAAGGGGTAGAAACAAATAATAAACTTCTATACATTTGCCCCATGAAAAAAATTACAAAGCCCTCCCAATTTGAATATGCCGATTATTACGGAAGTTTTATAAAATTGGTAAATGAAAATATAAGTGTTTTAGACCAATTAAAAAATAATGCAAAAGAAATAGAGCTTTTAGTTTTGTCATTAACAGAAACACAACTTACCACGCCTTATGCAGAAGGTAAATGGTGTATAAAAGATATTGCACAACACCTTATAGATTGCGAAAGAGTATTTGTGTATAGAGCCATGCGCTTTGCCCGCCACGATAAAACGGCACAACCCTTTTTTGATGAAAACGAGTTTGCAAAAGCTGCAAAGGCCTCGTCAATCCCGATAAAAAAATTGTTAAAAGAGTATAAAACTGCTAGGCAAGCCACACTTGCATTTTTCAGTAACCAAAGTGCAGATACATTTAAGCGAGCAGGCATAGCAGGCAATACCATGACAACCGTTCGTGCACTCGCATGGATTGTGTGTGGGCATGAGTTGCACCATTTGGGAGTTATTAAGGAAAGGTATTTGTAGTAATTATTCCTCTTTACCCCAAGCCACAATTCTTGTCCTCACAAATCGTTCGCTAAGTTCTTCTTCAGATTTACGTTTTGTTAGTTTTTTGATTGCGAAAGTTGATTAAAGCGAATGGCTCTTGAGGATACGAATCAAAGCGAAGTATAATAATTTGCCTGTTGACACTTATTTTTGCACAATGATAGCTTACAATCCTAAAGACTGGTTTTCATTTATTTTTAAACTTCACAAGGCAGATACCATTCGAGCACTTTTTACAATGCTTATATGTATTGGTCTTTATACAGCAGCAATAGCATGGTTAGAGATTAGCTACTGGCATTTGAATAAAGACAGCAATGTAAAAAATTTGAATCTTTTGCATAACATGCTAGGCTTTGTACTTTCTTTATTATTGGTTTTTAGAACAAATACTGCTTATGATAGATGGTGGGAGGGACGCAAACTTTGGGGAAGTCTTGTAAATAATAGCAGAAATTTGGCTATCAAACTCAATTTTATTTTAGATGATAAAGATACAACCAATAGAAATTTTTTTACGAAAACCATCCCAGCATTTGCACTAGCTTTAAGAAAACATTTGGCTAAAGAATCTACCCGACTAGCGCTTGATGAACTTAACCATCCCGAATTGTTGGATATTGATAAAGAGAAACATATACCCAACCAAATTGCGTCTATTATTGCTAAAAAAATAAATAAACTGTATATAGAGAAAAAAATATCTGATGTACAATTGATAAATTTGAATACGGAGGTATCATCTTTTACAGATATATGTGGAGCATGTGAGCGCATAAAAAATACACCAATACCTATTTCTTATAGCGTGTTTGTAAAGAAATTTATTTTCTTTTATATAATGACTTTGCCCTTTGCTTTTGTAATGCATTTGGGTTATTATGCTATACCTGTGGTAGTTTTTATATTTTATGTATTGGCTAGTTTAGAAATGATTGCTGAAGAAATAGAAGACCCTTTTGGTACAGATAGCAACGATTTGCCTACACAAAAAATTGCAGAAAACATAAAAAAACATGTAGCAGAATTGTTGTAAGATTTAGCAAAAATTTATTAAAATATAATTAGAAAAATTTGTATTTAGTTTTTCCTTATTTTTTAACATACTGTTCGTGGGAACACGAACAGTATGTTAAGTTCTTCTTCATGTTTGCGAATTGATGATTTTGTGATTGCGAAAATTGATTGAAGCGAATGGTTCGTGGGGGAATGAACCAAGGTGGGTTTCCTTATCTTTTTTAGTTTTTGTTTATGTGTTGGTTTATTGGGTAACCCCGTTGGGGTTTTTATGGCGAGCATTTTTAATAACCATAAATTTCATTCATGGTTATTAAAAGGAAACTACTTCGTGGTTAGATGTATAATTTTATTAGCGTATTTTTTGTAGCATAAAAAGCCACGGACGTTTGTACATATATGCAACATAGTAAAAGTGCGGAAACGTATCTGTGCTTTGCATAAACCTCTTTTATAATTTGCCGCATAACTTGTACTGCCTTATGCGGTAGATTGCCAACACACATTGCCCTCGCCTCAAATCTAGATTTTATATTTCTACTCAAATAATAAACCAACAATTATTATAAATTAATAATCAAATAGTTAGAATTAAATTTCCTAATGCAATGTCATTTAACAAAAAATAATTTGTCAAATATTTTGACAATAAATATTTTGTCAATACTTTTGACAAAAATAAAATTGTCATCATGAAAAATAGTTTAGGGAATTCAGCAAGGGGGGAAGGATTTTATCTTCGTCCAAGAGAAATACGAAAAATTTATAGAGCCATAAGCTCAAATGCAAACATTTACTTGTCGGCTCCAAGAAGAGTTGGCAAAACTTCTATATTAAAACATTTAGAAGAACATCCTGAGGAAGGATTTTATTTTGTTTACACAATTACAGAATCAGTTTATAGTATCAATAATTTTTTCAAAGTAATTTTTGAAGAATTAATAAAAAGTAAGGCTATCAATAATCTTTCTAAAGTTTCAAACTCTATAAAGAATTTTGTGATAGATGTTTTACAAAAAGTAAAAAGTTTTCAAGGTGTGGAGTTGAGAGAAGGTGAAGAGCCTGACTACTACCAATTGCTATTACAGCTTATACAAAATATGGAAAATAAATATGGTAGAGTTGTAATAATGATAGATGAATTTCCTCAAACAATACAAAATATTTTTGATAGCCATGGCTTAGACGAGGCAAGAAATTTTATACAATTAAATAGAGCACTAAGGCACCAAAAAGAATTGGAAGATAAAGTAAGTTTTATCTACACTGGTTCTATTTCATTATTCCCAATGGTGGAAAAAATAACTTCGCTTACAGCAGTAAATGATTTGAAGACGATTGAAGTAGAACCGCTAACAGCAGAGGAAGCAAAGGATTTTCTATCTCAACTAATGGCAAAAGATGAAGTAGAAATAAATGAAGATTGCTTGAATTATATTTTAGAAAGAATAAAATGGTTTACGCCTTTTCATTTACAATTGATACAACAAGAAATAGTAGATGTGTATGAATCGAAAGGCGAAATAAATTACAAAAGTATTGATACCGCATTTTTGCAAATTATACATGTAAGAAACAAGCCACAGTTTATGCCTTACTTCACAAGATTAAACAGTCTTTTTAAAGGAAATGAATATGGTTTTGCAATGGATGTTTTAAAATTTGTGGCAAAAAATGATGCTATAGATAATAATGACATACACAACCTTGCCGTAAAAAACGGAAATGTAGATAGCAAAACTTGCATGGATATTTTAGAGTCGGATGGCTATTTATTTATTACAAACAAACAATATCGCTACACATCGCCCATATTACAAATGTGGTGCAAAAAACATATTTGCAATGAGGACTGATAACAAACTTTTTAACCCCGCAAGCCAACCAAGAGAAATATTGATAGAAAACTTTGTAGTACGTACAAAAGTTTTTGAAAAAATATTTAAGGATATAGAGAGAGGAACTATGAAATATCCTGAGCAGCATTATTTGCTGCAAGGGCTGCGTGGTATGGGTAAAACAACTTTGCTGCTTCGATTAAAATACGAAGTAGAAAAAAATAAAAAATTGAATGATTGGCTTATTCCTGTTTTTTTTAATGAGGAATCTTACGACTTAAGCTCGCTTAGCAATTTGTGGGAAAAGCTACTAAAATATTTAGATGATTATTGGGGAATAGGCAGCAAGCTATATGACCAAACAGAAAAATTTATTGGAAGTAGTGATTATGAAAAACTATGTTTTGATTTATTGATAGAAGCATTGCATGAGCGCAAACAAAAGCTACTTATTCTATTTGATAATTTTGGAGAATTATTTTTAGACAACCTTAAAGAAAGAGAAACACATAGGTTTAGAGAAATACTCATGCACTGCAATGATATACGCATTGTAGCTGCATCTGCCATTGTGCTAGAAGACCAACACGATTACTCCAAACCTTTTTTTGAGTTTTTTAGAATAATATATTTAGATGGGTTAAACAAAGATGAAACCCTAGACCTTATTACCAAATTACAAGAAAAAGAAACCGATAAAAAAATAGATTTACAAAAAAATAAAGCTAAAATAGAAACATTGGCTTTGCTAACAGGCGGTGTAATAAGAACTATTTTATTATTGTACGAAGTATTACTCTCCGATGAAAATGGCTCAGCCTTAAGAGACCTTGACATAATACTTGACCGCATAACACCATTATACAAGCACCGCATGGATGCACTGCCTGTGCAACAAAGAAAAATTGTAGATGTAGTAGCAAAAAGTTGGGATGCCATAAGTGTAAAAGATATAGCAAGCCAAATAAGAGACGACGGAAAACCGATGCAAGGCAAAGCCATATCTGCACAGCTTGCACAGCTAGAAAAAAATAATGTAATTGAGAAAAAAGAAACATCTACAAAAAATAATTTTTACCAATTAAAAGAACGGTTTTTTAATATTTGGTATTTGATGCGGAATGGGAATAGATATGATAGGTGTAGGGTAGAATGGCTTACAAAATCTATTGAGCTTTTATATAGTGATGATGAGAATGGAGTAGAAGGATTTATTAATAGTCATATTGAGAGGCTTAAGAAGGGTAATTATAATCCTGATTCGGCTATGCTGATTTTGGAGGCAGTTAGTAACTCTAAGACTGTTTCTGTTTTAAATAAAATGAAACTTTACAATGAAACAAAAAATGAAGTTAATGAGGAATTTACTCCCATTATACCGCTCCTAAAATTCGATGACCTAGAAATAAAAAAGTTTATAAAAGAAGATGGCAATTGCGATAGAGCCTTTGGATATTTAAAAAACTGTGGCCTAGAAAAACAAAACATCTACGAATTATTGGCTATGTTCTCGCAAGACCTTGTAAAAAAAGATGAATCATTGAAATATTTTAAGAAGTTGAGGAAGCTGAATTTCTTTGATTTTCTATACCTTGAGGCACTCTTATTAATTGAACTAAATGAAGAAAATGAAGCAGAAAGATTGTTGGTTGAAAATTATAAAAAGACAAAAAATGGTTTATTTGAAATAACTTCAGGTTTACTTGCTTTGCTATATTTCAAAAGTATTAAAAATAAAAACGAAGTTTTAAAGATTGTTTCTAACATAAAAGAAGACCGACTCAGTCTAGAAGTAAAGATAAATGTGCTTTTATGGAATAATAAAATTCAAGAAGCAGTTGAGGGATTTAATAAATTGATTAAAATGTATTCGGAAGATTTAAATTTGACAATCTTCTTAATGATGTTTATAGCAAAAAAACAATATCACATTGTCTTGAATTTATTCAATGAGCCAAATTATCAATTAAAAGATAAATACAAACCAATTTACTATGCCCTTATGCATTTTATGAAAGATGACTACCCAAATGAATATCTTAAAATGGGTAGTGAATTAGAGCCTGCAGTAGAAGATATAATTATAGAAATTAATCAACTGGCTATTGACTATGCATAAAGGATATAACCCTGAAAGGGTTTAACATTCATAACTATGGGTGCAGCCCGTGGTTATAAAATACAATATGGGTAAAACCCCAACGGGGTTAAACAATACAATTGCGATTATTTTACTGCGCTATAATTTGTTCAACCCTTGCAGGGTTGGTGGATGCGGTTTGTTTTTTTGCCACGTGTTGCACCCATGGCTATGTACATTAAACTACTTTTTAGTTATGTAATACAACTAAAACAATTTTTATTACAACCAAATATTACGGTGCGCTGCACCTTTAAAACTTTGTGCTGCTGTGGCAGCTACAAATATTGTGGTGCGCTGCACCAATGTGTTTTATTGTATTATGCTATTACGAAAATGACTACAGACAATAAAAATTACCAAATTATTGTAGGATTACACAGGTACAGCGCACCAACAGCTTTGTAGGTTGAATAATAACGGAGGGTGCAGAGGTGCAGCGTACCGAAATATTTTTTTGCTACAGAGAAAGCCATGGACTCTTACGAAGGTATGTAGCATAGCAAAAGTGTGGAGGCTTATTTGTGCTTTGCATAAACCTCTTTTATAATTTGCTGCACAGATTGACAACACACATTGACCTCGCCTCAAATCTGCTAGATTTTTACATCTCTGCGCCAATAGGTTTATAATTTACCGTACAGAGAATTTAATTTTGAAGAGAATTTTTATACTCGTTAAAATATCTAATAGAAGCTTCGCATTCTTTTTGCTGTAAATAACTTTTGCAAAAAAATTCAAACTTAGCAGCCAAAATGTGCCAAACTAAACTGAACTCTGAATCATTGGTAAGTTTTGAAAAAAGAAATTTATATAATCTATTTATATTCTTCTTTAATTCCTCTTCATTAATTTCTAAGTTCAAATATTCGCTATAATACATTTCCAAATTATCAAAAAACTTTTTAATTTTTCTTTTTCGCCTAAAAACTAATTCTTTTCGGTTTAAATTACATGTTTTTATTGTACACTCTCCTTCATCTGTAATATTCTTTAAAGTTCCATCTGTAAGCACTATTAAGTGTTCTTGAGGTTTATGTATTTCTGGGTTAAGTAAAAGAGGTCTTTCCCCAAGCAATGTTTCTGAATTAACAAATGTAAATTCCTTTACTGGCATTCCATTTACATCTAATGTTGGGTCAATAATCCTAGTACTTAAAATTGGAAATTGGCTAAGTTTCTTCCCATTGCATTTTCTGCAACATAATAATAAATTTGTCCATTCGTATCCAAGCCAATAATATCCGGAATGCCCATCAATTGGTTTTCCCTTTTTGGGTCTGTAATGCTCAACTTCTGCATAATAACCCGAATCTCCATTGGTTTCACAATAAGCACATTTATCGTTATAAATTATTTTTAAAAAATCTATAGAGGCTTTTCTATAGATTTTAGAATCAAACTTGTGCAGTAATTTATCTGAAATTGCAGCTTTTAGTTTCTCCTTTTGCGCATCGTTATTTAATCCTTCTGGAATTGTATCAAAATCTTTAGTTACAGTTATCATTTATATTTTACTTGAAGATTGAATCAGGGTATTTTTTATCAGTGTTTTTTATATCAGAAAGTATCGATTTAATATTTTCATTTGTCTCTATTTCATTAAAACTATCTTCAAGTTTAATCTCATCTAAATTTTCGGTATTAATATTTGTTATTGAATCCATATCAAATATGGGTGATGTAAGAATTAAATTCGGTGTTAATTGTTTCAAATTTAATTCAACCTCTTCAACTGTAACTCCATCTTCTTTGCTTCTATTTACTTTATACACTTTTGAAGATAAAGGAGCGCCCAAAAGTGGTATTGGACTATGGGTTGATACTATAAATTGTATTTTGGGAAAAACTTTTGAGAATGCCATAGGTACATTAATTTGTAACTTAGGATGCCAATGTAAATCAAACTCATCAATCAATACTATACCTTCTAAATCTTTTATATTTTTTACGTCTTGATTCTTTGAAAGCCTAATTATTATGTCACCTGCTATTCCAATGATACTTTTAAAACCTGATGCTAAGTCGTCATATCTACTAGGAATATAATCTTCATTATTATTGTCTTTTTCATAATAAAGTATTTTGTCTAATTCTTCATTATACTTGATATCACTCAAATATGGAGCTAATAAATCAATTAATCCTTTTTTGAATGCATCGAATTTCTTTTTCTCTTTTTTTATTGATAATTTATACAGTTCCGAGTCAATATTTAGCAATAATCCATCTGTGTTGAATAGACTATATGATGGACTACTTCTTGTTTCTTCCTCCTTAGCACTAATGCTTGTTAGATTTAATCTTGAGGCACCTATTGCTACTATGTTATTAATTTTCGAACTATACTCTAAAGTTATGTCACTTTCGTAGTTGGTTTTTATTAATGCTTTCTTTTCTCCATCATTAAATTCAACTAATACCTTAAAATCATCTTGCTTAACAAGTATTGTATTATTATCTCTAGTTCCGAATAAGCCAATAAAAATTGACTGCAAAATTAAAGTTTTACCAAATCCATTTTCTCCAATTAGAAAAACCCATAGACTATCTTCAGGTATATCAATTATCTCAGTTGCCTTAATAGCATTATAATTTTTTACTTGAATTTGTTTTAGGCAAACGGGTAATTTACCAATGGAGAAATCATTAGTATTGCGAGTATATTTTATCTCTATAGGATTGTCAAATAAATTTTCATAATTACTGTATCTAGTAACTAAACTCCACCAAATTTTTAGATATTGTATAAGTTGTCCTGAAGCTATTCTAGTTTCCACTTTCTCTACCGATGTTTCACTAAGTGGATAAATATTTACAATAAAAACTAAAATGTTTTCTTTTATTTCGAAGTTTGAGATTAAAAAATAAAATAACCTATGATTATGATAAACCTCTAATATTCCATTATCTGAAGGTTTATGAATTTTATAATCTTTAATTTTATTCGAAGTGAAAAATTCTTTAATTGAATTAAGATTATCTAAAAGAGCTAAAGGATAACTTTTGTAATCAGCCATATATGAATTTATTGTTAATTCAAAAATATGTTAAAATATTTATATTCTGTTTTAAAATCAGCATTAACCAATCTCCGCTCCAATCTCCTCCACAATAAAAGCTGAAAAAAGTTCTTCCGCCGAAGGGCTGGCGGATGGGAAGTAGTAGCCCACAGGAGGGAGGAACGACCGACGAGGACTACTACGGACAGCCGCATCAAATGTTCAATAAAGATTTGCAGCCCACAGCCCCAAAACAAAAAATCCTCCACCCAAATTTTGCAAAGCAAATTTTTCCTTTAACTTCATACCCTAAAAAATAATGTATGAAGAAATATTTTAGCGTTGTAAAAATTGTATTGTTTTTGTGCCTTGTATGTGTGGGTGCTGGTGTGTATGCACAGGAGGCTAGTGGGTACCAAGTGCCGCCTAAAGAAATTGCAGATTTGCTGCTAGCAAAGCCTACACCTAGCGTGAGTGTGGATAGTAAGGGTGAGTGGATGCTGCTGAGCGAACGCAATAGTTACCCCACGGTGGAGGAGCTTGGGCAGCCTGAAATACGGGTGGCTGGTTTGCGCTTGAACCCTAATAATTTTAGCCCGAGTAGGCAGACGTACATTAATAATTTTTCGCTAAAAAATATAAAGGCGGGTAAGGAATATAAAGTGAGTGGCTTGCCTGCAAACATGCTTGCGAGCAATGTGAGCTGGAGCGATAGCGAAAAGAAAATTGTGTTTACCAATACTACTGGTACTCGTGTGGATGCTTACATAATAGATGTGGCTACGCAAAAAGCAGTGCGGATAAATAAGCAACCGCTTAATTTGATAAACGGCGCAAACATACGCTGGGTGGACGATAACAGCCTTGTATATAAAGTAGCTACTGCTGCTGCTAGTACTGCGCCTAAAAAACCTATTACGCCTACAGGGCCGAGCATACAGCAAAGTATTGGTAAGGCGGCACCTACTCGTACGTATCAAGATTTGATAAAAACGCCGTACGATGAGCAGCTGTATGAGTTTATGGCTACAGCACAATTGGTAATAAATAAAAATGGGGTGGAAACAAATATTGGTAAGCCTGCTGTGTATGCTGTTGTAAATTTTAGTCCTGATAAAAAGTATATGCTGCAACGTACGATTGTAAAACCATATTCTTATTTGGTGCCTGCGGGTGGTTTTCCGAGTGTGGTGAGCATTACAGATATGCAAGGCAAGCTGGTGAAAAAATTGGCAGATTTACCCAACATAGAAACTAGGCCTAGTGGCAATGATAACGTACAAGATGTGCAACGAAGTTTTGCATGGAGAGATGATGAGGCGGCAACGATTACTTGGTGCAAAGCATTAGATAGTGGATTGATAAAAAATAAAATGGAGTTTCATGATGCTGTGTATGCATTGGCTGCACCGTTTAGCGGCGAAGCAAAAGAATTGTTTAAAACGCAAATGCGTTACGGCGGTGTGGCTTGGGGCAATGAAACTTTTGCTTGGGTGGTGGAGTTTTTACAAGGCAAGCAAGTGCAGCGTACGAGCAGGTATAACCCTAGCACTGGCACAATGGAAAAATTATTTGAGTACAACAGCACCGATGCCTACAGCGAACCTGGCGAACCAATTTCAGAAAAAAATAAATTTAACAGAGATGTAATTCGTGTACGAAACAATAGTTTGTTGTTGAACAATACTGAAGGTGCATCGCCAAGGGGTGACTTGCCTTTTTTAGCAAGTTTTGATTTAGCTACTAAAAAAAGTGAGATGATATGGCGCTGCCAAGAGGGTGCGTACGAGCAGGTGGTAGAGGTGTTGGATGCAGATAATTTGCAATTGCTTACAAGAAAAGAATCGCAAAAAGATGTGCCGAATTATTTTATAAAAAATTTAAAATTGAGAATGGCAGATGTGGCTATTACAGATTTTAAAAATCCATACCCTGCGTTGGAAGGGGTAACAAAAGAAAAATTGAAATACAAAAGAGCGGATGGTGTGGACTTGACGGGTGATTTGTATTTGCCAAAAGGATACAACAAAGAAAAAGATGGCGCACTGCCTGTGCTCATGTGGGCATACCCGAGAGAGTTTAACAGTGCGGCTGATGCAGCGCAAGTGCGTGGAAGTAAAGATAGATTTACAACAGTGAGTTGGGCAAGTCCGATATTTTATGTAACGCAAGGATATGCTGTATTGGATAATGCAGAAATGCCGATAGTGAGTACGGATACGTCTAAAAAACCAAATGATGATTTTATAGCGCAACTAAAATTGAATGCAGAGGCAGCCATAAATAATTTGAGCGCCATGGGTGTGGGCGATAAAAATAGGGTGGCTGTTGGTGGGCATAGTTATGGTGCGTTTATGACAGCGAATTTACTGGCGCATACCAATTTGTTTAAAGCGGGTATTGCACGTAGTGGTGCATACAATAGAACCCTTACACCGTTTGGGTTTCAGGGCGAAGATAGAACGTACTGGCAAGCACCGCAATTGTATTTTGATATGAGCCCGTTTAGCTATGCAGATAAAATAAAAACGCCCATACTTTTAATACATGGCGATAGCGATGATAACCAAGGTACGTTTCCGATAAATAGTGAAAGATTATTTGCTGCTATAAAAGGCAATGGTGGTAAAGTGAGGTTTGTGTTTTTGCCTTACGAAGCACATAGCTACCGTGGTAAAGAAAATTTGTTGCACATGTTGTGGGAGCAGGGGGAGTGGTTGAAGAAATATGTTAAATAGATATTAGATTTTTAGAAGTTAGACACAAGACTAGGAATTTTAGATTTATCATTTATTATTTATCATTGTTTTAATGCAAAGTCTATTATTTATTTTAAACTTTCTAAACGACCAACACTGAAGGGGTTGACCCTGCATAGCCATGGGTGAAACCCATGGAAAGGTGCGCAGCACCGTGGTGGGTGAAACCCCGTGGATATGTTCGCAGCAGCAATGGTGGCGAAACCGAAAGTGATATTGTAAAGAAAAAAAATAAATCAGATATGGCAGGCACTGCCTGCCATATTAAAAAAAATAAAATTTAGTAATGGACATTGAATGTAGTTATCTAATATCTCATGTCTAACATCTAACAACTAACTATGGGTATAGCAGAAATAAACAACGATACCAACACCATCACCATAAAAGCTAACCTCTTCTTTTATGGTAATGCGGCTACCGATGCATTGAGCAAACAAATAGCAGACGACATAAATTTGTTTTGGAATATTATAGATGGGCATACCATGATAGGAGCAAGGGGATATGGTTTTATTTTAAATGCAACTGGATTTTATGCACCTACGCTTTCGCAAAAAGATGTGATAGAAAACACAAATCCGCTCAATAATTATTTTCGCATAGAAGAGTACAGTAAAATAGATATTTCTTTTGTAGATGGAATAAATAGCAATACTGGTTATTTTAAATTGCAAAATTTAATAAATAATTCTAGTACGGCTGCGCATGAGTTTGGGCATACGCTAGGGCTAGAGCACCCCGAGGAGCTTGACATACGTGGGCAAGGCACACCTGGTATTATGTACCCAAGAGGTACTATTGTGGACCCTCATTTTCAATACGACCCTGCTATACCTGCTGGCGAAAAAGGCGGCACTATGAATCCTTACCACAGAAAAGTTTTACAAAAAGATATTGATGATTTGAAATTAGGGAAATTGCGGTTTGTAAATGGAGTGGCCTTGGTGGGTGCTTTTAGTAGTGTGTGGCATTGGGCAGATGTAGTATAATCTTTGCATATTAATGTCAAAATAATTTAAAAATGCATTGATAAGTAGCTGCATAAATAATAGCGACAATAAAAATACTTGAATTTTCGTTACACTAAAGTAAAAAATCATAAGAGGGTATTAATTCGTATATATCCAACACCTACTTTAAAAACTACTGATATTCTTATACCTATATTTCACAAATATGCTTTCTATTCTATCAAAAATGCAAGGCTTTATAGCTAAAATAAAGCGAATCGGATATTCTGCTAGCATGCTTGAAGAAGAAGAAAGGCGACTAGGAATTTTTAATCAAATTAATTTTCTAGGAGTATTAACAGGTTTAATAGTGCCTGCTGCTGGTCTCAATAGCAAAGGCTATATGCCAATTTTAGCATTATGTATAGCTTTTTCTCCTTTTGTAATTAGTTCTATAGCCCTATTGCTCAACTATTTTAAGCATCATCAATTTGCACTTGTGTGGTATTTTCTTTTGTATCCCACTGTTACTTCTGTAGTATATTTTGGCGGTATAGATGTAGGAATAGAATTGTTTTACATTTTATATGCCGTGCTAGCAGTTTTCTTTTTACAAAGAATTAGTACAATCTTATTTACTATTAGTTTTTCTGTAGTTTGTTATTTAGCTGTTTTTACACTTCATGGTAAATACAATTTTGTAATGAAAGACATTAATCCCTATTTTTATTTTTTTAATCAAGCCTTATCTTTATTTTTCATTTTTCTTGGGCTCATTTTAATTAAAAAAGAGAATAATGATTACCAAGAAAAAATATCATCAATAAATAAACAATTAATTTTTACAAACGATGAATTAAATAAAAATAGGCTTGCGTTAGTAGAAAAGACCAATTTATTGGAGCTGCAAACAAATAGTCTAGAAGAATTAAATGCGTTAAAAAATAGAATGTTTTCTATTATTTCGCACGACTTAAAAAACCCGATTTATAGCTTAAGAAATTTATTTGTTAGTGTTAGTAAATACAACATGTCTGGCGATGAGATTAAAATTTTAGTTCCAGATATTCTCAACGACCTCAATTATACCTCCAGCCTTATGGAGAATTTATTGTTGTGGGCCAAAAGCCAAATGCAAGGATTTAATATCAATCTACAGCCAATAAATCTAAAAAATAGTGTAGATGAAACCATGAATTTATTGCACTTACAAGCACAAGCAAAAAAAATATTACTGTCACAAATTATAGATAGTTCTATCGATATTTATGTAGATAGGGATATGATAACTTTAGTACTTAGAAATTTAATTTCAAATGCAATAAAATTTACAGCAATCGAAGGAGCTGTGCATGTTAGTGCTATAGTTAAGAAAGCATTTGTAGAAGTTTCAATTAAAGATTCTGGCATGGGTATAAGCGAGCAAGATAAAATAAAATTATTTTCTGGAAATTTTGAAAGTAAAAAAGGTACGAGTAATGAAAGTGGTACAGGTTTAGGTTTAATGCTTTGTAAAGAATTTGTAGAGGCTCATGAGGGCGAAATATCCGTGGTAAGTGAAATGGGTAAGGGGAGTACATTTATTTTTACTGTGCCAAGGGCTTAATTATTTTTGTAAAATACATTTTTAAGAACAAGGTTATTTTTTTAATATTTATATTGCATAAATCTTTAAACTTTTTTAGAAGCCTTTAAAAACTCTTTCTTTTTATAATATTACTAAATGGAAGAATACGGGAAAATATTAACGATAGCAATGCCTGCATTTTTATTGCTCATAATTATTGAAAAATTTTATGGGTTGTATAAAGGTGAAGATAGTGTTCCTTTAATGGATGCTGCTTCTAGCATTAGCTCGGGTATTACCAATGCGGTAAAAGATGTGTTGGGATTATCAATCACTTTTATATCATACGAGTGGATGGTTTCTAAAATAGCAATCTTTCACTTAGAGGCAAACATTTTGTCATACTGTATTGGATTTATTGCAATTGACTTTTATGGTTATTGGGGACATCGTTTGGCACATCAAATTAATTTTTTTTGGAACAAGCATGCGATACATCACAGTAGCGAAGAGTTTAATCTTGCATGTGCATTACGTCAATCCATTTCAAGTTTTGTGAATCTATTTACATTCTTGCTTATTCCTGCTGCTTTTATTGGAGTGCCCACAACTGTAATTGGAGTTACATTACCGCTTCATTTATTTATGCAATTTTGGTACCACACTAAGCATATAAAGAAAATGGGAATTTTAGAAAAGGTAATTGTAACACCATCTCACCATAGAATACACCATGCCATCAATCTTGAGTATAGAGATAAAAACCATGGTCAAATATTTATTTTTTGGGATAAGCTTTTTGGTACTTTTCAAAAAGACCTACCTACAGTGCCTCCTGTTTATGGTATTACTAGACCAGCACAAACTTGGAATCCTATTCGCATAAATTTTCAACACTTATGGTTATTAATTACCGATGCATGGCGTGTTCCCAATTGGAAAGAGAAATGTACGATTTGGTTTAAACCCACAGGTTGGAGGCCAAAAGGGTTTGAAGAAAAATACCCTTTAAACAAGATAGTAGATGTTTTTCAATTTAATAAATATGGTCAACAAAATTCCTCAAGATTAATCTATTGGTCAGTTGCACAAGTGCTAATTACATTGTTATTTGTAGCGTATTTATTTAATAATATTGCTACTATTGGGTTGCCCAAAATTTTCATTTATGGGCTATTTATTTTTTTAACCGTTTATAGTTATTCTGAGTTAATGGATAAAAAAAGACTTTCCATTTTCTGGGAAAGTCTTCGATTGTTATTTGGAATAAGTATTATTATTTATTTTGGTGATTGGTTTGGTTTAAAGCAATTTTCAACGCTAACAATTTATTTTATAGTAGGGTATTTTTGCTTGTCTTTTTTTGTAAATCTTTATTTTGTTTTTGTAGAATTTAAGAATGATAATTTTCTTTCAAAGAATCTTAACAATGATAATTTTTCTTCCTAATTCAAAATATTAATATGCATACTTACCATCTGCACACAACTTAGCGGCAATGCGTCTTCTAGCTTCTTTGCTATTAAACGGTGCCATTTTTGTAAAGCGTTTTAGGCCTAGCAACATCATGCGTTGTTCATCACCATCTGCAAAAGCATTAATGGCTTCTTTGCCAGCTTTGTTCACCGCATCCACTGCATCGTTTAAGTAAACATGCATCATGTCTTTTTGTATACTCACTGCAGCTTCGCCTTGCTTATCTGTCATTTTTATAACACGTAGCAATGCACTCTCTGCATTAAAAGTTGCAATAGCCATATCTGCCACGTTCATCAATATTTCTTGCTCATCGCTCAAGCCCATCATTAGCTTTTGTACTGCTGCACCAGCTACCATCAGTATCGCTTTCTTCATTTGCAATACTGCTTTTTTCTCTGTAGCAAAGGGTGTTTCGTCATCATTACCAAATTCAGGAATGCTCATTAGTTCTTTGCTCACTGCCATGGCTGGCCCCATCAAATCAAGCTTCCCTTTCATTGCACGCTTCAGCATCATATCTACCGTAAGCAAACGATTTATTTCATTTGTACCTTCATAAATTCTGTTTATTCTACTATCTCTGTATGCACGACTGATCATATACTCATCGCTAAACCCGTTACCACCGTGTATTTGCACACCTTCGTCCACTATCAAATCCAACACTTCACTACCATCTACTTTTAGCATTGCACATTCTATGGCAAATTCTTCTGCTGCACCAAGGTGCGCTTCTGCGTAAGATTTACCAGCTGCTTCCAATTCATTTTCTTTATCATCAATCCACTTGCTAGTACGGTATAGTGCGCTTTCACTCACCCATATACGTGTAGCACATTCTGCTAGTTTATGTTTTATTGCACCAAAATTTGCAATCGCTGTTTTAAATTGTTCTCTTGTATTTGCATATTGTATGCTAGAATCTAGCGCCATTTTTGCACCACCCAATGCAGCCGCACATAATTTTAAACGACCAATATTTAAAATATTAAAAGCAATGATGTGCCCTTTACCAGCTTCTCCCAATAAGTTTTCTACAGGCACTTTACAATCTTGAAAATACAACTGTACAGTACTCGAACCTTTAATACCCATTTTATGTTCTTCTGCACCAAGGGTAAAACCTTCTGTACCTCTATCTACTATAAATGCTGTAAATTTTTCGCCATCTATTTTTGCAAACACTGTATATACATCAGCAAAACCACCATTGGTTATCCAGCATTTTTGTCCATTCAAAATATAATGTTTACCATCTTCTGATAAAACGGCCGTAGTTTTTGCACCCAATGCATCGCTACCCGCATTTGGTTCAGTAAGTCCGTAAGATCCCTTCCACTCACCACTACTTAGTTTTGTTACATACTTTTCTTTTTGTGCATCTGTACCAAAATATAAAATTGGTAAAGTACCAATTCCCGTATGCGCAGCTACTGCCACACTAAAACTAAAACCACCGCCAAGGCCTTCATTTACCAAAGTAGAAGTTATAAAATCTTTACCCAAGCCACCAAACTCTTCCGGGGTAGATGCGCCCAAAAGCCCCTGCTCGCCTGCCTTTTCCATTAGCGATGGCATAAGCCCAGGTTCTAGTTTATCTATTCTATCTACTACTGGCAATACTTCTGTGTGCAAAAATTGTATGCACATATCTTTTACCATTATTTGTTCTTCGTTAAAATCTTCTGGCGTAAACGTTTCAAAAGCATTGCTTTCTTTAATTAAAAATTCGCCGCCTTTTAATGCGTTGTTTACTGTTGTTGTATTCATGATTTATATTTTTTAATACTGTTTGTGGTTTGGTGTTTGTTGTTCGCCATATAATTTAAAGTCAGTGTTAATTATCAAGCTCCACAACACCAAACCACAAACACCAAACACTATGAATTTAAGTTTTCATACACCATATTCAACACTTCCTTTGCAATTTCTATCTGCCCATTTGTAACACCCGCCAAAGCTTCATTCAACGTTCGGTTTGCCACTTCCATACTTAGCTCTTGCAATTTTTGTGCCTCCGGTGTGGTACAAACCTTATTTATTCTTCTATCATTTTTATCCGCCATGCGTTTTACAAGCCCCAATTTCTCCAAATTATCTACCAACCTTGTAATACTCGGCTTATCTCTAAACGTAGCATCGCACAATTGTTGTTGGCTCAATCCGTCTTCTTTCCACAAATGATACAATACACTCCATTGCTCAATCGTAATATCCACGCCAGCTTGCTTAAAATTCTTTTGCAGGCGTCGTGCAATAGCAGTACTTGCTTTGCCAGTAATAAAACTGTACAATTCGCTTTTTTTAAATTGGTTGTTGGGCATATAGTTGTTTAAACAACTATGTGAAGATAAACAATGATTTTAAATTTCAAAATTTTATTTTTGTTAAATCTGCAAGAAAGTTCTTTTGTCGAGAAGATAGAAAGGCGTTTCTATAAAATGACGCCTATTTTCTCGGCAAAAGCTGGGCAATTTCTACACTGCGTGTAAAAATTGCCCAAACGAATACAGCTATGGTCATCATCGTTGTGTCACTCACTTGTACGACATATCTTTATTCATCTTTTATTATGCAATAGATTATATAACAGATTATGCAATAGAAATACTACAATAAAAAACGTAATCTTCGTAAAGATCTTCTAGTAATTCCCCTCCTTGGAGGGGTGGCTGCCGAAGGCAGACGGGGTGGGTTTAATCACTAGTAGCTGCCGAGGGCAGACGGGGTAGGTTTTCAGCATTAGCTGCCGAAGGCAGCAACGCTATCTAACAATCGCAACAAAAAATATATTGCAAAAAAATAATTTTTAAATATACAAATGCAACTACTTTTCACAATATCAATCATCTTTTTAATCCTCTACACAACACTCATCATCTATTACAGATTTGCGTTCTCATCAATAAAACAATTTAACAATTCAATAATAAAACAATTCAACAATAAAACAAATCTCTCCATCATAATCCCCGCCCGCAATGAAGAAGCTAACATAGAGCACTGCATACAATCCATTTTACAAAGCAATTACCCAGCACATTTATTTGAAATAATTGTAGTAGATGACCATTCAGAAGACAACACGGCAAACATTGTAAAAAAATATGAAGTGCAAAATGTAAAACTCATTTCGTTAAAAGATTTTGTAACCGACAAAATAAATTCGTACAAAAAGAAGGCCATAGAAGTAGCCATTGCACAAGCAAGCGGTACACTTATTATTACCACCGATGCAGATTGTATTGTTCCACCCACTTGGCTACAAACCATTGCCAATTTTTACGAAGAAAAAAAACCAGCATTTATTGCTGCACCTGTCACTATAAATTGCAGTTGGAATTTCATTCAAATTTTTCAATCATTAGATTTTATGACCCTTCAAGGCATAACAGCAGCAGTAGCGCACAAAAAACAAATGACCATGTGCAATGGCGCAAACATGTCCTATGAGCGTGCAGCATTTTACGAAGTAGGTGGCTTTGCAGGTATAGATAATATTGCCAGTGGAGATGACATGCTCCTCATGCACAAAATTTACAAACAATATCCTGAAAGGGTTTTATTTTTAAAATCAAAAGAAGCTATTGTAAAAACAGCGCCTGTAAATACAATAAAGCAATTTTTTAACCAACGAATACGATGGGCTAGCAAAGCAGATAAATATGATGATAAAAGAATTCTGCCTGTACTGGTGTTGGTGTATTTTTTTAATGTTGTGATGTTGCTGCTTCCAATTGTTGCTATTTTTAATAATGCTCAATATTCAATGTTCAATGTTCAATGTTCAATGTTGGGTCTCTGGTTATGGATGCTTCTTTTAAAAATAGCGGTGGAATTGTTTTTCCTTTTTCCTGTTGCATCCTTTTTTGGAAAGATAAATATGCTGTGGTTTTTTCCATTCTTGCAACCGTTTCATATTTGTTATACCATCATTGCAGGTTGGCTGGGGAAATTTGGAAAATACACTTGGAAGGAGAGAGAGGTTAATTAATGAGAATGGATTGCAATTTGTAGCTTTACATAATGTCACCCCTTCGGGGTTTTGCCAAACGCCTTGTTAAAAATCTATATTAATATCAGCCTTTCAGGCTTTGCTAATCCCGAAGGGATAACATTAATATAGTTACGAATAAACAAATGAAACCATAACCCCGAAGGGGTGACATTAGATAAACACAAAATCATAAAAAACCTTTCGCTTAAAATATTTTTAGGAAGCCTAAATTATTACTTTAGTATTAATAAATAATTTTAAAAATTACACAGGAATGAGGCCATGATTTTCCAACTACACGATACCGATATTTCTTTCCCGAACCCTGCACTCGCAGAGCCTGATGGCTTGCTCGCTATTGGCGGAGACCTAAGTACAGAGCGGCTTTTAGCGGCTTACCAAAACGGTATCTTTCCTTGGTATAGCGATGATGAACCAATTTGTTGGTATGCGCCGCCTGAGCGTTGCGTAATTTTTCCTAACAAAATATTTATTAGCAAAAGCATGCAGCAAGTAATCAACAGAAAAATATTTACCATTACAAGCAATACTGTTTTTGAAAATGTGATACAACATTGTGCCAATACAAATCGAAAAGACCAAGATGGTACATGGATAACAAACGAAATGCAAAAAGCCTATGTAAACTTACACAAACTTGGCGTTGCAAAAAGTGTAGAAGTTTGGCAAAACAACGAACTCGTTGGTGGTTTATACGGCTTAGAAATCAACAATATTTTTTGTGGCGAAAGTATGTTTAGCACAGTAAGCAATGCATCTAAAGCTGCATTGATATGGCTTTGCACAAAAAATAATTATGAATTAATAGATTGCCAAGTAAGAACAGAACATTTGATAAGTATGGGAGCGGAAATGATGGAAAGAGAAAAATATCTCTCCATTTTGAAAAGTAAAACTTAAGGCGAATACTTTTATAATTAAAAAAGAACAAATAGGAAAATCAACTACAGCATTGATTCCCTAGATTATTAATCTATTTTAAATAATCGGCAATTTGTAATACCACTCTTTCGCCATCCATAGCTGCACTTACTATACCGCCAGCATAGCCAGCCCCTTCTCCACATGGGTATAGATTTTTTATTTGCGGGTGTTGAAAATTTTCTGCATTTCTTGGAATCCTTACTGGGCTAGAAGTTCTGCTTTCCACAGCTACTACAACAGCATCATTTGTTAAATATCCTTTCATTTTTTTTCCAAACATTTTAAATGCTTCCGCTAGTGCATTGTAAATAAAATCGGGCAATACCTTATCTAGTTTTGTAGAAGTTAAGCCAGGTAAGTAAGAATTTTTTGGTAATGTTAATGATTGTTTTTTATCTACAAAATCACACATTCGTTGGGCAGGTGCTGCAAAATTTCCGCCACCTTCTATAAAAGCTTTTTGTTCTATTAATTGTTGAAACTTCATAAAAATCAGCGGGTCGTTTTCCAAGCCCTCTCTATTGTTTCCATTATTCTTAAAGTAGTTTACAACATCAGCTAGCTCTACCTGTACCACCATCCCACTGTTTGCATAAGGGCTATTTCTTTTAGAAGGGCTCCAGCCATTTACTACAAGTTCATTTGCATTTGTAGCTGCAGGTGCTATTATACCTCCTGGGCACATACAAAAAGAAAATACTCCTCTGCCATTTACTTGCTGCACCAAGCTGTAAGCAGCTGCTGGTAAATTTATATCTCTTTCTATATTGCAGTGGTATTGTATATTGTCAATTAATTGTTGTGGGTGCTCTATTCTAACGCCCATAGCAAAAGGCTTGGGTTCTATTAATATTTTTTTATCATTCAATAGTTCAAAAATATCTCTAGCGCTATGTCCCGTTGCAAGTATATATGCATCTGCGGAAAAATAGTTTCCATCTGCTGAAACTACAGCTTTAATATTATCATTTTCAATTTGAAAGTCTACTACTTTTTGTTCAAATAATACTTGCCCACCACAATCTCTTATTTGCTGGTGCATGGCAGTAATAATTTGTGGGAGCTTATTTGTTCCTATATGTGGGTGCGCATCAGATATAATATTTTCTGGAGCTCCAAATTGTACAAATAGTTGTAAAATACGATCTATATCTCCACGTTTATTGCTACGGGTATACAACTTTCCATCGCTATAAGTACCAGCTCCTCCTTCGCCAAAACAGTAATTACTTTCTGGGTTCACAATTCCTTCTCTATTTAATTGGGCAAGGTCACGTCTTCTTGCTCTTACATCCTTTCCTCTTTCTAAAATAATGGGTTTTATACCTTGCTCCAACAACATTAGTGCAGCAAAAATTCCTGCTGGTCCAGCTCCTATAATTATAACAGATTTTGAAGCATTGACAACATTAGCAAATCGAAAATTGTTTTTTACCAACTGCTCCACTGGCTCATCTATAAATGCATTCACAGATAAGTTTATAAACACTTTTTTACCCCTAGCGTCAATAGATTTTTTTAATATCTGAAAACCAACTACTGAAGTCAACTTTTTTTGGGTAAAATTTGCTATTTGCTTTTTAATAAAAGCATCATCAGCCGCCTCATGGGGAAGTAGTTTAAGCGAAATTTTTTGTTGCATAATAGTAGCCGAGTCTTATCTCAGAATATTAGGGTTTAGCAAGTAATCAATAAACAAAAGGATTAACAATGGTAAAATTGTTAATCCTTTTGATACTGCAAATACATTAAGCATTTATTAAAAAGGCAAATCATCTGCAGTCTCTGTGGAACTAAAATTATCTAAAGGTTCCATAGCCGATGTATCATTACTCGGTTGTGCTTGTGCTGGGTTAAGAATTTGCTCTATGCGCCATGCATCGAGGTTGGTAATGTAATTCGTTTTACCATCTTTTTCCCATTTGCTACCTTTAATATTAAAGTACACTTTAACAATATCTCCTATATTTACTTTGTCAATAATTTCAGTTTTGTCTTGTACACTCTGAAATTTGGCGTAGTTCACAATTGTTCTTCCACCAATGTCATCTGTTTTTTCTATAGCAAATTCTCTTGTTTTAAATGTTTCTGTACGTTGTACAGTATCATATTTTGCAATCAACTTGCCTGTTAATTCGTAGCTCATAATTGTTTTGTTTTATAACCAAAAGTAATTCTTATTTCTTTATAAATCTATATCACAATAAATTGAAAAAAAAATGTATTTTAGAACTTGAAAATAGGCTTATTTTTATGGCTTATCCACAGCCCAAGAAAAAAAAATATAAAATAAAAATAAAAATAAAAATAGAGCTTATTTTTTGATTTAATTTTAGCTAAATACAGTATGGATAAGGGTTTTGTAGATTTAGCTGGTTCTAATTTTCTCTATTTTTAGCAAATTTTTGTGCATAATGGTAAAATAAAGACAATAAAAAGTTTTTTTTATCAACAATTTATTTTGATATTCGCTGTCCTTCTAAAAGAATGATACAAAATCCATTTTTTTCAAGAATAGAAAAAACTTAAAAATATATATAAACTGCTTTTGCACAGATGGAGAAATCTTTTGATAAAATATGGGCCTCTTGTTTAGATATTATCAAAGACATTGTAGAATGGCAACATTTTAAAACATGGTTCGAACCTATTAAGCCAGTAAGCTTAAAAGAAAAAATACTTACCATACAAGTACCAAGTCAATTTTTTTATGAGTACCTTGAAGAGCATTATGTTTCATTACTTGCTAAAACGCTTAAAAGGGAATTAGGTAAAGAAGCAAGATTGGAATATAGGATAATGGTGGATAGTGGTAATAGTAAAAATAAACCACTTACAACAGATATTCCTGGGCAAGGATACAAATCATATTCAAATAACGAAATGAATTTTCCGCTAGTCATAAATAACCCTGTTAAGAACCCGTTTGTAATACCAGGGCTTAAGAAGATGCAGATAGACTCGCAATTAAATTCTGCTTACACTTTTGACACTTATATAGAGGGAGATTGTAATAGAGTAGCTAGGCGTGCAGGAAAAACAGTGGCAGAAAAACCAGGAGGCACCAGCTTTAATCCTTTAGTAGTATATGGCGGTGTAGGCCTTGGCAAAACACACTTGGCACAGGCAATTGGTAATGAAGTAAAAAATCTTAATCCCAATAAAGTAGTTTTATACGTTAGTTCAGAAAAATTTATTAACCAGTTTATAGACCATGGTCGTAATAACGCTATAAACGATTTTATACATTTTTACCAATTAATAGATGTATTAATTATAGATGATATTCAGTTTTTTAATCGTGCTGAAAAATCTCAAGACGCTTTTTTCTCTATTTTTAATCATTTACACCAAAGCGGCAAACAGTTAATTTTAACAAGTGATAAGTCACCAAAAGATTTAGAGGGGGTACAAGAAAGGTTATTGAGCCGTTTTAGATGGGGGCTGAGTGCCGATTTACAGATGCCAGATTATGAAACTAAGATAGATATTCTTGATATAAAGATGAAAAACGATGGTTTTGAAATGCCACGTGAAGTAGTAAAATATATTGCCTACAATATTAATTCTAATGTTCGTGAACTAGAAGGTGCACTAATCTCATTGTTGGCACAATCTTCGCTAAACAAAAGGGAAATAGACCTCGAATTGGCAAAGAAAGTATTAAGAAATTTTGTAAAATCATCTACTAAAGAAATAACGATAGATACTATCCAAAAGATGGTATGCGAGTATTTTGACGTGGCTTATGATAAACTTTTACAAAAAACTCGTAAAAGAGAAATTGTACAAGCAAGGCAGATAAGCATGTTCTTATCCAAAGCTTTCACTAAAAATTCTTTAAAAACAATTGGAGAGCATTTTGGTGGAAGAGATCACACTACTGTTATACACAGTTGCCAAACGGTAAAAGATTTGATGGACACAGATACATTATTTAAGGAAAGTGTATTGGAGTTGCAACAAAAGGTACAATTAGCTGCAATGTAAAAGTTGTTTAATAATATTTGTAAGAGCCATTTCATTTATTTGAAATGGCTCTTACATTTTATAACAGTTAAATTATGGTAACCATTACGGAAAATTTTGACGAATAAATTTGGTAATTTGGCAAAATGTTGGGCTAAATTGTTGTTTATTTCAATAGGATATCAAAATTACCAGAAACCTTTTGCTGTCTAGAAATACGTTTTTTCTGAATCAAAATTTTGTATTGTGATGTTTGGTACTTTTCCAAGTTTTTTCCATTTATCTACTATTATTGTACAAGTACCCTCTTTTGTTTTTTGTTCATGTACTTTTTTAGTGCTAAAATTTATTTCTTTTGAAGTCATAGAGCACATGCTTACATCATCGCAATTGTCGCAACCCATAGTATTGTAAGAAAATTCTGCAATGCCAATAAGCTGCCATTCATTTTTTTGAAAACGAAATGTATAAGTATTTGACCACCGCCAGGCGCTGCCTCCGTAATGATTTATTGTCAATACATTTTCTTTTAGGTTAATGTCTGCAAAGGGATCACCAAAAACACCTCCACAACCAGCACATAAAATTGCTTTTGAAGTTTTTGCAACTTGATTGTAACTGCTGCCCGTATTTTTTAAAATAATTAGTGTTCTATTATTATCAGGTTTATTTTTCTCTTCTGTTACTAAAACTATATCTGCTTTTCCATCTTTATTAGACCTCTAACATAATTGAAAATTACATATTGCGGCTATGAGATTCAACCTCAATCCAAATCTTTTTCTCCTGTTTCTATATTTCTCTGCCAGTATTCTAAATATTTTTAATGTTCTAATGATATTTTCAACCACTACCCTTGTAGAAGACAGTTGATGATTTTCTTTTTTTTGTTGCTTGGTTAACGGACTCTTCTTTTTACCCTTATGTGGAATTTTACTATTTGA
>JANNVW010000080.1:0-39140 GCA_031408295.1 Ferruginibacter sp.
ACAGGTTGGAATTGGGATTAAAAATGTGTTGTAATTCTACCAACATTGCAACGACAATGGCTATGTTAGAGCCTAACCAATTTTCTATCTCTCTTACGATTAATCCTCTATGAAATAGGTCTTCAACTAACGCAGCAAATACTAATACAGTGAACAATCTTGCTGAGGAGTGAGTAGTTGTAATACTAAAAGCCTGATAGTGGCCTAATAAGTATAAAATGAAAATAGATAATGAAATTGTCAAAAAACCAAAAATAAAACCTCCAAACATTTCTTTGTATAAATGTTTTATGGATAGTTCGGTAATTTTTCTTTTATCATAAAAACGGAATAAATAGTAATAGCTAACTAATAATAGTATTGAAGAAACAAAAATAATAATTGGGTCAGCAATACTTTTATCTTGAATAATGCTATAAAAAAATGGTTTTAATACAAAGTTTTGAATTACGACAAATAGAGAAAAACAGACCACAATTCCAATGATAATTTTTGTTATTGGAAAATAAAGCACTCTTTTGATCGTTGCATTCATAATTTATTTTATTTAAAGTTTATGCAAATAAAAGTATTTAATACCTTTGCAGCAAGTACATACAATAAAGTAACTTACATACTAAAACTATACTATTATTGATTATTAATATTTTATAATTATTAAAAAATGAAAAATAAAATTAAAATGGCACATTGTGCAGTTGATTACGCATTTCAAAGAATAGGTGGAAAATATAAAGGGCGGATTTTATGGGTATTGAGGGATGGCTTATTAAGATACGGTGAATTAAACAGGGCAATAGTGGGTATTACACCAAAAATGCTTACTCAAACGCTGAAAGAATTGGAAGCCGATGAACTAATTGTTAGAAAAGTTTATTTAGAAGTTCCACCGAAAGTTGAATATTCACTTACCGAAACAGGAAAAGAATTAATTCCGTTTATTAGCCAAATGCGAAGTTGGGGGGAAAAGCAAATGTCAGCAAATTGAAACTTACAATTCGTAGAGTGTTGCGGTATGCTTGCCACCAACAAATTGCTTGTCATACCATTTTCTACATGCTATCTCCGGATGCTCTACTCCCGAAATTCAATATTTAGAAGTTTCAGGGTTTTTATGAAACTCCACCCATACATTAAAGTCTGAGAGGTTGGCTTTTCTATACAACAATCTATCGCTTCTAGTCCTTCAAGAAGATATTTCATTTGTCACTAAGTTTATGTACAATACTATTTTTAATTTTTCCTATTTATTGACTATTAAACTTAGTCGAAATCGAATTAATATACCAATTACCTAAAATTAAATTTCATTTTGCTAATACAATTTATTTCAATTCGGTTATAATGCAAAATTGAGAAGTATTTTCAAACTTAAAATTATATTAACTCGCTAATTATATTTTTTGTAATAACTCATTCACTGAGGGTAAATCACTAATACTTTTTCCATAGTAACAATAATTAATTTTATGATTCTCGTCAATTATAAAGACCGCAGGAAGTTGTGTTTCTTCCCCTTCAAGTTTTCCGTGGCGAAATCCAGATTTTAGTGATTTAAATACTTTGGGGATTAATTTTGGTGTAAGAAATTGAAATATATTTCCTTTTTTTACTGCATAACTGTTATAAATTTTAGACGAAGGGTCTGATACTATAGTAAAATCAAATTGCTGAATTTCTTGGTACGATTCAATGCGCTCAATAGTACTTTGTAAAACAACAAAAACTTCGGTATTTTTATTTCTAAATGAAGATACCTTATCATTAATACGTTTCATATCAAGCTGACAAACCAAACAACCTACATAGCGTAAGAAAAAAATAATACTTTTTTTACCTTGGCTTTCTATAAAATATTCTTTAGAATCATCATCTACATAGGTTTGATAATAAAAATTGGGAGCAAAACTTCGTTTTTGTAACCTGTTCATATTTTATATTGATTTAATAATGCAAAGTTTTCTGCAAATTGAACTGTTTGTATGATGTCCACAAACGGAAACCATTCTCTTAAATGTATTCTGTTCTTATCAACAAGTTCAAAATGGGTTGTGAATGACTTTCTTTGAATAATTTTAAGCTCTTGGTCAGCAATAAAAATATGAGCAAGAAAAGTTAAGATGGTCAAAATGGTGGCAAGTAAAATAATTGTATTCATATTTTAATGTTGTTAATTTATTTACCTATTAGAATATCATATTCTTTTGGAATTATTACACCTTTTAAATGATTTGTCAATCCATAAAAAATAAAGATGGTTAAGAAAAATCCAATAAATAAAATTGCAATAGATTGGCTGTATGGAGTAAACCCCAAAAAAGTTTGCTTCATTTTTTTTCTATGAATAGATGCAATGTGTCCGAAAAACGAAAGAATTGCAAGCCCATAGTATGGAATAAAAAACAAATTGAGAGGAAATGAATTAAGTCCTGCAACTCCAAAATAAAAATTTGTGTCAAGTTGTAAAATAAGCCTGCCACCTAACACTGCACCCAAATGAATAATGAAGAAAATTGCTAAATATAGCCCTGTCCAAATATGTAGCTTATCAAATTTTGAGATAGCAGTTTTTCGATTTGCCATAAAAAGTTTAAGTCCGGATAGAATTTGCACCAAAACTGCACTTAACAAAATTGTTTCTACAAAAATGTTACGATAAATTGGTCTCAAACTATTCATCATTTCTATATGCTTATCAGCACCAAAAATACTGAAAAGGTGATTAAACAAATGAATACCCACAAAAACTGTAATTATAATTCCTGATATGTAATGAATTTTTTTCATTGTCTTTTTATAACTATAAAATATTTGTACACTTTTTTTTAAAAATACGAAGTTGTAATTCTTAAAATTTAAAACCATTATCAAATAAATGTTGCCAATACTTAGTAAACGGCGCTCGTTGTTTTAACGCCTCTTTATCATGTTCCATATAAATTTGCAACTAATCCCAAAACTTTTAGCTTGTTTATGAACATACATTTTCATATTTTTTATATCCTCTTCATTATACCACCTATAATTATAATAAACCGCACTTATGGTTTTAGTGTTAGCAATATTTTCTAATGGATTTTGTTTAAGTAAAATAAAGTCAGCTTTTTTACCAACTTCAATACTACCATAATCGTTTGCAACCCCATAATACTCAGCAGCATTATATGTTGCAGTTTTTAATGCCTCAGTGTTGCTTAATCCTGCTTTTACCATTTCCATTAATTCATCATGAAGGCTTACGCCATAATACACATTTCGGTCAAGTGCATCTGTACCAGCTAATATTTTAACCCCATTTTTATTTGCTAATCTAGTTACTTCGAGCCCCCTATCATAGTAATTTTTTAATACTGGCAAGTCATTTTCTTTATCATAGCCTTTTGTATGAATCCAATTTAACATTTTCCATAAAGTAAGTTGTACATTTTCTGTATAAAAATTATTTGGGTTATTACTAAAATTTAGTTCAAAAGCTAAATACTCTTTTTTATTTGACGTAACATGCGTGGGAACATAATAGACATTCTTGTTAGCCATCTTTAATAAAACTTGTTGTGCAATAGTAGAATCTTGATTATTTAGATTGTAAGATTTCTGCATAACATCTTTATCAAATTCTTTTTTTACTTTTACTAAATGTGGTATTAAAGCCCAAGCATGTTCTATACTTTTAAATCCATTATCTATCACCTCTCCTAGTTCCAAATTTGGAGACAAGTGGCCTAAAATGGATATCTCATTATTTTTTGCCTGATGCTGCAACTCATAAAATATATAACTTGGTAGTTCTGTTTCTTCTAATTGCACTTTTATAAAAGGTTCGGCTCTTGCTTTCAATTTTGTGATAACTTCTGCAACTTTTTGTTTGTAATTATTTTTATTAATGTCCTCCAATTCTTCTACATGATAACTTACTGATTGCATAATTTTTGGAATTAGTAAATTTTGTTCTTTGCACTGTTTTTCCCAAATAGATTTATCCCTTACACTAGTGTCGTCAATGTCAGATATCCATGAATCACCATCCCCCATATCCCTAACCCCTGTTACACCGTTTGCAATAAGCAAAGGAAAATGCAATTGTGGAGATAAAGAAAGTGTGTGTAAATGCATATCCCAAAGTGATGGCATAAGATACTGCCCATTTGCATCAATAATTTTCGTATTTTCAGGTATGGTATAAATTATGCTATCGATAGCAATTATTTTTCCGTTTTGAACCAACACTTGTCTGTTTGGAATAATCGCTCCATTTTTTACATCCACTATTTTACATTGCGTAATTAAAAGGTTAATTATTTGCTCATCTTTTTGTTTATAAGTTTCTTTAGGAAGTAATAAACCAATGAGTAATATTAGTGACAATAATAGAAAACTAATACATACAACTTTTAATGTTTTCTTTAAAAATGATTTCATTAATATTTATTTACGTAGGTTTTATTATAATTAAAAAAGAGAGCTCTGTAAATATTTCTGCTAAGATTTTTTGAAATTCATCATAACTGCATGTAAAATTTTTAATTTTGCAGCTCCGTTTTTTGCAAAATATGCCATTTCATTTTTGCCATTTTTTATTGGTCTTTTTCAAATATATTATTACCATGCACTAATACATTTTGTGCATTACACATTAAAATTCATAGATAAATAAAAGTAAAATAAAACATTTTATAGTGTTTAAAATAAAATTTTTATTTATATTTCTTAATCAGTATTGTATTAATAGTTATTCTAAAATATTATTATAATAAAATTCATTAACCTCCTTCAGGAAAGTTAATACACTCTATTGTTCCAAGTTCTCAATTTAAATAAATAAAAGAGTAATTTAAGGTATTACTATACAGAAAGCTATTTTCTAAATACAGAAAACTGTTTTTTAAACACAAGACTTTTAGAACCACTATGCTTTTACGAAAAAGTTTATACATTAATTTCCTTTACTCCAAAGTTGATGGCAAGCTTAATTAACCCTTTTAAAAAACTATTTTTAATAACTTCATGTTTTAAATAATTTAAGAATAAATCTTTTTTTCTAATTATTCGCAAAGAGTATCAAAAAATCACAGTATCGGCAAAAATATTTTTTAAACTTAAAATATTCTCAGCCTTACTGTTTAAAAGTTGCATAAAAGTACCGTCTGACTGAACAGATGTAAAGCTAAATTTAGATGATACTTTTCCTACACCTTATATGCAAAAAATAGCTCACTACCTGTGCTCCATGCATTGATGGTATTTTCTGTAGCACTTCATCACTTGGATATGGTTCATTTACCAATTCAATAACAAAACCATTTTTGATTAACATATTAATCCAAAAAGACAATGTTTTATGAAAGGATGGAACTTTAAACTTTTGTAGTGTGCTTTTTAAAATATCAGGTGCATTTCCAAAAATCCATTCTTCTATTTTCCCATTTGTATCAGAAAAATAACTACCAACTTCATAGGCATAGGTTTTCCCCTCAGTATTCTTTACCTTTTTTAAATAAGGCGTTTTAAAGCAAGGATGCTCAATTGAAAATTGAAGAAACCCTTCAGGCTTTAACACTCTGTAAATCTCTTTTATTGCCTTTTCAGAGTCAGGTATATCCATGAAACACATAAATGAGGTGGCAAAGTCAAAACTTTCATTTTGAAAGGGGAGCTGAGTGGCACTTGCAACAGAATAATTTATCCTTAAAGTAAATTCTTTTTCCATTGCTTTAGCACTTTCTATGAAAGCCGGTGCAATATCAATTGCCTCAAGTATTGCACCCTGATTTGCCAGCAGCCTTGTATTATAGCCTTCCCCACATCCAATATCTATACCCCTCATGTTTTTTATGTCTGGTAAGATTTCAAAAAAGGCAGGTGTATTCAAATAATCTCTGTACACATCATAACCTGCCCTCACAAGTTTTATCCAAACAGGTGCATTATTGTTCCAGTAATTACCAACTTCAATTTCATTCATAAGCTTATATTTTTTTAGAAGAAACAATCAAAAGAATAGCGGCAATAATTTTCCAGCTTACGATGCTGAAGATAAAAACGCCAAAACCAAATTCAGTGGTAAAATTAAACTTCATAAGAAGCCCCAACACAGTTACAATTACTATCAGCAAACCATAATAGCCCAGCCATTTTGAAAGATGACTAGTAACGATAATAATACCAGACCAGATTACCATTGCAAGCGAAAGAGCAGTAATAAAAATATAATCCATTGATGAGCCTAGAAGCCAGCCATAATCCCGTACTACCTGCAAAATAGAGCCATCAACTGTACTACCGGAGTATTTTGATGCAAACATTGGCAATACAAAGCCATTAAGAGTACCTGCCATCATTACAGCTACTAAGCCAAAACAACTAACAGCAAATGCCAAAAAGGATATTCTGCTCTTTGTTGCCAAAGCTGTAGCTAGCCCCCAAAAGCCAAAGGCAATAAAAGGAATACTAATAAGCGCCAAAGAGTGTGTAAATATAAAGACCCCTTTCTTTCTAGCTATCTCTGCAAGGCTACCACCTACTGGGTGTATTGCCATAGTGAGTGTAGCAAGTACTGCCCCTGTTAATAAACTGATACCTGATGCTTTTTTAAATTGCTTTTCCATTTTTGCAGTTGTTAAATTTAAAAGCAAAAATGGGTAACAATTATTGATTTGTACTGTGATTAAAATCAAATAATTAGTAAGCACTTCTTACCCTACTTAAAGTTTCCCTCGTGATTTTTAGGTATGAAGCAATTATTGTTAATGGGTATTTTTGTAATAACTGGGGTCTAGTTTTTATGAGGTAATCATATTTTTCATGCGGTGTTAAGGAGTTATCAAAATAATGAGCTCTGGAAACTGCCGTGTCTAAAATTTTGCCTAGTTGCAGAAATGCTGGAGACCTAGCAATTAACGCATGAATTGAATCGATATTTATTTCCCATACTTCACAATCGGAATATGCTTTAATGATTGAGGTTGATGGTTTATGTGCTACAAAACTTGAATGACCAACAAGCCAGTCATTTTCACAGTGCAAATCAAATACATTCTCATCTATGTCATCATATTTAAATTGATAAATAGCCCCTGACAATATAAACCATGCTTTAGTACAAACGGTTCCTTCATTCAATAGAATTTCATTTTTTCTGAAATTATTTTTGATGAGGTACTTTTCAAAAAGATTTAATTCTTCTTGTGAAAACTTACCCACTGTTTTAAGAATGTTATTTATCATAAGATGCAAAATAATTAATAAAAAACTGAATAAGAAAGCATCTCATTTTTAACTGAAGTATTTACCTTTTACTTAACTGCTTTTTTGTTTTACTATGAAAAATTAATCCAACTAACCCTAGCATAATACAAATTAAAAACCAATAGCCAGGATTTCTTTCAAATAATGGAACATAAATAACTGTTACAAGAAATAATAGTAAGCCAAGGTAACACCATAACCTTTTGGTTTCAATTTCTTTACTGACTAAAATAGGGTTATCTTTTTGGAAATTGTTTTGTTCGAATAATGGTAATAGTTTCTGATAATCCCACAGAAGCAGAAATATATTTGCTAATAATAAAAGTCCTGTAATTACTGGTGTAAATGCAAAATAATACGAAATGGTAATGATGAAAATATTGACAACTATTGGAAACATTACAACTGCACCAAGTGCTGCATAAAGCTGGGTCATCAATAGTAGACCTGCAAACAGTTGCCCCCAGCCTAAAAAACGCCAATAAAGCCCAGATTGATAGAGCGTTTCAAACAAATGCATTGCACTATTTATCGGTGCAGCCATCCCGTCTTCAGATGTAAACCGACCACCCTTAATTTTTACAATAGATGAAAACACCATTGCTCCACCAATCAAGTATCTGAGATAAATAACGAAAATTGTTATCCATTTCTTTTGCTGCAAATTATTTATAATGTTCATAAATGATAAATCTTTAAAAGTGCAATGGTATTATTTCTCAATCAACTACTTTCAACCACTTTTCAATCTTTCTTTAAATTCTACTTTTCATAAAATTTATTAGTCTCGGTTTTTAATGGCTATAGTTTTTGTAGTTGGCGGCAGTTTTTATTTAGCAATTTATTATGCGATGGTTAGTTATCTGGGAGATGTGCTACCAATTCTACTTCCAATTTAGCGTCAGACATATATAATCTCGAAACCTGTATCCATGTAGCCGCAGGAAAATCGCCTTTGTAAAATACCTTTCTTGAACTATTATATTTTTTCATTGATTCTATGTCTGTTGTATATAAATTTTCTTTTACTACATTTTGAAAAGTTGCGCCAAAACTTTTTAACGACCGTTCTAATGCACGATAAACATTGGCAATTCCTTCGGGTGTTATTTCTGTAGAAACAGCTCCAGAAATATAAAGTATGTTGTCTACTCTTATTACCTGAACATATCCAGCGGTTGTATCTTGCTTTAGTTTATCACCCCAGTGCCACTTTTCCTTTACAATCTCATTTTTCTGTGCCATTAAAGCTGTGTTTAATAGCATCAGCAATAGTATGGTTATGTATTTTGTATTATAATTGTTTTGCATAATTATTACTCTTTTGTTAGTAAAATTCTTATCTCAAAGCCAACTGATGTTGAGGATACTTTTTTTATTATATCTAGACTGTCTCTTACAATAGCTATCTTATGTAAATAACAAAAATTATTATTCATTTCTTTGGCGTAATTTATTTGTAATATTCATAAATTTTTATCCGGTATTTATTTTTACTATTTATTTATTTTTAGCTTTAATGTCTATTTTATTTTAAAAAACCATTATACATTTTCATCACTTCTTGTGGTGCCTCTATTTGCGGCCAGTGCCCAATATCCTCTCGTAATAATTTTACATTAGAATTTGGTATTAATTGCTTGTACCGAACAGCCATGTGCATTCCAGAGTTAGGGTCTGCAGGTCCATTAATAAAACACATGGGAATTTTTGTTTGCTGCATAGCTTCAATCCAACGCTGTTGATATTTTTCTTTTGCAAAGACCAATCTTCCAATTAAATAAGCAATAGATTTACCGTTGTTATAATTAAGGATGTCCCAGAAGTTTTGGAGCAATTCTTCAGTCGGTTTTGTGTTTACACCAAAGACTTCTGAAGTAGCCTTGGAAACATTTTTCTTAGACATCAGTCTACTCAAAATTTTTCCAATGGGTTTTGGTGATTTAGAAAGTAGTATTTGTATGAGCCGTGGTTTGTACACATCTGTAAACAAACCACCATTTAAAAATGCGATGCTTTTTATTGTAAAGGGCTTTTTACCTTCTTCATTTCTTGCCAATAATTCCTGCACTACACTATTACCAAGGTCATGTGCAAGAATATGCGTTTCGGTTATTTGTAGTTGTTTAAATAATGCGATGTATAATTCTGCCATTTCTTCAAAACTATACTGATGGTTTTCTGGCTTATCAGAAAACCCCATACCCAACATATCAGGTACAACAACCGTAAAATTTTGAATTAATTCGTCCCATACCTTTTCAAAGTCAAAGCTATTATAAGGGTAGCCATGAAAAATAGTAAGTACAGGTCCTACACCTTCTTTTATATAGAAAATTTTATAATCCTTGAAGCCAAAATATTCTCCTTTTGATTTCCAGTTTATTAAAGCTTTCTCCATCCTAATTTATATTTAAAGGATTATTTTTTTTATACAAATGTCAAAAGCTATTTTATTGTAGTAGCTAATGCCACAAAAAAAAGTTTGTAAATCCATGAGTTAACAAAGCTAACAAAATACTTCTACTAGTAATAGTTATCCATCCAAAAATATATTCACCCAGATTTAATTGCAAAAAATAGATAAACTCAAAACTTATTGAGTAGTTTCTATATATAGTAAAGGCATATAAAAAATAGTGCAATAATACTTAAATGAAATACATAAATTCCTGCTTCTACCATTTTTTTTATCAATTTTCATAAATTTAAAATCGTACTTTTAAAGTTGACACCTTATTTTTTAATAATGTTGCATTACTTATAATATTTTCTACAGAAAGCAGTTATAAATATACCAAAAGCATATTTATAAATACATTTTCTCATTTACTTCATCCCTAAAATAACTGCCAAAACTATAATTAAACCAAATATCCCTTCTAACCCATGAATAATAACTGCCATCCAATTAGATTGAAAATATTTTGAAGGAAAGGCAAATACAAAGCCGAATAAAAGTGCTGTTGATAGAATTACATGAGGCTTGTGAAGATGATAAAAACCAAATAATATTCCATTTGCAAACCAGTCCCATTTACCAAATACAACATTCATTTTTGGCAAAAGTATTCCTCTATAAAGAAATTCTTCTCCCAAAAAATAATTGAATAACATAGTTATTAAATACAATCCTAAAATCCACCATGCTCCTTTGTACGCTGGGGTTGCCAGCCCCGATAAATCATATTGCGGCAAATCTTTTATTAATGGAGTCATTAAACCATCGATATTGGGTATGTTAACTACGCCAGTTTGTAACAAAGCACTTAACAAAATAAAAGGCAATACCCACAAAAAAAGCCATTTGTTAGATTTGCCGGTTTTAGGGTTTATTGGTGTTTGGTATTTCATTCTGTTTCTAAAGGTAGTCCATTTTAAATCCTGACCATCTTTTTTAAGAATCAAAATTGAAAGGATAAATTGCCATATTAACCCCACAACAATCGCCATCCAATAAACGATTAGCGGAGGCAAACCAATAATTGGGATTAAAATTGGTGTAACAACAAAGGCTAAAATACCCATTGGTATTGCTGATAAAGCCCAAATTATAAGAATCTTCTTTAAACTGTACTGTTCATGCAACGAATTAGAGGGACTTGAAGCGGAGTTAACATTTTCTTTTTGCATATTAATGATTCTGTATTTAATTAATTTTTATGTTTCATTTTATTTGCGATATTTTCAGATTCATCAAAACCACTTTCAAGTAAACTAGTTTCTACAATTCCCATTATTATCACATCGCAAGTTTTTTCACTTAACAGATACCTTCTCCAATCTTTCTTTATCGTTATTATTTTTTTAACAGCTTGCACCGCTTAGAAACTATAGACATACGTTTGAATATTTAAAGTAGAGCTGTGAAACAATCCATTAATATATTTATCCGTATAACAGACAACTTCTGTACGTTTCCTGTATGTGTGTGTTTAACCAATCAGATTTTTTTTGTAGCTTTCATTTTACCACTTGGTTGCACAAGTGTAAAACCTATAATATTTTCTTTATCATCTTTCTCAAAATTTACACTGTATCCATTCGCTCCCTTTACTTCAAATTCATTTCCTTTCACAGGCATTAAAGTATATTCGGGCTGACCTGGAATTAATGCCATTAGTAAATTTTCGTTTATATATATTTTTACTACCTGACCTCCAAGATAATAATCCCCTACATATTTCTGAAAATCGCCCTCACTATTAACCGCAGGTGTAACTGCTTTTTTCACTTCACTTTTGATTGCAGCTTTTATAATTTTTTTTACTTTAAATGTGCCATTGGGCTGTATAAAACTGCAACCTGGTACATTACCTTGTTCATCTCTTTCAAATTTTATACTTACTCCTTTTGCTCCTTTAAGGTAAAACACATCTAGCCTTACAGGAATTAATTCATACTCCGGTTGACCGGGTACTACTGCTTTTAATATATTGGATTCGGTAAGGTATATTTTAGCTGTAACGCCAGTAAAATCATAATCACCAATGTACTTTTGCAAATCCTTTATCTTTACCGTAAAGTTTAATTGTTTTTTAAATTCAATCTCTTTTACATCGGTTTCAAAAGGCATTTTTAAGGATTCTACTGCACCATCGGCATTAATCATAAACTGTCCTTTAATGGCCTCGCTGCCATCAAACACATCATTATTAGCTACCGAAAATTTAAAATAATTATGGTGCAAATACTCTATTTTAAGTTTCCATAGGTTGTATGTTCCAGTAAGTCTATCGTTCTCTTGGTTAATAGTTATCATACCATAAGCCTCGTCTTTATAAGTACCCGTGTACACCATCAAGTCAACTGGTAACTTTGCATTTACTTTACTATTTTCCATATTGGCTGCTTTAGTGGCTGCAGTGGTCTTATCTGCTGCATCCTTGGTTATACGATGCCAGTCACGAAATGGTATGCCCATCATTCTGTCCGATAAAAGATTGGTAACAATACGTGGCACCGCTGAATTATTTTGATTAGCCACTACAAATATGCCAAGACTATCAGCTGGAAAAAAGATTAGATAGGATGTAAACCCATCAATATTGCCTCCATGACCAACGCCGTATTGACCTCCATAATTGGCATTATACCAACCCAGCCCATAATTAAAAAAATAAAAATCTGGTTGTTCCTTTGTAGGCAGGTTAGCCCTTGCAACCATTTGTGAACTTATGGCCTGAGTATAAAAATCGTGCGAAACAATTTCTTTACCATTAAATTTACCACCGTTCGTCCACATTAACATCCAATTGGCCATATCTTTTGCAGTAGAGTTAACCGCACCTGCTGGTGCTATACATTCTACATCTAAAAAAGGAAGTTTAATTACCTTCCCTTCTTTTTCGGTATATGCGTAAGAAAAATCAGAAGCTTTTTCACTTTCCGTGATAGAAGTGTTAGAACTATTCATTGCTAACGGTGTGAAAAATCGTTCATGCATTAATTGCTTCCAAGTTTTTCCGCTTAGGGTCTCCGATAATTTACCCAAAGCGAGGTACATATAATTATTATATTGAAAACGCTGCCGCAATGGAGTACTAGGCTCCATAAAACGAACTTTATAAATTAAACTGTCCCTGCTTGATGTAACTCCACTATACATAGCAAAATCATGTCGAGCCAAACCAGTTCTATGACAAAGCATATCTCTTACAGTAACATTTGCGGTAAGTTCATTATTATAAAATCTAAGTTCTGGTAAGTAATTGGTAATTGACTTATCCAGTTCCAACTTACCTTCTTTCATTGGCAAACTTAATAATGAAGATGTAAATGCTTTTGTACAACTACCAATGCCAAATAATGTGTTTTCAGTAACCAGTTTCTTATTTTCATAATCTTTGTAACCATAGCCTTTGGATAAGATTACCTTATTTTTTTCCACAACTGAAATAGAAACACCTGGTACGTTCCATTCTTTTAATATTCGATTTATCATGGTATCCATGCCAGCTAAACGGTTATCTTTTTTTGTGCAAAAACTGAAATGGATAATACAGTTAAAATGGTTAATGATAAATTTCTTTTCATGATGATTTAGTAATTTGTAATTGATAATTAAAAATTTTGTTTGAGTGTTTAAATCGGCCTTGGTATTAAAAAGTGCGTATTTATTTGTCACAAAGATGGTATAAGTGGAAACTACAACTGGCTTATCTTGCAATAAGACACAATATATTAACCAATTGAATTTTAATCAATTAACTAAACTATTAAATAAAGATTAGTCTATCTTGTAAGATAGGACAAGAGGGGAAATCAACTAAGGTTTATTACTTACGTTATCAAGATATTCCGATGGAGATTGTCCTGTAACTTTTTTGAAATTTTTATTAAAAGATGATTTAGAATTAAAGCCGCAGTCAAGAGCCAGACTCATCATAGTAAATTTTTTATTTTCGGGTATTTGCACCAATCGTTTAAACTCTTCGACCCTAAGCAAATTTACATAATCGTAAAAGCTCTTTTCTTCTTTTTCATTAATTACTTGCGATAAATAATTAGAATGAATGTTTAATCTTGTGGCAAGGGCAGATAAGGAAAGTTCAGGTTCGATAAATTGTTTTTCAACTATCATCAATTGGGTAAGGCGTTTATGAATCTCTTTTACGGAATCAGAGGTTAAACCAGAATTTGCATACTTCTTTTTTTTATTAACAGTTACATCCAATTTAATTTCTTTCACTATGGCATTCTCATCTTCATCAAATTCAGAAATAGTATTTTCACCTGCCTTATCAATTTGAGTTACTTCAACCTCCGCATGTTTCATTTCTTCTATAATGTTAACATCAAACGTTTCCCTTGGTGCTGTGCCTTTAGGAGCAATATTATTAAATATACCCACTTGCTTTATACCAAAAAAACCGAGCAGAAAAATATAAGTAACTACTGCCCCAAAAATAAAGCTATCCTGCCTTGTGAGAATGATAATAACCCAAACTATCAAAAATGCATAAATTAAATAACGTAACCAGTTTAAGTTAATTCTTTCTTCGTAAGAAAATTGCTGGTCTATGTTCTTCTTGTGTTTTCGTAGCAATAAAAATGACCATATAACGTAAACCAACCCCGAAAGCTGCATTATAATAGATTGTACATCTAAAAATGTTTTATAATCCCTACCTTCACTAAGCGTAATATCCATTTTTTGTGGAGCACTCATTAAAAAAATAGGTAGTAAATAAAAGATAGTGATAGCTGCTGGTACAAAGTGAAGCCACCATACCTTTTTATTTGCCTGAAGCTGATTGGTGATTGCAGCTGTATATAGGTACAAAAATGGACCATGCATAAATGGAAAAGGAACACTAATGCCCAATACATGTATTGTTTTAAATGTCAAAGGCTGAAGGCTTACTACATATAAAGTCAAATGACAACCAATTACAAACAGCCAGCAAGCTAATATTTTATCGGCAGTCGACTTCCCTTTTTTTGAGATAAGGAGTATCAAGAGAAACAAATTCAATCCAAGTCCAAAATAATAAAACATATTGCCGCAAATTAAGACATACTTGCTATATAGAAATAATAAAATAAGCAATATTCAAAATATCCAAAATAATTTATTATGACTTTACTGATAGACAATTTTTTTTTGATAATAAGCCAACTCTAAGTCAGCCTTGTTGCCTATTATGAAACAAACTTAATATGTATTTTATCATTCCTAGTGAGAATAACAGTTCCTTTACCTTTTACAGACTCAGCATTAATACTTTCTTCCTCATAAGAAAAAATAACACTGGTCACCTTCCATTTTTCTTGTAATGATTGATGGCTACTGGCAAAAGGCATTACGTTTTTATTGCATTATCTTCAAAAATTCAAAATTATTGTATACAAGTTTGTAAACTGTATTTCTGTCGTTTTTATTAAATTTTATTACTTCTCCAGAACCAGGAATCAGTTCAACCCGTATTGATTCATCTTCTGTAAAAAAAGTACTGGGAGATTCCATATTCCCTATGGTAACATGTAAGGTGGTATCTATTAAAAATACTTTTATCTCACCCATAAATTCATTTTTATATATTCCTTCATAGGCGCTGCTAGGCATTGATAATTTGGAGGGTCTTTTGGCCCTGTCTTCTGTGTTTTTGTCAGAACCTTTTTTAAAGCCTTCATAAGCTTCTATCAACTCTTTTTGTTTTTTTACATATAGGGTATCCATCCCATCTGTATGAAGCCACCAATCATAAGCATAAGTTGCCAATAGTGCCGCTATTCTTGAGCCTGCATTTCCTTCATTGGTAACTATAGCTACACCAATTCTTTTTTCGGGCATAAAAGAAATATGTCCGGTGTAACCTGGAAATCCGCCAAAATGATAAATTACTTTTTCTTTTTTATAATCTCCAATTACCCAGCCTAGGCCATATTGGCTTAACCCAGTAAAAGGTGGAATATTTCTTGTAACACCTGCATATCCCGTTTGGCATTTTTCAATAACATCTTTTGGAAAAATCGTTTTTCTTTTTAATTTCCCTTTATTAATATTTACTTCAAGCCATAAAGCAAGGTCATTTGGTGAACTGAATATTCCCCCTGCAGATTGTAGGTTATTATCCTTTTTAGGTAATCCTGTGGGTCGGGCACCTTTAAGCCCATTTGCCATATACGGAACAACAACGCTCCAACCCTTTATCTTGGCTTCAGATATATTAGTAGTAGTATGGTGCATTTTTAAAGGTTTAAATATTCTTTTAGAAAGAACATCTTTCCAGCTTATACCCAAATGCTGCCTCAATAAAACAGCATATATATTGTACCCAAGATTATCATAGTTGTATTTGTTAAACATAGAATCTGTGTAGTTCATAGCTCCTGAAAAAACAGAATCAATTTCATTATTCTTTATTTCACCAGAATAAGCCATCCGGAAAGTAAGAGGATTGTTGGTAAGACCACTAGTATGAGTCAGTAAATGTTTTACTGTGATTTGCTGTGCAGGAATTTTGTTTTTAAATTCTAAAGCACCCATGTATTTATAAACAGGCTCATTCAATTTTATTTTTTCTTCTTTGTCCAGCAATGCAGCAGCGAGTGCTGTGAATGATTTGGTGGAAGATGCTATGTAGAAGAGTGTATTGTTATCTGCTTTTATTCCACGCTCTTTATCAGCCATTCCGTAGGTGTTAATAAATACAGGTTTGCCATCACTTAGTATTGCTATTCCGATGGCGGGAATATCAAAACTCTTTAATAATTTTTGAATGTAGGTGTTAAACTCTACAGCAAACTGCTCTTTATCATTTTTGGCAATAGGCTGGCTATACAAATTGGATACTGCCAAACAACAAATAGTGCTTAATACTAAGATGATTTTCATGTTTATACTTTAAAACACGAAACTATAGTATCTTATTCTAAAAGCATTGAACAAATGAAACCTACTACAGAAAAAGCTTTTTAAATTCTAAAGGAGTGTGTGAAACCTGTTGTTTGAAACTTCTTTGCAGATGGCTTTGGTCGCTAAAACCATTTCCCAGTGCAGCATCGCTTAAACTGTGTCCATTGATAATAGTAGCCGCAGAATGATGTATCCGCAATGCTTTCAGGTATGACTTAATATTTTGTCCATAATATTTCTGAAAAACTCTGGCAAGATAAACCCTATGTATTTTATGCTTTCTAGCAATATCTGTTACATTAATTGTGTTAGCCCAGTCGTTATCAATACATGCTTTCACATCTCTAAGCCAGTCAGGAATCTTTAGAATGTCTGTTCTGGATTTAAAGCATTTGATATATTGAAATAATTCAGAAGTATTTTCATAAATTTGTTTTTCTGTTTTACTTTTTAGTATTTGAACAAAGTAAGGTAGGCAGTTAAGACCGTTCATCCATGTCCATTCTTCAAGCACTGTATTTGATTTCAGTTTATTTTTTGAAATGTCTTTAAGTTCTAAGCATAATATCAGGCAGTCTTCGGTAAATAAATTTTGATGAACAATTTCAGCAGGTTTTATTATGGTTACAGCACTTTTCCCGACTTTTAATTCAGTCTCTACTTCTTCATGTACTATACCATTTAAAACAATACTGATGGCAACATCTTTATGATTATGGGGAAGGCAAATATGCCCTTTTTGATATAGCGTTTTTGAAAGGCTAAAATAATTATTGTCTTTAATATAGTTACTTGTAATCATCAACAAAGAAATAAAATTAGTTTTTAATTATGTTCAATGCATCGGCTTCACCCTTGCCATTGAAGTTAGGGTATTGTCGGTTCTTGGGAGTTTGAAACTCGTCCGTAATATAAAAGCTAAATATTACAAACGTTGATTGTTATTTCGTCATCCCTAATATTGGCAATACCATATTATATACCATTTTTATTCGCTTAGCATTACTTTTCAAATCCAAAGTCTAAATGGAATAAGCCCCCAAATGAATAAAACAACAATCCATTGTAAAGCCAATATTATTGCTATAAAGTTAAACTTATTTATCAAACTTGATAACCCATTTCTTAAATATTGTACAAAAGAAAATATAAATCCTAATGGTAAAAAACAGGTTGAAATAAATAATAGTAGGCTTGCTGTTGTCTTGTCACCTAAAGCAACAAAAGATTGAAAAAAGAAAAAAGGTATTGGAACTAAAAGAAATAACGTTGCTAAAAAAGAAGCAAAAATTGGATTTAATAATATTTGTTTTTTACTTCTCACGGCTTGAAAAATGGCTGAAAACAATAAAAATATTAGTCCAATGCAGCCTAATGCAAAACTAACCCAATAAGCTAATAAATAGTAGCCACTTACTTTTCTAAGAGTGGAAAATCCATCAGAAATATAAATTTTATCGGAATTGTCTTTATAAAACACATTAGAATTTCCTATTTTTCCATCTGCTATTAAAATGTTTTCAGAAACTTGATGTAGTATTTTTTCAGCTTTCTGAAAGGGTGCCAAAACAACAGAACTATCGGTAATTTTAACTTTTGTAAAACTGGATAAAATATCAAAATAGGTAAAAGGTTCAACCTTTGAAAAAACTGGAAGATAATAACCATTCCAATCTTTTAAGCCTTTATGTTTAATAGTTTTTGTGTGTTTTGTAGTAGTGTCTAATTTTAAATATTTAATAAGGATTTCATTGAATCGTTCATAATTAGCCGTTTCGCTATCCATATTATGTGAAATAAAAAAAGCTTTTTTGAATTTTGGAAACAAATAAAGCATTGCATGATACCCTACAATGTTACCCGAATGAGCAAGACCTATATACCCATGCCTGTCCCTTGTCATTGCCCCTAAACCATAACCTGTTGATAACCCTTTTTGTTTTGAAATTGTATTTTGAGGTTTTCCCATTTCTTCCAAATAGGTACTACTAATAAATTCATTATCATTGATTGTTCCATCACTTAATAAAAATTGAGCAAAAATTGCCATATCGTACGCAGTAGTGGTAAATTGTCCTGCTGGTCTTAAGTACATTGGAAGTGCCGAATAAATAGTTTGATTATCAAGATGCCCAAATGCCAAACTTGTATCGGCTTTATTTCCCACTTGTGAAACAAATTGAAAAGTGCTGTTTGCCATTCCCAACGGTAATAATAAATGCTTATCCAAATAACGCTCGTACTTTTCTTTTGATACTGATTCAATAACCATCGCCAACAAAGTATATCCCATATTTGAGTATGAAAAGATGCTACCTGGTTGAGCATGGACTTTTAAAACTTTTGGATTTTTTTTGAAAGCAAATTCAAGTGGTGAATTTGCTTTTGCATTTTCACTAAATATTTGCCAAAGTCGAATGTCGGTCAAACCTGAAGTGTGGTCTAATAAATGTCGAATAGTTATAGGACTATTCACTTCCCATTGGTTGTCAAAATTAAGCTGTGGTAAATATTTTTTTATGGGTTCGCTAATGTCAAGTTTTTTCTCTGTTGCAAGTCTTAAAATCCCTGTTGCAATAAGTGTCTTTGTGATTGAGCCAATATTTACTTTATCTGTTGACTTTAATAGTTTTCCTGTTTTCTTATTGTTTATGCCAACAGCATCAAAAGTTATTTTACCATCTGCATCAACTACTGACCAAACGGCACCCGTAAGCCCTTCTTCAATCAATGCTTTGTTTATAGCATCTTTTAATATAAGTTCCGTTTGAGCAAATACAGAATTTGTTAAGCAAAAAATAAAGACGTAAAATATGAGAATACTTTTTTTGACTGTCATAGTCCTATGGTGATGTTTTTATAAAATATATACAATTTTAATTGTTTTAAAATCACCACCACTGCCATCACCAGTAAAGAGACCTATTTTACCTGTTGACCTATCATTGAGTTTTTTAACTATTAACGATGGCGTTTCAAAGTCGTTTATAAATGCTTTTACTGCGATGTTATCAATTACTAATTTCATAGTAAACCATCCATTAGGGTCTGGTGGGTTTATTATTTCCTTTTCAAACTTAGCGTTTTGATCTTCTCTTAGTTTTTTCCAAGTGTAAAGAGGATGCGAAACGTATTGAATAGCATGAGTTCTTATGATTGAATCTTTTGCAAAAAAATTAGCTGGGCGACAATAAACTGCATCATAAGTTGTGTCATCTTTCCCATGAAACGCTATACCCAGAAAACTTTTTTTAAACACATCTTTTCCTCGCATTTGTATTTCGATAGTGCCGTTTGTAAGTTTTTTAATAGGTAACCAAATAATACCTTCACCTTTATTTTCAATCACATGAATAAAGGCTGTATCATTTTGTATACCTGCGTTGATTGTTCTATTTACAGCCTGTAATTTACCTCTTGCATTTAATGATGCAAGGTTAATATTTTTTTGCTTTTGCCCAAAAAATAAATTTGGGAGCAGAAGAAATAAAATCAAAAACTCAGGCAGTTTATTTTTCATAATTTTTTATAACATTATGTGAAATAAGGTTAAGCAAAATACCAGTCATCATATTTCTTACTTACTTTTTTTGCAAAAAAAATACCCGCTTTACTAAGATTTGCATGTAGCTAACATGATAAAGCAATACATTTTACTAATTATTTTTTCTTACAGGCTCAGCATTAATACTTTCTTCCTCATAAGAAAAAATAACACCGGTTATCTTCCATTGCCCCTGCGTTTTTATCATACCCCAACTTTCTTTACCCCAGTTTATTTTTTTTCCTTTCTTCCAAAAACTATAGTCGAAGGTTACACTTGCTATAAAACCATCTTCAATAATTTTCACATTATAAAATTTTTCTTCTTCTGCATCTAATTCATTAAGGCTTTTATAAAATGAACGATAGCTACTTGTAAAATAGTCTTTGGCTTTGCTGTTTTGTTTTAATTCACTTTGGTAAGTTTTATACTTTATAACACCTACCCAAACTACTGGGTCGTTATGAAATAAATTGTAATAAGCAATGCTATCCTTTTTAGTTATACATTTCATAAAGGTTGATATTACATTTTTAATTTGTGCCTTATTTGCACCTTCCCTACTCGCCCTACTTGCGTCAAAACTTGCAACCTCTAATAACGTAAAGTTTACTGCGGCTTTCTTTTTTTCTACATTTTGAGCAATTACACTTGCACTCATAAGCATTAATAATAGTATCAAATTCTTTTTCATTTTTCTTATTTACTGTAAAAATTATTTATTCTTCAAAATTATTTTCCCTGTTCTTAAGGTAAGTTTCTAATACAATTTCTTTAATACCATAACTCATTTTTCTAATGGGGATATTTCTATAATTGCTTAAAATGATAATGGTTAAATTATCTTCTTCATAATAATGATAATTTGATATAAACCCGTTCATCGTTCCGCCATGGCGAATTAATTTACCAGCTTTGGCATTACCTAACCCTCGTTGGTAGGGCTGTGTCCTAAAACCATATCCATAATATCCCCAGTCTATGTTTCCTCCATCAAAAAGTTTAGATTTAGTTTTTACCGATACAAGTTTATTTCCCTGAAGGGCTTTACTCCATTTAAATAAATCTGAAATAGTTGAATAGATATCACCTGCGCCCATAGCATACGAAACCACATTTTGTACTCTTCTAAAAATACCATTAACATTCCTGTATCCTATAGCCCTGTTTGGTGGAATATTGGTTAAGCGCTCCATACCTGTATTTATCATACCAGTTGGGGCAAAAGTCTTTTCTTGTAAATATGCTTGATATTTTTTTCCTGTTACGCTTTCTATTACTAGAGCCAACAATGTGTAATTTATATTACTATACTGATGCTTCTCAGCAGGTGTAAAACTCCGTTTAGATTTATTAATAATTTCTAAAAGTTCGTAAGGTGTAATATCCATTATGTCAAAATCTGTTAAATCATCAAAACTAGATGCCAAACCAGATTGTTGCTTTAAAAGATGATGTACAGTAAGCCCTTTAGCCAACTCACGCTTTAGATTTGGCAAGTAAGTTTGTAGTGGAGCATGCAAATCAACCAAGCCTTGTTCTACCAACTGCATAATACTTACACCAACAAAAGATTTGGTTAAAGAGCCAATTAAAAATTGTGTATTGATAGTATTGGGAATTTTATTTTCTACATCAAACATGCCATAAGCTGCCTGATGAATTAAGGAGTCGCCTTTGGCAATTAAAACCGTTCCTTGAAAATGTGCAGTATCCACAAAAGACTGAACAAATTTTTCTATTCCTTCATGCTTAATTTCAATTTCCCCATGTATAGCCTCAGGTTGTTTATTGTTTTTTTCTAAGTCCATCGAAAATAGCACACTGGCAATTTTCCATTTACCATCTACTTTTATGAGCCCCCAACTCTCCTTACCCCAATTACCTTTTACATTATTTACCCAAAAACTATAATCGAATGTCACCGAACCTACTGTGCCATCATCTGTAATAATAGGATTTGAAAAAAGTTCTGCTTTGCTTCCATTCTTTATCACATTTCTAAACCATGTTTTATAATCAGCTACTTTATATGGAGGTGCTGCCACATTAATGGTTGTTCTTGCACTTTGACTAATAGGCTTCCAAACGCCTACCCATGTTACGGGAGCATCTGCAAACAAACCATATAAAGTGTTGCTATCTTTTACGGAAATACATTTCATAAATGTGTACAGCAGCTCCTCAATTTGTTTTTTATTACTAAAGCTATCTACTTGTGCATTGCACATATCTATAGATAAAATATGCAAAAGTCCAATAAAGAAAAATTTCATGCGGGTGAATTTATTAATAAGAAAAAGGAATTAAATCGTTACCTATTGTGAGTGTTTACTAAAGCATTGTAAAACTCCTGATAAATAATTTAGAGCATACAAAATTTCGACCAATAGTGAAGTATTATAGTCAAACACTAGAAATACTTGTTTATCCTTAAAAGAAGCTATTTCATAGTCAAAATGTATGTTTTTATCTTTAGTTCAAATAGAAAACAACTACATTCGATACATTTACAAATATGCTTTCAACATTATCAGATAAATTACTATTTAAAGAGCGAACAGTTTGGCTGTTAAATCTCATTTTTTGGGGAGTTATTTATCTACTCAATATATCGCAGTATTTTTTTAGAGAACAATCAGAATTTGTAGAAAATGGTTTAACGATTGCAAAATGGTCAATAGTATGTCTGTTTCATTTAACAGCTATAATCATCGCCAGCTATTTTATTGCCTTAAGAATATTACCCCTGTTATTAGAAAGGGCCAAAATATTACAGGGCATTATAGAATTGATAATAGGCATTTATTTAATTTGTATTTTAAGCAGAATAACAACTGTGTATGTACTGGAACCTATCTTAGGCGGAGATTTTGGACGTAAGGAAACTATTTTTGAAATTTTGACAGACTTTAGCAAATTATTTCGCCATTACTTTATTGGAATAATAACAGGTACCCTTCCATTTTTATGCATATACTTATTGGTAGACAGGCAACAAATATTACAAAAAAAAATGCAAATAGAAAAAGAAAAAAAAACAGCTGAATTGGCTGCACTAAAATCTCAATTAAATCCTCACTTCTTATTCAATACATTAAACAACTTATATTCGTTAGCGCAACAACAATCACCACTTACTGCTGTAAGTATTGAAAAACTATCACATATTTTAGACTATACACTATATAGATGTAATGAACAATTTGTGCCGCTGGTAAAAGAAATTGAATTACTAAATAACTATATTGCTTTAGAAAAGATAAGATATAGTAACAGGCTTAAAATTGAAACCAATTATAATTGTGATGCTCAATACCAGATAGCACCACTTCTCTTATTGGCTATTGTAGAGAATATGTTTAAGCATGGTGTTGAGAAAACAACAGGTATGGCTATTCTAAAAATAAAAATGAATACCAGAGACAATTTATTTTTTTTAACAACTGAAAATAGCTTTGACCCCTCCGGTGATAATGAACAAGGAATAGGATTAAAAAATGTGCAGCAGCAACTTGAGTTACTATATCCTAACAAACACGGTTTAAGCACAAAGCAAATAAACGATATATTTATTGTACAATTAGAGATAAAACTTTCATGATAGCAAATTGTTTAATAGCAGATGATGAGCCATTAGCGGTAGAATTGCTCAAGAAATATGTGCATGAGTTAGGCACATTAAAATTAGTAGGAACATGTAGTAATGCTATGGAGGTTTCTTCTTTTTTGCATCACAACCAAGTTGACCTTTTGTTTTTAGATATTCAAATGCCTAAACTCTCTGGCATTGAATTATTAAAAGTTTTGAAATCTCCACCTGGCATAATAATAACAACTGCCCACCGGGAGTATGCACTAGAAGGCTATGAATTTGATATAGTGGATTACTTGCTAAAGCCAATAACTTTTGAGCGATTTGTGGCTTCGATTGAGAAGTTTTACTTAAGAAAAAAAAATATTCTCACGGCACAATCAGCATTAAGTCCAACAATCCAAGAAAAATTTATTCATATAAAATCAGGCACAAAAACACATCAAATAAACCTAGATATAATTACATACATTGAAAGCCTAAAAGATTTCATTAAAATTAATTTTGATGATGGCAAAAGAATGCTTGTAAAGTATCAAATTGGTCAAATTGAAATAAAATTACCGTCAAATTTCATTAGGGTTCACAGGTCGTATATAATAAATAGAAAAAAGATTACAACATTTACCTCAACCCATATGGAGATTGGTAGTAATTCTATCCCTATTGGTCAGAATTATAAAAACAAAGTGGAAGATAGTTTTGGGGATATTGAGTTTATACTATAAAATAATTCAGCTTAAACATAGCTAAGCATTTAATGAGAGTTTTTTTGTTATCTCATGTAACCCGCTATTTTTCCTAAAAATCATTTGCGATTTAGGAGATTAAATAGTACTGGCTACTATAACTTTTTTAAAATTTCAACAATTTGACTCAATGCTTTTTTAGCCTCACTCATCACAGGTAAAAAAGCCCAAATATGAGGCATTTCTTCACCCTCAAAAACATGAATTGGAATATTTTCTTCTTTTAATTTTTGAATAAAGCGTTCTGAATCGGGATACATGATGTCCTGAGTGGCGGTAAAAAGATACGTAGGAATAAAATTTTTGAAACTTCCATAAATTGGCGAAATCTCATCACTTTGCAGACTGATATTGCCTGCACACATTTTTTTTGCAGAAACTATCCCAACTGGGGACAACATTATATCTTTTTTGTCAATTATTTCAATCGCAGGATTGGTCATGCTTGCATCTAAAACGGGCGAAATCAAAATAATATTTTTGGGAAGAGAAAGATTATTTTTTATAAGTCTTTGCACCAATAAAATCAATAAAGTAGCTCCCATCGAATCTCCTAAAAGAATGATATTACTGGGAGAATATTTAGTAGCTAGGTATTCGTAAACTGCATCAATATTCTCATTTATTTCAGAAATTTGATGTTCGGGAGCTTTTGGATAATCGACCAGAAAAGCCGTAATATTTGTGTGCTTTACGATTTGTGCAATACTATTCCAATGCAAGTCTGTTGGCCCATAAATTGATGCTCCACCATGACAATATAAAATGACATTTTGAGATGCTTCTGACTTTGGAAAAATTACTGTAACCTTCGTATTCTTTATACAAAATGAATTGAAATAAAGACGTAATACATCTTTTTTACTTGGAGAATGAATATCTTCTTTCCTAAGTTTTAAGTAATCTATTGGGTCTTCTGAAAAAATCTTTTTGATTCCTTTTAATTTGATTACTGATGCAATCAGATAATATGTTAGGCTTTTCATAACTAAAGTTTTAGCTGGTTAATGAATGGGATTTAAACTGAAAAATTTCATCCATTATGCATAGTTACTAATAGAAACTAAAATACAGCTTTACCCTCCGCATCTGCTGGTGGTTGTATTCCTAATAATTTTGAAACCGTTGCTGCTATCTGTAGCGAAAATATTTTTTGCAACTTTCTTTTTGGAACATCTGGCCCAATTGAATAAAAAATAGATTGCCCTTCTCTTAATGCTGCTAAACATCCATGAACTCCTCTGCCGGTTTCGTTCATTGTTCCACTTAAAAGAAAACTTTTGGTAGCTTGGTTTTGATTTTCAAACATTGCTGGGTCAAACGAATTTTGTACGAGGTAATTTACGCCTTGCTGATATTTTTCAGATATTGTATAGCCAGATTTACAGCTTACAAATAAATCACCCGAATAATCTTTATGATACAAGTCATATTTTTTTTGCTCTTGTTGATTTGCCACTAACTCAAAAATAAGCTCTCCAGTTATAGAATCTTTTAAAGATTTTAGACTTTGGTAAAGACGAGTTAGGTAAGCGTCATAATCTGCAATTTTTATTTTTTCCTTATTAATATATATGTGCGCAGAGTTACCACTAGCAACGCTAGTAAGTTCTTGTTTAGAAAAATTAAAACCTGCATGTTCAAAATAATTATTCAACAGCAAGCAAGTATGAGTAGGTATCATTCCATGATCCGAAAAAATAACAAAGTTGGTTTCCTTTGGGGCTGCATTCATTATTTCTAGCAAATAACTGTCAATAATTTTAAAATATTTCTCAATGTAGCCAGCATATATTCTTGGTCTATTACCATTGTCGGCTTTATAATCTAGCTGGCGGGGGTTGGTAAGTGTATATCTGTGCTGCACATCATCCAAGGTAGAAAAATACCCAAACAGTAAATCCCAATTGCCCTCTTTCATGCCAGCAAGAATTAAATCTCGAGAATATTTTGCCAATCTGTCTAGTTGTTCAAACCAAATTTTTTCAGAAACAAGACCTGTGGTTTGTTTTCTATTTTCAGGTTCGCCAGGCCACAAGCCACAGACTGATTGTATTTTTTGAAGGAAGTCAGATGGATATCCAAATACTTCTGCAGGCGCTGTCATAAAAAGACGATACTTTCCAGCAGTTTCGTCTATCTTAAAAATTTTGAAAGAAGTATTGTATTGTTTTCCATTTTTTTCAATGGCCATTCCTACCCAGTCTTCTAAAACTACTGATGCCGCATACCCGTTAGTTAAATCGGCATCAGTATCAATGATGATTTGCTTTAAAATATTTGCATCATTCAATAAGGAATCTGTCAAGTATATACGCAACGGTATTTTGAAACTACCAGCAATTTCAAAAACAGGTTGAGAAGGACTTTTGCTATCTGCTTTTAGTTTCTTATAACTTTTTTCGTTCTTACCTTTAATTATAGTATCTGTACTAATCAAATCTATCACCAATGAAGGACCCGAAATATTTGGGTACATGTGCATATAGTCGGTCTTTCTGTTTTTTGCAAGATCATCAAGACCAACACCTCCTAATGCCATTACTTTTTTTCCTTGCCTCATGGCAGCTTGAAAAATTGTTTCGGCAGCAATGGGCTGGCGAAAAGCAGATAATGCAGCACTGCTCCAGCTTTGGTCAACTTTGCGGAAGCTATTACCAACCATACCTGTATTTGCTGGTGACGCTCCTGTAAAAATAGCAATATGTGAAGGTCCAGTAGATGCAATATTAATGGGCAACATTGTTTCAGCATAAGCACCATTTTTTTTCATTCTGGCAAAAGCTCCATTAGCCGGAAGCACACCATTTTTTAAAAATTTATCTATGAGATAATCAGGTGTACCATCTACAGAAATCATTACCACTTTCTTTTTTGGTGTTTGTGCATTTAAATTGCAATGTGCAAAAATGGCTATTATTAATATTAACCCACAACAAAAAAATTTGGATGAGGTAATGAAAGGGTAGATAATTTTTAATTCATTTATAAAACTTATAGTCATAAGCCACTTAATTGTTTTTTACTTTTACTAGCAAGCCATTGGTATCATATACGAAAGTATTTGTTACATCGCTTACTTTTAAATCTAATATATACGTTGTCTCGTGTTACTTATTAATCATAAAATCTGAGAAAGCCTCAATATCAATATTGTAAACAAGAACATCGCTTAGCTTATAATAATTCTGTACATCACTACAATAATCGTAGCTATATTTCACTAGTTCAAGTCTCTCTGTGTTATTAAATAATAACACAAGCATTTTAATTTGTAAAGTGGTGAGGCATTTATTCCTTAAAACTGCTTTATACTGTTTGGATTTAGTTGACGTTAGCTTTATTTTTTCAAGACTATTTTTTATATTAACTGCTTCAGCATCTGTTATAATATTTCGGCATGAAAATGAGCCATTATTTGGACTATTTCCAGTACTATTATTTCGTAAATAATTATGAATACTTTGCTGGTAAATATTTTTATTTGCAAGTGTGGTAAGCAATTGTAATGCAAAAGGGTAATTTGAAATATCTATAATTTGTCCAACATAATGCTGCAACACATTCAATCGCATATTTTCGTTCTGAAAAAGCTTGGCTATCTCCATTACCTGAGCCATGGAAAAGTATTTGATAGGGTCGATAGTGAGTGCATTTTGTAGCTGAGTCTGTGGGTTGAGGTTGGTTATAGAATTTAGTAACAGTGTAAAATCATTTTTGTTTAAGGGTTGCTGATTGTTAATTTTAATACCCGTATATTTTTCATATTCGGGTAGCATAATATTAAATTTGTCAAGTACAATACTGGCACCAGTGGCTTGTTGCATAGTATAGTCGCCTACGAACCGAGCTAACGATGCAAGAGCTGGTGCATTTGTGTAAACTTCGTAAACAACAAAAAAATTACGTTTATCAGTAATGTTAGGATAAATCAATTTTGCAATTTCTGTTTTATGCACATCTTGCAAATACAACTGGATAATATCTTTTGATTGCAAGGATGTAAAACAATTACTCTGAGCCGCTTCTCTTCCTTTTTGCAACGCTAAAGTGGTGGTAGCGGCACTTAATATCTCGTTTTGAATATTACTTAACAAAATATTGCTTACAGGTGTGCTACAATTCTGCGAAAAAGCAGATAATTTACAAATGATTAATACGACCAATGTGACTTTCTTCATGATTTTATATAATGTACTTTTTTAATTTTAGAATACCAATCATATTTAATGATAAAACGAAAAGAGATATAACTAATCAGGCATATACTTTAAGAAAGTTTATTTGATTAATAATTTTATAGTTAGGAATTAACTACAGAAGATACTCAATATTTAACATCTCCTTTTAGTTTTACAGTTAATTACTAAACCCTACCGTTTATTTCTTGCTCCAATTTTAGCACCTCTTTTGTCTTTTTACTTATCCAAAAAACTTCTTTGTTGCCTTTGTCTTCATGCAGCAACAACTATAATCAGTATGTTTAATTGTTCTTGTCCAAAACTGGGTTTGTGTGCGTACAAAATCCTTTTTAATCTTAAAGTAGAAAAGATACAGGTGAGTACCTTCCAATAAAACTTTTGTATCAATGTTTTTTGATGCAATATAGACACTATCATCCTTTTGAGCAAGTACTGAAACTGAAAATAAATGACTGCATATTGAGAAAAGCTATTATTGCTAAAAACTTCATATTATTTGTTTATACTATTGTTGGTTAATTACTTTGTCCGAAAGTGAGTAAAATATTATCGGGGTCAAATAAAGAAAATTCTTTTGCTCCAAGTGTTTACTTAAAATGATTTTTTTAATAGGCAGTTATTTATATTTCATTATTTCCCATGATTAACTTAGTTTATATCATTATTCAATTTACAAAAAAAAATGTCAGCTGTCATATTTTTACAATTCGAGATATTTAATATTTTCCTTAAAATTGCAAATACACAACAGCAACCATGCTACTATCATTTAAGAGAAGTGCTACTTAAATAACCGCTTTTATTTTTAGTATTTATCAAAAATTTAAAACCTCCCAATAGTAATGCTCTAGGTAAAAATGCTCTAATTGTATAATATCGTTTCCTAAAACTTCTATTTAAAATTCATAAGCAATCCCCGTCTTCAATATAAAAAACCTAAGTATTCTCCATCATTTAAGTAAGCTGCTCAGATTTCATGTTACTTATTGAAATACCGCACTTATTTTACATGTAACTTCCCCTTAATAATTATGATTTACAAGGATAACTAATTTTCCATATCTCAAATGCTCAAACCTACAAACAGCTATTTATTATATACAAACAACTTATTTACGCCTACGATATTTTTTTTTGCCTCCATTTACTTTCCAGCTACAAAAACATAAAACCAATAATATTTACTCTATATCTTTCCGGACAATACGCTATATTCTCATATTCATTTCCCAACTTTACTAAAATATAATGTAAAGTAATATCTAAATATTCGTAAGTATAAATTGGTATCCTCTATTTATACATTAAACTCAAATTATTTTCCTCGTATTTTATAAGTAAATAAATTCCAGTTAGATTTTTTTTGTTAAATTGAAATTGATACATATTTTTTATGTATTTCAAAATATAAAGATTTCATTAAAATTTATTTTACAAATAGTAAATGAACACTTGTGCAGCGCAGAATTATAAAAACAAAGTGAAAATGACAGAGGTAAATCTATAAAATACTTAAGCCTCACAAATACAAAAATATTTATAATCCCTAAATTGTTTTTTTGTGTAGAACCCTCCATATTAATACCGCTAAAACCAATGTTGTTAAAGCAAATATTTTCTCAATATTTGTTTTTGCAAATAAATTACCAATTGCATTCAATATAAACACGACAAAGAAAATCCATAAACTTACGTTCACAACCTTCCTTGAAAATTTATAGATAATGTAGTTACCTTTCATTAATAATATCAATGATAAAAATAAGAGTATTAGAATTGAAAGGGTTTCAAAAACATACATTTCTGCATCGGTTTTAATTTGGCCACCCCAAGCAATTTGATAAGGAATTAATTTAAAAATAATACAAAAATGAAAAAGTATTGCAATTGAAATTATTGCTAACATAATATTAAAAATAAAAAAAAATACCATAAAACTATTAAACAAATAAAATCACAATTAGTTTTACACTAACCATATTTCAATTTTTATCAAAAATTTATAATTTTTTGAAGGTTAAAAATGCAGCCATCTATATCATATAATTTGCTAGAAATTACTAGCAAATGAAATACAAATGTATAAATAAATATCTTCTATAAAACTTTCTCATACGCATAAAGAAATAAGTATAATTTAAAGAAATGATAAATTGGGAATTATTGCTACATTCTCTTTTTCAAAAAAAATATTCATCAAAAAAGATAGAGAAAACAAACCTTTAAATTATTTCCCAATTAAACTAACAAAATTGATAGCTGTTTAAGCCTCTTATAAGTTATTGGCATGTGAGAACAAAACTAAGGAGCGTAAAAACTGACCTAATTATTCATTTGCCATTTTTTAGCTGCGTGTAAGTAAGCACTAGAATCTGAATAGCCTAGAATATAAGCAATATCAAGCGTTTTCATTCGATTGGCTTTGGACAGATATAGGGACAACTCTTTTTTTATGTCATCTGCAATTTTTCGAAATGAAAGCCCTTCAACAGTAAGTTTTCGCTGAATAGTTCTTTTACTTAATGGAAAATGAACAGCAACCTGCTCAAATGTTGGAAGTTCAGGAGTGCACATGCTCAATACCATATTTCTTACTTGCAGGGAAAAGGGCTTATAACCTAACTTTCTTTTGTCAAGCATTTGCAAAAATTTCGGCAGCAGAATTTCAATTTGATTTGTGACTTTATTATTAATTGATGCCTCTTTAATAACAGCTTCAAAGATGAAGCAATACCCGTTCCCCTTTTTTATTTCTGCGTTCATAAAGTTTGAATACTCGCTGTTAATTGAATAAGGCATTTGTAAAATCGGTAAATATTCACTTGAAAACATTAGCTTCAGTTCACGATAAAGAAATACAAATGAAATATCTAAAATCTGGCTTCTTAGGTTTTTATCTTGCACAGTGCTTTTAATTTCTATTGTATAGGTATTGCTTTTTTCAAATACAGAAAGGCTTACTAAAGGAAACGAATTTTGAAAATAATTTTGAAGTATAAATACTGCCTGTTGAATACCCGAAGCTTTTAATGATAATTGGGTAATAAAACCCAATGCCTTTATATTTAAATAACAGCCATAGTGCAAGCCAAAGTAATTATCGTTTGTAGATAGCAACAACTCGTGCAGCACTTTTAAAAATTCTTCTTGGCTTACTGTATTATCAGTATTGCAAACATCTAGGTTTTTTTGGAGTAGGTGCTTTCTTAATTCTTCTTCCTTAATGCCGCTATAAGAAGCATAGAAAAACAAGTTTGCCAAATGTGGTGCTGCTATTTTCATATTTTGTAAAATTGGCGTAAAATATCAATAATACTACATTTACTGAGATTATTTTTGTAATCTAAATAAGAAAAAAATATGAACAGGCTACAAAAATCACTTAGGGTAAATGCAATATTTTCTGTAATGTCAGGTATAATATTGATTGCATTCAACAAACAAATTGCCAACGCATTTGGCGTAACTAGTACAAAAATATTTTGGATAATTGGAATTGTACTTATTGGCTTTGCTGGTACAATTATTTTTGAAATCAAAAAACAACGACCTGTGGCGGTTTTATGGATTATTGTGCAGGACTATATTTGGGTAATTGGCAGCTTTCTTTTAATCATAATAAATCCCTTTGAAATTACAAAAGCAGGTAATTCAAGCATAGCAGTTATTGCGTTAATAGTTTTGTTTATGGGCATTAATCAATCAAAAGCACTGGCACAGGTTGATAGCGGCACGCAAAAGGGAATTAAACATGTAAAGTATGAGCGGATTGTAAAAGCTAATAAAAAAGAAGTTTGGAAAGCTATATCTGATGTAGCCAATTATCACCAGGTTGCCCCTAACATTGATGATGTTAAAATTATTTCAGGAGAAGGAAAAGGAATGGTGCGTAGTTGCAGCCATGGGAAAAATAGCTGGACAGAAACCTGTTCTATGTGGGTTGAAGAAAAATCATATTCTTTTGAAGTAAATACCAAGGCACTAAATTATCCTTACCCTTTCAAATTTTTAAAGGGAACATGGGAGGTGCAAGAAATAGATACCAATACGACCAAAATTGTATTGCTTTTTGATTTTCAGTACAAACACAAATATCAAAATTGGTTATTGCACCCTATACTAAAAGGCAAATTTTCAAAAACAGCAGAAGAGCTACTTAACAACTGGCAGAAAATGCTTGAAAAAAATGATTAAAATGAAGAAGAAAATTTCAGATAGATTTCCGTTTCAATCCAAATATGTAGAAATATTTAATACATCAATACACTACATTGATGAATACACAGTTGATAAAACTGGCCCTGTCTTTCTATTTCTTCATGGTAACCCTACTTCAAGTTATTTGTGGCGGAATATTATTCCATACACAGCCCCATTGGGCAGAAGCATAGCTATAGACCTGGTAGGCTTTGGAAAATCCGGAAAACCGGATATTGATTATACCTATCAAGACCACATCAAGTATGTAAATGGTTTTATTGAAACATTGAGATTAAAAAATATTGTATTGGTGATACATGACTGGGGCGGAGCCATTGGTTTTAATTATGCCATAAACAATCCTGAAAACATAAAGGGTATAGTATTTATGGAAACCTTTTGCAGGCCAATGCAATGGAGTCGCTTAGATTTTTTAACCCGTTGGATTTTTAAACAATTTCGCAAACCCAAAACAGGCCAAAAATGGAACGGAAGGTACAATGCTTTTATCCGTTTTATTATCCCCATGTCAATTGTAAGAAAATTGAGTAAAACGGAAATGCAAATTTATCAGCAGCCATTTGCAACAATTGCAAGCAGAAAGCCAATCGTGATATTTCCCCAAGAGTTGCCATTTGAGGAGGATAACACAATCAATAAAAAAGTGGTGTCTGCCTATTATAAATGGTTACAAGAAAACGATATTCCAAAACTCTTATTATATGCCGAACCTGGCTTACAAATACAAACAAAGGAAGTTGAGTTATATAAAAAAGTATTCAAAAATTTAACAGCTACTTTTATTGGTAAAGGAAAACACTATATTCAGGAAGACCAGCCATATAAAATTGGCGAGGCAATAAAACAGTGGTATTTGAATTTATTTTTAAAGTGAGTGCTGCGTGTAACTTTTTTATACTTAAACCCTCGTTTTCCTTACTTCATTCGATTTTTTCCTCCATTCATTGTTTTGTTGTTAAACAGAAAATACGTTTAATATAGTTTTGTATTGTATCAAACATTTAACAAAAAAACAATTTTAACAATGAACAGAGAACTAATTTTTTTAAGAACTTTTGCAGTAGCTACTGTAATCGGAATGATTTTTATTACCACATCTGCATTCAAAAATATCGGCAATCAAAAATTCAGTGAGATTGATGTGGAAAGAATAAATATTGTGGAGAAAGACGGCAGGGTAAAAATGGTAATTACTAATGTAGATCGTTTCCCTAATGGAAATGATAAAATTAATGGCAGGCCAACTAACGAACAGCGTAAAAAGAGATCGGGTATGTTATTTTTTAACGAAGATGGAATAGAGTGCGGTGGATTTATTTACGATGGACAAAAAGAAAAAAACGGGCACAGTTCAGGGCTTTCATTAACCTACGACCAATACGATGGCGACCAAGTGATGCAGTTACTTACACAAGATTCACGTGAAGGAGACAAAAGATTTGTAAGTAGTGGATTAATGTTCAATGATCGACCATCTAAAGAATCGCAACTCAGAACTGCAGAGATTATGAAAGAGTTAGATGAGCTTGGCAAAAAAGACCCTAAAGCTGCGGATGAAAAATATAAAGTGTATGAAGCACAAGGATTAATTGGCGGTGCTCCTCGAGTAATGCTCGGAAAATCAAGAAGTGAAAATAATGGTCTGTTTCTTTTTGACAATAAAGGTATGCCAAGAGCTATGTTTTATGTGGACAAAGAAAATAATGCTAAGCTTGATTTTTTTGATGAAAAAGGAAAAACAATTGCTTCATTTCCTAAAAAAACAAAATGACACAATTTTTTAATCAAAAAATAGTCCTATAAAATATAGGGCTATTTTTGTACACTAATACTTCAAATTTTGTAATGAAAAAATGGCTTAACAAAATACAGCTTAACATACACTTCCTACTTTTCATTTTGCTGTTTGCTTATGTGCAATCCATTCATATTCGCATTTCAAACTGGCAGGAAATAAATGCATACACATTTACTCCCGATGCAGCTTTATCGACTTTGTTAAAGACAGGGCTTTTATTTATAATAATTTTTTCCTTGATTAAAAAATGGCAAAAGTCAGATATCTTCAGCACAAAGGAAATGCTAAAGATATTCGGTTCATCTATTTTTATGTATCTTCTAATAATGCAGTCAATCGGCTTGTTTATAGCTTTTTTATTTCACAACATCGAACGAAATTTCAACCTCCATAGTTTTACCTATACAATTTTTTCCGACTTTTTAAACGGATTTATTTATGGTAGTTTCTTTCTTGCTTATTACTACTACAACAAAAATAAAAATCATCAACAGCAATTAGCAAAATATTTACAGGCACTCTCTGAAACCAAAATTTATCAACTAAAGTTACAGCTCAATCCACATTTTTTATTTAATAATCTAAATGTTTTAGACCAATTAATTGAAGAAGACAAGCATAAAGCATCACATTTTTTAAATGAATTTGCCGAAATTTACCGCTATGTTTTGCAGGCTTCAGATAAAAAGATTATCAGCCTTAATGAAGAAGTAGCTTTTGCAGAACAATACTTCAGGCTCATACAACATAAATATGGAAATGCTTACCAAATGTATATTGAAGGTAAAAACAATAAAGGGTATATTGTACCGCTTACGTTGCAATTGCTCATCGAAAATGCCGTTCAGCATAATTTGGGAACAGAAGATAATCCTATTTTGATAAGAATAAACATAACTGAGAATATCTGTACTTCAAACAATGTTAATCTGAAACAAAACATTAAACCAACATATGGGCGAGCATTGAATAATGTAAAAGAACAATATCAATTATTAACCAAAAAGAATGTTGAAACCCAGCAATCGAACAACACTTTTTCGGTTATCATTCCCATTATTTATACACAAGAGGTATGATAAAAATACTCATTTTAGAAGACGAAATTCCTGCTAGAAAAAAACTGAAGAGATTTCTTGAAGAACTGGATACCCAAATAGAAATTATAGCAGAAATTGACACGGTGGCAATGGGTATTACTTTTCTGAAAAGTAATTCAGTAGATGTAATATTTTCAGATATTGAATTATTGGACGGTAATTCATTTGAGATTTACAATCAAGTTTCTCTTTCCTGTCCGATAATTTTCACAACCGCTTATGACCAGTTTTGGACGAAAGCATTTGACAGCAACGGCATAGCATATTTGCTAAAACCATTTTCCAAAGAGCGTTTTCAAAAAGCTTGGGATAAGTTTTTGATGTTTAGGAATACGCCATATGAAGACAATAAATTAATAAGCAGTCTTGCAAAGATTATTGAACAAAACTTTGCAAAAAAAATATTCAAAAAGAGGTTTACTATTCATTACCGTCAGGGCATTTATTTCTTAGATACAGACAACATTTACTTTTTTGAAGCCAGTGAGGGTTTGATTTTTGCTTACGACAGCATTGGTAAAAAGCATTTACTCACCGAAACAACTTTAAAAGAAATAGAAAAACAGCTAAACCCCTCAGACTTTTTTAGGCTCAACCGCAGTGAAATTATAAATAAGTCACACATCGAAAAAATAGAATACAACACCAAAAACACCTTGGCAATAAAACTAAAAGGATTTCAAAAACATCTTTCAACCAGTCAAAGCAACACAGCTACGTTTCGAAATTGGATAAAGCAGTAAAGGACCAATCGTACAATAAATAAAGCCCCGTAGGACTTATAAGGGCAAACAATGAAAGCTTATTTTTTGTTAGAGGATACCTTTATTATTTAATTCTGTTAACTACTGAAATTACCATTCCATCATGATCTTTTACACCTATGCTTTGAAGAATAATAGATGTCGATTTCTTGCATTCACTTAAATATTGGTTTAATCTTTGTACACCTTTTACTGCTCCATCAGTTGAGTTTACATCTAAAACTTTGCCATTTCTAACAACATTATCTAAAATAATTATTGTTCCTGGCCTAGACAATTGCAAGGCATATTCAAAGTATTCTTTGTATGGAGGTTTATCCGCATCAATAAAAATCAAATCAAAGGGTTCTACGTTTTTTGAAATTAGTTCTGGTAAAATTTCCAAAGCTTTGCCCACTTTTAGTTCTACTTTTTCTGATAATCCAGCAGCGTTAATATTTTTTTGAGCAAGCAATGAAATATTATTGTCAATATCAATAGAAATTAACTTTCCGTTTTGGGGTAATGTTTTTGCCATCCAAATAGCGCTATAACCCACAAATGTCCCCAGTTCTAAAACTCTTTTTGCATTGCAAGCCATCATCATTGTTTGTAAAAATTTTCCTTGAATAGCAGAAATACATTGTTGCGGTATTCCTACTAAATCACTAGAATTTCTGGCATCAAATAATGCTTTATCTTCTGTTGCTAGTAAGTTAATAATGTAATTATCTACTTCTTCAAAAATTTGATTTTCCATGTTGTATATTATTTTGTTGAAATTATTAATCTTAACGCACAAGTAAAAAAAGGCTGCGTTCTATAATGTCCATATTTTTTATCCCATTCTCCAGACTTTAAATCGTCATCAAGTTTTTTTACTAATCTATCTTGAACTTCCTCTGATAAAAAGCCCCAAGCTGATTGAGATAAGCGAACTTCTTTTTCCAAAAATGCTTCTGGTCTTCCATAAAATGCTTCCTGAAAGCCATCAACACAATCTAACGGAATGGGAATTTCTACTACTTCACAGTTTCCTCCTAATGCATTTTTAATAAATTCTATAGTGGGGTAACGAGCTTTTTCAACTTCAATCAGTTCTGGAAAATAATGTACATTCCAAAAATTATCCAAAGCTGAAGGGTCAAATGTCATGATAATTACCTGTTCTTTAGTTACCCTTCGCAATTCTTTTAAACCCTTATCCATATCTGGCCAGTGATGTATGGTTACCATTGCCATTGTTGCATCAAAAGAATTATCATCAAAAGGCAGGTTATCGCCTTTTGCATTTATTGCAGGAATTTTATTATTGACCAATCTTTGCTTACGCATAACTATTGATGGCTCAACTGCCACAACATACCTATCAGTAGGTTCATAAGAACCTGCGCCTGCACCCACATTTAAAACTGTTTTTGCATTTCCCAATGCTTTATTTACATATTCTGCAATTTTGGGTTCTGTTTGTCTGTGACCTGAATATTTTTGCCCTAACTTATCATAATTAAATGCGGGATTTTCTATTTCCATATTTTTAAATTCGCTAATTTTATAGTCTATTTATATTTTACTTTGTAATTCTCTAATTTGGCTTGTGATTTCATTTAAACTAACCTTTGTTTCTTTCATACAAAGCATTACTAGCGGTTGCTTTTCCTTTTTAGTTTTCTTGCCAACTTTATTGAATGTTTTAATGAGTTTATATTATTCCAATCGTGATGTGAAACAATTATAAATTTTGGATCGGGACATTTTTTCTGCACTTTTTTAAGAGTTTCTCCATATTCCACAACATTAGCATCTCCTAAATAACCTAAATTTTCAGCATCAGCACCTTTTATTAAACAACCACCATACAGTATTTTCTCTTTGCTAAACCAAACAACAATATTGTCAACTGTATGTCCTTCTCCAGGATAATATACTTCAAATGAATATTGTCCAACATTGAAAACAGTATCTTTTGCCATTAAAAATTCAGCTCTCTTTTTATTGTTCTTTTTACTTAATTCATCTGTTAGAAAAGTAGTATAAGTTTTTATACCTTGTTGCTTGTAATAATCAAGTCCTTCAGTTCGGTCGCTATGCCAATGTGTAGCAATACACAAGCTCACATTTTTGTTATGTTTTAATTTAATGCTATCAAGCAATGGTTGAAATTGTGTTGTGTCCCAAGGTGTATCAAACAATACAACAGCATTATTAGTTACAAGGTACATGCCGTTTGCAGGTACTTGAGATTCTTTGTAGGTATTATAAGTTGTATAAATATAAAAATCTCCTGTAAGATGGGAGATTTTAAGTTTTGCATTATCTGTTTGTCCAAAAATATTGGTTAGAGAAAAAATACATGTTATTGCCAAAATAAAAAATCGCATAATGTTTCTTTAAATTATTTGCTTATAAACTGTAAAATTATGGATAAAATATATTAGCACCCACTATTGTCCGACAAAAATTTTAAATAAAGGGTGAGATTTTCTCACCCTTTTTAGTTATGTTGTAGTTCTCACACAAACAATATAACCATGAGTGAAGATAATAAATTTGTCGGACAGCCGATACTATCTCAAATATTA
>JANNVW010000081.1:0-7246 GCA_031408295.1 Ferruginibacter sp.
TAGTGGTTGAAAATATCATTAGAACATTAAAAATATTTAGAATACTGGCAGAGAAATATAGAAACAGGAGAAAAAGATTTGGATTGAGGTTGAATCTCATAGCCGCAATATGTAATTTTCAATTATGTTAGAGGTCTATTAAAGATAACGGAAGTTTAAAAAATATACATATTGATTTTGTAAATGGCTATGTAGAACATGTGCATTGTTTAGTTTCATTAATTCAAAAACAAACTATTGCAGATATAGCCCAACTTATGAAGGGAGAAAGCAGTTATTGGATTAATAAAAATAAATTGACAGCAGAAAAATTTGAATGGCAAGATGAATATTTTGCAGTTTCTGTAAGTGAAAAAGATGTAAACAAAGTTAGAGAATATATTAAAAACCAAGAAGAACACCACAGCACTAAAACATTTGCTCAAGAATATGATTTATTTATTAAAAAATATGGATTTCAGTTATTGAAAGATATTTAATGATGGCTAAAGCCGAAATACATGTTGGGCTACCACGTCCTAAAGGACGTAGCAATTTAAATCGTTTTTTTATTAATGGCTAAAGCCGAAATACATTTTGGGCTAAAGCCCATTAACCTTATTTTAATTTTCTCCGTCCAAAAGGACGGAGCTATTCAAGTCGTTTTTTATTTTGAAAATATGTTAAAGCACAAGAAACCCATTCTGATTTTTGTGTGGTAGAATGTACCTCTTAAAATCATTTTTCTTTTTCTAATTTTTTATATTATCATCAGGTTCATGAATTGCCTTTGATTTCATGAATTACCTCGGGCTTCATGAATTATTTCGGGCTTCATGAATTGCCTCAGGCTTCATGAATTGCCTCGGGCTTTATGAATTGCCTCGGGCTTCATGAATTGCCTCGGGCTTCATGAATTGCCTCGGGCCCGAGGACAAAAAAACACAAACTGTATTTGGGCTTCAGCCCATTTCTTTCCTCGGCTTTAGCCAACAATAAAAGATGTACAGTTTTTAAAAACTTCATCAAAAAACAACAAATTTTTTGAAGCCATTTTGCTACGGCTACCCCTCTTCCCCCTAACCTATTTCTTTTCAGCTATTTAATTAAAAACACTCCCCCATTGCAGCGCTTTTGCAGCCCCCATTGCAGCCCTTTTGCAGCGCATTTTACTAGGTTTTAGGTATGTGCAGGTGCTAGATTGCACTCATATCCCCACAGTATGTTTCAAATAAAAAAAATAGTAATAATTGTTTTAGTGATGCTTGTTATCATATTATTTTTTATTTGGAGGAGTCAAGAGCAAATAGAAAAGCTAGACAGAAAATTGAATAATACAACGAAGTAAAAGATTAGATGCAGTACTATAAAGCTGCTAAAGTATAATAGAGGGAATGGGTAATTATAAGGTTGATAAAATGTAATAAAATAAACAAATTAAAAAAACACAAATGAAAAAATTTACCCTAATAATATTTTGCATAACAATAGCTTTTAATTGTCTTGCACAAAATATAGGCATTGGCACTACTACGCCAGATAACAGTGCAGCCTTGGATATAAGTAGCAATAGCAAAGGCTTGTTACTGCCTCGCCTTACAACTGCAGAACGCAATGCCATTATCAACCCTGCCAAAGGATTGATGGTTTATACCACAACCGATAGTAGTTTTTACATGTACGATGGCGCATGGCAAAAGATTATACTTGCTGATAAAGTTTGGAGTACAAAAGGGAATATAGGAACAGATACAGCAACCCATTTTATTGGCAATACAGATAACAAACCCATTGTATTTAAAGTAGCCAACGAACAGCGTATGGTTTTAGATAGTGTTGGTCGCCTTCAAATAAAAAGCCTGGAGAATAATTTTTTTATTGGCGAAGGAGCAGGCATAAATACGATACCTACAGGCACAAGTTTGCAAGGCAGGTACAATCATTTTATTGGATACAAAAGCGGCTTTATCAATACAACAGGTTTCAATAATTATTTTAGTGGGCATCAAGCAGGTTATAACAATACCAATGGTTTTTCAAATGTATTTATTGGGCTCAATAGTGGGTACAATAATACTAATGGTTTTTTTAATCAGTTTATTGGAGAGGCAGCTGGCTTTACAAATATCAATGGTAAATTTAATCAGTTCATAGGGTATAAGGCTGGTTACTCCAATACAAGTGCCAGCGATAATCAATTTATTGGAATAAATGCTGGGTACACAAATACCACAGGCAATGAAAACTTGTTTATCGGTCAAAATGCAGGATATAATAATACCATTGGTTACAACAACAGCTTTATTGGTTTAAATACTGGCTACAATAATACAACTGGTTATAATAATTTATTTTTTGGCAAAACTGCGGGTACTGTTAACGGTAGTGGAAACAATAATACATTGGTGGGTCATAACAGTAATTTAGGACAACCTAACTTAAGCAATGCAGGTGCCTTTGGTTATAATGCCAAAGTAAATACAAGCAATAGTATTGTATTGGGGGGTACAGGTGCAGATGCTGTAAATGTAGGCATAGGTACTGGAGCCCCTGCATATAAATTAGATGTTGTGGGACGTATGCGTTTAGCAGGCGGTGGCACAAACTTTACTTCGGCTGGCATTTGGTTTAATAACATAAATAATTCGAGTACACCTGCATTTGTGGGCATGTTCGATAATAATAATATAGGTATTTATGGCACCACATCTCAGTGGAGTATGCTAGTAGATGCTACAAATGGTAACATGGGGCTAGGTATTTTACCAACCTCTACCCTAAAGCTAATTGTAAATGGCAATGTGGGTGCAGTAACTTATTTAAATTTAAGTGATGCCCGTTACAAAAAAAATATACTTCCCATTCAAAATGCACTTGCTACACTTTCACAGTTACATGCAAAAACATATAACTGGAATCAAACAGATTTTCCTAAAAATAATTTTGATGATAAACTACAAATGGGCTTTATAGCACAAGAGGTAGAAAAAGTATTGCCTGCAATTGTAAGCACAGATGCGGATGGTTACAAGGCAGTAAATTATATACAGGTTATTCCATTGCTTGTGCAGGGTATGCAAGAGCAACAAATAAAAATAAATGAACAAGAAGAACGCACAAACAAATTAGAAAAAGAATTAGCAGACATAAAAAAAATGCTTTTGCAAAAAATAAATTAATAAAATAGCATGAAACATTTTCCCATATTTTTTGCGATGCTTTTTTTACTTCAAATAGTGAAAGCACAAAACGTAGGTATTGGTACTACCACGCCTACTCAAAAACTACATGTAGCTGGTAACGGTTTTATAAGAGACAGTGTAGGCATTGGTGTAGCAAGCCCACAATACAAATTAGAAGTAGGTGGGCGTATGCGCATACGCAGCGGCGGCTCATTGTTTGAAAGTGCAGGTGTTTGGTTAAATAATGACAACAATACACTTGCAGCATTTATGGGTATGGCTAGTGATGATGAAATAGGTTTTTATGGAAACATTGTAAATAATTTTGGAATGCGAATGAGCACTAGCACTGGCAATGTAGGCATTGGAACTGGCCCCAATAATGAAAAGCTTACTGTAAATGGCAATATAAATCTAGCAGGAAGAATTATTAACGAAGCACCTACTCAATTAATTCCAATTAATAATTGGACTCCAGTAATATTTCCGCCATTTTCCCCGCCAACTTATTTTAAAGACAAACAAAATATTGTTCATTTTTCTGGCACTGTTGTTTATCAAGGAACCATCGCAGCTGGTCCCATCATTATACTCCCCTTGGGTTACCGTCCAATTGGAAGGGCAATTTTTGCTGTACCAAACAACACTGGCTTTGCCCGAATAGATATTGACGCCAATGGTACGATGAACCTTGCCACAAATGGATTAAGCTCACCAATAATATTAAGCTTAGATGGTATTTCGTTTTATGCACCTTAAAAAATTTTACAACATAAATTATAAATAATTAATCATGCTTAAACTATCCACCTGCAAAGGCACAGAATTTATTAACACAGACAGCATCATACGCATAGAAGCACAAAGCAACTACAGCAAATTTTATTTTGATAATGGAAAAACATTGTTGGTAGCAAAAATATTAAGCGTGTTTGAAGAAGAGTTACCCATTGCCACATTTGTACGTACACACCGAAAACATTTGGTAAATAAAAATTTTATAACAGGCTACAAAGATGGAAAAATAATACTCATCAACCTACAAAAAATAGAAGTGGCAAGAAGAAAAAAAGTACATTTTTTAAACAGTTGGATTAATACGAAGGCATCATAAATTTTTGAATAAAAAACAATATAATGAAAAAAATAATAGACAACACGCTATTTATTGTAGCAACGATTTTCTCCTTACAAGCACATGCACAAAATGTAGGCGTTGGTACCACTACACCTATTCAAAAATTGCATGTAGCAGGTAATTTATATGTAAAAGATAGCTTAGGCATTGGTGTAGATGTACCAAAATATAAGTTAGATGTGGGTGGTAGAATGCGCTTGCAAAGCAAAGGAAATGGCGATGTATTTGAAAGTGCTGGAATATGGTTTAATGATGTGTTTAATAGCTCTAGCCCTGCATTTATTGGTATGCAATCAAATTCCAATATTGGTTTTTTTGGAAGTGGCTTAGGTGATTGGGCATTATCTATGAATACTAATACAGGCAACATAGGTATTGGCACAACCGCTTACAATGGTACACAAAAATTAGCTGTTGGTGGTAATACTTATATACGAGATAAACTAGGTATTGGCGTTCAAAACCCCATCAGCACTTTAGATGTAGCAGGCGATATGCGTACCACTACAAATTTAGTAACACAGCAAACTGTATTTAGCGGAGCGGTGTCCACTACCGAGGATTTATATGTTTTAGGAGATATATCAGCTTTTACACTAACTGCTGCAAATAATATTTTTGTAAATGGGTCTGTATCTATGGGGCTCGATTATATATCACAAACAGCAATACTCCAATCATCAAGCCTAGGCGAATACACCTGTAACTGCCCCGCAGGAAAAAAAGCAATAAGTGGAGGTGGTGGTAGTGGTTTAAGAAATGCTGCTTTTTTAGTTTCTAGTGGCCCTACAAATGATGGTAATGGGTGGACAGTTAGAATGAATAATCCTAACAACCAAAACCGTACGGCAGATGTAAAATATTGGGCTATTTGTGCAAGAGTTCAGTTATAATTTTTAAAAAATTAAAGTAAAAAAATGAAACACATAATTGTTATAAGCACTATTTTTTTTATAGTACTAAAAACCAATGCCCAAAATGTAGGCATTGGCACAAATACAGCCTTGCAAAAATTACATGTAGTAGGCAATATGTTGGTAAAAGATAGTATCGGTATTGGGGGGGCTACTCCATTGTACAAGCTAGAGGTAGCGGGGCGTATGCGAATACGTAGTAAGGGAGATGGTACCCCTTCTGAAAGTGCTGGTATATTTTTTAACAATAGCACCAACACAGGCATACCTCGAGCTTTCATTGGTATGATAGACGATAATAAAATAGGATTTTATGGAGCAGGAAAACAAGATTTTGGATTAGCTATTGATAAAAATACTGGTAACATTTTCATAGGCGGAAGCAACACTACGCCAACAGAAAAGTTGCACATAAATGGTACAGCATTTATAACTTCTAAGCTTGGCGTAGGTGTTTTAAACCCCACAAGTGAATTGGAAGTAAATGGAAATGCTGTAATGACCGGGAATATAAATGCTGGCAAAATAAATGCTGTAAGAATAACGCCTACAGGAATTTTAGTAGCGGATAGTGCAAAAGGAAATTTCGTAACAGCTGTAGGAGATATTACTGTAGATGGAAAAGTAGATATGGGGCTTGAGTATATAATATTGTATAACGACATACCACGCTTTTCCACAAGAGAATTTACTTGTAACTGCTCGGCAGGAAAAAGGGTAATAAGCGGTGGCGGTGGCGATAGGGATTTTAATGAAGCAAGTACACTCACTAGAATATCCTTTACAGGCCCTACAGACGATGGACTAGGTTGGAGAGTTGTTATATATAATGACTACAATGGTATTAGAGCATTTAAATATTGGGCGATTTGTGCTAAGATGAGATAGTAGCTTTTACCAAAATGATAAAGGAAAAATGCGTTAAAAATGTAAAAAACTGATTACATTTTAATACACATCGTTTTAATAAAATAAAATTAAAATAAAATGAAAAAAATAAAATTTCTCACGCTAATGCTAAGCCTTGTAACCGCTTTGCAAGCGCAAAATGTAATGATAGGAAGTGGTGCCGCATCGCAAAAGCTGGAGGTAAAAGGAAATACATTGATAACAGATAGTATTGGTGTAGGTGTGGTAAACCCTTTGTATAAATTAGATATTGGCGGTCGTATGCGTTTGCGAAGCAAAGGAGACGGAAATATATTTGAAACCGCAGGAACTTGGTTTAATGATATGAATAATACGGATGCTCCGGCTTTTTTAGGTATGTTAAGTGATACCGCTGTGGGCATTTATGCAAGTGGCTTAGGCAACTGGTCGTTGCAAATGAATACCAACACAGCTTTGGTAGGCATAGGATCAAGTGTATTTACACCAAAACAAAACTTACATGTTGTAGGTAATACCTACATCAATAATAATTTATCAATAGGTCCTTTAACAAATACCCCCCCTACAAATAGGTTAGATGTAAATGGTACTTTAAAAGTTACTGGTACAATAAATGTTGGCAATAAGGTAGAAACTGTAAACCTAGTTACAAGTAAAACCGAAGTGAACGGAATGTTGAGAGGCGCAAACATAACTGTAAACAACAATGTAAAAGTAGGTGGAAACATACATATGGGTTTAACACAAATTGTACAATTCGACAATCAAAGAGAAAATTCTGAACAAACAAAAATTTGTAGCTGCCCTATAGGTATGAAAGTGTTGGGTGGTGGCGGTGGTGGCAGAATTTTTCTTACTGCCCAACCCAAAGTATCAGTATTATTTACAGGCCCTACAGATGACGGTAATGGATGGAAAGTAATATTGAAAACAACAGTGGGAGATTATGATGAAACAATGCCAATAAAATATTTTGCCATCTGCGCAAAAATGCGACAATAATTAAGAAGCTGTTTGAGTTAATTACCCGAAAGTCCTTATGTGGATAAGTTGAAAACAAAATTTGTGTAAAAAAGAGAGTTGCCCGATAATAGTGGAATGACAAAACCCCACTACTTTTCAAGCAACTTTCAATGGCAAAT